>CABUHI010000001.1 GCA_902491345.1 uncultured Collinsella sp.
CAACGATATGGCACCGTGGGGACACATGTATGTCAATCCTGGTCTAACAGAGCCTTTTTTAATCCCCGTCCCAGAAAAATCATCGGCGAACGCACTACTTTGCGCTGGTGAGGACGCCGGTGGTGTCGAACGCTGGGGTAAAGCTCTCGTCTACCGCGCCGCCCTCTTGCCAAAACATCGTCGTAAAGCCCAGGTCGTCGGCATGGTCGAGTACCTGCTCGTACTCCTCGCGCGTCACGGCGCGCGCCAGGTCGCCGCCCTGCTCGCGCATGAGTGCATTGGGCGTGTACTGGTTCATGACCGAGATCGGCACGTCGCCCACCGTCTGCCACACCAGGTCTAACACGCGGCACGAGTCATCCGCATGCCCCGGCAGCACCAGGTGGCGCACGATGATGCCGCGCTTCATGAGCCCGCCCTCATCCACCAGCTCCCCCCCGCGGCGATCGATCTCGCGCGCCATCTGGGCCAGACCCGACACGGCCACGCGCGGGTAGTCCTTAATATGAGAAAGCGACTGCGCAAGCCCGGCATCGGCATATTTAAAGTCGGTGAGCCACACATCGACCAGGTCGCCCAGCGCCGCCACGGCACTCGCGCGCTCGTAGCCACTCGTGTTGTAGACGATCGGGATGACCAGCCCGCGCGTCCGCGCCGCAGCAATCGCGGCAGGCAACAGGTGCGCATAGTGCGTCGCCGTCACCAAATTGATGTTGTTGGCACCCTGGTCCTGCAGTTCCAGCATAATCTCGACCAGGCGCTCAGGCGAAATCTCAAGGCCAAAATTGCCGGTCGAGATCTCGTGGTTCTGGCAGTAGATACATTTGAGCGAGCAGCCGCTAAAGAAGATCGTGCCCGAACCGGCCTCGCCCGAGATAGGCGGCTCCTCCCACATATGAAGCGCCGCGCGGGCCACCCTGAGTGTGTCGTTAGCACCGCATACGCCGCGCGCGCCCTCATCGCGCGCCGCACCGCAACGGCGCGGACACAAATGGCAGGCGGGCGAAAAAAGTTCGGTCAACGACGTCGGCATAAAAACATGCTCCAAAACAACGATTCAGCAGCTCAAACGTAAAGGACCAGGCCGCGTAGACGGCTCCGTCCCTAAGGCGCCGTAATCGTCCGACACGATTTTTGTAATGTCAAGACTGGAATCGATAAAGTGCCGCTTTATGATGTAGGTATTCCGCCCCCCGCGGAGCAACTGGGTGAACCGTCGCGTTTATTTAGGGAGCCCACACAGTCGTACCTAGTACAGGTATCCTTCGTTGTTAAGGACGCTGGAACAGTCGATGAGGGCACCCACCTGTTTTAGGTGGGTTCATTTTCGTAACGTGGGGGGTGGTTTTCTTTTGCCGAAAATCACCATAAAGTCCATATGGATCCCCGCCGGCATCCCGACAAGCCATCGACAACATCCCAATATCTGGTAAGCGCGTGATTATCGCTGCGTGCAATTACATGCACCCCCCTTGGTCGAGTATTATGGTTCGGCTATGCCCTTTGCGCATGGCGTTCTTCTGACCTTTTCCTTCGACGCTTGGCGGTTTTTAGATTCATGGCTTCATCCCCGAGCTACATACCGTATCTATGCGTGGCAGCGGCGGCCTTTATCACGACCTTCCTCGCGGTGCCCCTGGTCAAGCGCTTGGCAATTAAGCTCGATGCCGTCGACTATCCTTCTAAGCGCCGCATCAACACCAAGCCCATCCCGCGTTTGGGCGGAACGGCGGTGTTTTTGGGCCTGGTCGTTGCCTGCATTGTGCAAATCCTAGGCACCTGGCACCTAGGCTGGCCACCCGTCCTGGTGCCGCACCCGCGCCTTCACATTAGCTATCCCATGCTGGCGCTCTCCTTTACCGTCATCTTTGCGACCGGCGCTATCGACGACGTCTTCCAGCTCAAGCCCAAGCAAAAGCTGGCCGGACAGGTCCTCGCCGCGCTTATCGCCTGTATCGGCGGCCTAAAAATCGGCGTCATCGTCAACCCGTTTGCCCCCGGCGAAATCATGCTCGGATGGCTCGCCTACCCCATCACCGTGATCTACCTGGTGGCATTCACCAACATCATTAACCTCATCGACGGCCTCGACGGCTTGGCCACGGGCATCTGCGGCATCGCGTCGTTCACCATGTTTTCGATGGCCGTGCTCTCGGGCCGCATCGACGCCGCCGCGCTCTCTATTGCGCTCTTTGGCGCCTGTCTGGCCTTTTTGCACTACAACTTCAACCCCGCAAGCATTTTCTTGGGCGACTCGGGATCGCTGCTGCTGGGCTTTGCGCTGGGCTCCATCTCGCTGCTCAACGTGAGCCGCACCGCCGCACTCACCTCGCTTATCATCCCGCTCATCGTTGCCGGCGTGCCCGTCATTGACACGTTTAGCGCCATTGTGCGCCGCAAGCGTGCCCACATTAGCATCGGACAGGCCGACAAGGGCCACATCCACCACCGCCTGATCCAAGAAGGCTACAACCAAAAACAGGCCGTGCTGCTCATCTATGCCTGGTGCATCATGCTTTCGGCCGGCGCCGCCGCGATTAACCAGGTCGAGGTGCCCATGCGTGTGCTCATCTTTACCGTGCTCGCCATTGGCTCGGCGGCCTTCGCCAAGCACCTGCACCTGTTTGAACCCGTGCTGCGCCACCATTACAACAAGCGTACGCACGAGGACGAGCTCGTCACCCCCGACGACCCCGCCTTTAAGCAGGAGGAGCAGGCAGCCGAGGAGCGCAAAGAAGAGCGCCACCACAAGCTCTAGGGCAAGCTGCCGAGGATGTGCCAAGGCACCGTTAGCCAAGCGCGGCCGCGCCGCACCCATCGCACATACCGCACCACGCGCGTCCCTCTCCCGCCCCTCGCCTACTTACGCACCGCCCCTCCAATAAACGCGTTATCATCTTGACCCATGAACATACGTTAGGAGCAATCATGCCAAACGAGAACAGCTACGAAGTCGCGCTGCAAAAGAGCAACGCCATTCGCGAGGGCCTGGCCAAGACGCCCGAGAAGTTCACCATGCTCACCGGCGACCGCCCCACCGGCCGTCTGCACCTGGGCCACTACTTCGGCACCCTCAAGGGCCGTGTTGAGCTGCAGAACATGGGCGCCAAGACCAACGTGCTCATCGCCGACTACCAGGTCATCACCGATCGCGACACGACCGAGCACATCCAGGACAACGTGTACAACATGGTCATGGACTACCTTGCCTGCGGTATCGACCCCGACAAGACCATGATCTACGCGCACTCCGCCGTGCCCGCAGCCAACCAGCTCATGCTGCCGTTCCTGTCACTGGTGTCTGAGGCCGAGCTGGCGCGCAACCCCACGGTAAAGGCCGAGATGGAGGCCTCGGGCCACGAGCTCACCGGCCTTCTGCTCACCTACCCGGTGCATCAGGCCTGCGACATCCTGTTCTGCAAGGGCAATGTGGTGCCCGTCGGTCGCGACCAGCTGCCGCACATCGAGCTCACCCGCACCATCGCCCGCCGCTTTAACAACCGCTACGGCAAGGTGTTCCCCGAGGTCGATGCACTGCTGTCCGAGACCCCGCTGCTGCCCGGCCTGGACGGCCGCAAGATGAGCAAGAGCTACGGCAACGCCATCAACATCTCGATGACCGCCGAGGAGACGGCCAAGCGCATCAAGAAGAGCCAGACCGACTCTGAGCGCATGATCACGTTCGATCCCGAGAACCGCCCCGGCGTGTCCGGTTTGCTTTCGACGGCCGCCATCTGCACCGGTCGCTCCGAGGTCGAAATTGCCGAGGAGATTGGCATGGGCGGCTCCGGCCAGCTCAAGAAGTACGTGACCGAGGCCGTCAACGAGTACTTCGCACCGATTCGCGAGCGTCGCCAGCGCTACGAAAACGATCTGGACTATGTGAAGGACGTCCTGCACGAGGGCAACCGTCGTGCTAACGAGATCGCCGAGCAGACCCTGGCAGAGGTTCAGGATGCCATGGGCATGGTGTACTAGACCGATCTGCTGGCTTGAGCTTTCGATTGCTATAGGGCGGGCGCTACGGCGTCCGCCTTTTTTGGAGCCGGACCGCTTCGGCTCCGTCCATCGCACTCCCCCGACAAACAGGAACAGGCCCGCCGGCAGTTAGTTGCCAGCGGGCCTGTTCCCGAAGTACACCGTTGAATCGCACAGAGGGGAGGAATGCGAATCAAACTCAACAGGGCAGGCTTTTTCATCGCCTATTGCCTGCTCCGTTGCTGAAACCAATATAGTTCACCGTGGTTTACTTTCTAGCGTCAATATGCGCCGCCATACCTTCTCCATAAGTTAGCTCCGGTAAACCTGCAACGGAAAACCACCACAAAGGGGACGGGCACCTCTGTGGTGGTTTTGACGAAGCCCGCCGCTAAAGCCCGGCAGGCCAACGACAGGCGGCCAGATCAACATGCATGGGATCGGCAAACGTCACGCCCTCCCCCATTAAGAGCTCGCGCTGAGCATCGGGCCCGCCAAAGGCAAAGCCCTCACAGATACGGCCGTCGGCAAACACCACGCGGTGACAGGGAATCTCGCCGGGGCGCGGATTGCTATGCAGGGCATACCCCACGTACCGCGCACTTCGTGGGCGACCGGCAAGCAGCGCCACCTGACCATACGTGGCGACCATCCCCTCGGGGATCTGCTCGACCACCTCGTACACCCGTTCAAAAAAGCCCTCAGACGCCATTGCTCGCTCCCTTCCACCCGGAAAAGCATAAACCACCACAAAGGTGCCTGTGTCCCCTTTGTGGTGGTTTATGGCAGGTCGGTTAGTTGGCGGGCTGGAAGAAGGCTACGGCGACGGCACCGGGGCCTACGTGGGTGCCGATGGTGGCGCCGATGGTGTGAACGGGCAGTTCGCCCTCGGTGTGGCCAGCCCACAGTGCCGCGCTGTCCTCGACATACTTCTTGAGCACCGCATCCGAAAGGCCCGTATAGCCCAGCGCCAGCGGCATGGAAAAGTCGATACCGCCCGCTTTTTCGACCTTTTGGTTCAGCAGGTTGCGGCCGTTCTTGGAACCGCGCGCCTTGCCCAGTTGCACGATCAGACCGTCCTCGACAGCCACCACGGGCTTTACGTTGAGCAGCGTACCCACGGCGCCGGCCGCAGCAGACAGACGACCGCCGCGCACCAGGTACTCCAGCGTCTCGAGCAGGCCGATGACGACCACGCGGTCACGGACGGCCTCGACGGCCGCCGCGATCTGAGCCGCACTGCGGCCCTCGTCCACCAAGCGCAGCGCATACTCGACCAGGATACGCTCGCCCAGAGTGACGTTATTGCTATCCACCACGTACACGTCGCCGCCCGGCGCCTCGGCAAGTGCGGTACGGGCACTCTGATTGGTGCCCGAAAGCTTAGCGCCCACGGTAATAATCACAGCCTCATCGCCGGCCTCTCGCGCCTCGGCAATAGCCTGCGAAAACGCGTACGGGTTGACCTGGCCGGTCTTGGGCAGCTCATCGCGCTCCACGAGCATCTCGTAAAAGCGCTGGTGATCGATGTCGACGCCATCCATGTACACATCGGTGCCAAAGGTGACGGACAGCGGCAGAACACGCAGAGCGGGATGCTCAGCCGGCGACATATCGCTCGCGGAATCGGTAATAATACGAATGGACATAGCGAATCCTTTCTTTCGCGGACCTCTCGCGGGGAATTTTGACAGCAATGCCCCGACACGGCATACGCGCTCAAACGGGACTATGCAGTTGTTAAGTTGTTGATTGGAAGCAAATGCCTTGGCGGCCTTAGATCTCGCGCAGGGTGTTGAGAATCGTGCGCAGCGACGCATACATCTGCTCGCGCTGCTCCACACCCATAGCCTTACCGGTGGTATCGAGCACCTCGCGAATGATGCGGTCCGCCTCGCTCATGCTCTCGCCGCCCAGAGCGGTCAGGCGCACCGGAGCACGATACTTAACGGCGGCATCGCCCGAATCATCGACCTCGACGTAGCCACCCTCCTCCAGATGCGCGAGCGTACGCGAGACGGCGGCGCGGGTCACGCCTGCCATGCGAGCCAGGTCGGCGCCAGTCAGGCCGTCCTTGCTGCGCTCAAGATAGTACAGGCACATAACGTCGGAGCCCTTGAGGCCCAGCCTTGCGCCCTCGGATGTCTTAATGCGCTGGATCTCCTTGTAGAGCCCGCTGATCAGTCCGACAAAGTCCTCGAAACGTGTCTCATCGCTCTGCTGCATGGGAGACGACCGCCTTTCGCTTGCATAATGCTAACGGGTAAACATCTTAGCCGTACCCAGCGGCCGCCAGCCCTGCACGACCTATTTGTTGACCCATCAACATAAAAACC
Organism: uncultured Collinsella sp.; assembly: GCA_902491345.1. Taxonomy (GTDB): domain Bacteria; phylum Actinomycetota; class Coriobacteriia; order Coriobacteriales; family Coriobacteriaceae; genus Collinsella. The sequence goes on from CABUHI010000001.1 coordinate 6,315, forward strand.
ACCACAAAGGACAGGTACCTTTGTGGTGGTTTTGACCGGCGAACATGATCCGCAGACGCCGCTACAGCTCCACACAGGGATTGTCGCGGGTCACAAGTGTCTTAACGACAACCGTCGCTCCCAGATAGCGCTCAAGCAGTTCGGCTAAGCGATCGATCGCTGCCTGGCAATCCCCCATCCGCTCGGGCTCCACGCACTCAATCGCCAGGAACGCATCGGCCGAATCATCGGACAGAGCCGTTCGAACGCCGTCGCGCCAGTTCCAGCAGCGGCACACGGCGCCCGCATCATCGATGTAGGCGAGCTCTCCAGGCAACGTCGGATCGTCCGCCTCCTCGCCAAGCGGCAGGAATGCGTCGCCGCCATCAGTAACCGCCAGGCGCAGATTACCCTCGATAGCGCGCAGGTCCTCGCCGCCAACGGGCAGCGCGTAGGTCAGCGACACCGTGTTGTAGATGTCCACCGCCGGTGTGATATGACCGACCGGCTTGCCCTTGAGCACGCGCTTGAGCAAATTCTCGATCGAGCAGCGGGCGCCCTTTTTGGTCTTGAACAGACGGTAGGCCTCGCGCCATGCTTTGACCGGTGCGTTCTCGCTGATAGTATCGCTGGTCAGATGACGCTCCGCATCGATATTGGCGCGGTCGAGCAACGCGGCGATCGCATCCACGTCCTCCTGGGGAATCTGAGCCGCGGGCTTCATGCCCTTTACGACCACCACACCGACCGCTGCCTGCGGAAACAGCTCCCAGAATGAATCCTCAGCAATAAAGCCCTTCATACGTGCTCCCTTCATCGTGCGCGCCCGAGCGAGGGCGCCTAAACAAAAAGCGCCCTCACGACGGCCACCTTCAAAGTCCTACGGTGCCGTCACAAGAACGCTTGCGCTGTCCCCATCCGGAGAAGGGGACGATATGTCAGGCGTATTGTAACCCGAGTCATCCACGCGAGCAAAACCACCACAAAGGTGCCTGTCCCCTTTGTGGTTGATATGGACTCACGGCGAAGCTAGTGGCGAAGTCCCAGCAGCCCGCGGCCGCGATGACGGGCGTCGGCGTGTACTTGAGCGTGCGGACCGGCGGCCTTGACGGACTCGGGCAGGTGCGAGTACTTCTTCTCGAAGTTCTCCTCGAACATCACGGCCAGGTTGTGTGCAGCCTCGTCGTAACGAGCGGTGCTCTGCCAGTACCGGCGCGGCACCAGGATGCCGTCGGGCACACCGTGGCACGTGGTGGGAATGTCGACGTTAAAGATGTCGTCGTGCACGAACTCGCTGTCCTCGATGGTACCGTCGAGGGCGCGCGCAACCAGCGAGCGCGTGTAGGCCAGCTCGATGCGATGGCCTACGCCGTAGCCGCCGCCGATCCAGCCGGTGTTGACCAGGTACACGCGCGTGCGGCCGTCGGCAATGCGCTCGCCGAGCATCTTGGCGTAAACCATGGGGTCGAGTGGCATAAACGGCTCGCCGAACAGCGAAGAGAACGTGGGCGTGGGCTCGGTGACGCCGACCTCGGTGCCGGGAATCTTAGCCGTAAAGCCCGTCACAAAGTGGTACATGGCGGCGTCGGCCGTCAGACGCGAGATGGGCGGCAGCACGCCAAAAGCGTCGCAAGTCAGGAACAGCACGACACTCGGAGTGGTGCCCATGCCCTTAGTCCACGCGTTAGGAATGTGCTCCACGGGATAGGCCACGCGCGTGTTGTGCGTGATCGAGATGTCATCGTAGTTTGGCTTGCGGTTCTCGTCGAGCACCACGTTTTCGCAGATCGCGCCAAAGCGGACAGCGTTGAAGATCTCGGGCTCGTGGAAGGCGTCCAGGCCCTCGCATTTGGCGTAGCAGCCGCCCTCGATGTTGAAGATGCCCATGTCGGACCAGCCGTGCTCGTCGTCGCCGATCAGCAGGCGCGTGGGATTGGCCGAAAGCGTGGTCTTGCCGGTGCCGGACAGGCCAAAGAACACGGCGGTCTCGTGCGTGACGGGATCCATGCTGGCCGAGCAGTGCATGGGCAGCACGTCGTCCTCGACGGGCAGCAGATAGTTCATGACGCTAAAAATCGACTTTTTAATCTCGCCGGAGTAGCCGGTGCTGGCGACCAGAATCACGCGTTCCTGGAAGTTGATGACCACGGCAGCGCTGGAGTTGAGGCCCTTGATGGCAGGGTCGCACTGGTAACCGGGCGCTGCGAGCACGCAAAAGTCGGGCTCGCCGGTGCGCGCGATTTCGCGAGCGAGCGGGCGGGCGAGCATCTGCTTAATAAAGAGTGCCTGGCTGGCACGCTCGCAGGCAACGAGCAGGCGACGCGTATGGTTGCGGTCGGCGCCCGCCATGCCGCGCGTGACGAACACGTCGCGCTCGTTGAGATAGTCGACGATGCCGGCCTTGATGGCCTCATAGCTCTCGACGGACAGCGGGCGGTTGACCGCGCCCCAGGCAATCTTGTCGTGAACATCGGGGGTGTCAACGATAAAGCGGTCATTGGGGGAACGGCCGGTACGCTCCCCCGTCTCGATCACCAGCGCGCCGTTGGATGCCATGCGGCCTTCTTCGCGGCGGATAGCGTGCTCGACGAGCTCCGCGGCGGGTAGATCGACCAGCAGACGGGGCTGATTCTCGGCGGGATCTTCAACGAGCGTAATACCAAAGTTGGACAAAACTTCTGCAGGGGTAACACCAGGCATGGGGCCTCCTTTAAAAACGCGACACGTGGACGCGGCGCGCACTTTACTCACGTAAAGCCCGTTGTACCCGATATGCAAAAACGTTTTTGCGGCAAGGGCGGCAAGCCCGCCCAACGGTCAAAAATCGCAGGCAAGCGGCCTAGTCATTGGGGACGTTCTTAAACGACTAGTCGTTGGGGACACTCTTGAACAGGCAACAACCAAGAACGACTAGTCGTTGGGGACACTCTTGAACAGGCAACATTCAAGGAGTGTCCCCGGATGCCGGCACTTAGGGACGTTCCCAAAGTGCCGACTACCGAATGGCGCCGCCGAAATTATCGAACAACCTGTTCAAAAACACGAGCGAACACCGCGGTGTCTATACTAGAGCGCAGCAATAGAAAGGACCCCGCTTTGAGCATCACGCCCCTCGATAGCATTCGCCGTGCCATCGCCCGCCGCAACGGCATCTCCAACCCCGCTGCATCGAAAGATGGCGCCGCGAAGGCCCAGGGCGGTCGCATCGAGAACGGCCTGTTCCCCGCCTCGCACACCGCTGAGGAGCTCGCTCGCATCCAGGAGCTGAGCCAACGCAACGCCGGCGGGCCCGATAGCAACCAAGTCACACGTCACCGGCGCGAGCGCGATCGAGAGCCCGGCCCCGTACGCCACATGGTCAACGCTTGGTGGAACCGTCTGCTCGGCGCCGTCTACGGCGGCGGCTTCTCCATGCAGGAAGCGGAATACGAGGAGCACGCCACCCGCCGCGATTACCTTTGGAACACCCTCGGCACCGCCGTGTGGGGCTTGGCGTTTCCGCTGCTCACTATCGTGTCTACGCAGCTCGTGGGCGCCGAAGAAGCCGGCAAGTTCTCCATCGCCTTTGTCGCCGGCACGCTCATTATGATCGCGTGCAACTACGGCGTGCGCAATTTCCAGGTCTCGGACATCGACGAAAAGACGTCCTTCGCCTCCTATCAGCTCAATCGTTGGATCTGCGGAGCGCTCGCCCTAGGCTTCGGCCTCATGTACAGCAGCGCCCGCAGCTATGACGCGCAAATGGCGACGATCGGCCTGGGCGTCTACCTGTATAAGGTCATCGACGGCGTCGCCGACGTGTACGAAGGCCGCCTGCAGCAGGCCGACAAGCTCTACTTGGCTGGAATGAGTCAAACGCTACGCTCCGTCGGCGTCATCGCGGTCTTCAGCGTGGCGCTGTTCCTCACGCGCAGCATGCCCATCGCGACCATGGCTATGGGTGTTACCGCGATCGTCTCGCTCGTGCTGGTCACCGCGCCGCTCGCCCTGCTCGAGACCGAAAAATCGCGCCGCGTGAGCCTGCGCGAGGTCGGCCACCTGTTTGTCCAGTGCGCCCCACTCTTTGGCGCGCTATTCCTGTTCAATCTTATCGAGAGCATGCCCAAGTTTGTGATGGAAGGAACACTGGCCTACAAATACCAGCTGTACTTTAATGCCCTGTTCTTTCCTGCGCAGGCTATTTTGCTGAGCATTGGATTTATCTATAAACCGCAGCTCCTGCGCTTGTCGAGCATTTGGGCTAATCCTCGCAAGCGTCGTCGCTTTGACCTGATTATTGTTGCCGTTATGGCGCTGATCGTGGTCATCACCGGCATGTGCGCCGCATTTATGGCAGGTCCCGGCATCCCCCTCATGAGCTTTATGTACGGTCTCAGCTTTGAGCGCTACCGTACGCTGGCGTTGCTGATGGTCGTCGCCGGCGGCGTCACCGCGGCCATCGACTTTATCTACGCCATCATCACGGTGCTACGCCACGCTGGAGACGTCACCAAGATCTACCTGATCTGCTTCGCCGTAAGCGTGGTGCTGCCGGTGATTCTAATCAATCTGCTCGGCCTGATGGGCGCCGTCGTGAGCTACCTAGCCATCATGGCCCTACTGCTGGTACTGTTGATTTTCGAGTACCGCCGCATCCGCCAACGCATAGAGAGGGACCGGAATCCGTACGGCGCCTAATTGCAGCGTGGGGGCAGCTAATTACTCGCCAGGAAGAATGTTTGCGTAGAACTCCGCCCCGTCGTCCAGGCGCAGGATGCCCACGCGACCGAACTCGGAGCCGGTGGCGGCAGCACAGTCGATGTCGATGCGATCGGGCACGCCGGCAGTGTCCTCGCCGCCCAAGCGCACGATCTGCCCTCGTCCCGATTCCTCATCGAGCCCCGCCAGACCACCGACCTCGCAATAGCGCCCAAGCGATACCGTGGGCGTGTGGCCGCTCACCACGACCGGGCCCTTGCCCTCGGTAGAAAGCAGCCCGGTCGGCGCATCCCAATAGCCGTGACGAATCCATAGCAGGTCATCGGACGACTGCACCGCGAGCATCTGCTGCAACAGCTCGCAATCGGCATCGACCGCTCCCCTGCCGTCGCCGCAATCGACACCATGCTCAAGCAAAAACGCACGCGCCGCCTCGGTCTGAATGCCGGCGTGCACCAGCAGGTACGGCCGCTCGGCAGTCTCGACCACCGCGTAGAGCGGCAGCGCGGCCATCCATCGCACGAGCTCCTCGTATGCCTCATATTCCATGTCGTTGAGCTGCTCACGCGTCGTCCAGCCACCGTTGATATCCCAGGTCTCGGCATCGAGCGGATCCTGGCCAATGATGGCATCGAGCATGATCTGCTCGTGATTGCCCTTGAGCACGCGGGCGTTGGGCAGCGAGCGCACGAGCTTAATAACGCCGACCGGATCGGGCCCGCGATCGATCATGTCGCCCAGCACGTACAGCGTGTCGTCGGACGTCAACGAGATCTTAGACAGGGCCTCGTCAAGCGCACGCACGTGCCCGTGAGCATCAGATGTCACATAGATCGCCATGGTACGCCTCTCCTTGCATTGCGGCCGAAGCCCGGTGCCGCAACTAAAACTTCAAGTTGAACTTAAACGTTACCCATTGTACTCCGTTGCAATAAAGCTGGAAAGGGTTTCCGAGCAGAGGCAAAGACGGCAGCCGTCTATGACGATATCGCGCACGCCCGCAATCCAACCCCATAAACCCACCATCTTTGGGTACAAATAACCGCAGACAACTGACCGTGCCACGCCAACCACCCAGGAGCGGACACTCCCTATGAACCAGATCCTTCTCTTTATCGGCCTCGTTATTATTCTGTGCCTGACCATCAAACCCGTCGGCAAAAAACTCCCCTTCCCCACCCTGCTCATCTTTATCGCGCTCGGCATGCTGTTGGGCGTCAACGGCCCGGCGCACATCGACTTTAGCGACTACGCGCTCACCGAAACCGTCTGCAGCACGGCGCTGCTGTTCATCATGTTCTACGGCGGCTTTAACACCAATATCGACCGTGCCAAACCCGTCTCCGTGCCCGCGGTGTTGCTGAGCACGCTCGGCGTCGTCATCACCGCAGGCATCACCGGCGCGTTCGCCCACTTTGTGCTGGGCTTCGACTGGATCGGCGGCCTGCTGCTGGGATCGGTCGTGGCATCCACCGACGCGGCCAGCGTCTTTAGCGTGCTGCGCGAGCACAACCTTTCGCTGAGGGGCGGCACCGACTCGCTGCTCGAGGTCGAATCGGGCTCCAACGACCCCGTCGCCTACATGCTCACTGCCGTGCTCGCCACACTCGCGGCCGGCGGCGACATCAACATTCCCGCACTGCTGGCCAAGCAGATTATCCTGGGCACGGGCCTGGGCCTTGCCATCGGCTGGGCGGCGGGCCGCCTGATTGAACGCGCACACGCAACGGCCGAGGGCGCGCAGACCATCTTTTTGTTCGCCGTGGCGATCGTCGCCTACGCGCTACCAAGCTATCTGGACGGCAACGGCTTTTTGGCTGTATACCTGGCAGGCATTGTACTGGGTGCCAGCGACATCACCGGCAAAGTCGAGATGGCGCACTTCTTTGACACCCTCACCGAGATGGCCGAGATGACGATCTTCTTCTTGCTCGGCCTGCTCGTAACGCCCGCACGCCTGCCGCAGATGCTGCTGCCGGGCCTGGCACTCATGGCGTTCATGCTCTTCGTGAGCCGCCCCATCGCCGTCGGCGTGCTCCTAGCGCCCTTTAAGACGAATCCCCGCCAGGTCGCGCTCGTAAGCTGGGCGGGCCTGCGCGGAGCAGCTTCGGTCGTCTTTAGTCTCTTTGCCGTAGTGACCGGCGTTCCCGGCGGACACGACCTATTTGACCTAGTATTTGTGATTGCCGTGTCGAGCATCATGGTGCAGGGCTCGCTGCTGCCGGCGGTGGCGAAGAAGCTCGATATGATCGATGCGACCGGCGACGTGCGCCGCACCTTTAACGACTACCGCGACGAGGACGGCATGTCGTTTGTAAAGCTCAAGGTGGGCGCTGGACATCCGTTTGCCGGACGCTCGCTCGCCGATATTGGTAGCGCAACGAACATGCTGGTGGTCTTGGTGCTGCGCGACGGTGCGCACCCGGTGCTGCCCAACGGCGATACCGTCATCGAGGAAGGTGACCTGCTGGTGATGGCCGCGCCGACGTTTGAAGAGCGTGCCGAGGTTACACTGCGCGAGGTCACCGTGACGTCCCACGGTCGCCTGGCCGGCCAGCGCCTGCGCGACGTGCCGCAAGGCAAGCACCCATTTATCGTCGTGATGCTCAAGCGCGACGGCCAGACGATCATCCCCGATGGCAACACCCTAATATACGCCGGCGACGAAGCCGTCATCGCCACGCTGGCGTCGTAGTGACCAGGAGGTAGCTAATTTGCGGCGAAGAGATCAAGCGCCTAGAGAACCTCATGCCTTCGCTCGCAGATTTGGATTTGCCTGAGGAGTAAAGCACCCCTCCCCCATGTAACCATCCTGTAAATCATAGCGACGCACTCGAGTTTTACCGTGATGCGGTCGCGCCTGGCGCTCCACTGTGCTAAAGTATCCCGAACGTTCAAACGACTACAAGGGGAACTAGAGATGGCACGTGTGCACAACTTCTCAGCTGGCCCGGCCGCGCTGCCTACAAGCGTGCTCGCCGAGATCGCCGACGAGATGATGGACTACCGCGGTTGCGGCATGTCCGTGCTCGAGATGAGCCATCGATCTAGCATGTACCAGCAGATCATCGACGACGCCGAGGCAACCCTGCGCCGCCTGCTGAGCATCCCCGACAACTACCGTGTCCTGTTTTTGCAGGGCGGCGCCACGCTACAGTTTGCGGGCATCCCCATGAACCTCATGCGCCGCGGCCGCGCCGGCTACGTCGTGACCGGCAACTTCGCCAACAAGGCGTACAAGGAGGCCACCAAGTACGGCGAGGCCGTGCTGCTCGCGAGCTCCGAGGACACCAACTTCGACCGCATTCCCGACATGGCCGACATCAGCGCGCGCATTGCCGCCGAGGCTGCGGGCGACGGGCTCGACTACGTCTACATCTGCCAGAACAACACCATCTTTGGCACCATGTTCCACGAGCTGCCCAATTGCGGCGACGTGCCGCTGGTCGCCGATGTCTCGAGCTGCTTTCTGTCGCAGCCGCTCGACGTTGAGCGCTACGGGCTCATTTACGCCGGCGCTCAGAAAAACGCCGGCGCCGCGGGCGTCACCGTGGTTATCGTGCGCGACGACCTGATCGCCGAAGGCCCCGCCTTTGCGCAGACGCCGCAGTACATGGACCTTAAGACCCAGGCCGCCAAGGGCTCCATGCTCAACACGCCCAACACCTTTGGCATCTACGTGTGCGGCAAGGTGTTCCGTTGGGTTGAGCAGACCGGCGGACTTGCCGCCATGGCCGAGTGCAACTGGGCCAAGGCCAATCTGCTCTACGACCTGCTCGAGCACAGCGAGCTGTTCCATGGCACAACGCAGGCCGACAGCCGCTCCATCGCCAACGTCACCTTCCGCACCGGCGACGCCGAGCTCGATGCGGCCTTTGTTGCAGGCGCGGCCGAGCACCAGATTCAAAACGTCAAGGGCCATCGCCTCGTCGGCGGCATGCGCGCAAGCGTGTACAACGCCGTCACCATGGAGGACGTGCAAGCGCTGGCCACGTACATGAAGGACTTCGAAGCGCAGCATAGTTTGAGTCCGCGATCTAACTAGCCCGCAACACGCGGGCCGACCAGCCACTTCAAACCACTTCTTTTAGACAAACCTGCTAAGGAGTTTTCCATGCGCAAGATCAAAACCATCGACGACATTACCAAGGACGGCAAAGTCGAGTTTGGCGAGGGCTACGAGTTTGTAAGCACCGCCGAGGAGGCCGACGCGATCCTGATGCGCTCGACCGACCTGCACGGCTACGAGCTGCCCGAAGGCATCCGCGCCATCGCCCGCTGCGGTGCCGGCGTCAACAACATCCCCGTCGAAGAGTACGCCAAGAAAGGTGTCGTCGTCTTTAACTCCCCCGGTGCCAACAGCAACGCCGTCAAGGAGCTCGTCCTGGGCATGCTGGTGCTTTCGAGCCGCGGCGTGGTGCAGTCGATGAACTGGGTGCGCGACAACGCCGACGACCCCGAGATCCAGGTCGACGCCGAGAAGGCCAAGAAGGCCTTTGTGGGCCGCGAGCTCAAGGGCAAGCGCATCGGCGTTATCGGTCTGGGCAACGTGGGCTCCAAGGTCGCCAACGCCTGCGTCGATCTGGGCATGGACGTCTACGGCTACGATCCGTTCATTTCCGTCGAGCACGCGTGGGTGCTGAGCCGCGAGGTGCAGCGCGTGGGCACGCTCGAGGACCTCTGCCGTGGCTGCGACTACCTCACCGTGCATGTGCCCAGCAAGGCTGACACCATCGGCATGATCAGCTCCGAGCAGATTAACCTGCTGGCGCCCGACGCCGTGCTCATCAACTACGCGCGCGAGACCATCATTGACGAGGACGCCGTCGACGCCGCCCTGCGCGAGGGCAAGCTCAGCTGGTTTAGCTGCGACTTCGCCACGCCCAAGACTGTCAAGATGCCCAATACGTTTATCACCACGCACTCGGGCGCCGGTACCGGCGAGGCCGAGGCCAACTGCGCCGACATGGCCATCAGCGAGCTCAAGGATTACCTGGAGAACGGCAACATAGCGCACAGCGTCAACTACCCCGCCTGCAGCATGGGCAAGGCGCGCGCCGCAAGCCGCATCGCCTGCCTGCACGCCAACGTGCCCAACATGATCGGCCAGATCACGGCGATCCTGGCCAAGGACAACGCCAACGTGCAGCGTATGACCAACGAGTCCGCCGGCGAGAACGCCTACACCATGTTCGACACCGACGAGCACCTGGACGGCAGCACCATCGATGCGCTCAAGCAGATTCCGTCGATGTATCGCGTGCGCGTAATCAAATAGCGCCGGCTGATCTGACGGGCAGTCCCCATGTGGCCTGCCCGTCACTGACATTGAATGCTCGCGGGGGCGCCTTTCGCACGAGAGGCGCCCCCGTTTTTGTGAGCACTCTATTAAATGCACTGAGCCGCTTCTTGGCATACAATCTGTATGTTGACCTAACTATCTGTGAGGTGCCTATGGTTGATACAGATTTTGCTTGGCGGCTTACGCAAGGGCTCGTGCGGATCGACAGTTCCGACCCAGGTGCGTATGAGGGCGAGATTGAGCGCTATATCAAAGCGTTGGTTGAGGAACGGTTGGCGCAGCTGAGCCATCCGGTACTCGATGCCGTGCAGATTGCAGAGCACGAAGTACTCCCCGGACGCCGCAATCTCATGGTCACCGTGCCGGGCCAAAGCGACGAGCCGCGACTCGTCTATATCTGCCATATGGATACCGTTACGCTGGGCGACGGCTGGGATGCGGACATTACGCCGCTCGGGGCGGTCGTGCGCGACGGCAAGCTCTACGGCCGCGGTGCCTGCGACATGAAGGGCGGACTGGCCTGCGCCATTGCCGCACTGGTCCATACGCTCGAGCGCGTGGCGGCGGATGGCGCGCTGCCCCGCCGCGGCTTTTCGCTCATCTGCTCGGTCGACGAGGAAGATTTTATGCGCGGCTCAGAGACCGCGATCGATGCCGGCTGGGTCGGCTCGCGTGAATGGGTGCTGGACACCGAGCCCACCGACGGACAGATCCAGGTGGCGCACAAGGGGCGTACGTGGTTCGAGATTGAAATGGCTGGCGTGACGGCGCATGCGAGCCAGCCCTGGAAGGGCGCGGATGCCGTCGCCGCCATGGCCGAGGTCGTGTGTTCGCTCCGTCGCGCGTTTGTGGCGCTGCCCGCGCACGATGAGCTGGGGCCTTCGACCATCACGTTTGGACAGATCGAAGGTGGCTACCGTCCCTATGTCGTACCCGACCGCGCCAAAGTCTGGGTCGATATGCGCCTGACTCCGCCGACCGATACGGCCGTCGCGAAACGCATGGTAGAGCAGGCCATCGCCGGCGCCGAAGCCGCGGTCCCCGGCTGCCATGGAAGCTATACCGTGACAGGCGACCGCCCCGCTATCGAGCGCGATCCGACCTCTCCCCTTCTAGCAGCGCTCAAGCGTGCCGCCGATGACGTGACGGACGCGGACACGACCGTCGGCTTCTTTACCGGCTACACCGACACCGCCGTCATTGCCGGCAAGACAGGTAACCGCAATTGCATGAGCTACGGTCCCGGGTCGCTCGCGCTCGCGCACAAGCCCAACGAATATGTGCCCCACGCCGATATCGTTCGTTGTCAGCAGGTGCTAATCGCGCTCGCCGATAACGTGCTCTGGGACGCGAGCGGCCAAGTTGGGGCATAATAAGCCGCGAACAAACCGACTCGCGCGTTAGGACCGCCCATGAAAGCACTTCCGTTTCCCTGCATCCGCCCGGCTCAGGACCGCGTGCTCGAGGCGCTGCCTGCAATGGGCAGTATTCTGAGTGACAACGAAGCCCTGCGCGAAGCCATTGCCGATGGTCTGATGCTCAAGGACCCGGGTGCGGCGTATTACGTGTACGAATGCTCGGGCGAGCCGGGACGTGTGACGGGTGTCGTGGCGATCTGCCCGACGAGTGTACTTGCGGGCGGCAAGGGCGATGCCAGCGCCGACGTGGCCGCCGCCGCGCGCGCGATCGCCGAACTCAAAGTTCAGCCGCGCCCCGTGTCGCTCGCCTACGAGGCGTCGCCCGTCATGGACATCATCCTGGGCGCTGCCAAAGAGGGCGCCTCGCTCTACGCCGTCACCGACCCCGCGGGCATTACGCACCGCGTGTGGGAGGTCAAGCGCGAGGACGCCGTCGGCGCCATCCGTGCCATGCTCGACCAGGCGCCGGAGCCGGCACTGGCCGACGACCCTGCCTACGCTGCCGCGCTGGTCGGGGCATCACAGCTCCTGGCCGACGATGCCCGTGCCGCCGGCACCTACACGGGCAAAGAGCCGTTCAACTTTACCGTAGCTGTGCTCTTCCCCGCCGCGCAGGTCAGCGGCGGCGCGCCGCAGGTCCCGATGGGCCTGCTCACCCACCAGATCGCGCGGTTCTAGCGAGACCAGACCGCCCGGCACAAAAATCGGCAGCTCAACAAACAGGGAGCGGAGATGCAGCAGGTACATGCATCTCCGCCCCTTTTGCGTCGAGAAGTTATGCCGGCGACCCGTGCCGCCGCGCTCGCGTTATCCGCGCTGCGGACCCGCAGTAGCCACGAGCGGTTCAAGCCCCAGCTCGCGCGCGTAGTCTTCCTGCGTAAAGACTTCGACCAGTTCAAACGTATCGGCCGCATCGTCAAACGCAAAATGCAGCACTGAGCAGTTGCCCGGCACGCGTTCGCGCTCGTCGGCCGCCGCGCCCCGCACCTGGTCCAAAAACTCCTTGATAGCCGAGCCGTGGCTCACCGCGAGCACGCACTCGTGGTCCGGACGTCGCATAAGATCGGTCAACGTCGCCACCATGCGCTCGCGCACCTGCATCTGGCCCTCGCCGCCAAACTGGCGATAGAAGTCGCGCCACGGGCGCTTGGGCATGAGCATCACGCGCTCGGCCTCAAAGTCGCCAAAGAACCACTCACGCAGGCCGTCCAGGCGCTCGTACGCCAAGCCCGGCCACAAGTTGGCGATAGTCTGCTCGGTGCGATGAAGCGTGGAGGTGTAGGCATGATCGGGCTCAATGCCGCGCGCACGTAAAAACATGCCGGCGCGCGCCGCCTGGTCGCAACCCAACTGCGTAAGCGGCGAATCACTCCACCCCTGAATGATACGCTTAAGGTTGAATATCGTCTGTCCATGACGGACCAGATACAGATCTTTATTCATAGGGGTCCTTTCGTTCGTTACCAACCCAAGAGCGAAAACGCCCCGTCGCAATAGCCAAAATGAAGCACGGCACCGTTGTCGGGTAGCTCTCCCTCGCCAGTCACATACTCAAGAAACTCCTGGCAGGCTGAGCCGTGGGAAACCGCCAGCACGCAGTCGTGCTGCGGCCTGGCCATGATGCGGGACAGCGCCCCGACCATACGTGCGCGAAGCTCACTTTCCGACTCGCCACCAAAGGCAACCGGATAATCGCCCCAGGGCTGCGGCGGCATCTCGCGATTTGATGTGCCCTCCAGCGAGCCAAAATGCCACTCACGCAGGTCATCGACCAGCTCTATGGAACGGCCCTCGTCAACGATAAGCTCGGCCGTATGCCGCGCCCGGCCCAACGGCGAGGAATACACATGATCAAAGGCCACGCCACGCGCCGCAAACGCCGTACGCGCCGTCAGCGCCTGCTCGCGCCCGCGCGCCGTAAGCGGCGAATCGTGCCAGCCCTGCAAAATGCTCTGCACATTGAGCTCAGTCTGCCCATGCCGCACCAAATACAGATCTGCCACACACCCTCCCCTCGTACCACCGCAAAGGGGACAGGCACCTTTGTGGTGATTTTGCCGCCGGATTGCACCGCAACGACGCACAACTACAGCAGCACGTCGGCAAGCGGACGCTTGGGTACGTGGTGCACCCGCGCCTCGTCGCGCCAATAATTGATGGAGCCGTCGGGGTTGGAATCGATCGCATCGATCACCTGCGTCTCGGCCGGAACGCCAAACGCCATGATCAGCTTGAGCTCATACTTGTCGTTATCGAGCCCCATGGCATCGATCGCGTGGGGCGTAAAGGCCTTGAACATGCAGGCTGCCACCTCGGGCGTGGCGCTGCGGGCGGCGAGCATCATCGTCTGCGCGGCAATGCCCGTGTCGACCTCGGTAATGGGAGCGGCGGGCTTGCCCGGAACGGCGCGCTCGGCCAGAATCGCGATGTAGCCGGTCGGGCGCTCGCCCTCGGCAGGACCAGGCCAATCCTTAAGCGCGCCGGCCCATGCAAGCTCATCAAATACACGCGCGCAATCCTCGGCACCGCTCACCACATGAAAACGAAGGCGCTGAGCATTGGCACCACACGGGGTCAGGTGCGCCAGCTCCGCCAGCTCAAGCAAAAACTCACGCGGCACGCGCATGGACTCGTCAAAACGGCGGCATGTACGGGCACGACGGACCAGCGCATCAAACGCTTCCAGACCGAGCTTTTCGCAACCCTGCTTTGCCATCGACCCAGCGCTTACCGGCGCCGCGGGAACTGTTTCGTTCATAGGGACCCCCAATTTCGGGCAATTGTTCTTAGGAGAATCTAACCTAAAACCTAGACAATTACATACAGCGGCGCAATGTTCTACAATTGTTGATTAATCCTCACTGGAGCGGGAACAGAAGTAACAATTCGGGAATGTGGGGCGGCAATTCGTCCTTCCCGCCCCATGCATCGGCGCCCTTGGGCGATACTTGTTGCAGCACTTTTGGCGTACGCCGCACGGAGAGCAATGAACGCGACGTGCACCACACGGAAAGGAGACATTATGGGCATCTTTAAGAACGATGACCAAAAATCGAGCCAGTTTGGATTTGACGAGAAAAGCATGGCGGGCAAAGCCGTCAAGGCCGTACGCTGGATCTACGCCATCACGGGCGTCTTGGCGCTCATTGCTGGTATCGCGCTGCTTTTTGCACCCGCCAAATCCCTCGTCTTCCTAACGACCGTCTTGGGCTTCTACTTTGTGATCACGGCCGCGATCAGGCTGTTTACCGCTGTTTTCGAGCCGCTGCTGCCCACCGGCTGGCGCGTGACGAGCATCATCTCCAACCTACTCATTATCTTGGGCGGCGTCATAATCCTGCGCAACCAGGCCTTCTCGACCGCGACGCTCACCACGATGGTGGTTATCGTGGCCGGCTTTGGCTGGATTGTCGAAGGTGTCATGTCCATTCTGGAGTCCGAGCTTTCGTCCAACCGCGCCCTCGCCATCCTGAGCGGCGCACTCTCCATCATCGCCGGCATGTTCGTGTTTATCTATCCGCTGTGGTCGGCCAAGATGCTCGTCATCTTTAGCGGCGCCGCACTGCTGGTGTTTGGCGTAACGCTGATTGTTCGCGCTGTTCAATTTGGCAAACTGGTGCACTAGATGCCGCGAACGCTCTTTATTGATGCCGACGCCTGCCCGGTCACGCGCGAGTCGATTGACTGCGCGCGGCGGGCGGGCGTCGCCGTTGTTATCGCCGGCAACAGCACGCAAAACCTGGAACGGCACATTCGCCGCGACGACCCGCGCGATGCCGAGCACGCGCGACGCGGATTTTGGGTCACGACGCTCGACGTGAGCGTGGGCGCCGACAGCGCCGACTTTGCCATTGTCGAACGCCTGCAGGCGGGCGACGTGGTCGTGACGCAGGACATTGGCTTGGCGAGCATGGTGCTCGGGCGCGATGCCGCCGCCATCGGTGTGCGCGGGCGTGTGTACGACAAAGCGACCATCGACATGCAGTTGTTTATTCGCCACGAGGAAAAGAAGGTACGCCGCGCCGGCGGACGCACTCGCGGACCGGCGGCATTTACCAGCGAAGACCGGGCTCGCTTTAAGCGCAACCTCACCGAGCTGCTGCACTAACCAAGGTAGATTTTTGGGACATGCCTAAAAATCTACCTTTTTGTTTTAGAGATTGACGCACATCCAACGCCCAGGTCATGGCGGTAGGTTTTACGGCATGCCCCAGTTTTTACGGCATGTCCCAAACATCTACTTAGAGGCCAAAGGCAGAAAGGATAAGACCCCAGCCCGTGCCGATAACGTACATCATAATCAGGAACACGACGTTTTCGCGGGCGCTGCGGTTGGTGCGGAACAGCACCAGGTAGCCCACGCCGGCGGAGATAAGCGTGCCGGCGAGCATCGGTGCCAGCTGTAGCGCGCCCTCCAGGTACAGCTGCGTAATGACCACGCTCGCCGAGCAGTTGGGGATCAGGCCGACAAGCGCCGAGCCCAGGACAGCAAGCGTCTCGTTGCCGCGCAGGAACTGCTCGATTGCGGACTCGCCGAACGTCTCGAGCACGGCGACCAGAATCAGCGTCACCAGAAAAATGAATACCGAGACCTGGACGGTATGCGAGATCGCGCTGCGGATGATCGACAGGACAGGCGTCCCTTCGTGGGAGTGACCGTGGTCGTGCCCATGGCCGTGGTGGTGCTCATGCTCGCCCGTGTGACCGTGGTCATGGCTGTGTCCGTGGTCGCGCTCGTGTTCATCTTCATCATCATCGCAACCGCAATGGTCGCGCTCGCACAGCTCATGGATGTGATCGGCGCTCACGCCCGCCTCGGCCACCTCGTCGATGATGTCACCGCCGCTGTGGTCGTCATGCGCGCAGTTAACGTGCGCCGGATTGACAGTGGTCCCCAACACGGTACGACGAATCGCCGCATGCGCGCGGGCGTTACGACGCAGGCCGCGAATGGCGGCATCTACGATAAAGCCCGTGACCAGTGCGATCAGCGCTTTCGAGGCCAAAAGCATCGCCATAGTCTGCACGGGAACCTGCTCGGCAAGTAGCAGCGGCAGCATCTCGTCGGAGGTCGAAAGGAACACCGCCACCAACGTGCCCAAGGTCACGACGCGACCGGCGTACAGCGTTGCCGCCATGGCCGAAAAGCCGCACTGCGGCACCATACCCAGCAACGAGCCAACCACGGGACCTGCGGCGCCGGCGCGCTTGATGGCCCCGTTAACGCGTTCGCCCGCGACGTGCTCCAAGGTCTCGAGGGCCAGATACGTCACCAACAAAAACGGCACCAGCGAGAGCGTGTCCTTGCCGGCGTCGAGCAGAATATCAATCAGCAAATCCATGACGGATGGAACCTTTCGTGTCTTTCGGCAGCATTGTAAAAGTCCTAGCGGTCAACTAGGGTATTGTAGTTGTCCTAGGCGCGATGCCAATAGTTGCCCATGGTAAACTATCATCTCGCCACATCTCAATGAACCCGAGCCGCGCGGTGCGGCCCGTCCAAGGAGCAGTTATATGAACGTTTCACAAGCACTCGAATACGAGCGCCAGCCGTTTATTTCCATGTTTATCTATGGCGATCACGGCGCCATGGAGTCCGAGCGCCAGAAGGGCGAGGAGGCCCTTAAGGTGCTCGAAACCGAGTACTTTACCGCCGAGGGCGATCCCAGCTTCGACTTTGCCACCGTGCGCGACCTGGCTGACCGCAACCGCGACCTGTGCGACCAGATTGGCGAGGCACGCCTGCGCAACGTGACGCCCGCGACGCTTTCGCGCGGCCTCTCCGATGCCGACACCTGCGCCGCCATCGGCAAGATGCAAAAGCGCACCGCCGCGTCCGTTATGCGCGAAATCCGCGGCGACCGCGACGCGCTCGGCGTGGCCTACGCCCGCAAGCCCATCCAGGGCACCGTGCTCGGTATCGACATCGAGACCACCGGCCGTGCACCCGAGCGCGGCTATATCATCAACGTGGGCTGGGAGATCATGGACCTCACGAGCGACGCCGTCCCGCACGACGCCGAGGCACACTACTGCGGTCTGCCCGACATCTACCGCGGCGAGGATGTGCCGTTGTCGAACATCCATCACATTACCTGGGACGACATCGACGGCAAAAAGCCATTCCGCGAGAACAAGGAACTGCAGAAGCAGCTGCTCAAACTTATGAAGAAGTACCCGTACATGGCGCATAACGCCGCGTTCGAAGACAGTTGGTTCAAGATCCACCTGGACGGTTACGCCGAGGCACGCCGCGCCGGCAAGATCATCGTCATCGACTCGCGCCAGATCTGCCGCAGCCTGGATGCCGACGTCCGCTCGCTCCCCCGCGAGTCCGCCCCCGCTGCGCTCGAGAACTGGGCGCGCCGCCGTGGAACTCTCGCCGCCGACGCCAACGAGCAGCATCTGGGCCTGGACGACACCGACCTCATGCTCCGCACCGTCCAAGCCGAGTTCAACCTCAAGAACCTGTTTGCCAAGTAGAAACGTCTACGACAAACCCTGGCGTAGATCACGAGCGGCCTACAGTGGGAAACCCTGCAGCGGGGCCGCCCTACGTTCCACAGATAGATCTGCCATCACAAATTCTGAACCCTCATTTTGAACGATTTCGGCCAATTCCCGACACGTAATTCGTTGTCGGATGGCGATGCATCGATATCAAATGTGCAGCAATTGAGTATTTCTATGCTATAGCCAAGCTGCGAAAACTTTTATTTAGGGCATACCAACCCATAATTGCGTCAAGCTTTTGGACAACATTTGGTTAGACCTCTAAAACGGCTTTTCCACTCAGCGCCATCAGCACGGTATTAGCTGACACGATATATACCATGAGTATCGTATTGTCACATACCACTGCAAAAGCGGTCTACCAGGCCGCGCATTCGGTGTCTGCAAAAGGCATCGAGTCCTGTAGTCCTGCCGCGATTTACGGATCATGTCCCACCGGAACGCTCCTTGACGCAGCCGCAGAATGGCTCACCAAACATAATGTTTCCCTCGACGCAAATGATTCCCTCGAGGTGATGGTGTTTGATCGCAGGAATGCGCGCTATGCAATGGACTGTCAATGCCACGTTTCTTCAAAACGATTCTCGAACTCACGCTTTGTAGAGCTTAAAGATGGCATCTTCGTTGTTGGCGTTGAGCTTTGCGCACTTCAGGCCGCCACCTATCTTTCTTTTCGCGAACTAGTGGAGTACTACTTTGAACTGTGCAGCGCTTACTCCCTTGGAACCGACTCTTCCACCTCTTATAACGAGCGTTTCGCGCTCACCTCGACCGAGAGATTAAAACAGTTCTTTAATTCCATTACCAGATGCGACGGTCTGGCTCTTGCCCGAAAGGCGATCCAATGTGTGCGCGACGGATGCCGGTCTCCTATGGAAACGGCCTTTGTCATGATGCTAACGCTGCCCAAAGGCGAAGGAGGGCTTGGTATTAAGGGAATTGAGACCGATTACGAGGTGCAGGTCACCGCTGCCGCAAAGAATCTCACGAGACGCAAAAAGTTCTTCATGGATGCGTATCTAAAGAAATCTCGCACAGACATTGAATACAACGGTTTTTATCATGACGCGGAAGTAGACCGCGCCATCGATGAGGAACGCAAGAATGCGCTTGCGTCCATGGGATACGGAATCATCACCGTCAGTCGTTATTCCTTTATGCATGCCAGCGCTTTCGTTAGGGTCATGGAGGCGATCCAACGAAAAGAGGGCGTACGCCCCTCGCGTCTGCCAAAAGACTTTCAAATCATGCAAGAGGACCTGAGGCAGTTTGTGCTCAGAAGGTTTATAGAAGAGAAAAAGCGAATTCAGAAGCAG
This sequence comes from uncultured Collinsella sp., assembly GCA_902491345.1. GTDB lineage: Bacteria > Actinomycetota > Coriobacteriia > Coriobacteriales > Coriobacteriaceae > Collinsella. The sequence goes on from CABUHI010000001.1 coordinate 25,541, forward strand.
CTTCGCCAGGATTCCGAAGAGCGTCAACGAATCGACCTCGAAAAAGCAACACTCGAAGGCATCACGCTGGATGACCCGACAATTAATGAAGTTCCGACAATCGATGACATGCAGACTGTCGAATCCGACAGCCCATCATTTGCCCAAACAAGCAGCCTCGCGCCCGAGGGCAGGATCTTCGGGGCCGGAAGCTAGACTGGCTAACAAGGTGGGTACCCTAGCGATGTGCAAAATTGCGAGTATTCAGCAGGGCCGGCCCTCCAGCACCCACAAGTTGATTCAAGTAAGAAGCAAAATCGCTATAGAACGGCAACGTTTGGCAACATTTGAGGAAGAACTCATCGGTTTAACGCTCTAAGATAACTCTTGAACTGCATTATTTGGCCTGTAATAAGTTAACAGACCCCCTATTGTTGCAGAATACTCCAATTTTTGCACGGCGCAGGGGCACCCACCCCAGCATCGCTTATCAAAACCGCTTAGGCCGGGATCTCGTCCACTATCCCCCATCATTTTGTACGACGAATTACCTGAACGTTATTGACATGTGAACATGCGCCCATATAATCGGAAGCAAGTTATATGAGCGCATGTTCATATGAAAGGATATTGCAATGAGCATCCGCGTTGATGAAACGAAACCCGACATCGAGGCCACCGAGCCCGTGATCCCCACCACCTGCTCGCCCGAGGACCTTCCCGACGAGGAGCTTCTCTACGACCTCGCCGACCTGTTCAAGGTCTTCAGCGACACCACGCGTATCAAGATTCTCTATGCCCTCATGGGCCGCGAGCTCTGCGTGGCAGACATTGCCGAAGCGACCGAAACCTCGCAGTCGGCAGTATCGCACCAGCTGCGCACACTCAAGCAGTCGCACCTGGTTAAATTCCGGCGCGACGGGCGCAATATCCTCTACTCGCTCGCCGACGACCACGTCTACACCATGCTCAACCAAGGCATGAGCCACATCTGCGAATAGCAACCAACCACGGTACCAGCGCGGCCTGCACCCAAGCCGCAAATACAGAGAAAGGAACCCACCATGAAAAAGCAGTTTAAGCTCGACGAAATCGACTGCGCCAACTGCGCGCGTGAGCTTCAGGACGAGCTGGCCAAGCTCGAGGGCGTCAAGTCCGTTTCGGTCAACTTTATGACCCAGAAGTTGACGCTCGAGGCCGACGACGCCGAGTTCGACAAGGTCCTTGACCGCGTCGTGGAGTTCACGGCCGACGCCGAGCCGGACTGCGAGATCATTCTCTAGCCCGGGTTTACGCCAACCTGCAAGGCCGCGCTTGCCGTGGCCTTTGCTCGCGAAATTATATGAGCAAGTGTTCATACATTCAAATGGGAGGATACGAGTCATGGCCACCGCCGACCCCAAGAAAAAAAAGAAGAAGCGCAAGAAGAAAGAGTCACTCGAGCATAAGCGCAACCGCATCCTGGTAGCGCTGGGCATTTTTGCCGTGGTGTACGCCCTCGATGAGCTCGGCACCCTCACTGCCGCATTCGGCACCCCGGGCGACATCTACGCCAGCTTCGCACTGTTCCTCGTGCCGTTTTTGATTGCCGGCTACGACGTGCTCCAAAAGGCATACAACAACATCCGCCGCGGCAAGGCGTTCGACGAGAGCTTCCTCATGGCCGTCGCGACCATCGGCGCGTTTGCCATGGTGCTCTTCCCCGACACCGATCCGCACATGGCCGAAGGCGCCGCCGTCATGCTGTTCTACCAGGTCGGCGAGCTGTTCCAGACATATGCCGTGGGCAAAAGCCGCAAGTCGATCAGCGCCATGATGGACATCGCGCCCGACTACGCCAACGTCGAGCAACCCGACGGCACACTCGAGCAGGTCTTCCCCGATGACATCGCCGTCGGCACCGTGATCGTGGTCAAGCCCGGCGAGCGCGTGCCTATCGACGGCGTCATCGTCGAGGGCGAAACCCAGCTCGACACCGCCGCACTCACGGGCGAGTCAGTTCCCCGCCCCGCCAAGTCCGGCGACGACATCATCAGCGGCTGCATCAACATGACGGGTCTCATCCACGTGCGCACCACCAAACCCTTTGGCGAGTCCACCGTCGCGCGCGTCCTGGAGCTCGTGGAGAATGCCAGCGAAAAGAAGGCACGCACCGAGAACTTCATCACGCGCTTTGCCCGCGTCTACACGCCCGCCGTCACCGGCGCTGCCGCGGTACTCGCGCTCGGCGGCGGCTTGGTCACCGGCGCCTGGTCCGACTGGATCCTGCGCGGTCTGACCTTCCTGGTCGTCAGCTGCCCGTGCGCGTTGGTGATCAGCGTGCCGCTCAGTTTCTTTGGCGGCATCGGCGGCGCCTCCAAGCTGGGCGTTCTCATCAAGGGTTCTAACTACCTCGAGACGCTCGCCGACGTGGACACCGTCGTCTTTGACAAGACGGGCACCCTCACCAACGGCACGTTCTCGGTGGTCGCAGTGCACCCCGAGGCTGGATATACCGAGCAGTCGTTGCTCGAGGTCGCAGCCCTTGCGGAGTCGTTCTCCGATCACCCCATCGCGCAGTCCGTGCGTGTCGCCTACCAGGGCGAGGTCGACCCCAAGCGCGTTAGCAACTCCGCCAACGACGCGGGCCACGGCGTGACGGCAACCATTGACGGCAAGCACGTCGTCGTCGGCAACGCAAAGATGCTCGCCGCGGCCGGAGTCGAAGCGCCCGATTGCGAGGTCGTCGGAACGATTCTGCATGTGCTCGTTGACGGCGTGTACGCCGGCCACATCGTGATTGCAGACACCGTTAAGGCCGATGCCGAACAGACGATCCGCGACCTGCACGCCGCCGGCGTCAAGAGCACCGTCATGCTCACGGGCGACCGCGAGGAAGTGGCTGCTGCGGTGGCCAAGCAGCTCTGCCTCGACGAGTTCCACGCGCAGCTCCTGCCGGGCGACAAGGTCGAGCGTGTTGAAGCGCTGCTCGCGGCCGAAAGCGGCAAGGGCAAGCTCGCCTTTGTCGGCGACGGCATCAACGATGCGCCCGTGCTCACCCGTGCAGACGTTGGCATTGCCATGGGCGCTATGGGTTCCGACGCCGCGATTGAGGCCGCCGACGTGGTGCTCATGGACGACAAACCGTCCAACATCTCCCGCGCGATCCGTGTGGCGCGCAAGACCATGTCGATTGTTTGGCAGAACATCATCTTTGCGCTGGGCATTAAGTTGCTGATTCTGGTGCTTGCGGCACTGGGCATCGCCAACATGTGGCTTGCTGTGTTCGGCGACGTGGGCGTGGCGATCATCGCCATCCTGAACGCCATGCGCGCGATGGGTGTCAAGAACCTGTAGCTTGCTTGTGGTCCCTCCGGCCGGGGCCGGGCTTGGTTTTGAAAACGTCCTCGCGCATGAGGCCCGTCTTTCCTGCTCCTGCGGAGCAACGGAAAGGCGGGCCTCGCGCTGCGGAGTGTTTTCAAAACCAAGCCCGGCCCCGGCCTGCGGTGACACAGCTGGCGGTTCTTGGGCATCGCTTGCTGGCGGGGTTCCTTGTCTGAGTTGGACTTTGTTGGTCGGGCCTTTGGTCCCGCTCGCTGGTTCGCGCTTTGCGTGAACTCCGCGCTGCTGGGGGTTCGTTAGGGTTCCGTTGCTGGGTCCGTTGCCCCATCTCGACCCAACATCGCCCGTAGCTTCTCAAAGCTTTCCTCGCTCAGGCAGTGCTCCATGTGGCAGCCCTCTTGCGACGCGACCTCAGCCGAAACACCCGCATCCTCCAGCAGCCCCACGAAAAAGCAGTGACGCTCCCACATTTGACGAGCGACCTCCAGACCACGCTCCGTCAGATGAACGTCGCGCTTGCCCATTTCGACATAGCCGTTGCTCTCCAAGGTCGCCATGGCCTTGGAAACGCTCGCCTTGGTTACGCCGAGGTACTCCGCAACGTCGATCGAGCGCACGATGACCTGACGTTCCGACAGAACGTAGATCGATTCGAGATAGTCTTCTCCGGATTCACGTAGGGCCATGGGCCGCCTTTCGCGATGATTGCTAGTTAGCCTTTGGATACTTTCCACGGCTAACTTTACCGCAAAAGTTGCCCATGTCTTACTACTTTGTCTAAAAGTTAGCCGTGTTTCACAAAACGTGCGGGACGAAAACAAAATGGGGACGCCCCGCAAGGAGTGTCCCCCAGGCGCCGGGTGCCGCCCCGCAGTTACATCAATCCAAAGTGCTTCGCGGCGTTGTAGATGCCATCGTCGTCCACGGCGGTCGTCACATAGGTCGCTGCAGCTTTCACCGTGTCCTGCGCGTTGCCCATGGCCACACTTGTGCCCACGGCCGAGAACATCGACAGGTCGTTCTCGCCGTCGCCAAAGGCAATCGCCTCACTCGCGTCGATGCCCAGGCGCTTCAGCGTCGCCGCCACGCCCAGGTCCTTGCCGCCGTTAGCGGGAATAATGTCGCAGAACAGGTCGCACCAGCGCGTGGTGAGCGAATGCGACACGGCGTCGGTCACGATATGTTCGTCGGCCGGGTCCACGAAGGCGCAGAACTGGTAGACCGGTGCGTCAAAGGCGTGCTCAAACGGCTCCTCGTGGTAGACGATTCCCGCGTTGCTGCCAGCCGTCACCACGCGCTCGGACAGGCGGTTCACAAACGAGTTCTCGCCCTGCATGCACAGCGAGTCGTAGCGCCCCTGCGCCACCTGGTCCACAATCACCGCGACGTCGTCCGAATCGATCGGGCAGCTGCGGTAAACCCCCTCGGCATCAAAGCAGTGCTGGCCCGAAAGCGTAATGTACGCATCCCAGCCCAGGTCGAACAGCCAGTCCGGCATCTGGTAGGTCGGACGGCCCGTGGCGATCACGCACGCAATCCCCTGCTCGTGAAAGCTGTCGAGCACCTGCTGCGCCGACGCCGGAATCCGGTGGGTCTTAAAGCTCAGCAGCGTGCCGTCGATATCGAAAAACGCGGCTTTGATCATTCTCGCCTACTCCTCGCCCTCGAGCTTTTCGCTCGCCTCGAGCCACGCCATCTCCAGCTCGTCCATGGCAGCGTGAGCCTCGTCGATCTTTGCCTGCTGCTCGCCGAGCGCCGTGTAGTTGGTGGGATCGACTTGGGCCATTGCTGCCTCGGCCTCCTCAACGCGGGTGCGCTGCGTCTCCATCTTGCGCTCGAGCGAACTCACCTCGCGGCGGAGCTTCTGGCGCTCGGCGTTGGACAGGCCGTTGGGCTGACCGCTCGACTTGGGCTTTTCGGCCGCAGCTGCCGCGGCACCGGTGTCGAACGTGCCGGTCTTGGCGCTCGGCGCGCCCACGGGCTCGCCCTCGGCGGTAGCGTTGCACAGGCGCAGGTACTGGTCCACGCCACCGGGCATATGCGTCAGGTGGCCGTCGAGCAGCGCCCACTGCTGGTCGGTCACGCGCTCCATCAAAAAGCGGTCGTGCGTCACCAGGATCAGCGTGCCGGGCCAGCCGTCCAGCAGGTCCTCGACAATCGCGAGCATGTCGGTATCCAGGTCGTTGCCCGGCTCGTCCAGGATGAGCACGTTGGGCTCGTCCAGAATCGTCAGCAACAGCGACAGGCGACGGCGCTGGCCGCCCGAAAGATCGCCGATGCGGCTCCAGAGCTGCTGCGTCGTAAAGCCCAGACGCTCGCAGAGCTTCTCGGGCGAAGTCTCCTTGCCGTCGATGACGTAGTACTTCTTATAGTTGCCGAGCACCTCGCGGATCGTGTCGCCCATGTAGGGCTTGAGCTCCTCGAGCTGCTGCGACAGCACGCCAAAGCGCACTGTCTGGCCAATCTTCACGCGGCCGCGCGTGGGTTCAATCTTGCCCTGGATCACGTCGAGCAGCGTCGACTTACCGGCGCCGTTCTCGCCCAAAAGGCCATAGCGGTCGCCCGCACCAATGAGCCAGGTCACATCGGTGAGCACCTGCTTGGGCGCGCCGTCGGTATCGGCATAGCCGGCATCCACGTCGACCACATCGATAACCTGCTTGCCCAAGCGGCTCACGGCCAAGCGCTTGAGCTCCAGCTCGTCACGCACGGGCGGCACGTCGGCGATCAGCTCACGAGCGGCATCCACGCGAAACTTGGGCTTGGTGGAACGAGCCTGGGCACCGCGGCTCAGCCACGCGAGCTCCTTGCGCGCCATGTTGCGACGGCGCTCCTCGGTAACCGCGGCCATGCGGTCGCGCTCTACGCGCTGCAGGATGTAGGCCGAATAGCCGCCCTCGAAGGGATCGACCTGGCCGTCGTGGACCTCCCACATGCTGGTGCAGACCTCGTCCAAGAACCAGCGGTCGTGCGTGACCACGAGCATGGCGCCCTGACCGCGCTGCCAGCGGGCCTTAAGGTGACGCGCGAGCCAGTTGATGGTGCGCATGTCCAGGTGGTTGGTGGGCTCGTCGAGCATGAGCACGTCGTAGTCGCCGATCAGCAGGCGCGCGAGGTCCACGCGACGGCGCTGGCCGCCCGAAAGCTCGCCAACCGTGCCCTCCCAGGGCACATCGCTAATAAGACCGGCGAGAATCTGGCGCGTGCGGGGGCTCGACGCCCACTCGTACTCAGGCGTGTCGCCCACAACGGCATGATGCACGGTATCGGTGTCGACAAGCTGGTCCTTTTGGCCGAGCAGACCAATCGTGGTGCCGCGACGGTGCGTCACGCGGCCGTCGTCGGGCTCCAGCGTGCCGGCGAGCACGCTCAGCAGCGTCGACTTGCCGTCGCCGTTTTTGCCGACAATACCAATGCGGTCGCCCTCGCCCACGCCGAGCGTCACGCTATCGAAAATATGCTTGGTGGGAAACTCTAGGCTGACGGAATCGCATCCCAAAAGAATCGCCATATGCCCTGCTCCTTCGTAGAAATTCAACGTTGTCCATGATAGCAGCGAGCCCCACCCCAAACCACCACGAAGGCGCCTGTCCCCTTTGTGGTGGTCGTTTCGGTCGCAGAGCAAAAGGCGGGCCATCTCCCACAAGAGATGACCCGCCTCTCCAATCAGTCCCGCGGCAACCGTGGCCGCCGCGGGCCTCAAGCATGTCCCGGACTAGGAGAACATGCCGATGAGGTAATCATTCAGCCGCTTATCCTTGGGCCGTTGGAAAATCTCGTCGGTCTCGTCGTACTCGACCATATCGCCCATGTAGAAGAACGCCGTGCGGTTGGACACGCGCGACGCCTGCTCCATGTTGTGCGTCACGATAACGATGGCGCGGTCGGCCACGATCGATGACATGAGGTCCTCGATCGCCAGCGTCGAGATGGGATCGAGCGCCGAGCAGGGCTCGTCGAACAGAATCACGTCGGGGTTGAGCGCCAGCGTGCGCGCGATGCACAGACGCTGCTGCTGACCGCCCGAAAGCGCATAGGCGCTCTTATCGAGCTTGTCTTTGACCTCGTCCCACAGCGCCGCGCCGCGTAAGCTTTCCTCGACCATGCGGTCGAGCTCGTCACGGTCGGTGATGCCGTGGCGCTTGGGCGCAAACGTGATGTTGTCGCGAATGGACTTGCGGAACGGGTTGGGCTGCTGGAACACCATGCCAATGGAACGGCGCAGCTCGTAGGTGTTTTCGGTCTTGGTGTTCACGTTGCGCCCGCGATAGTTGATCTCGCCCTCCACGCGGCAGCCGCGAATCTCGCGATTCATGAGGTTGAGGCTACGCAAGAAGGTCGACTTACCGCAGCCCGAAGGCCCAATGAGCGCCGTGATCTCGCCCTTGTGGAAGTCGAGCGACGTGTCGTGCAGTGCATGGTGGTCGCCATAGTACACGTTGACGTCCTTGGTGGAGAGCACGACCTCGTCGCTCACGGCCTTGCCGCTCACGCGAACACGTTTCTCGCTCTCCCCCACGCTCGACAAAAAGTCCTGGGTCTCGGACGTGACTACCTCGGTTGCGGGCGTTGCATTTATCTCGCTCATTCGGCCGTCATCCTCCTTGCCAGTTGCTTGCCCACGATACGGGCGACTACGTTAAACAGCAGCACGCAAATCATCAGCAGCGCCGCGGTGCCCCAAACAATCTGCTGTGCCTCGGGGCTCCCCTCGCCGTAAATCTTGTAGATGTGCACGGCGAGCGACTCACCGGGGCGGAACACGTTCCAGGCGCAGGTGGGACTCGACAGGTTAAAGCTCAAGAAGTTCAGGCGAACCGGCGAGCTCATGCCCGAGGTAAAGAGCAATGCTGCGGCCTCGCCAAACACGCGGCCGGCCGAAAGCACGATGCCGGTCACGATGGCGGGCATGGCCTCGGGGATTAGGATGTGCAGTGTGGCCTCCCAGCGAGTGAGGCCCATGGCCAGGCACGCATCGCGCTGGGCCTGCGGCACGTCCTCGAGCGCCTGCTGAATCACGCGCACCAGAATGGGGATGTTGAACATGGTGAGCGCGACGGCACCGGAGATGATGGAGTACTTCCAGCCCAGCTGCACCGAGAACACCAGAAAGCCGAACATGCCGACGACGATGGAAGGCAGCGAGGACAGCGTCTCGATGGCGGTGGAGGCGATGTCGCGGATAGGGCCGTTCGGCGCGTACTCAACCAGGAAGACCGCTCCGCCCAGGCTGATGGGCACCGAGATGACCAAAGTGATCAGCAGCAGATAGAACGAGTCGAACAGCTGATAGAGCACGCCGCCCTGGGTCCCGTTGGCGCGCGACGGCTGCGTAAGAAAGCCCGGCTGGAACAGTGTCGAGATGCCCTCGAACAGGATATAGGTCACCATGGAGACGACGATGAGCATGACGATGGCAGCGATTGCCGTCAGCACGCCCGTGGCGATGCGGTCCTGCTTTTGGACGCGCCCGAGCCTCGCCTCGTCGATATGGATGCGCGTGCTAGCCACGAGCCTTCGCCCCCTTGCGGCCGATAAGGTGAATGATCAGGATGAAGATGAGGCTCATGCCCATCAGCAGCAGACCGAGCGCCCACAGAACATCGTCCTGGGCCGAGCCCTCGGCATAGACCGCCATGGACGTGGTGAGCGTGGTGGTGATGGTCGAGGCCGGCGACAGCAGCGACGTCGGCATGGCCTCGATGCCGCCGATGACCATGCGCACGGCGAGCGTCTCGCCAAAGGCGCGGGTCATACCAAGGATGACCGCAGTCATGAGCGACGGCATGGCGGACTTAAGTACCACGTGCCAGATGGTCTGCCAGCGGGTATAGCCCAATGCGAGCGAACCCTGACGGTAGCTGTCGGGCACGGCGCGCAGACCATCGACCGAAAGCGTAGTCATGGTCGGCAGGATCATGACGGCCAGCACGATGGCGCCGGGCAAGATGCCCAGACCCGTGCTCACGTGGAAAACGCTCTTCATAAGGCCGACGACCACGTGAAAGCCGATCAGGCCAAAGACGACCGAGGGAATACCGGTCAAAAGCTCAATAAGCGGCTGAAAGACCTTGGAGCCAAACTTAGGGCTAATCTCGACCGCAAAGATGGCAGAGCCGATGGCGATGGGCAGCGCGATGAGCGTGGAGAGCACCATGACCGCAAACGAGGTGACGATCAGGGGCAGGGCGCCGGTATAAGGCAGGCCGTTTTCGGCCGTGTTGGCCAGGTCCCACTTGGTGCCGGTGAAAAACTCGACGACCGAGACGCCGTCCTTGACAAAAGCCGAGAGGCCCTTTTGGGCGACCATAAAGATGAGCGCGGCAACGACAAGCGTCACGAGCGCTACACACGCGCCCGTGACGCCCAGGCCCACGTTCTCAAGGTCGCGCTTTGGCAGCTGTTTTGCCATTGCAAACCTTTCCGGGGCGATTACTTATTTAGCAGAGACCTTGCCGCTGGCGTCCTTGACAACCTTCATGGCAGAGACGGGGATAAAGCCCTGCTCCTCGACGAGCTTGCCCTGGACGTCGCCGGAAAGCATGAACTCCAGGAAGGCCTTGGTGGCCTCGTCGGCGTCCTTAGAGCAGTACATGTGCTCGGTAGCCCAGATCTTGAAGGAGTCGTCGGTGACGTTCTTGCTCTTGGGCTCGACGCCCTCGACTTTGATGGCGTTGAACTTGGAGTCATCGAAGTGCGAGAAGTCGAGGTAGGAGATGGCGTTATCGGTGCTGCCCATCTGAGTCTGGACGTCGCCGGACTTGTCGAGCTCGGCGTCGCCCTTAAAGTCGACGGCCTCGTCGCCAAAGACGGCGGCCTCGAAGGTGGCGCGGGTGCCGGAGCCGGCCTTGCGGTTGAGGACGACGATGGTGGCGTCGTCGCCGCCGACCTCCTTCCAGTTGGTGATCTGGCCAGAGAAGATGCCCTTGAGCTGCTCGAGGGACAGGTCGTCGACCGTCACGTTCTTGGAGACGACGGGACCCATGCCCACGACGGCGACCTCGTGGTCGACGAGGTTCTTGACCTGATCGGCCTCAAGCTTGGTCTCGGCGAAGACGTCGGAGTTGCCGATGGTGACGGTGCCGGCGGCAACAGCGGTCAGGCCCTTGCCCGAACCGTTACCCGAGCCGGAGACGGAGACATCGGGGTTGGCGTCCATGAACTTCTCGGCAGCGGCCTCGACGAGAGCCTGGAACGAAGAGGCGCCGTCGTAGGTCACCTCGCCGGAGACGGACTCGGCAGCAGCGGCGCTACCCTTGTCGGCGGCATCGGATGCGCCGGAGCCGCCGCAACCAACGAGACCGAGACCGACGATGCTGGCAAGACCACCAGCGAGGCCGAGGAACTGACGACGAGAATAAGCCTGATCGAGCATGATCTTCCTTTCATACATGCGACTCGCGGGCACCCCGCCCGCTTTGCTGTTTGGAAAGATACGGCCCCGACCGGGCGGCGCCCGCGCCAACTGCGGTTTCTTACGGGCATTTGATAGACCCTTACCGCAAGCGCGGCTCGGCTTTACAAACGAATAACAAACCCGCCACCAAGCATGACCCACCTTTTACACCAGAGGAACGTCCCCCATGACTACCCCACCGCAACAGAAAAAGCCCGGGCCGAAGCACCGGGCTCGTAATGCAAGTTTGTACCCAAGCAGGATATAGTGGAGCCCTACAGCTCCAGCTCATTCAAGCGCAAGATTGCCACGATATAGATCTTGAGCGCCTGCTTGAGCTGTTCCTCGTTGGCGCACTCGTTGGGGCCGTGCATCTGCCCGCCCCATGCGGGCAGCTCCAAGCCGGTCTCCTCGGGGCCAAACGAGACGGCGCGGGCAAAGTTGCGCGCGTACGTGCCACCGCCCATGGCAAAGGGCTCGGCATGTTTGCCCGTAAACTCGTTATAGGTATCGATAAGTGCCTTCACGGCCGGATCGTCGGCAGAGACCGAGAACGGCACCTTGGCACGACCCACGCGATACGTCACACCAAAACGGCCCACGAGCGGCTCGAGCTGCTCGCAGATGGTATCGGCGCTGGTGCTATCGGGGAAGCGCACGTCGATGACCTGCTCGATATGGCCATCCGCCACACGGATGACGCCGGGGTTGCAGGTGAGCGGGCCAAACGCCGCGCTCGTCGCGTCAATACCCAGGCCGCGGCCATAGGCGTCCGCATGTACAAAGGCCAAGAACTTGACAAACTCGTGCTCGGCAGGCGTCAGCAGACGCTCGTCACGGGCACCAAACGCGTCCTCGGCCTCGCGCAGATACGCCACAATCAGGCCGACGGCATTGATCGTTCCTTCGGGCATCGAGGCATGACCGCCAATGCCGTGGGCGAAAATCTGCGCATGCCCGTTATCGAGCGTCGTGATCTCCAGGCGGTCGGCGTTCTCAACGGGCGCCGGCAGCTCATCGGCGGCAATCGCGAGCTCGCAGATAGACTGCGACGGAATGGCGTTGCTCGCCTCGGCACCGCTCCAGGACACAATGCGCCCGCCGTCGATCTTGGGGCTCACAAACGTCGCACCAAACTGGCCCTTCTCGGCATTGCAGACCGGGAACTCGGCATCGGGCGTAAACAGAAAGTCGGGGTTGGGGTAGTTCTCCAGATAATGGTGAACGTCGGACATGCCCACTTCCTCATCGCAGCCCAGCAGCGCGCGGAAGGTATAGCGTGGCACAATACCGTGTTTGAGCAGATAAGCGCCAGCGTAGAGCGACAACACTGCCGGGCCCTTGTCATCGATCACGCCGCGGCCGAGCAGCCAGCCCTCGCGACGCTCCATCGCAAACGGGTCGGTATTCCAACCGGGACCGGCGGGCACCACGTCCACATGGCAAATGGTCGCGAGCTGCTTGTCGCCGCGACCGGGAATGTCGGCAATGCCCACATAGCCCTCGTCGTCGCTCGTCTGGTAGCCGAGCTTTTGCGCAATGCCGAGCGCGCAATCGAGCGCATCACGGACCGGGCGGCCAAACGGCACACCGGGCTCCGCATCGGCAGCAACGGCCACAGACGGATAGCTCACCAGCTGCTCGATATCGGCGACGACATCTTCCCAGACCTCGTCGACATACTCGGCAACGCTCTGCTCCACCTGATTCATGGACGACCTCCTTACCAATGAGCGGCGAGCGTGCCCGCCCCTCACATCACATACTTATATAGCGAAAAGTTTAGCAAGCTCGGCCACCGAGTGCACCACCGCATCGGCGCCCGCGGCCTCGTGCTCGCCCAGCGCCGCCGCGCCCGAATAGATGCCAATGCACGGCACGCCCATCGCGTGCGCGCCCTCGACGTCGTTAAAGCGGTCGCCAATCATCACGGCATCGTCCGCGGTCGCGCCCAGGGCCGCCAGGGCATCGCGGACCGAATCGGCCTTGGTCTCGCGCCCCTGCGGCGGATTCATGCCGACCACCGCCTCAAACTGAGAAAGCCCAAGCTCACGTACCATGTCGATGCACTTTGTCTCCATGCGCGACGTCGCCACGGCCATACGCTTGCCCCGGGCGGCCAACCCATCCAGCAGCTCGGGAATCCCATCGAACACGGGATACTCCTCCGGCCCCAGCTCATCAAAAAAGGCACGGTACTCGTCGGCCACCACCAGCGACTCCTCGCGGGAAAAGCCATAAAAGTCGTGAAAGCTCTTCCACAGGGGCGGCCCGATCATACGGCGCAGATCACCCATCTGCGCCTCCGAAAACCCGCGCGCAGCCAGCGTCTTGCGCGTCGAGGTCATCACCGCCCGGCCCGTATCTGCCACCGTGCCGTCAAAATCGAACAGCACGACCGGCCGTTTGCCTATCTCCAACGCCTCCATCGGCATTCCTCTTCCCCAGTTGACGATTTCCACACTGACACTTCAAACTGTTGACTATTCAACAATTGAACCTAGTAATGTGGAACGACTCTACTATACTTGTCGCACTTTGCTCTCAGAAGGCGGCGCGCAAGCGCCCCAACGAAAGGTGCAATTATGTCTTTTGCCATCATAACCGACTCCACGTCGGACATCTCCCCCGCCCGCGCCCAAGAGCTCGGCATTTACGTGATTCCGCTGCATGTGATTATCGAGGGCGAGGACCTGCTCGACCAGGTGCAAATTACCGCCCAGGAGTATGTCGCCCGCATGGCCGGCTCCGAGCAGCTGCCGCACACCTCGCAGCCGAGCGCCGGCGAGTTCAAGGCACTCTTCGATCGCGTGCTCGCCGACGGCCACGACAGCGCCATCTTTATCTCGCTGTGCAGCGAGTGGTCCGCCTGCTATGCCAACGCCAGCCTGACGGCCGAAACGCACGAGCTCGACGTTCGCTGCATCGACTCGCGCACCGGCTCGGGTGCCGAAGGCCTGCTGGTGGAGTACGCGCTGGCCATGCGCGAGGACGGCCGCAGCCTGGACGAGACCGAGGCGCAGATCCGCGCGACGCTGCCCGACGCCCACCTGCTGCTGATCCCCCGCACGCTCGAGAACCTCGTTAAGAACGGCCGTGCGCCCAAGCTCGCCGGCCACCTCACGCAGATGCTCAACATTCGCCTGGCCGTTTCGCCGGAGTGGAAATCGGGCGAGATCAAGGCCATCAAGAAGGGCCGCGGTGCCAAGCGCATCGTCGCCAACACCATGGCCGATTGCCTCGCATTTTTGGCCGAGCATCCGGGCTCCAGCGTTCGCGTGCTCACAACCGGCGCTGCCGAGGAGCAGGAGCTCGTCAACCAAGCGCTCGCAGGCCAGGACTACGTAGACGCCGGCACCGGCCCCATCGGCTGCACCATCGCCACCCATGTAGGCGTCGACGCCATCGCCATCAGCTACTGTCCCCGCTACCAGCCCATTCACTAGGGGCACCTTTACTACTTGCGGTGGAATAGGGACCGTTTTTGGCTTATCAGCCGCAAATCAATCCCTATTCCACCGCAACTTCTTTTGCTGAGCCCCCTCCATATACAAGATATGCTGACGATCGGCGCATTCCCAGCTGTTTGGGGGAGCTTCGACTAGCCCCTAGCGGTACCCGGTGGGCAAAAAATGGCAAATATGAGTACTGTCATAAATTTAGTAACAGCAAAATTTCGCTGAAATTGCCCGCTTCCACCGATTTCAAGCTCCATAAAGCCCCGAATCGTCGTGTTTAGGGGGTGAATATACTAAAACTCAGTCAATTGGTCTTAGATACTTCTCAAATGATATGAGACTAACCGAGCAACACTACTCATATTTGCCATTTTTTGCCCACACGGTCTGAATGAGGTCCGCTCTTTACGCCTCCGGCTACCCATATGACCGCAAACCCTGATTATCAAGGGCCGTCGCGCGCCTTGGCATCGACCGAAAGCCGCTCGCAGAATAATCCCTTGCCATTAGCAAACTTGAATCGAAATTACATATCCCAAAAAGCCGTAATGCCGTACCCTCGTCTCAACAACTCCAATACAAGGACGGCATTCAAATGGGCAACGCCATGCATCAATACGCCCTCTTTGGGACCGCACAATTTAAATACGATCAGACGATCACACATATATCGGACCAACACCGACAAATCGTCATTTGCAACAACGGTTCAGACGTACGCTACGCAACGCTAGAAGAGTGGGAAGAAGCTGGCGCTTTGTTCGATGAACGAGCGCAAATCGAGGGCATCGTCACCAGCGCGAGCCCAGCACGCGATAAACTCGAGCTCTTTCGCAGTCTCTTTACCGGGCGCAAAGATGTTTACGCTCATGGATATCGCAGAAAGGACGGGGGCATTGGCTATACGCCTGCTTGTGCTAATGAGTGGGAGCCAGGAATTTGCCCCAAAGCAGCCCATCAAAGAGTTAAATGCGTAGAATGCAGCAATCGCATCTTCCCGGAATTAAGCGATGCCGCAATCATTGCTCACTTTAAAGGCAACGATGACCGGTTCCGCGATGTCCTCGGGCAATATGTTCTCGATAGGAACTGCAACACGAAAGTTCTCGTCATCGATTTTGACAAAGCGGACTGGAAAGAGGCAACAAATGCCGTACGGCTTGTTGCAATACGACGGGGCATTAACGCCGCCGTTGAGCGCTCAAGGTCCGGCAACGGCGCCCACATCTGGTTTTTCTTCCTCGAGCCAATCAGCGCAAAGGCTGCCCGAGAGTTTGGAAGTTGCCTCATAACCGAAGCTGCGGCGCATAATAAGACAATCACGTTCGAGGCCTTTGATCGAATGCTACCCGCTCAGGCCACTATTCCCGATGGAGGCTTCGGAAACCTCATCGCACTCCCCTTTCAAGGCAAGGCGCAACGTGAAGGAAACAGTGTATTTGTAGACGAACAATTCAAGCCCTTTCCCGACCAATGGCTCTATCTATCACAAGTCCAGCTGATTCCGCGCTCGACGGTGCAAGATCTGATTGAGGCCCCTGGAAACAACCCACACGGACCAGCAACAACTACGGTGGCAAACAAGGGCAAACGGTATGCCCAAAGACCACGAAAGCGACTACCACTCACATCGCGGGACTTTCCCTCATCGCTGTCCGTTATTCAAGCCGATATGCTGTACATCCCCGAGAAGTCTCTGAGTCCAGCAGCTCAAATGGAAATCCGCGGACTTGCAACATTTGCCAATCCGGCATTCTATCGCGCGCAGTCCATGCATCAATCAGTATTCGGCAAACCGCGACTCATAGACCTTAGCGAACTGAGAGATGGCCATGTTGCAATTCCCCGGGGCTGCAAAACTCAACTTGAGCAGCTAGTTCAAGAGACCGGCGTTACCGCCCACTATTCAGACGAGCGCAAATCGGGTAATCCGATTGTTATGGCATTTAAAGGAGTCCTTCGCCCTGAGCAGCAAATCGCCGCTGATCAGATGCTCATATACGAAGACGGAATCATGTCCGCGCCGACAGGCTTCGGTAAAACAGTCGTCGGAGCTTATCTTATTGCATCCATTGGTCTTCCAACGCTCGTCATCGTTCCCAAAACCGCACTCATAACCCAATGGAAATCCCAGCTCGAGCGATTTATCGACATTACGGACAACAGGGAGCCCGTCCGAACCCCAAAAGGACGAATCAGCAAAAGGCAGCCTCCGGTCATCGGACAAATCGGAGGGGGCAAAACCGCCGTCAGCGGCCTTATCGACGTCGCTTCCTTTCAGTCGCTATCTGGCAAAGACTCCCAAACCGGGGAGCCGATAGTTAAGGGCCTTGTTCGTAATTACGGCCTCATTATCTGCGACGAATGCCACCATGCCGCCGCACCACAGCTCGAGCTTATTCTCAAGTCCGCCCCGGCCAAATACGTATACGGCCTTTCTGCGACGCCCGAACGATCCGACGGCCTTACGCGGGCGCTCTCCATGCTCTGCGGCCCGCTCCGTTATGTTATCGATCCAAAAGCGCAAGCGATTCAGCAGGGCATCCAGCGCATCGTACGGCCTCGTTTTACTGGAATTCGACTACCCACCTACGAGCCAGGTGCAAACTTCAATCAGATTCTCGACCTGCTGTGCACGCATGCAGCTAGAAACGAATTGATTGTCAACGACGCTATTGAAGCTGCGTCAAACGGCCGGCATCCGCTCGTGCTGACTAAAAGGAAAAAGCATGCCGAGGAGCTGTTCGGGATGCTTAAAAACCAAGGACACGGACCCGTTCTCCTGACCGGAGAAATCGACGCCAAAGAAAGAAAAACGATACTGAGCAGTCTTCCCCGCTTCGAGCATGAACATCGAATCATTGTCGCCACCGAAAGCCTTCTGGGCGAGGGCTTCGATCTGCCCTACCTTGACACTCTACTCATTGCCACGCCGATATCGTGGGACGGCAGCATCACGCAGCAGGCGGGCAGGCTCCATAGAAGCCACGAGGGCAAGCGACGGATTGAGATATTCGACTACGTTGATTTATCTATACCCATGCTCGCCCGCATGTACCAGAAGAGACTCAAGACCTACGCCAAGCTCGGGTACGAAGTCTACGTGACCGAAGGCAGCGAGCAGTCCGATCAAAACATTCTCATAGAACCGGCTAATGCCGTAGAGACTCTGGTTGAAGACATCGTTGGCGCCGCCAAGAGCATCTTCATTGCCGCGCCCTACGCATCCGCCGCCTGCCTCGCAAAGCTAGGCGATGCAATCAAAGGTGCCACTGCCCGAGGGATTGCTCTTGAGTTTTTCATTGCCTCGACTCCGCGCGAAGATGCAAGCGAGACTTTGGCAGAAATGAACGTCGAGCATGCCATTAGAGCAGAAGGACGTTTGTGTGCAGCGATAATTGACGAAGAAACTATCTGGTACGGAACGATCCCGCTACTAGCTTTTCCCAAGAAAGAAGACTGCAGCATAAGGTTCAAAAACAGCGAGATCGCAGCGGAGCTCTTAGACGAAATCAACCACAAGGGAAAGCCAGATGCCACGTCAACAGACAGGACATCCCCACCACTTGCGGTGGAATAGGGACTGTTTTTTGGCGTATCAGCCGCCAATCAATCCCTATTCCACCGCAAGTTAAAAGCGAGTGGCTAGCTCAGTGGGCCCTGGAACAGTTCTTGATGCGAACCCATTCTGACCAGTCGAATCACCGGATTAGTTTTATGCGGCAGGTAGAGAACGACCACGTCGATCAGGCCGTCGGATAGATGGAAGTCAATGTGCCCGTTGTAGTTGCCGCCCGGGTTAGAGAGCTCGTGGGCACCGTACTCCGCCGGAAGCGAACCATGTGCCGAAAGCTCGGCAACCGCCGCCTTAAACTCGGTTTTTAGCTGCGGATGACTCTGCATCGTTCGCTTGTAGTCGGCCTTAAACTGAGCCTCGACCTTAATCTCAAACATCGCCTAGCCCTCATCGAGGAATGACATAAGCTCATCGGCGTTGTTGAATGACGGGCTATCGTCCGGCAAGATTCCCAACTCATGAGCCTCGGCGATCACCATAGCGCGCCTCGTCGCCTCATTGGGCACCTCCGATCGACCCACAATCTCGAACGGAATCTTCCGCTGATTTACAAGTTGCCGAACGGCAAGGTTGAGATACGAATTAAGGCTCAGGCCAACCGAATCTAAAAACTCAGTCGCCTGTTCCTTGAGTCCCTCCTCGATGCGGACCGTCGTGGGCTTAACCGTTGCAGTAGACATACGCGACCTCCTCGCCCTCGTCTTTTGCATCAGTATACCCAATATAGATAGCAATCTGATGTTAGATAGCATCAGATTGCCATGCATATTCATGTCACGGTGGGCATGATTGCTCTACATCAGCCCGCTCAGGGCGATGTCGACGGCCTCGTTGAGGTCGTCGGTAATATGTACCAGATCCGGATCGAGCGGGCTGATCATACCGGCGTCCATCACCGGACCGTTAAGCCAGTCGAATAGGCCCTGCCAGTACTCGGTGCCCACCAAAACGAGCGGCATGCGCTTGACCTTATGCGTCTGCACCAGCGTGAGCACCTCGAACATCTCGTCGAGCGTGCCAAAACCACCGGGAAACACGATGGCGCCCGAGCTGTATTTGACGAACATGGTCTTGCGCACAAAGAAGTAACGGAAGTCCATGCCGAGGTTCACGTATTTATTGAGCCCCTGCTCGTGCGGAAGCTCGATACCCAGGCCGACCGACTTGCCGTTGGCGCTCGCCGCTCCCTTGTTGGCCGCTTCCATGATGCCGGGGCCGCCACCGGTGATAACCGCCACGCCGCGCTGGGCAATCTTACGGCCGACGGTGCGCGCCGCCTTGTAGGCCGGGTCCGTCTTGGGCGTGCGGGCGCTGCCGAAGATGGTCACCGCGGGTCCGAGCTCGGCAAGTGCGCCAAAGCCATCGACAAACTCGGCCTGGATGCGCAGTACGCGCCACGGATCGGCATGCAGCCAGTCGGTCGACTCCTCGGGCGCCAGCAGGTTGGCGTAGGTGTTGTCCTTAGGAATCATGGGGCCGCGCATGACCACGGGACCGCGGCGGTACGTCTCGTCGTAGGCAGGCTCGCCCTCGACATTCTCGTTCTTAATCATGGGTGCTCCTATCGAGAAAAAGAAAAACGGGCGGGGTCGACGCCATGCGCCAAACACCCGCCTGAACATCAACTATTCGGTATGGTACCCACGATGTATCAAGTGCTTGCAAGCTATTGGTCAGCGGTCGTAGCTCTTAGTAATCCACCGCCGCCGGGCTGTTCATCCAGTCACTCACGAACGCACCGTAGCGGCCCTCGATAATGGCCTGGCGGGCGCGCTGCATAAGGTTGAGCAGGTAGTAGATGTTGTGCATCGACAGCAGAATGCCGCCCAGCATCTCCTTCTGCGTGACCATGTGGCGGATGAGCGCGCGGCTGTAGCCACCCGTGCACACCGGGCAGGTGCAGGTGGGGTCGATGGGGCCGTCGTCGTGCGCAAAACGCGCGTTGCGGAAGTTAAGGCGACCTTCACTGGAGAACGCCGTACCCATGCGGCCGGTGCGCGTCGGCAGCACGCAATCGAACATGTCGATGCCCACGCCCACACCGCGAACGAGGGTGGTGGGGTTGCCGACACCCATCAGGTAGCGCGGCTTGTGCTTGGGCATATACTCGCTCACGAGCGGCGCCAGGGTCTCGAACATGGTCTCGTGGTCCTCGCCCACCGAGTAGCCGCCAATGCCGTAACCGGGGAAGTCGCCGCACTCCTCCAGATGGCGCAGCGAGCGCAGGCGCAGATCCAGGTGCATGCCACCCTGGACGATGCCAAAGAGTGCCTGGTCATCGCGGGTGTGCGCCTTGTAGCAGCGCTCGGCCCACATGCTCGACAGCTCGACGGCACGCTCAACGTAAGCGCGCGTGGCGGGATAGCCCGGGCACTGGTCGAGCTGCATGCAGATGTCGGAACCGAGCTTCATGGCGATTTCCATGTTGTCCTCGGGCGTCCAGAACACGTGGCGGCCGTCGTAATCGTTGACGATAAAGCGCACGCCCTCATCGGTGAGCTTGACGGCGTCGTTGTGGCTGAAGACCTGGAAACCACCCGAGTCGGTGAGGATGGGGCCGTGCCAGTTCATAAACTTGTGCAGGCCGCCCAGCTCAGCAATGGTGTCCTCGCCCGGACGCATGGACAGATGATAGGTATTGGCAAGCACGATCTGGGCGCCGAGCTGCTTGACGGTCTCGGTAGGAATACCCTTGACGTTTGCCTTGGTACCCACGGGCATAAAGATCGGCGTCTCGATGTCGCCGTGCGGGGTATGCAGCACGCCGGCGCGCGCGTGCGTGGTCGGATCCTCGGCGATCAGGTCGAATTTAAAAAGGCTCTGGTCCATAAACTGGAACTCCTTGGTTGCGGTTCATACGCAAACCATTATACGGGCAACCCGCAAGAAGCACCGACTCGACAGAAACTGATGCATTAAATGACTAGTCGTCGGGGACAATCTTCAGCGCCATCTTGCAAGGGAGTGTCCCAATCTGCCGGCACTTAGGAACTGTCCCCAAGTGCCGACAAGAGTGTCCCTTTCGACCAGTCATTTAAGAACGTCCCCAATGACTACATCTGGGATCATTTTCAACAGCCAACGCAAACGCCGATGTTATGGTACCGACAGCGAAAACCCGCCAAAGCGAGCAAGGTGCCTTGAAACGAGGCGGCATTGACCTTCTGGTCATGCCGCCGAAGTTGAAAGGCAGATTGCCGCTCTGGCGGGTTTGCAGCGTCAAGTGGTTACGCGGTTTGGTAAAACCGCGTAACCCCTAAGGCCGCTGGCCCATTCCACCCTCGAGGGTGACGGTCTCGCCGTTCATGTACTTAAAGTCGGGACCGCAGAGCTGAACGACCACGCGGCCGATTTCCTTCTCGACGTCGCCGTAGTGGCCCGCCGGCGGCATGTGGACGTTGGCCTTGAACGCCTCGGGATAAGCATCCTGGAAGTTCTCGAGCGCAGCAGTCCAGGCAAGCGGGCACACGATGTTGACGTTGATGCCGTCCTTGCCCCACTCGTTGGCGGCGACGCGGGTCAGACCGCGGATGCCCTCCTTAGCGGCAGCATAGCTGCACTGGCCATAGTTGCCAAACAGGCCGGCGCCCGAAGCAAAGTTGACCACGGAGCCCTTGGTCTCCTTCAGGTGCGGATAGGCCTTCTGCATATACAGATAGGTGGCATACAGACCGGAATAAATGGCCAGGTTAAACTGATCCATGGTGTGATCGGCGATGGTCACGCCCGAGGCGCTGGCCTGAGCATTGTTGACGACGGCGTCGATGCGGCCGAACTCCTCAATGGCCTTGTCGATGACGTTCTGGACGACGGCTTCGTTGTCCTGACCGGCCGAAACATCGGCCTGAACAGGCAGAACCTTAACGCCATACTCGGCCTCGAGGGATTCCTTGGCAGCCTCGAGCTTGGCGACGTTGCGGCCGGTGATGACGAGGTTCGCGCCCTCCTTGGCAAATGCGATATCGATGCCGTAGCCGATGGAGCCAGCAGAACCGTCCTTAAGCGTGGCCTTACCGCCGCCGGTGACGATCACGGTCTTACCAGTGAAAAGTCCCATACAAAGTCCTTTCAAATCGCGACGGGCACGCCCGCCGACTGCGCGTATCCAACTTCACGCGCCAAAAGCTGAGATGCAACTTTAGCGTGTTCAAGCAATAATAAAAGACCGCGGTAGGCGAACGGCACCACGTCGTTCGGCGAAGGGATTGTCAAGTACAAACTGGATAAAGCGGCCGAGTTGTTGTTATCAGATCGAGCCATCGAACACGTTTTGAAACTTTGCTGCGGCGCGCGGGATGTCGGCGCGAGACTTTATCATAGGGTGACAAACAACGATGAGGAGCACATACCTATGACAGACGAGCTGGACCCCCAGACTCAACAGCATATTGATGATTCCGCAGACGTCACCGCAGATACTAACGCTGTGACCTGCGATGGTATCGACATCGACGACCCCATCTTGGACGAAAGCACTGCGGCAGAATCCCCTGCCGCAGAAAACGCCGATGAGCAAAACGACGATGCGCCCGCTCAGGACGACGCCCCTGTACAGGACGCCGCTCCACAAGCTGCGGGTCCCATCGAGGTGTCTTCGGAAGAAGAGCTCGATGCCGTCATGGACTCCATGATGGATGCCGTCAAAGCGATGAAAGACGCCGTCGCCGATGCCGATATTGACGCCGAGGAAGAGGAGGCCGCCGAGGCGGCCTCGACCTTTGTGCCCGGCGAGACTCCAGTTGCCGACCAGGGCAGCACCATGCCCTCGTTTCTGCAGCTCGAGCATCCCACGATTGGCGCCGATGCGGTCGATCCGCACGCAGCAGGCTTTTCTGTGATCGAGGGCGGTACCGGCAATATCGCCGTGCCGCAGGCTGCCGATGCGGACGCTGTCGACACCGCTCGCCCGACCGCCCCGCACTCCCCCGCCGCGAGCCGCGATCTGGGGACCGCTGTCTCGAACACCGCGAACGCCGTGGGCACCTTTATCGCCCAGGGCGCCTCGGCCATGCGCGAAATGAATGCCGCGAAAAAAGCACTTGCCGATGCCCGCGCCCACCTGGCCGAACTTGAGCAGCGCATTGCCGATCAGGCCGAGGAACTCGAGACGCGCCAGGATATCGCAGGCCGCTACGACCAGATCGTCGCCGACCAGCGCCAGGCAATCGCCACGGCGCAAAAGACCGCTGCGGCAGCCGAGATTGACCGAGATGCCCACGCCGCCAAAGCGACAGAGCTCAAGGGTCAGTTCGAACAAATGAAGACAGAGGATGACGCGACTGAGCTCCGCCTGAAGGCCGCGCTCGACGCCGTGGAGGCCCGCGAGGCGAGCTCTCGCGAGACCGGCAACCGCCTCGTTCGACGTCTTGAGGATTCCAAGCGCATCCGCGACAAGGTGAAGGCCGAGCGAGACGCCGGCATTGCGGCCGCACAACAAACCGTCGACGCCACGCGCGCCCAGCTCGAGACGTTGCGTCATGAGTATGCCGAGCTGCAACGCAATCCCTCGGCAAATCCCGCCAACTATACGGTGCGCACCAGCGAGCTCTCGATGCAGATCTCCGACACGGCAGATGCCCTGCGTAAAGCCGAAGAAGATGTCCCGCGCATCACCGCCGACCTTGAGCACTCGCTTGCCGCAGCCGAGCAGGCCGTCGAGCAGGCGCAGGCCCCCATCGCCGACGCCAAACGCGCACACCAAGCCGTGACGACCGAAGCCGACGCCGCGCGTGACGAGCTGCAGACGGCGAAGACTGCCGCTGCAACGCGTCAGCGCGAACTGCGCGAGAAGATCGCCGCCGAGGACAAGGCACGCCGCGACCAAGAGCAAAGCATCGCCAACGCCCAAGCAGATGCCACACATGCACAGTCGATCATCGAGCAGGCGACCGAGGTACATGACCATCCAGAGATCACTGAGTCGCTTGCAGGGTCCTTGGCCCGAGACAAAGCCGAGCACGCCGAAACCGAGCGCGAAGTCGCCCAGCTCGAGGCCACCGAGGACGCGGTGCGCGAGCGTACCCGCGACTCACGCATCAAATTCACCGGCGCCATCGTCTGCATCGTCGCCGCAATCCTGGTGACCATCGCAATCTGGCTGTTCGCAAGCAAGTAGTCGTTTAAGAACGTCCCCAATGACTACCTTTCGCCAGCAACGCAAACGCCGATGTTATGGCACCGACAGCGAAAACCCGCCGGAGCGAGCAAGGTGCCTTGAAACAAGGCGGCATAGACCTTCTGGTCATGCCGCCGAAGCTGAAAGGCAGATTGCCGCTCTGGCGGGTTTGCGGCGTCGACCGGTTACGGCGTTTGTAAAACGCCGTAACCTACAGAATGAGCATCGCGTCGCCAAAGCTGAAGAAGCGATAACGTTCTTCGATAGCAGCGGCGTAGGCATCCATGATCTGGTCGCGGGTGGCAAGCGCGCTCACGAGCATCATGAGCGTGGAGCGCGGCACATGGAAGTTCGTGATCAGCGCGTCGACCACGTGATAGGTCGAGCCGGGCATGAGGTAAAGCTGCGTCGTGGCGTTCTCGCGCACCACGATGTCACCGCGGCCAAGCGTATCGGCCCCGTCCTCGCGGCCTTCAAAATAGCGCGCCGTCACGGCCGGATCGGACACCGGCGCGTCCGTGTCAAACGCGCTCTCGAGCGAGCGCACCGCGGTAGTGCCGACGGCGATCACACGATGACCCTCGGCCTTGGCCTTATGCACGGCGTCGACAACCTCCTGCGACACGTGGTAGCGCTCGGTGTGCATGACGTGCTGCGTGGGGTCGTCCTCCTCCACCAAGCGGAAGGTATCGATGCCCACCTCGAGCTCGACGGCGGCAAACTTGGCACCCTTGGCCTCGATAGCGGCCATGAGCTCAGGAGTAAAATGCAGGCCCGCCGTAGGAGCGGCAGCCGAGTGCTCCTCCTTCATGGCGTACACGGTCTGATATTTCTCGGGATCGCCCTCGTAATCGGTAATGTAGGGCGGCAGCGGCACGTGGCCGGCAGCATGGATGGCCTCGTCAAGCGTGCGCGGGTCGCCGGCGGCATTGCAACCGGCCGGCTCAAAACGCACCAAGCGGCCGCCGCGGCTATCGGTGACAAAGTCGACAACCTCGGCCGTCAGCACCACGGGAGCCCCCTCGGGTGCATGGGCGCCGCCGGCGCAATACTCAATCTGAGCACCGGGCTTCAGGCGCTTGCCCGGCTTGACCAGGCACTCCCAGACGTGACCCAGCGGGTCAACATCCTCGCGGCGCTTGAGCAGCAGCGTCTCGACCACGCCGCCCGAGCCCGTCTTGCGGCCAATCAGGCGAGCCGGCATCACGCGCGTCTGGTTGATGACGAGCACGTCGCCCGGCTCGACATAGTCGATGATGTCGCGGAAGATGCGGTGCTCGACGGTACCGCCGTGCTCTAGCGGCGTTCCTGTCTCGGAGCCTTTGCGATCAACCACCAGCAGGCGGCAGGAGTCGCGCGGCTCGGCAGGCGCCTGGGCGATGAGCTCTTCGGGCAGGTTATAGTCAAAATCATCGGTACGCATAGACACGTCGGATTCTCCTTATATAGCTAAAGTCCGCTCTACATCCTAGCAGGCTGACGTCCCAAGTGAACTACTTTTTGGCGGCTTTGCGCTCGTCGCGGATGCGGGCGCGGTCCATGGCCGCCTCGACAGCCGAGAAGCGGCAACCACAGTAGTTCTGCCGATACATGCCAAGCTCGCGCGAACGGCGTGTCGCCTCGGGGTAATACGGGCGAAAATCGCGAATCACCGGGGTGAGCCCATGTGCCGCCGCCAAGCGCTCAAGTACGTCATTGCAGGTATCGAACAGCTGGTACGGCGAGACGGCGAGCGTCGTGCCCACAAACTCAAACCCGCGCTCCTGGGCCACGCGGCACGCCTCGGCCAAGCGCAGGGCATAGCACGCGCGACAGCGACGAGGCCGATCGGCACCCAGCGGTGCCACGCCGGTCTCCCAGCGATCGCGGTCCTCCCCTGCCTCGATGAGCTCGATGTCGCCATCGGCACACCACCGGCGCAGCTCGTCCAAGCGGCGCTGCCATTCATCGCGCGGTTGAATATTGGGGTTGGTCCAGCAAATCGTGGGCTCAAACCCCTCCTCGCGCAGCAG
This sequence comes from uncultured Collinsella sp., assembly GCA_902491345.1. GTDB lineage: Bacteria > Actinomycetota > Coriobacteriia > Coriobacteriales > Coriobacteriaceae > Collinsella. The sequence continues at coordinate 51,399 of CABUHI010000001.1, forward strand.
GCGAACCGGCTCAAGCGAGCATGGTGCACAGCACGCATGCAGCAACAACGACTTCATCGACATCTCCTCACCCAAAAAATCGCACGCCAAAGGACGTATCCTCGCAGGCGACAATGCGGCGGTCGCGCAAAATGGTCCGCACGTAATACCAGTCGCCTACACAGCCCGACAAATGCAAGCCGGCAGCCAGATAGCACAACAGCGGATAGCCCGAGAACGCAAACCCCAAGGCAAACGCCGCCGTCACAATAACCGTCGGCGCCAGGCAAACCGCCATGTACCGCCGGCGCGAATACACAACGCCCTCGGCGCAGGCGTAAATCATGCAGGTTTCGAGATTTGCCCCAAAGGTCACCCGAGCACCGGCGGGCGCAAACAGCTTAAAGAACACCGCGTGCACCAGCTCGTGCACGGCAAATGACGCCGCCGAAACCGCAGCCAAGCCGACTATCCAGCCCAAGACAGCCGTCCAGCCACCCGCGTCAGCCGCATCCAGATCCGCGGGCCCACCCAGCAGCATAAACACCGGCACCAGGCACACGGCAAACACGCCAAGCACGACCATCCCCCACACAAAGCAGGCGTGCAGGAAATCCTCGTCTTCAAACGCATGTATGTTGGAAATCTCATTCATAGCATCTTAGGATAGCGCCCCTGTCACGTACCCGTCCGCATGTGCGATAATGTCGAACGATATGCACGAATTGACCACCGCGCCGCCGAGCCCCACGCCCGACTGCGCTCTCACCATATGCGAAGGAGTCCCATGGCATCCAAATACTCCATGAACGACCGTCCCAGCTGGCCTCGCCGCGCCATCGTTACCGCCGGCGAGCCCTATGGCAACAAGGGCCTTCACTTTGGCCACGTTGGCGGCGTCTTTGTCCCCGCTGACTTCTTCGCCCGTTTCTTGCGCGACCGTCTGGGCCGCGAGAACGTCATCTTCACCTCGGGCACCGACTGCTACGGCTCGCCCATCATGGAGAGCTACCGCAAGCTCAAGGAGAACGAAGGCTACGATAAGTCCATCGGCGAGTATGTCGAGTCCAATCACTCCCGCCAGGCCGCGACCCTCAACAACTACAACATCAGCTGTGACATCTACGGCGGCTCGGGCCTTGAGCCGGCTGCGCAGATTCACAACGAGGTTACCGCCGAGATTATCGAGCGTCTGCACGAGCAGGGCACCATCTCCAAGCGCTCCACGCTGCAGTTCTACGACGCCAAGGCCGGCACGTTTCTCAACGGCCGCCAGGTGATCGGCCGCTGCCCCATCCAGGGCTGCAAGTCCGAGAAGGCCTATGCCGACGAGTGCGACCTGGGTCACCAGTTTGAGCCCGAGGAGCTCATCGCGCCCAAGAGCCAGCTCACCGGCGAGGTGCCCGAGCTGCGCCCGGTCGACAACCTCTACTTCGACCTGCCGGCCTACCTCGACTTTATGAAGACCTACACCGCCAAGCTCGTCCAGAACCCGCAGGTTCGTTCCGTGGTCTCCAAGACCATGGAGGAGTGGCTGCTGCCGGCTCAGCTCTACATCCAGAACAAGTTCCGCGAGGCTTTCGACGCCGTCGAGGATCAGCTTCCCGAGCACACCGTCCTGGAGCCCGAGGGCAACAAGAGCAGCTTTACCGTCACCTTCCCCAGCTGGAAGGAGCGCGACGATGCCCACGCGGTGCTCGCCAACGGTGGCGTGCGTTTCCGCAGCGGCAAGGCACTCGTGCCCTTCCGCATCACCGGCAACATCGACTGGGGCGTTCCGGTGCCCGAGGTCGATGGCGTCTCCGACGTCACCTGTTGGTGCTGGCCCGAGAGCCTGTGGGCGCCCATCAGCTATACGCGTACCGTGCTCGCACGCGATGCCAAGGCCGCCGGCGTAACCGAGGGCGTCGCCGCCCAGGATGCCGCCCTCATGGGCGAGCCCGCTGCCGATTCCACGCAGGTACCCGCTCCCACCTACCAGCACAGCTCGCTCGACTGGCGCGATTGGTGGTGCTCTGACGACGCTCAGATCTACCAGTTCATCGGCCAGGATAACATCTATTTCTACTGCATCGCTCAGACCGCCATGTGGGAGGCCCTGGGCTGGGACCTCACGCAGAGCACCGTCAGCGCCTGCTACCACCTGCTCTACATGGGCAAAAAGGCCAGCTCGTCCTCGCAGACGCCTCCCCCGCCGGCAGACGACCTGCTCAACCACTACACCTGCGAGCAGATGCGCGCGCATTGGCTGTCGCTCGGCCTGTCCGAGAAGCCGGTAAGCTTTAGCCCCAAGGCATACGACACGCGCGTGACCGGCAAGGACAAGGACGGCAACGAGGTGCGCGCCTGCGACGACAAGCGCGTTATCGACCCCGCCCTTAAGGAGAGCGCGCTGCTGACCGGCGTGTTCAACCGCCTGGCCCGCAGCTGCTTCTACGGCGTCGCCGTCAAGGAGGGCGACGAGAGTCCCTATCGCAACGGTTGCATCCCCGCCGGTGCCGCTTCTGACACCGTGGTCGAAGCCGCCCAGCAGGCAGCCCTCGCCTTTGAGCAGGCCATGTACAAGTTCGAGACGCACCGAGCGCTCGCCGTGTGCGACGACTACCTGCGCGCCGCCAACAAGCGCTGGAGCGATGCCTCCAAGGCCGCCAACAAGCTCGAGGGCGAGCCGGCCAACGCCGCCATGACGCAGGCCCTCGTCGACGCCTTTACCGAGCTGCATGTGGCGACCGTGCTCATGCACGGCATCGTCCCGGCCGGCTGCGAGCTCATCTGTGAGTACTTCGACGTCGACCCGGTCGCCTTCTTTAGCTGGGACAACATCTTTGCCTCCACGGACGAGTTTGTGGAGAGCTTGGGCGAGAAGCCCGGTGAGCACCGCGTAAAGCCGCTGCCCCCGCGCTTCGACTTCTTTAGCAAGCACGAGAGCCAGTACTAAAACACTCGACATGTAATGGAATGGGAAGGAAAGACGGATGTCCAAGCCGCGTCGTCGTAAGCAGAAAAAGCAGGTCAAGGCCGAGCTCAAGCTCAGGCAGTTTGCCGCTACCGAGCTTTCCGACCAGCTTGCCGCCCAACACTCCGCCGCCGACCTGCCGCGCTTTATGGTCGACACGGTTGCCGGCGCCTATGCGCCCGCCGATGCCGAGCTCATGATCGAGGGCTTTGGAGCCGCGGCCACACGCCCGGTCACACTGCGCGCCAACACGCTCAAGGCAACCGCCGAGGACATCGCCGCCGCGCTCAATGCCGCCGGCATCGCGCACCAAACCGTTACCTGGTATCCGGACGCCTTTATCCTGCCCGAGGCCCAGGTTTCCGATCTGTGGGATCTCGACATCTACCGCGACGGCAAAATCTATCTGCAGAGCCTGTCGTCCATGATGCCGCCGTTGGTCCTGGGCGCTCAGGCCGGCGAGGACATCCTGGACATGTGCGCAGCCCCCGGCGGCAAGACGACGCAGATCGCCGCCCTCACCCAGGGCCAGGCACACCTCACGGCCTGTGAGATGAGCATTCCCCGCGCCGAAAAGCTTGAGTCCAACCTCCACCGTCAAGGTGCCAAAAACGTGCCCGTCATGCGCATCGACGCACGCGAGCTCGACGAGTTCTTCCGCTTTGATCGCATCCTGCTCGACGCTCCCTGCACCGGCACGGGCACCGTCATCAGCGACAACGAGAAAAGCCTGCGCGGCCTGACCGAGCAGTTGCTGAGCAAGTGCGCCCGCTCGCAGCGAGCACTTCTGGACCGCGCCATGGGTGCCCTCAAACCGGGCGGCACGCTCGTCTATTCGACCTGTTCGATCTTGCCGCAGGAAAACGAGGACGCCCTGCAAGAGGCCCTCGACAAGCATATGGACTGCGAGCTCATCCCCCTCGACGGCACGCCGAGCGAAAGCGAAGCGCGTCGCGCCCAGGATGCCGGCGAGGAGCCGCATATCGAGTGCAATGCCCTCACTGAGGCCATCGCTGCCGGCCATGTCTCGGCCGTCGCCAACGGTATGCCCGGTACGCTGACCATTCCGCCTAGCCGCGACTTTGAGGGCTTCTACATTGCCCTGATCCGAAAACGCAGCTAGCGCACGGATCCAAAACTCAACAAGCTATTTCTGTGCGCGTTTGCCCTGCTGGTCGCGATGCTGTTTAAGCATCGCGCGCTCCTTGCGCTCGGCCCTTTTGCCCTTGATGGCCGTGACCACAAAGTAGATGACCGCGGCGGCAACGATTGCGCCCACACACAGGCCAATCGAGCCCAACATTGCCGAAAATTCCATACCGCGTCACCTCTCTTTTAAACGGGACTTTCAAGATAGCACCTCGATCCCCGCCACCACAGCTCCTTCACGTTCGCCTGCCCTTCGGTCTAACGGATGGCGCGGCGGGGAAAAATCAACTCGTTAAACGATTTAGCATTCGCAATTCCGGCTGCATCGTGCCGGCCGTCGTCACACAGAATCGAGTCTCCATGGACACCCTCAACGACCTAAACGAGCGCGTCGACGCCTTTGTCGGCACCAGCTCCTTCGACACGCCTGCCGCGGCAAACGACCAAGCTCCCATCGATGTGCCCGCCGAGGTTCACGAGGACATCGTCGCCTCGGTCGATTTCTCCGAGGTCGAGCTCGCAGACGAGTTCACCGAGCCCCAGGTAGCCGTGACTCCCAACGGACTGCTCCCCATGGAGCCGCTGCCCATCGACGGGCGTTTGCGCAAGGCGGCCCTCCGCATGCCCGACGAGATCGAGGAGGCCAGCGGCTTTACGCTCTTCGGCCGCCGCATCAAGTCGCTCATTTACACCACCGATGTCGCGGTTATCCGCAACTCCAACGCCGACGCCGTCTTTGCGGTCTACCCTTTCACGCCGCAGCCCGCCATTACGCAGGCACTGTTGACCGTCGCCGAGTGCCCGGTCTTTGTAGGCGTGGGCGGCGGAACTACGACCGGCAAGCGCTCCGTGCAGATGGCAGCCGTCTCCGAGATGCAGGGCGCGGCGGGCTGCGTGGTCAACTCCCCCGCCACTGCCGAGATGGTCGAGCACATCACCAACATCGCCGACATCCCCGTCATCGCCACGGTCGTACGTTGCGACGATGATGCGCATGCCAAAGTGCGCGCCGGAGCCAAGATTCTCAACATCGCCGCCGGCAAAAACACACCCCAGGTCCTGCGTGAACTGCGCGAGCACTATCCCAACCTGCCGCTCATCGCACCGGGCGGCAAGACGCCCGAGAGCATTCGCGAGACCATCGCCGCCGGCGCCAACGCCATCATCTGGACGCCGCCTTCGGCCCAGCAGCTACAGGCCGACATGATGCAGCGTTATCGCAAGATGAAGGAAGACGCCACACCTGTCATCTCGCGCGACGATGTGCCCATTATCGACCAGGTCGCCGCCGCCGAAGTCAGCCAGGTCGAGAACATGAATCCCGACGTGCCGATTCCCGACGAAGTCATCGAGCGCGTCGCTTCGATCCACGAGCGCGTCGAGGAGCATCGCGCCAATCGCGGCCTCAAGCCGTCACTGCACGGCTTCTTCTTCCGCGGAAAGAAACGCTAGCCGCAACAGCAAGGCCCGCCCCCACAAACGTGAGACGGGCCGTTTTCGTTTGAGCAATCATGCAGCAACGTGATGGGGCAAATTAATCCACGCGCTTGTCGCCCATAAAGAAGAGCGCCACCGTACCAGGTCCGGTATGCGAGCCAATCAGAGTACCGATGTCATTGATCTCAATCTTGCCTTTAAGCTGCGGAACCTGTTCCTCAATCAGCGCCGCAACTGCCTCGGCATCCTCGCGGCACGCCGAGTGCGACATGATGCACTTACCCGAATAATCCGTACCGCCCTGCACGTGTGCCATCATGGTCTTAGCCATCTCGGAAATCGCGCGCTTCTTAGTGCGAATCTTCTCACGTGGCGACAGCTTGCCGTCGCAATCGACCGTCATAAGCGGGCAAATCTTAAGCGCCGTGCCGATGATCGCGCTCGCAGCCGAAATGCGACCGCCGCGCAGGTAGCTCGACAGATCGGTCGAGAAGAACCAGTGGTGCAGGTTGAGTTTATGCTCCTCAATCCAAGCGGCCGTCTCGTCGAGTGAAGCCCCGCTATCGCGCACGTCGGCGGCATATTCCAGCAACAGACCAAAGCCCGAAGACGCCCCCAGCGAATCGATGACGCGCACCTTGCCGCCCTGGGGATAGCGATCCGCGAGCATCTGCGCCGCGACGCAGGCCGATCCATACGTGCCCGAAATACCCGACGACAACGTCAGGTGCAGCACGTCTTTACCCTCGGCAACAAACGGCTCCCAAAACTCCTCGTACTCACCCACGCTCACCTGAGACGTCTTGGGCATGGCGCCCACGGCAATCTGGGCAAAAACTCGTCCGGCGTAATCGACTGATACAGATCGTCCGTATAGACAACATCGTCGATCTCGTAATGAAAATACGCGACAGGAATATTGCGCGATTCAAAGAACTCCCGAGTTCGGTCGGCGGCAGATTCACAGGTCAGGACAAAATCACTCATATGAGGCTCCTTACTCATTACTGCGCAAATTATCGCACAGTGAGCCTACATACGGTACATATGTCCACTATTTACCAAATCGAAGCAATAATAGCAATAATAGCGAACATCTTTACCACCATCGTCTCCACCGACCCCACGCATAAATATCTGAGAAAACACCTTCTGTCGTCTCCACTCAACCGCCATATCTACCTCAACTAAATCGATTTACCAAACCGTTCAGCCGACAATTCAGCCGCTGGCACAAAATCGAAACAAAAGCGGCGCATACTGATAAACGTTTGACGCTGTTTATCAGTTTTACCAGCTCCATCGGAAGGTGTTTCATGGTCGCATTCGATCGCAACCCGCAAGACTTTAAGTATCTGCGCCTGCTGTCGAGACAATTTCCCACCGAGCAATCCGCGTTTACCGAGATCATCAATCTCTCGGCCATTCTCAACCTGCCCAAAGGCACTGAGCATTTTATGAGTGACGTGCACGGCGAATACGAAGCCTTTATGCACATCCTCAACAACTGCTCGGGCGTCGTGCGCGAGCATGTCGACGAGATTTTTGGCGACACACTCACCTTTGACGAAAAGGGCGAGCTGTGCACGCTCATCTACTACCCGCGCGAGAAGATCGAGCTGGTCCGCAGCCAGCGCGAGGACTCACCCACCTGGTACAAGACGATGCTTGACCAGCTCATCATGGTCGCTCGTTCGCTTTCAAGCCGCTACACGCGCTCCAAGGTGCGCAAGGCCATCCCACGCGACTACGCCTACATCATCGACGAGCTGCTGCACACGCACCCGGACGAGAACAACTATCGCGTGCGCTATCACGAGCGCATCGTGGAGTCCATCCTGGAGACCGCCAGCGCCGACGACTTTATCGAGTCGCTCGCCTCGCTCATCAAGCGGCTGGCCGTCGACCACCTGCACCTGGTGGGCGACATCTTCGACCGCGGCGGAGGCGCGGCCAAGATTATGGACCGTCTGCTCACCTACCATTCGCTCGACATCCAGTGGGGCAACCACGACCTGCTGTGGATGGGTGCTGCGGCCGGTGAGCCCGCCTGCATCGCCACGGTGTTGCGCAACAACCTACGCTACGACAATTACGAGATCCTCGAGAACGACTACGGCATCTCGCTGCGTGAGCTTGTCGCCTTTGCCGATGCCACCTACACCGCCGGTGAGTCCATCACCCCGCTGATCAAGGCCATCAACGTGCTGCTCTTTAAGCTCGAGGGCCAGATTATCCAGCGCCACCCCGAGTTCGATATGACCAACCGCCTGTTACTCGACAAGATCGAACACGACACCGGCACGGTCACGCTCGCCGACGGCAGCGTGTGGCCGCTCACGACCAACGACTTCCCCACCGTCGACCCGGCGGACCCCTATACGCTCACGCCCCAGGAGCAGCACATCATCGACAAGCTCGTGTCCGAGTTTGTCACCGCCGATCACCTGCATCGCCATATCGATTTCCTCTATTCCCACGGCTCGATGTACAAGGTCGCCAACGGCAACCTGCTCTTCCACGGCTGCGTTCCGCTCAACGAAGACGGCACCTTTAGCAGCATGAACTGTCTGGGCACCTGGCACGCTGGCCGCGATTATCTCGATTTTTGCGACCACATCGCCCGCCGCGCCTGGCGCGTGGGCGACCGCGACGCTCTCGACTGGATGTGGTACCTGTGGATTGGCTTTAACTCGCCCGCCAGCGGACGCCTGGTGCGCACCTTTGAGCGCGCCTATATCGCCGATAAGAGCACCTGGGTCGAGCCGATGGACCCATACTTTACGCTTACCAAGTCGCCCTCGGTCTGCGACGACATCATGCGCGAGTTTGGCGTCGCGCCCATGGCATGTTCGCCGACCGGCCACATCATCAACGGCCACACGCCCGTTAAAACCACCAAGGGTGAGCAGCCCATCCGCGCCGAGGGCAAGCTACTGGTCATCGATGGCGGCTTCTGCCGCGCTTACCATCCCAAGACGGGCATCGCCGGCTATACGCTCATCTCGAGCTCGCGCGGCTGCCGCCTCAAGTCGCACCGGGCCTTTACGACGGTTGCCGAGGCACTCACGCGCAACGTGGACATCGAGAGCGAGACCAACCGTTTTGACCAAGCAGACCGTCGCCGCATGGTGAGCGACACCGATACTGGCGCCAAGATTCGCAGCCAGATCCAGGACCTGCGCCAGCTGCTCGATGCATATAGAAACGGTGCTATCGAGGAGCGCGCCTAGCACCACCCGCGGGGATTGGCTAAACTTGCTAAGTTTGTCATCCCCGCGGCGCTTCGGCGCCAGCTTAAGGCAGGTACCATGCAAAAGCTCCTTGCGCAGATTATGAAATTTGGCGTCGTCGGTGTCATTGCCACGGTTATCGACTTTGGCATTATGAATCTGCTCCACTACGGTCTGGGCCTCAACATCCTAATCGCCAACACCAGCGGCTTTATCATCTCACTCATCTTTAACTACCTCGCAAGCATGAAATACGTGTTTGCGCACAAGGAAGGCATGAGCCGCCGCCGCGAGTTCATCATCTTTGTCGTGCTGTCCGTGATCGGTTTGGTGCTCAACGATGGCATCGTGCTGGCGCTCAACGCCGGCCTGGGGCTCGAGGCCAATATCGCCAAGATCTGCGCCACCGCGCTTGTCATGGTCTACAACTTTGTGACCCGAAAGATCTTCCTGGAGGGTGACGAGACCAAGTAACTCGCAACCTTACAGCCTTACGATGCCCACGGACAATGCGTGCTCAGTACAGTATCGCCCGTGGGCATCGTTCATTTACGGGCAAATTTTCAACGTTTGCGGATTAGCTCTTGAAAATTTGGCGAGTTCGTATAGTTCTTGGCAAAGACCTTACGTTTCCCTTGCAAAAGCTCTAAAGTATCCTCTGCTCGATTCATCAACGCATTGGATGTGATTACGTGCGCAAGGCACTGGCACAACCTCATACCAAGCAATTCCTCAAGTTCGCTGTCGTGGGTCTTATCTCCTTTGGCATCGACTGGGGCATGCTCATTGCGCTCGTCGAGCTGTTTCACCTTGACTTTTTGATGAGCACCACGGTTTCGTTTATCACATCCGTCGTGGTCAACTACTGGCTCAGCATGAAGTACGTGTTCGACCACCGCGAAGGCATGAGCCGCAAGCGCGAGTTCACGATCTTCACCATCCTGTCGGTGATCGGCCTGGGCCTCAACGACCTGTACATGTTTGTGGGCGTCACGTTTTTGAGCATCGGCTACCAGGCCATGAAGGCCATCGCCACGTTCCTCGTCACCTGGTACAACTACTTCAGCCGCCGTTTCTTCCTCGAGGGCGCACGGTCGTAGTCGATTCACTATTTGCTTGAATGTATAACCGGTTGGAATTCCCGTTCCAACCGGTTTTTTGTTTGCAGAGAGACCCGGCGACCCAGTCCCATTCGCATGAAAAACGGGCGGTCAGGATGTTGGTCCGAACCGCCCGTCTGGCGCGCTATGTCGAGGCTTCTAGCCCGTTACGTAATACCAAACAACGTTGTCGCCATTGGAGAGAACGTAGTTACTGCAGGCCGTCATGGGCGTTGTGCCGTTGACGGAGTACATCCAGCCGCTCGTGCCGCCGTACTGTTTCTCGGCCAAACCGCCAATCGCGGAGACATACGTACCGTACGACGAGCCATGTGCGTTGACAGAAAGGCCCAGCGCGCACAGGGCATCGTAGACGGTAGCGCCTTCGTTAAAGGTAAAGGTGCCACCAGAGGACACAGGATTGCCCACAGAGCTCGATGTGACCGAGACCGTCACCGTAACGTAGTTGGACTCCTGCGAGCCGCTCTGGCCGCCCGAGGAGGCGTTTCCACCATTAGAGGATGAGGCTCCATTAGACGACTGGCCACCGCCCGAAGAAGCACCACCAGACACCTTGGAAGTATCGCCGGCTCCCGTATTCTGGGCAGCGGATTTATCGCCAGACTTCTTGCCGTCCTGGTCCTCGGACTTCTTGCTATCCGAGTTTTTGTCCGATTCCTTGTCCGAAGACTCGTAATCATCCTTGCCGTCGTTCGAGCCCTTGGACTCATCTTTTGCATCATTCGAAGATTTGGAATCCTTGGAACTGGCCTCGCCCGAAGCGGCAGACGAGCCAGACCCCTTGGAGTCCTTGGTGACGACGCTCTCCCCCGTCACGGTCTGAATGATCCAGTCGATGGACCAGGCACCGCTTGTGGAAGGATGGACGAAACCCAGCGAGACGACGATCAGAATGGTGCATGCGGCAGTCAGAACGCCAAGGAGCGCCTTGTGACGAGAGGCGGACGCCGCCGAAGCGGCGCCCTGTTGCTTTGCATCGTCGAACTGAATGAACGAGGAATCTGGTTGCTTGGGGTCAGCGTCCTTGGATTTATTGGACACAGCCCTCACCTACCGACGTTTGGTGAACACGAACACGCCGACGATGGCGAGACCGATGACGCCGGCGGCAACGCCAACAATGGCGAGCGGATTGGTGTCAGTCTCCTGCTCGGAAGCACTAGAGGACTTCTTAGCAGTGGTCGTAGAAGCAGCACCCGTATCGGACTTGGAATCGGACTTCTTGTCGGACTTCTTGTCGGACTTGCTGTCCTTCTTGTCAGACTTCTTGTCAGACTTCTTCTCGTCCTTCTTATCGGACTTATCGGAGTCCTTCTTGTCGGACTTGTTGTCCTTGGTCTCGGTCTTGGTCGACACCGTCGTCTTGGTCACCGGCTTCTGACCCGGGGCGACAGCGCCGCCAGCCTGCTGGCCCTTCGTGCCGGAGCCGGAACCCGTGCCAGCGCCAGCACCGGAACCGTTACCAGCGCCACCATTGCCGCCATTGGAGCCAGAACCGCCATTGCCGCCAGGGTTAACGGCATTCTTGGTCCACTTGGCATACAGCGTCAGATCGGCCGTCACCGGCGTACTGAAGTCATACGCCTGCGTGCAAGCCTCATCGGTATACCAACCGCCGAAAGTGCAGCCATCGCGCGTCGGATCGGCCGGCTTGACCAGCTTGCCATCGGCCGTAGCAACAAACTTAGTGTCGCAAGCAGACCCGCCATTGGAATTAAAGGCAACCGTCCAAGACTCAACGGCCCCAAGCTTGAACAGCGTGCCCGAGTCGTTGATGTAGTACAGGTTGCCAGATGCATCGGCAATGACCGGAGAGTCACAGTGCTGGTAATGGCCAGCCGCATCATAAATCTGCGTCGCCTCTGCGTCGCCAAGCGTATAGCGGTACACGCCGCCACCAGCAGAGTAGCTGACGTAATCCTTGCAATCCGCGCTGTTAACGGTGAAGTACACATGGGTCTTGCCGCCCTGAACACTCACCAGCGGAGTAGCGGCAATACCGTTAAATCCGGCCGGTAGTTCTTTACCGTCGGCAGCGGTGACCATCGTGGTCTTACCGGTCTTCAGATTATAGAGAATCAGAGCAGATCCAGTAGCCGTCTGCCCACCGACAATCAAGTTGTCGACAGACACCGCCGGGGCGCTCATGTTATTCGTAAGACCCAGGTCGACCGTCTTCTGCTCGCTCAGCACGCCCTTCGCCGAAAGCGAAATCACATGGAGCTTTCCGTCGTGCGTCATCTGATAGAAGGTCGAGCCATTGGACGGATCGGCGACGCAGTCAGCGTTCGCAAAGGCGCCGAGCTTCATGGTCGAAACGACATCACCCGTTGCCTTATCAATGCACTTAAGCGTACCTGCGCTCGTGGGGACGATGGCGTACTTATCCGTCAGGGCAGCGCCAGTCCAATAATAGCCCTCAGCTGCGTCGATGTTCTGCCAAGAGACTTCACCTGTGGCGATCTTGATGCGCGTAAAGGAACCGTTGACGTATTTCTTCCCATCAGCCGTGCCTACATAGACGTACTCGCCGTCCGAAACGACGGTGCAGGAGCTCTGCGTCAAGTCCGTCAAACCAGGCGTCAGCCACTTGCAGATCAGCTTGTCTGCAGTAATCGCCTGGACCGCACCGCCGTTGAGCGGAACGATGATAAGGCCATTGGTATAGATCGGACGAGAGGTATAGCTCACCTTAGAGGCAAGCGGCGCAGAGGCAACATTTTTGCCCGTGGACGAATCGATCTTAATGAGCTCGTTCTCGGTCGCGATGTACACAAAGCCGTTAGCAATGACAGGCTCGCTGCAGTTGGCATACTGCTGACCAGACTCGGCCTTCCAATCGAAGGCCCACTTAAGACCGGCGGCCTGCGCAGGCGTCTTAGCATCCGTTACGGTCGAACCGTTGCCACTGTTGCCGTAGCCGGCCCACTCGGCATCCCAATCAGGAGTCGTCGCGCTCGGATCCACGACAATCTTGTCGGGATCGGGCATGGGCGAATTATCGGTGGTATAGGCAAACGTAACCTTGTCACCGCTCTTGAGCGTAATCTGATTAGCGTAGAGTAAGGAGGCCTCTCCATTGATATACAGATGCCAGTATTTACCGGTCGCACCATCATAGCCGTAGGACTTGTCTTCGAACGGCGATTTGATGGAATTGAGGAACCAGTATGCACCACTCTGGGAGCCGTTATACGTAACGCCCTTGGCCTTCAGGACCGTCTCAATAAGGTTCTGGGCAGTAGAGCCTTCGGGCAAAGAAACATTGCTTGCCGAGCCCCAGCGAGTATTGTTGCCGTTGACATCGGGACCGATAACATCGACAGACCCAAGCACCTGACCGGGGAGGGCATCGGCGTCAGCACCATACATAAAGGTGACGGCGTCACCCTCTTGGAGCTCGTAGGCACCAGCGCCAACGTCGGCGAACTTGCCATTTACATAGAAGCGCCAATAGCTTTTGGTCGCAGCATCCCAGCCATAGGACTTACCATCGAACGGCGAATAAATGCCGTTGAGGAACCAGCCCCAAGACGATTCGCCAGCATCGAGAGTAAGGCCGGTCTGCTCAAGGAGATCCTTGGCAGTAGAGCCCGCCTTGAGACTCGTCTGGCCCGTCGAAGCCCAAACCTGCTGCTTGCCGTCCTTGTCCTTGCCAAGCACCTGAACGGAAGCATGGACAGAATCGGACGGCAACTGGTCGCCCCAGCCACCGTAGAACCACGTGACGGTATCGCCAGCATGGATGGTGACATTGTCCGCCGTATAGTCACTCGACTTGCCGTTGATAAACAGCTGCCAATAGGTCGAATAATCTTGGGGCGTACCCAGCTCAACACCGTTGTACTTAAGGCTCAGAATGAAGGAGCCCGCAGCAACGGCGTCAATATCATTCGCCTCAAGCGCGACCTTCGTAAGATCAAGCGCGCTCGAACCGGACGTCACCACATACTGCGCGTTGTCGACCCAGGTCTGAGTCTTGCCCTGGGCATCGCGACCAATGACGGTCACATTCGCAGCAAGCTGGTCCTTAACGACAGGGGACGCGCTACCACCCGTAAAGGCAAACTCAATCTTCTGCCCCTGGGTGAGTTTGACGCTGCTCGCGCCAACCGAGGAAGACGCGCCGTCGACGAACAGCTGCCAGTAGGCATGAGTCGTCGGATCGTAGGCAAGCGTGCGGCCATCGCTCGGGGAGGTGATGCTTTCGAGGTAGAAACCGTATGCCGTGTTCGGATCGTACTTCGCCTTGAAGCCCGTCTTCTCCTGCAGCTTAATGAAGGCATCCGCAGCCGTCGCGCCCTCGTCGAGCTTGAGCTGCGTAGGCGCCACCCAGGTCTGAGCCTTGCCGTCGGCATCGGTGCCGATAATCGAGAACGAGACCTCGATTTGCTTCTTGACGACATCGCCAGTTTCTGTCGGGTTCTCTGTCTGGACGGCAGCCGCGGCGGCAGATCCTGCTTGGCCAGCGGATGCCGTCGAAGACTGCTCGCTCGTGGCAGGGCTCTCCCCCGTCGCCGAGCCTTCGTCGCCAGTTGCTGCCTCTGTAGTGGCGGCACTAGCTGCAGGCGCGCTCCCGGAATCCGAAACCTCGGCGCCGCTCTGCTCAGCGGCACCGCCCGCAAGCGCTGCGTCCTCGCCCGGCGTCGTAGCCTGAGCCACAGCCTCGGCAATGCCCTCGGCGCCCTCGGCCCACAGCTGAGCCGGCGTGGTGCTGAAGGTCATCGCGAAGGCCAGGAATGCCACCAGGCAGCGCTTGACTACACCGCGTGCAATCGCGCCACGGCGATGCAACGAGGCGCACTCACGCTCGTCCTCAAACATATCCATTTGTCCCCCATTGTCTGTACTTGGAGCGTCGCCTTGAGACTGCCCCACGTCATCGCGCATGTTGCGCTCGAGTTCCCCCATCGGGGTCCCCCTTCTCTCCAGAGCCCTATGCACGCCGGCGGCAAACGCCGCAGCCGCATGCAAAATGGGAGGCGATCCGACTTAACCTTAACGGCTCAGGCACGTCGTCCGATCTGCGACGCGAACATCCCGAGCCAAGAGGAATTACGGTTACTGGTACAGCCGGGGACTTGCACCCCGATTCTCCCAAACGCGCAGGAAAACCGCGCATTCATGCGTCTCCGCACCACCATCTAGGCCATCGATTATTACTGTCAAAATGGTATCACGCAAAAGGGCCCCGCACGCAGGCGAAGCCCAAGGTAAAAGCTATTGCTTGCGATAGGAAAACGCGGTGACGGTCGCAGTCTCTAGTGCTTGCCGCCGTGGCTGTTGAGCCAGATATTACGGCCCAGCATAAGCGCCAGCACCAGCGCGCTCACGTAGCCCATAAAGCCAATGACCGGGATACCGAACACAACCGGCTCGATGCGTGCGTAGTACACCACCGACGAACCGATAAACAGGCCGGCGATAACGATAGCCATCGACATGCGGTCGATAATTCCGCCCAGCTGTCGCAGCGCCTTATCGCTGCTCATGATCTGCGTGTTCACCTTAAGCTGGCCGCGCGTGAGCATACGCGAAGCCAAGCCCAAATACTCGGCCGCCTCGAGCGAGCCTTTTGCCGCGCGATAGCTGCTCGCGGCAAGATCGCGTCCCATATCACGCACGCGCGCATAGGTGCTTTTTTCGTTTTTGATGTGCGTCTGGATGATTTGGATCATGTTGACGTTGGGCATATACTCGGTCAGCAAACCCTCGAGCGTCACCATGCCGCGAGCGAACATCGTTACCACGCTCGGCAGCTCAACATCGTTTTTGCGCGCCAGGTTTAGCAGCGAGGTCAAAAACTCGCCGATATCCAGATCCTTCAGGTCAAGGCCCGCAAAGTCAGCCACGATAAAGTCCAAATCGGACAAAAAGGCCGAATGATCGAGCTCGGCCGAATCGCCACGCGTCACGGCAAAGCGCATGAGCGAATCCTTGAGCTTGGGCACGTCACCCTCGGCCACGGCGAAAATCATGTCCTTGACAATACCGCGGTCGTGGCTCGACATGCGCCCGACCATACCCAGGTCGATAAAGTAAACGACACCGTCCTTGAGGATGATGTTTCCCGCATGCGGGTCGGCATGGAAAAAGCCATCGTCGAGCACCTGCGTCGAATAGTCCTCGACAATCGCGGCGCCAATCTTCTCCAAGTCGTAACCCTCGGCCACCAGGCGCTCGGGATCGGCGATCGAGATGCCGTCGACGTAATCCATGACCACCACGTGCTCGGTACACAGCTCCAGGTAGGACTTGGGGCACGAAACGCCGCGAACACTCTTGTGGAACTCATAGAAATCGTTGAGGTTTTTGGCCTCGGCCAAAAAGTTGGTCTCCTCGCGAAACGAGGCCCACAGCTCCTCGACGACGGCGTGCAGGTCGACGAACTGGTCGGTGTTGACGAACTTGGAGACGATGCGCACCACCGAGCGGATGATGTCGATGTCCTGCGCCATGACCTGCTGCGCACCGGGGCGCTGCACCTTGACGGCCACGTCCTCGCCCGTCACCAAGCGGGCGCGGTGAACCTGCGCAAGCGACGCGCTGCCAAGCGGATTAGGGTCAATCGCGTCGAACATCTCTCCCAGGCGCTGACCGTACTCTTCCTCCAGACAGCAGAGCACCACCTCGTACGGCACGGGCTCGACGTCGGAGCGCAAGCGCCGGAGTTCGTCGCAAAATCGCTGCGGCAGAATCTCGGAGCGGTTGGCCAAGATTTGACCCATCTTGACGAACATGGGCCCGAGCTCTTCGAGCAGGCGGCGCAGGCGAACCGGCGTGAGGTTGTCCCACACGCGGTACTTTTTGACCAGGCGAACGATTTGCCCAATGCGCTCACGACGGCCCGCCGGCGTGAGCTGGTATTCCTCGTCCGGCGCCATCGCGTCGGGCTCCTCGGGCACCATATCGACAGCGCGCGGCTTCTTGCGAGCGCCCGAGACGGCGGCCTCAACCTCATCGACAACCGCCGTCTCGTCACCCAAGGGATCTTGATTGTTGTAATCGGTGGTGGAATCTGCCATCTGCGCTGCTACTCGGCCTCTTCGGTGTCCTCTGCATCGTCTGGCTCAACGGACTCGACGGGCACCGAAGTCACGTTGTCCTCGACCGAGTCGACGATGTCGCGCACATGGGCCAGGAAGGCCGTGCGCTCGGGGGCGGTCATAACACGGACGCGGGCCAGGATGAGCTCGTCGAGCACGCGCTGAGCCGCAGTCTCACCCTGCATGCCCAGGCGCTCGGTCAGGTCGGAAATGGTGCCACCGGCCTGCTCGAACATATCGGACACGCTGCGGGCGATATCGGGGGTGCCGGCGTCCTTGCGGACCTGCTCGCCCTTAGTATTGAGGTCGTCAAGGACCTTCTTGCCGCCCTCGACGGCAACAGCAGCGGCGCCGAAGCCCACGTTGATGGCACCGTTAACAAGCTGATCGAGTTTCATAACCATGGTTGGCTCCAATCATGAACAACTGCATTGGCGTTCTTGTACCCAAGATTGGGCGAACGACACAAAATCGTTTTATCGCCGGGATAGAAATCGAGCGGGGCAAAGCCTTTGACGGCGTTTGTCCCGCTCGCTCGTTGCAAGGTTATCTTTACCTTACGTTATCGTTCATTGCGAAGGAATTCTTCATGGCACAGCTCGTGGTGTAGAGCACCTTGCCCAACAGGGCATCGGTCTCCACGCGTACGAGCTCGGCAAAGGCCTCGTTGGCGCGGGCGAGTTCGGCAGGCACCTCGACCTCGGGCAGCGCGGCTACGACAGCGTCAACGTCGTGGATCTGCTTGTGGCCCATGCCGCCGACCTTCTCCTGGTAATCCTCCACCGCGCGGCCGCACTCGTGGAAGCGAACATCGGCCAGCGCACCGATCAGGCGGTTGGCCCAGTAGAAGTTTTCGGACGTCACGCGAGCCTGCGTGTCGGCATAGTACTCGGGCATGGTCTCGACGTTGGCGTACAGCGGAACCAGCGCGTTAAACGAGTTGGAGCCAAACGCCATCCACTGCACGGCGCGATAGGCCAGCTGCGCATAGGGACGCAGCTGCAACACGGCGAGCTGGCTGTTGCGGTTGATGCCGATGGGGCGATATGCGCCACGCGTAGCGGGCGTGCCCTTGCTACCGTAGCAATCGTACTCCGTGCCCTGGTAGTGGCTCGAGAGTACGTACTTGATGTCCTCGATGGTCACCTTGCGCTCGGGCACGCGGCTCCAGGGGATATCGTCGCTCTCGGGCGTGTAGTCGGCGTCGGGGCCATCCCACACGTCGCTGGGGTTGAGACAGCGCTGCATGTACCACGCGCGCGGCGTGTTGTAGACGTGGTCGCTGTCGCTGTGCGAGCCAAAGGCCTCGCGCGGGTTAAAGACCGCAGCCGGGCCGTCGCCCTCGACGCCCAGCGTCAGGTCCAGATGCCACTCGGCCATCCAGGCGCGCAAGTCGGCGGAGCACATGTGGTCGGCCTGGGCGCCCTCGGCGTCATCCAGGTCAAAACTGTCGATACCCAGCTGGTTGGGCATGGTCACATAGGCGTCGTCAGGCACGCGCTTGGCAATCCAGTGGTGACCACCGATGGTCTCGAGCCACCAGATCTCGTCCACATCACTAAAGGCGATGCCGTTGTTCTCGTAGGTGCCGTAGCGCTCGAGCAGGTCGCCCAGGATACGAACGCCGTCGCGGGCGGACTTAGCGTACGGCAGGACCAGGGTCACCATGTCCTCCTCGCCCAGGCCACCAGGCTGCGCCGGCACATAGCCGTCCTCACCCTCGTTGCCCTTGGCGGGCACGTAGTCCACGAGCGGGTCGGCGCCGCGAACGCGCTCATTGGTGGTGAGCGTCTCGGTTGCGGACATGCCCACATTGAGCTCGTTGAAACCGGCCTCGGCCCAGATGCCGTGGCCCGGGACAACATCGGGGACACTCGTGTAGCGCATGGGGTTATCGGGCAGCTCAACGGTCAGGTGACTCAGGACGCTCGTGTAGACGCGCGGCTGCTCGTCGGGATGTACCACGCGCATACGCTTGGGCTCAAACACCCCGTTGGACGAGTCCTCGTTACGCGCGACAAGCGTCGACCCGTCGTAGCTCGCGTTCTTACCAACCAAAATCGTTGTGCACGGCATGCGCATCCTCCTTGAGCGAAGAAATCAAACGATAACAGTGTATCGCTTCGGCGCAGAAAGGGCGAAACCGCCGCCCCGGCAGCCCCTGTGGTCAAAAAATGCCAAATATGAGTACTGTCACCAATTTAGTAGCAGCAAATTTCCTTGTAATGAGTGCCAGAAATCCCCAATTGTCCAAAAGCAAGACAACGTTATTCCCCATAGGTTCAATAAAATGGGCTCCCCAACGAGAATGAATATCGTTAGGGAGCCCAAAGGACAAAAAACATATGTGACTATCTTGGCAACAGTACTCATATTTGGCGTTTTTTGACCACGTGGTATATGGCTAACCCCTCAAACAGCCCAAAACGCCTATTTCGATGCACGCTCGGCCGCTTCGATCACGTGTTTGGCGAGAATCGCCGTTGTCACGGCGCCCACGCCGCCCGGCACGGGGGTGATGGCACCAACAACCGGCTCCGCGGCAACAAAATCGACGTCACCCACCAGCTTGCCAGCGCCCTCATCCCAGTTAATGCCCACATCAATGATCGTCTGGTCCTCGCGAACGGCATCCACGCCAATCGTGCGCGCGCGTCCAACGGCGGCAACCACAATATCAGCCGCACGGCACTCGGCAGCAAGGTCGCGCGTATGCGTATGGCACGTCGTCACGGTCGCATTGCGCGCCGTAAGCATGGCAGCAACAGGACGCCCGATCACCAGCGAGCGCCCGACCACAGCAACCTTAGCTCCATCCAGCTCAACGCCATAATGATCCAGCAAAGCAAGCACGGCTTCGGCTGTGCAGGGGGCAAAACCCTCACCGCGCCCCGAAAGCGTGGTGAGCAGCGAAGCCGGCGTCATGGAGTCAACGTCCTTGGCGGGATCGAGCGCTGCGGCGACGGCGTTCTCGTCAAGGCCGGCGGGCAGCGGGCGGAACATCAGACAGCCATGGACAGCCGAATCGGTATTGATGTCCTCGATGGCCGTCAACAGCTCGTCCTGCGAAACATTGGCGGGAAGCAAAATGCGACGAACCTCAATCCCCACTTTTTCACAGCGCTTGAGCGCACCGCGCTCGTAGGATAGGTCGTCCTCGCGCTCGCCCACGCGAACGATGGCGAGCGTCGGCACAACGCCGCGCTCACGCAAAGCGGCACAGCGAATAGCAAGTTCCTCGGTCAGCGCGCGAGCAACAGGAGCACCCTTCAGTAGCTCAGCCATGGCTATCCTCTCTTCCTTGCAGCGTCGGCGGCGCGGCGCGCCAGCGCATCGGCGCGCGGCAACCATGTGTCGAGCAGCTCATCACACGCCGTCTCGAGCTCCTCGGCACGAACGCGATCTTTCATAGACGTGGTGTTCGCAAAGAGCGTCAAGCTCGCGCCCTGCATAGCGGCACGGCAGAACACGGCGCCGCACGCCACATCGGACAGCAGCTGACGCGAACCCTTGTCGGCCATGTCCTCGAGCAGCGCCAGCGCACGCCCGCAGGCATCCATAATGCGATACGGCGGCATAGCGGCCACATGCAGCGCATCCTGAATCGCGGTCGCTCGAGCCGGATCGTCACGCGGAATACCGTACGCCGCGGACACCCGCCTGTAGGCACGAACGTCCTCGGAAACCAACTCGACAAGCTCCTGAGCCAGCTCATCAGCCTGGGCAAACGCGCGCGTCAGGTCATCCGCACGATCAGCAAGCGCGGGATTAGTCGCACCGTAGCGGGCAACCATTCCGCACAGCGAGGCGCCCAGCGCGCCCACAAAGGCGCTCGCGCTGCCACCGCCGGGAACCGGCTCGCGCGCGGCAAGCGCCTCGGCAAACCCGCGGCAGGTCTTGTCCATCATCTCTTGGCTCATACGCATGCACCTTCAAGTCATATACATCGGTCGGGTGGAAACCGCCGACCGACCGCATCGATCACATAATGGTGCTAAGTCTAGCCCATAAGTACATAAGCGTCAGCGCACCTGGCCATCGCGGATTTCTATGACGAACGATAGGCGTCGGCACCGCAAACATGGGACACATGGCCCACCTTTCGAGACTTCCGGGCAGCGGCAACTGGGGCATACATATAGGTAAGGAGCCCTATGTTGGGGCAAGCTCATCACGGCACCGGACGACGAATGGAAGAATAACCGCACAGTAAACAAAGACATCATGCGCATGCGTAACCGCCGCCCCAGCGATCCGCGGCACACGATGTCCCTGGCAGACAAGGAGGACGCCACCATGAAGAAAAAGACCCTATCGATCCTTTCCCTTTGTATCGCCCTCTTTGCCGCGTTTGCCCTTGTCGGCTGCGGCGGGAGCGCATCGGGCGGCGGCAGCGCCCCCAAGAGCGAGAGCAAGGAAAAGGCCCCCGTCGCCAAGAAGACCGACTACATCTGGTTTAAGGTCGAGATGCCCGAGGGCGTCGGCGTAAGCGACTCTGCCGGCAAGAATGCCGACAGGGTCCAGCTCACCTTCCCCGAAGACGAGAACGCCTCGGCCGATCGCTTTATCCCCGTTTGGAAAAAAGCGCTGACGGCCGAGGAATCCCACGCCGACCAGGCGGAAAAGAAGGGGGATACGTTCCAGTGGAAGGATGGCGGGTCCGTCGAGTATAGCGGCAGGACGTGGCTCGTCGGAACATACGAGGACAACAGCGGCATCTCAACCATGCTTTTTACCGATGTTGAGCCGGGAAGCGTCTACGTCCTCATCTCGAACTTCGACCAGCACAAGAAAGAAGCCGAGGCACTCCTCAACTCCATCGAGTTCCCCGATGACATGGAAGAGGCAGTTTCCGAGGCACGCGAAGTTGAGATTTCGAGCATCGAGATCAAGTAACGGGACCCCGCACACACCCACGTACGCGCGCCCCATTAAAACAACGGGCACCCAACCCCGGGGAGGGCCGACAACATCGGCCCTCCCCTCTTTTTGTTCAGCAAAACATTGCCACTTATCGGCGCAAATCCGACCCTCAGAATGGGACACATGGCCCACCCTTACGAGCCGTCCGCGCGTACAGTAAAGACAGGTAATCCATGGGCGGTTACAGATCGAGGAGGACACGACCATGAAAAAGAAGGCCTTTGCGATTCTCACCCTCTGCATCAGTCTCTTTGCCGCGGTTGCCCTGGTGGGCTGTGGCGGAAGCGGCGGCGCTACCGGCAGTGGCGGTGGCGGCGGAGCAGAAAAGCCAGCCGTGGATATGAGGACCGACTTCATTTGGTTTAAGGTCGAGGTCCCCGAGGGCGTCGAGGTCACCGACGTCGCAGGCGATACCGCCGACAGGGCCCAGTTTAAGTTCACCGAGAGCGAGCACGCCAGCGATCGCTTCATCCCCGTCTTCGATCCTGACAAGAACGCCGACGAGCTGTTCGACTACGAGGCAAAGTGGAATGCCAGCTTTGAGTGGACCGAGAATGACCCCGTCAAGTACAACGGCAAGACTTGGCGCAACGCTTCCTATACACACTCGGGCGGCGTGACGACTGAGTACTTCACCGAAGCAGGCGGCGGCAGCGTCTACGTGCGCATCGACAACGTCGAGGAGCACAAGGATGCCGTCGAAACCATGATGAAGTCCCTGGAATTTGCCGACGACATCGCCGAGGCAAAGACCGAGGCCATGGACGTCAAGCTCGAGGATATCGAGATCAAGCGCTAAGCGACTCGCGAGCGTAACGAAAAACACGAGCGCAGTGCCAACAAGCGGCGGTGCCCCAGCGTTTCGTACTAAGGGAGGGCCGGTAAACCGACCCTCCCTTTCTTATGCCGATAGCCGGCGAACGCGAGGGTGCCGGGCGGCAAAACCACCCTCAGCGCGGTAGCAGCACAAATAGGCAAGCACCCAAACACGTCCGCCCGCCGATTTATAGCGCCGCGCACACAATTTAAGCCGACACCTTTAAACATCCGGGCAGTATAGTGACCAAAATGAGCGCATTACCGCACCCTGCGAATGGAGGAGTTATGACCGAACATCATGCCATCAGTCGCCGAGCGTTTACGCTGGGCCTTGGACTCGCGGCGTTGTCGCCGCTTGCAAGCCTGCCCGAAACCGCGGGATTGGGCCTTCCCATGCGCGCGGCATTTGCAGAAGACACGCCCACAGCGTCGGTCAGCCTCGACAATTTCGTCATTCGCCTTCGCCCCGCGGGCTATTTTCGCACCGCGAGCGTCAACGAAGACGGCAACGTCATCGGCAACGTCTGCCATCTGTTTAATGACGGCACGTCCAGCAAGCTCATCCTTGAGAACGTAACGACCAAGAATGACGATACAAACTGGTATGCTATCCGCACCTTGCTCAATTTCGAAGAGCATAAAAAGACGGGCTACAGCATTTGGTCGGTCGATGGCGACTCGGACAAAGACGGAAAGGTCATCCACGTATGGAGCGGCGAGTATGACAACAAGCCCAGCCGCGCTTTTGCGTTCGAGCGGCAATCAAACGGAACCTATATCATCCGAGACCGCACGGTCGAGAAAGAAACCGAGAAAAAAGACATTAAGTACCTGGCAATAGAATCGAACGGCGAAGACCAGGACAACAATAAGATCTGCCATAAGAGTAAGAGCATTCCGTGGGAGCTCGAACTTATCGGTTACGACATGAAAAAGAACGATGCCACGGTTAGCAGCCTCGACTGGATCACGTACAGCAGCTACGTCGACGGACCATGTTGGATGAAATACGTCGACGACAACAAGTTCCTCGACGAGCTGAGCATCCCGGGTACGCACGATTCGGGCACCTGCAGCGTGGACAACGACACTGAGCCCCAATCCTCGCAAGTAAAATGCCAGCAGGATTACATTCCCACGCAGTTGCTCGAAGGCATTCGCTATTTTGATATCCGGCTCGGAAAGGGCGATGACCCCGGCATCGACCACGGGATTTTCTACCTACTCAAAAAAGACGGGAACTATCTGCATCTCTCCGATGTCATCGGGTACTTCAAAACGTTTTTGAACGAAAACCCGTCAGAAGCGCTCATCATGCTCGCATCGCGCGGCAACGATGAGGCTACCGACGAAAGCATAACGACGGCCTTCGCCAAGGTTATGGCCGATAACCCCAACCTGTTCTACACGTCGAGCCACGTCCCCACGCTGGGCGAGGTGCGCGGAAAGATCGTCCTGCTGCGTCGATTTGGGCTCGCCGGCAACAGCGTAAGCGGCCACACGTGGGGCCTCGACCTCACCCAATGGGATGACAAGATCAAGGCGCATTCCGGGCAGTCGATGTGTCTCGTCCAAGACGCGCGGGGATTTGAAGCCATAGGGGAAACGGGCAATGAAGAGCCCTATTGCACCAAGGTATATGCCCAGGACAAGTACAAACTCGCGGGAACCGACAAGCTCAGCTGGGTCGATAATGCGCTGAAGGAAACGACCGGGCGCACGTGCAACAAGGTGGACATCGTGGACGATGCCGGGGCCGAGGTGCAAGTCCAGGAGCGTTGCTGGTCTATCAACTACACCAGCTGCACGGGCTTGTCGCACGGAGGCAATCCTTTTACCTCGGCACGAGTAGTCAACGAGCATCTGTACAAGAGCCCGTACATCAATCCCAGCGGCACCGAAGATACAAAGTCAGATTACCTCAAGCACATTGGCATCATCGCATCCGACTTTGTTGATGCGGCGCTGGCCCGGAGCATCTACCAGCGCAATTACAATTACGATACGAAGCACACGCAGTCGGCTTCGTGCTGCCTCCCGACCCGCATGCGCATGACGTACGGCGACTCGCTGAGCGATGCCTCGCTCCAGGATGGCAAGACCGTTGGCGAGGGCCATTTCCGCCTTGTCGACAGCAGCAACGTACTCAACGTGGCGGCTTCGGGCCATGCGTTTACCATCGAATACGTGGATGTCGACGCCTTGGGCAACGAGACCGTTACGGGGCTGCAGGGATCCGTGCCCATCGATATCGATCCGCGCGCACTGACACCCCACTTTGAGGGGCTCGAAGGCCTTAAGGCCGGCGAGGATGTGCGCACAAAGGTCGCGGCGCTGCTCGAGGGCAAACTCGAAAACGATGCCTGCACGGCTCAGCTCGAGTTTGTGCACGACGCGGACGGCGCTCCGGGCACGGCAATGGCCGAGGGCGAGGCATTTACCGCGGGAACGTACTGGGTGCGCGCGAACGGTCTTTTGGGCGACGCGGCGCAAAACTACAAGCTTGCTAATGACGGAGCCGCGAGCTTTACCGTAGCGGCCTCGAGCAGTGCAGGCGGCACCGGCACCGACGGTGGCACGGGTTCCAACGCAGGCAGCGCTGATAAGAACGGTAAGGGCAACAAGGGCAAGAACTCGGGCGGAAAACTCGCCGACACGGGCGACGGCTCCGGCATTGCCGCCGGGCTCGCTGCCGCCGCCGTAGCGACAACGGTCGCCGGCGCGGCAATGCTTGCCAACGACCGCGAAAACGCTGGGGACGGTAGCGAATAGGCAAGCCGGCCTTTTAGACACATCGACTCAATCGGGGGCGCAGGACACCGTTCTGTGCCCCCGATTTTTACCTTGGCCCAAACGCCGCCATAGGCTACATCACCATGTTCAGCGCGTTAACAAACTCCTGGGCCTTCGCACGGCTGCTCAGGCTAAAAACACAAGCAGTCAACAGCCTGTTACGCAGAAAAACATCGCGGCCCTTGATCCTGTTGACCCCCGTAATGTCCTTAAGATAGACAATCTCGGTGTGCTTGCCACCAAAAGTGCCCTTCTTGAGCACCTCAATACGGTTGGGGTAGATCTTGACGTCTTTATACCTACCCGAACCTTTGTCCTGGAATAGCAGCGTGTTGTTGTCCATACGCGTCACTCCCGTGGGGTTCGTTAAAACTGTCTCTATGGCCACATTTTAGTCACTTCGGGAATCCTGCACGAAGGCGCTAGACGACATTGAAATTCGAGTCCGTGCGAAGACCTTTAATGAAGTGCCCAGTACTTCCCCGCAACACAAAAACGGGGCAGTCCGCACTTCTGCGGACTGCCCCGTTCCTCTAACTATCGCATCGCAGCGCCAACCGGCTGCGCTTCCCTACTTCCCAAATAGCGCGCCCAGAAGGCCGCGGCGCTTGGGCTTCTCCTCTCGGCAGGAACCCTCGACGGCGGCTGCAACCTGGCGCGGTTGCTCGTCGCCTCCACGGCGCACGATCTGGTACAGGAAGGGTGATTTAACGTATTTGACCTCGATGGGCGTGGCATGCACGGTGCTCTCACCGGACAGATGCAGGCTCGGGTTGAGCGGCGCCACGACGTGCGTTTCGCGCTTGTCACTAAACACCACCGCGGCCGCGCGGCCCGTCTGTCCGTTTACGGCAATGCGCACCTGCTCGCCATCGCGGCTGTCCGTCGCCGGACGATCGACAAAGAAGACCGGCACCATCACCAGGCCATCCTTATGCTTGCGGGCCTTGCGCGCCCAGGTTCGGATGCTCTTTTTATTGAGCCCCAGTACGGCCTCGGCATCGTTGCCCGCAACGTCGAGCGCCAACTTATCAATGACCACCTGGTCCTTGGTAGATGCATCGACGGAGACGACGCGGAAGTCGCCTTCCTGCATGGCGGGATCGAACGGACCGACCTTGGCAAAGTCCCACGGCTCCAAAATGCCCATGAGGCGAACGTCCAGGTAGTTTGCCCTGGGGTATGCCCAGTCGAGCACCTCGTAGTACACCAGGGTTTCCTTGCTCAGGCCCTTGCCCGGGAAGCTCGCCATCATGCGCAGGTCCGCCAGCGCCATGGGGAAATAGAAGAGCATCATGTCGTTTTGGATCGCATCTTCCACGTCGTGTCCGGCAAAGGCATCCGGGTACTGGCGCACCAGCTGCAGCGCGTTGGCACGTGCCTGCTGCGGCGAGATTTCGCAGGGAATACCCTGATCCGGCACATACTCCGCACCCACGCCCATGGTCAGACGCTTGCTAAACGTCCCCGGCTTGAGCAGGTCGGCAATGCCGATCTTGTTGCCGCAGGACGGGCACTCAAACACGCGCTGGGTCGACTCGCCCTCAAAGGACGCACCACAGAAGGGGCAAGGAATACTCACATGCGTGGCCTCTTGGAACTCCTGTGCCGTGCCGCGATCCTCCCACAGCAGATGTTCCAGGACCGACTGATTGCGCCAGTGCGAATTGAAGAAATACCAGTCCGGGTCCTCCGGGCGCTCGAGTTGCGACACATGCGTGAGCTTGAGCAGTCCATCCACCACCGTCAGCGGCGTATGGCGAATGCCCAGGGCGCTCTTGGGCTCCCCCGCATCAGCCTGCCACGGAACGACCGTGCCGCAATAGGCGCACTCAAAGCTGCGCTTAGCCTGGTGCGAGTACATAGGGCCGCCGCAGTTTTGACATTTAATGGCAAACATCTCATCCATGGAAACGTCCTCCTTTGCACAAAGCTGTCGACATTAAGTATGTCGAGCAAACAGGCACATGCCCATACCCATGTGGCCCAAAATGGACCACCCAGGCAGACGAGAAGGCTCGCTCGTTAGCACCGGCAGACTATTGCTGCATTTTCTGAGCATCGGTGCACGGCGCCCCCGCGCGAGCTACACTATCCCCTTAAACATGATTGTGAGGACGACCGCTATGCTATTTGTAAATCGGCTGGTACATACGCTTGTTCCCGGCAGCGAGAGCGAGCCGGTCGATGCATCTTGCCGCACCAACGCGGGCTTTTCCGCAAGCCTCGTCTGCATTGGCCTCAACATCACCCTGTGCCTGGCCAAGGGCATCGCGGGCCTGCTCGCCGGCTCCGTCTCCCTCATCGCCGACGCTTTCAACAACCTCTCCGATGCCTCGAGCAACATCGTGAGTCTGCTCGGGTTCCGCCTTGCCAGCCGCCCGGCAGACGAAGGCCACCCCTATGGCCACGGTCGCTATGAGTACCTAGCCGGCCTGTTCGTCGCCGTCCTGGTTTGCGCCGTCGGCATCAATCTGATCCTCGAGTCGGTCACTAAGATCATCAAGCCTTCCCCCACTGCATATTCGGTGCTCTCCTTAGCCGCCCTCGTCTTGTCCATGCTCGTTAAGCTCTGGATGGCAGCGTTCAACCGCACGCTGGGCGACCGCATCGACTCGGAGACGCTCATCGCCACGGCACAGGACTCCAAAAACGACGTCATCACCTCGGGCTCGGTCTTGGTGGCGGCGCTTATTTCGCAGACGACAGGCTTTGACCTCGACGGCTGGGCAGGCCTGGGTGTGGGCATCTTCATCTGCATCAGCGGCATGGGCCTAGTGCGCGACGCCATCAGCCCGTTGCTGGGGCAAGCGCCCGACCCCAAGCTCGTCCAGGCAATCCGCGACAAGATCATGTCCTATCCGCAGGTCTTGGGCACACACGACCTGATGGTGCACGATTACGGCCCCGGTCGTCAGTTTGCCAGCGCCCACGTGGAGATGCCCGGCGAGGGCGACGCATTTGAGCACCACGAGATTCTGGACACCATCGAGCACGACATCAAGCGCCAGATGGGCATCGATATCACGCTGCACTGCGACCCCATCGCCACCACTGGCGACGACCTGCGCGGCTGGGTCAAGCGCGGCGTCATGCAGATCGATCCCGCGCTCTCCATCCACGACCTGCACGAGCACGACGGGTTCGTTTCGTTTGACCTGGTGCGTCCCGACGGCTTTGACATATCCGACGAGGAGCTGCTGGAGCTCGTCACGCGCATCGTGCACGAGCGCCGGCCCGACGTCTCATGCGTCGTCACGTTTGATTCGGGCTTTAGCTCGCCCGAGCGTCCGGCCGAGCAGCTGTAGCCCCGCTCCGCTCGTCCGCTAGTTTCCCTGCGCGCCCGAGATGCCGTTTTGCAGGGCGTTCCAGGCATCCGTCGCCATGCCGCCCAAGTTCTGCGCGGTATCGCCCAGATTTTGTGCCGTGTCGCCCAGCTCTTGCGCCTTGTCTCCCAACTCCTGTGCCTTGTTGCTCAAGTCCTCCAGCGTATTGGAGCTCGAACTGTCGGTACCGCTTTGGCCGTCGGACGAGTTGCCCGAGCTGTTCTTGTGCGTGAGTTGAATTTCGAGGTTGCCGTTGTCGTTATAGTAGGCAGAAGTAACGACCCAGTTGGCATCGACGACGGGCGTTGAGCCATCATCGGTCAGGACCACGGCATTCGAAAGATCGGCGCCGCGCGACTTGAGGATCTTCTTGGCGTTGGACCAGTACTGCCCCGGGATATCGCTCAGATCGACGGCGCTAGACGAGGCGGACTCAGTTTGCTCGGCAGTGGTATCGGCCGTTGAACTCCCTCGCTTGTTGAGCATGCCCGACACGATGGCAAACACAACCGACAGCGCAAAGAAGATCGCCAGCACGATGAGGATCTTCTTGATCACGCTCGACGAACGCGACGGCTTCTTCTCCTCGTCCTCGCCATATTGCGGAATCGACTTGGGGTACTCGCGATACGGCTGGCGCGACTCGTAGCGAGGCTGCGCCGTGCGAGGCATATACGTCGTCTGCTGAGGCTGCGGAATGGGATTCTGCGGCAGGTCATCATAGGGATTCGGCGTCGAGGCGGCATAAGAATCCTGCGGCGCGTAATCAAACGGGTCCGGAGCTGCGTTGCTATAGGGGCCTTGCGAAGATGCAGCGTAAGAATCCTGCGCCGTGTCACCATAGCCCATAACCCGGGTGGGCTCGGCAGAAGGCTGCGTCGCGGCGGGGTCGGTATAACCGGGGTTGGGAACAACGCGGGTCGCATCGGCACTATCGCCAGCCTGCGCGGAACCGTAGCCGCCCATCACGGTTGTCTTGTCCTGATCCATGCAACGATTCCTTTCCGTCGCGCGTGAGCCTCAAGTTATCCATGCATTCTACCCGCGCAAAAGCCTATGATGGACGGAGCCCGTCGGTATCTACAAGACATGCGCGGGCCTAAGGATCAAAAAGCCCCGCCGGGCCTTGTGGGCGCGGCGGGGCGGGCTAGCAGCTATGGACAGCAGGCTTAGAACAGGCCGGTGATGTTGCCGTCGTTGTCGACGTCGATATTCTCGGCCGCGGGGACCTTGGGCAGGCCCGGCATGGTCAGAACACTGCCAGTCAGTGCGACCACAAAGTGGGCACCGGCGGAAACCTTGAGCTCGCGCACCGTGATGCGGAAATTCTCGGGAGCGCCCAGGGCCTTGGCGTTGTCGCTAAAGCTGTACTGCGTCTTGGCCACGCACACCGGCAGGTTGCCAAAGCCGTTCTCGCGCAGCTCGGCGAGCTGGCGCTTGGCGGCCGGCGTAAAGTCAACGCCGTCGGCGCGGTAGACCTTGGTGGCAACAGCCTCGAGGGCATCAGCGACATCAGCGCCGTCCTCATAGGCAAACTTGAGCTCGCTCGGCTGCTCAATCAGACGCATGACCTCATCGGCCAGGTCGAGCGCGCCCTCGCCGCCCTTGGCCCAGACCTCGGAAAGCTTAACGTTGACGCCGAGCTTCTGGCACTCGGACTCGATGAGCGCAAGCTCGGCCTCGGTGTCCGTCGGGAATCGGTTGATGGCGACCACGCAGGGCAGACCATAAACGTTCTGGATGTTGTCGACGTGACGCAGCAGGTTGGGCATGCCAGCCTTGAGTGCCTCGAGGTTCTCCTCGTTGAGGTCGGCCTTGGCGACGCCACCGTTGTACTTCAGCGCACGAGCGGTCGCGACGATCACGACGGCGCTGGGGCGAACGCCCGTCATGCGGCACTTGATGTCGAGGAACTTCTCGGCACCCAGATCGGCACCAAAGCCGGCCTCGGTAATGGCAACATCGCCAAAGCGCATCGCCATACGCGTGGCCATGATAGAGTTGCAGCCGTGGGCAATGTTGGCGAAGGGACCGCCGTGGACAAACGCGGGCGTGCCCTCGAGCGTTTGCACCAGGTTGGGCTTGAGCGCGTCCTTAAGCAACGCGGCCATGGCACCCTGGGCCTTAAGGTCGCGGGCACGGACGGGCTCACCGGCAAAGCTATAGCCGACGACAATCTCGCCCAAGCGTTCCTTGAAGTCGCTGATGCTCGTAGACAGGCACAGAATTGCCATGACCTCGGAGGCGACGGTGATATCGAAGCCGTCCTCGCGCGGCACGCCCTGGGCCTTACCGCCAATGCCGTCGATGACGTGGCGCAGCTGACGGTCGTTCATATCGACGACGCGCTTCCAAGTGATGCGCTTAACGTCAATACCGAGCTGATTGCCCTGCTGGATGTGGTTGTCGAGCATGGCGGCCAGCAGGTTGTTGGCAGCACCGATGGCATGGAAGTCACCGGTAAAGTGCAGGTTGATATCCTCCATGGGGATGACCTGAGCCCAGCCGCCGCCGGCAGCACCGCCCTTAACGCCAAAGACGGGGCCGAGCGAAGGCTCGCGCAGGGCCACGGCGCTCTTGATGCCGCGACGACGCAGGCCGTCGGCCAGACCGATGGTCGTGGTGGTCTTGCCCTCGCCCGCAGGCGTTGGGTTGATAGCGGTCACGAGGACGAGCTTAGCCTGGTGATCAGTCGGCTCGTTGAGCAGTGAATAGTCAACCTTAGCCTTGTCGAAGCCGTACGGAATAAGGTGCTTAACGTCGACGCCGGCGTTCTTGGCCACCTCGGTAATAGGCAGTGGCGTGACAGAACGTGCGATTTCGATGTCAGTAGGCATGGGCGGTCCTTTCGTTACCGAATGAGAAAAAGACCAATTCAGCATAGCACGGGCGCGCAATAGTAAAACGCCCATAACCGATGAACGGCGATATGTTTACCCGATGCCCAGCGATAGTCCAACAGCCCGCCAAAACAAAGCGCCCTAAACGGTAGGTTCAATCCCCAGGTGCTCAAAGGTGCGAAGGGTTGCCTGACGGCCCTGCGGCGTACGAATCATCAACCCGCACTGCAGCAAATAGGGCTCATAGACATCCTCGAGCGTGCCCGGATCCTCGCCCACCGCGCTGGCAAGGGTCGTAAGTCCCACGGCACGACCGGAGAACGTCTTGGCGAGCGTCTCCAAAATGCGAATATCCATCCAGTCCAGACCGAGCTCATCGATCTCGAAGAACTCGAGCGCCTGGCGGCAGATATCGAGCTCGATGGGGCCGTTGCCGCGCACCTGTGCGTAATCGCGCACGCGCTTGAGCAGGCGGTTGGCAAGACGCGGCGTGCCGCGCGAACGCGAGCCGATCTCGAGTGCACTGGGATGGTCGATCGTCACGCCCAGGATAGTCGCCGAGCGCGTCACAATCTGCGCGAGCTCCTCGACCGTGTAGTAATCCAGGCGATATGAAATGCCAAAGCGGTCGCGCAACGGGCCGGTCAACATGCCTGAGCGAGTCGTTGCCGCCACCAGCGTAAACTTGGGAATATCCAGGCGAATCGAGCGCGCCGCCGGACCCTTACCGATCACGATATCGAGCGCAAAGTCCTCCATCGCGGGGTACAGGACCTCCTCGACCGAACGGTTGAGGCGGTGGATCTCGTCGATAAACAGCACATCACCCGGCTGCAAGTTAGTAAGGATGGCCGCCAGGTCGCCCGTGCGCGCGATGGCGGGGCCACTCGTGGTCTTAATCTGAGCGCCCAGCTCGTTGGCGATAACGGTAGCCAGCGTGGTCTTGCCCAGGCCCGGAGGACCCGAGAAAATCACGTGGTCGAGCGTCTCGCCACGGTTCTGCGCCGCTTCGATCAACACGCGCAGGCTCTGCTTGATGTGCTCCTGGCCGCAGTAGTCGTCCAGGCGCTGGGGGCGCAAAGTGCGGTCGACATCGAGGTCCTCGGCCGTCAGCTCCGAGCCCACCATGCGCTCGCCGTGCGCCATGGATGCCGCCGGCGAGTTACCGGGCGTCGCCCACAGGTCCTGAGAGTCATCGGCTTCCCACATCACGCATCCATTCCGAGTCGCTTAAGCGCCGCACCGAGCAGATCCTCGACACGCATATTCTGCCCATCATACCCGCTCAGGGCAACATCGGTCTCCTGCGGGCTAAAGCCCATGGAAAGGAGCGCCGCACGGGCATCATCGATGGCCGAGGGAGCAGCAGCGGGCACGGGCATCGCAACCTGGCCGGGAATCACGTCGACCGGCACAAAGCCCTTATCCTTGGCAAAGGTGCTCTTGAGTTCCAGGATCAGGCGCTGGGCTGTCTTTTTGCCCACACCGGGTACCTTGGCCATGCCCTTGTCGTCCTCGGCCATCACCAGCGAATACAGCTGCCCTACGGTATAGGTGGAAAGCACGGCGAGCGCCAAGCGCGGGCCAACGCCCGAAACGGACACGAGCCGGTCGAACATCGTGCGCTCATCCTTAGAGGAAAAACCGAAAAGTGTCATGGCGTCCTCGCGCACCTGCATACGCGTGTAGAGGCGGACCTCGCCACCGGGCGTCGGCAACGTGGCCGCAGTGCTGCCCGAAATGCCGAGCTCAAAGCCAACGCCCGACACATCGACGACAGCAGAGCTCATCGTGGCCTCGACAAGCGTTCCGTGGAGCTGGGAAATCATCAGTATCCGGTTCCTCTCTGTTGATAGAACTCGCCACCGGTGAGGGCGCGGGTGCGGCTGAGGTTTACGTGGCAGATGGCGCAGGCCAGGGCATCGGCGGCATGGTCGGGATGCGGGTCGTGGTCGAGCTGTGTTAGCGTGCGTACCATATAGGCGACCTGCCGCTTGTCCGCGGCGCCGGTGCCCACCACAGCCTGTTTGATCTGCATGGGCGTGTACTCGCCAATCTCGAGCGCGCATTCCGAAAGCGCTACGAGTGCAGCACCGCGGGCATGCGCCGTAGGGATGGCCGAGCGAACGTTGGCGCCAAAGTAGATGCTCTCGACAGCAGCCGTGTCGGGTCGATAACGCTCGACGACATCCTTAAGGTCACGGGCGATATGCGACAGGCGCACCGCAAGCGGGCTGCCCGCGCTGGTCTCGATGCAACCGTAGGCACGGCAGCGAACCTCGCCACGCCGCTCCTCGATAATCCCCCAACCCGTATGAGCCAAACCGGGGTCAATGCCCAAGATAACCAAGCCGACCTCCCCTCGCCACAAGCACAGCGCAAGACAGGGCCCCGCGCATCATTCACGAACGTCTGTTCTAGAATAACACAACAGCGACCGTATCTAGCAAGCAAGGTTGAACCATAGGTTGAGCATAAGTCAGCGAGCGAGTCCCTGCCGTGGCAAGGTGTCGCGAAAGAGGAGCGCCGCGTACTTCTGTACGCAAGCGACGGTTTGAGCGGCAGATTGCCCGGCAGGGGCTCGCGCAGCGTCGACTCGTTACGCGGTTTGGTAAAACCGCGTAACCTTGGCCCTATCCCATAGTTAGTTCTGCGAGAAAAAGGGGAACTGCCTCGGATCTACTGGCGGGTGCGGCATCGGGCCACCCTGGGGACTACCTTGCGAGCCGCCCTGACCGCCCATCATCTTATCGATGGCGTCCTGAACCTCGCCCTCGAACTTTTTCATTCCCTCGTGTAAACGACGCTGACCGTCCTCAGAGCGCAGCTCCTCCATCTGCTCGGGCGAAATGCCCAACAGGTCACCCAATATGCCCATCATCTCGCCACGCATGCGCTCGCTTGTATCCTCGTCGGCAAAGCGGTTCACCTCGGCGCGCGCCAGCGCATCGACCGTCATGCGTTCCTTGCCGCTCAGCCCCAGGTCGGACCACGCGAGCATGTACGGCCAGGCGCGCTCAACAAACGAACGGGCCGAGACGATCGGCGCCGTCGGCAGCATGCGGCGGGCGGCCTCGCCCTGACGCACGAGCATCAGCAGCAGCGAGCAAGCCTCGGGCTTGCCGGCGGCCATCGGGATGTCGTCGAAAGCTCGATTGCGGTCCACGTGCGCCTCGAGCGCGCCATCGACCTCACCCGGCTCAAGCCCGCCGAGCAGCTGTGCCGCGCGGTCGAGCATATCGACCGGACCGTCGAGCGTCGAGAGCGCCTGCGCCAGCACGCGCTCCATACAATCTTCCACCGCGTTGAGCGTCACGAGCTCTTGGGGCACCACGGCAGACGTGCGGTTGCGCACACGCGCCACAAACTCAAGCGTCGACAGGTACACATCGCCAAAGGGCGCAAAGTCGCCCTGGTAACCGCCGCAAAGCGCCGGCGCCGCCAGCGCATACTCGGTTTTGGACAGCGGGCTCAGCGCCATCGCACCCAGCTCGAGCGCCGTGTCCTCCAGCATGAGGCCCAGCGTGCGCGAGCGCAGACGCTCGGCATCGCCCGCCGACACGTCGCGATCGAGCACACGCGCCGCATCCGGTGCATCGCGCTCGACAGTGCGAATGTGCAGACGCTCGGCAATGGCGCGGACGGCGGCACAGCGGGCAGCCTCGGCCTCCTCCTGCGCCGGCGTAAAGATACGGTTGCGCCCCAGCACCAGGCCAATTACGTTACGCGGACCCAGAGCGTCAACGGCCAGCGCCGCCAGCAGGGATGACGGCAGGTCACCCTCGAGTGCCACCACAGCACGCGACGCACCGTGGGCCCGAGCGTTGTCGCGCACGGCGAGCACCAGCGCCTGCCACAACCACTCCTCGGAACGGAACTCGGGCAGTTCGTGATCTTCCAGGGCATCGAGCATCACGCCGCGCTGAATCTCCTGAACCAGCAGGCTCTCCTCAAAACACGGCGCCTGGGCCACCACGCGACCGCAGTCGTCGAGCACAAACGAACCGCCGGTATACACCGACTCGTCATAGGCACCGACCGGCGCCATGCAGGCAAACCACACGCTGCGCTTGGATGCGATCTTGCGGTAGGCGCCGCTGCGAACGGCGGCAATGGCGGCAGTCTCGCGGTCGGTCATGTCAAACGCGTTGAATTGGAAATACGCGATGAGGTCGACGCCGGTCGGCAACATCTCGAGCTCGCGGTCCAAGTCAAAAATCACGGCGATGCGCACGCCGTCCACGTCGAACACCGGCGGCGCCCAACGCGTGTCGTTGTTCTCGCCACGCTGCAGGGCAATGCTCGAACGCGCCGGCACCACATGACCGTCCTTGAGCATCATGTAGTCGAGCAGCGGCTGGCCCTCAAACGAAACCGCCGCGGGCACGATGCAGATCATGTCAAGCTCCTGGATACGCTCGGCGACACCAGTCAAGCCGGCAAGGATGTCGTGCTCAAAGTCGGCAGCGCCCACCAGGCCACCGGGCATGGCGCCCATAAAGAGCGGAGCCGGAACGCACAGCACGCGCGCTCCGCGCTCGTGGGCCAGACGAGCCTGGTCCTCGATGCGGCCGCAAATGCCCTCAATATCACCCAGGCGCATATCGATCTGTGCAAGCGCGAGCTTCATGGCTCAGCCCTTTCCGTCGTAAACCATCGAAATCGTAGTAAAAGCGCCGGCCGCATAACGCAGTCGGCGCTTGCATGTGCATATGCTAGCTATGATACCCCGAGCGGGGGCGCGCTCCTAGAATGCCGCGGACCACAGCCCGTGCAGGTTGCAGTAGGCATAGACGGTACCAGTCTTGGAGCCGCCCGCGAAAAACGTCGCGGGCTTCATGCCGGGCTCAAGGTAATGGACCTCTAAGCGGCCCTCGGCCTCAAGGGCGATCCACTCAATGTAGTGCTCGGACAGGCTGGGGTGCTCGACCGAGCCAACGCGGGCGCGAATCACGTGACCGTCGCGCTCGGTCTCGACAACAGGCACGTGCTTCTCGTGCGCCGCGTCCTCAGTGTTTGCGGTCAGTTCCGTGCAACCGGCAGGGGTCGCAACGTCGTCGCCAAGGGCAGCGATGAGCTTACCGTCGGGGTCCTTAAAGAATTTCGCCATGATGTTCTCCTTTGCTGATGTGCCAATGTTCTTGATGGTTCTTATGCCCAAAGGCAGACAAACCATCCACGGCATTGCAAATGAACACATAACGGATCAGGCAAGCGGTCGGGCCAAAATGCGTCGACCGTCCTGTCCGCTCCAGCAGTCCCACCCCGCGCGCGGCTAGCGACCGTCACCGCCGAGCAGTGCCAGAACATCCTCGCGCGTGAACAGTGCCGACGAGATGCCGTCGCCGCCGAGCACGCTGTTGACCAGATCGCGCTTGGACTCCTGCATCTGCATAATGCGCTCCTCGATCGTGTCCTTGGCGATGAGCTTGTACACAGTCACGGTATGTTGCTGGCCAATACGGTGTGCACGGTCAGTCGCTTGGTCCTGCGCCGCCACGTTCCACCACGGGTCGTAGTGGATGACCACGTCGGCAGCCGTCAGGTTAAGGCCCACGCCGCCCGCCTTAAGCGAAATCAAAAAGACCGGAACCTCGCCCGCTTGGAACTGCGCGACCATCTTGGCGCGGCTCTCCTTAGACGAAGCGCCCGTGAGCTTAAGGAAGACGATGTCCTCCTTGGCCAAGCGCTTACCGATGATATCGAGCATACCCGTAAACTGGCTGAACAACAGGATGCTATGTCCGCCGTCGTGGGCGCCGTGCACGAGCTCCATGCACGTATCGAGTTTGGCGCTCCCCGCCTTGTAATCCTCGTAGTGTAGACGCGGGTCGCAGCAGATCTGGCGCAGCTTGGTGAGCTCGGCGAGCACCTTGAGCTTGTCTTTCTTAAACTCGGATGACTCGCGGTGCTGCACCTGTTGGGCGATACGGTCCTGGTTGGCCAGGTAGAGCTTGCGCTGCTCGCCGGTGAGCTGCGCCATGACCGTATCCTCGATCTTCTCGGGCAGGTCGGCCACCACGTCTTCCTTGACACGGCGCAGCACAAACGGCGACACGAGCGCTTGCAGGCGAGCGGCACTGTCGCCCTCGGCATGCTCGACCGGGCTTTCGAAGCGCTTTGCAAACGATTCACGCGTGCCGAGCAGGCCCGGCATTAAAAAGTCGAAGATGCTCCAGAGCTCGGATAGGCGGTTTTCGATGGGCGTGCCCGTCAGGGCAAAGCGCACGCCGGCAGGCAAGCGCTTTGCGGCGCGCGCCACCTGGGTGAGCGGGTTTTTAATGTACTGGGCCTCATCGAGCACCGCACGGGCAAAGTCCTGCTCGGCGTACTCGTCGATATCGCGCCGCATAAGGTCATACGACGTCACGACCACGTTATGCTCGGCCACGCCGGCAATCTGTACGCGACGCTGCGCCTTGGCGCCCACGATGGCGCACACATCGAGCGAGGGCGCAAAGCGCTCCAGCTCGGCAGTCCAGTTGTACACGAGTGAGGCCGGGCATACCACGAGCGTGGGCTTGGTGTCCCCCGCCTCCACGCGCGCCAGGATATGCGCGATCATCTGGAGCGTTTTGCCCAGGCCCATGTCGTCGGCCAGGATGCCGCCAAGGCCCAGGTGTTCGAGCGAGCCGAGCCACTGGTAGCCGTCGACCTGATAGCCGCGCAGTGTGGCCTTGAGCGAGACCGGCACCGTAAAGTCCATCTTGCCGAGCGTGTCCAGACGCTCGACGGTACGGCGGAACGCAGCGTCGCGATCGGCCTCAAGCGCCGGCGTGCGCGCAAGCATGCTATCGACGAACAGGGTACTCGACGCGGGGAGCGACACGCCGTCGAGCAGGTCGACAGCATCGACACCCAGGTCCTCGGCAAGGCCAAACGCGGCGCGGGCGCCCTCGTCCAGGCGAATGATGTCGCCGGACGTAAGGCGCGCAAACGTCTGGTGGCGCTTGTACGAGTCCAGATAGATGGCAAGGTCGGCCGCCGAAAGACCGCTCGCGCCCAATTCAACATCGAGCAGGTTGCTCTTGACGGTCGCACGCACCGAAAGCTTGGGCGCGGGACGGACCGAAATCTGGCGCAGACGGTCGCTGAGCATAACCTCACCCAACTCGGACAGGGCAGACAGGCCCTCGGTCAGCAGGCAGAACAAGCTCTCGTCATCGCGTTCCTCAAACGCCAGACCGCCCTCGTAAAAGTCGAAATACAGGGCCGCCGTATCCATAACGCGAAACTCTGCCACCTCGTCGCGGGGCGGCACGCCCGGGCGCTGCTCTTCGAAGGGGCTGCCCGGAGCGCCCAGACTAAAGAGGTCTGCCGACCAGTCGCCGTAGGTAACCGTAATTTTGCAGGTCACGAGCCCATCGTCGACGCCGATTGCCATAGCAAAGCTCGGCTCGGGCGCCACGGTATCGAGCGCAGCGGGCGCGGTAAGGTCGGTATAGTCGCGCAAAATGGGCAGAGCCATACGACAGAACTCCCCCACCTGGTCGGCAGCGATATGGACTGGCGTGCGACAGGGCAGCAAGCGCGATAGGAACGGCGCCGCATGCTGGGCAAACGCCACATCGGTGCGGCGCGCACGGCGGGTGTCGACCAGATAAGCTACGTCGCCCGAAGCAAAGCAGTATGCATCGGCCGGCAGGCGCAGATCGTAGCTACCACCAGCCGCCGGCGCGATTTTGGCGGCAAGGAGCGGTGGGCGCTTAGCGGACGCCTCGTCCTCCCCTTGCGGAGACAGCTCA
The DNA here is from genome assembly GCA_902491345.1 of uncultured Collinsella sp. GTDB lineage: Bacteria > Actinomycetota > Coriobacteriia > Coriobacteriales > Coriobacteriaceae > Collinsella. The sequence goes on from CABUHI010000001.1 coordinate 90,766, forward strand.
ACCGCCACGTCATAGGTGCGATGCGTCGTCGTCCCCCGCGACCAGGCGGGCTCAAAAGAGATGGTCTGGCCGCGCAGCAGGTCCAGCACATATACGATGCTATGCTCGGACAGCGGCAACTGACGCTCGGCGACAAAACCGCTGCGGGCAAAGTCGTACGACGCCGAACGCGAGCTTGTGATGTCATCGAGATAGGCAACTGTCGTCAAGACAAGGCTGAGCAGCTTTGTCGACACATCTTCGAAGGCTTCGGGCGTATGGACAAACGTGAGCTTCTTGCCGTACGAGAAGGTGCCGCCGCGCACGTAGGCATCGGCCATGCCGTCGATATCCTTGACCACGTAGGACACCGAACCGCAGCGAATGCGGAACTCGAGCGCCCAGCTAAAGCGGTCGGCGAACAGCGGATTGTAGTACGGCACCAACGAGGGCTCCAACGCCGCTTTGGGGGCGTCGGGACCAACGGCACCGGCAAGCTTGCGGCGCATGCTCGCCAGCTCATCCATGCGCGCGTTCGAAAGATCGGAGAGCGCCGCCATGAGGCTGGGACTCGTGGGGACAGGTGCTGGGAAGGGAAAGTTGGGGTTGACCGTGGGCGTTGTAGGCGCGGGACGCGCGGACTGTTTGGGCTGAGCCGCAAACGTGCGGACCGGCGTGCGCAAACCTTCGACGGGCTCGGCACCGCTGGCGTCCAGGTACGCCAGCGCCGTGGCGATGGCGTGCTTGCACATGCCGGGGTAGCGATAGGCAGCGGGGCAATCGCAGTCGTAGTCGATCACCTCGTGCTCGTCCATGTCAAGCGCCACGTGCGTCTTGTACAGGTCGCCGCGCGAGCCGCGCACCGAGCCCTCAACCGTCACGTTTTTGGAGAAGCGCGAGCCGCTGTCCTCGATCGACAGAACGGCGCCGTTGAGCATGAGCGAACGCCCCTTCATAAAGGTTCCGCTCAACGCCGCCTCTTTGCGAAGCGCCTGCACAAACGTCCCCTGCGCCATCACTTCCTCCAATCTCACCCGGGGTAGCTTAGATAACCGTCACGCGGCCTTGGTTGCCGACGATGGCCTTTGCCTCTGCCAGCAGCGGAATCGAGCGTGCATTGACCTTGGCCGGCACCTCAGCGCGCAGCACGCGCCCGTCGACTTGCTCAATAAAGATCTCCACGCGGTCGCCGCCCGGGTTGGTGGTGAGCACCGTGGCCAGGCGCGCCATATTGCCCTGGCTAAAGCGGCTGTTGGGCACCATGACCTCAAAGACCTTGGGCTTGTTTTTCTCCTCGCTAAGCTCCAGCGGCACAATCTCCTGCGCGATGATCTGGTCGCCGCGGTCCGAGCGCTCGAGCTTGCCCTTAATGCGCACAAACGCGTCGGACAGCTGCGCGCCGGTCTCGGGATCGACCTCGCCGTACAGATACCCCTCGGCCTCCTTGTAGGTCTTGGGGAACACCACGACCGTGGCCTCGCCTTCCATGTCCTCGAGCTGCACGATGCCCATGGGGTCGCCGTTTTTGGTCACGCGCTTGGACACGCTCGAGACCATGCCGGCCCACCACAGCGCCTTGCCCTCGGGAATCTCCTGGTTGATGGTACCGCCCGTGGGGTTTTGCACCTCATAGCCGGTGTCGATCTGCGAGAACGAGAAGTCGCGCGCTTTGCTAAGTGCATACTCAAACGGGCGCAACGGGTGGTCCGAGACATAGATGCCCAGAACCTCCTTCTCCTGGCTCAGCTTAAGGTGGCGGTCCCACTCCTGGCCGTCCGGATCGGGCACGCTCACCTCAAAGCCCGAGCCCTCAACGTCGCCGAACATATCGAAGAACGACGTCTGGCCGCTCGCGCGATCCTTTTGGCGCTTCACGGCGGCATCGATGATGTTCTCGGGGTTGTTCTTATCCACAAAGTGCATCATCTGGCGACGCGGATACCCCGTGGAGTCGAAGGCGCCTGCCTTGATGAGCGATTCGATCACGCGACGGTTGGCCTGGCTCGAGTCCACGCGCTCGACAAAGTCGTGCAGCGTCTTAAACGGGCCGCCCGCCTCGCGCTCGGCGATAATCGCCTGCGCCACGCCAGTGCCCACGCCGCGGATGCCGGCCAGACCAAAGCGCACGCCCTCCTTGGTAGCCGTGAACTCGGTACCGGACTCGTTGACATCTGGCGACAGCACGGGGATGCCGTCGTGGCGGCACGCCGAGACGTAATGAACGATCTTGTCGGTCTTGCCCGTGTAGGACGTCAGAACGGCCGCCATGTACTCGTGCGGATAGTGCGCCTTGAGCCACGCCGTCTGCATAACCAGGATGGCGTAGCCGGCGGAGTGCGACTTGTTAAAGGCGTAAGACGCGAACTCGAGAACATCGTCCCAAATCTTCTGGGCGACCTCGCGCGTGTAGTTGTTCTTGATAGCACCGTTCATCCAGTGGTCGTAGGTGGTCTCGTCCGAGCCATCCTCCCAGTGGAGCACCGTCGACGTGAGCAGCTTGATCTTTTTCTTAGCCACGGGCTTACGGATACGCGAGTCCGATTCGCCCTTGGAGAAGCCGCACATCTCGACGGAGATGAGCATAACCTGCTCCTGGTAGACCATGGTGCCGTAGGTTTCGCCCAGGATGTCGTCCAGGCGGTCGTCGTAGGAGACGGCCGGCTCCTTGCCGTTCATACGGTTGATGTAGGACGAAACCATGCCGGCGCCCAGCGGGCCCGGGCGGTACAGAGCGATCAATGCCACGACGTGCTTGTATTCGGTGGGTTTCATGTTCTTGATCGTGGCCGTCATGCCGGCGGACTCGACCTGGAAGACGCCGGCGGTGTGGCCGGAGCCCATGAGCTTAAAGATCTCGGGATCGTCAAAGGGAATCTCTTCCTCTTTGATGTCGATGCCGAAGTTCTTTTTGATGTTTGCCTTGGCCTTGGAGATAACCGTCAGCGTGCGCAGGCCAAGGAAGTCCATCTTGAGCAGGCCCATGTCGGCAACGGTATGGCCCTCGTACTGGGTAATCTCGACGCCGCCCTTGGTGTCGAGCTTGGTGGGCACATGCTCGTTGACGGGGTCGCGGCAGATCAGAACGGCGCACGCGTGCACGCCCTCGCCACGGGTGAGGCCCTCAATCGAGAGCGCCGTGTCGATGATGCGGCGGGCGTCGTCGTCCTTTTTATAGGCCTCGGCAAAGTCGGGGTTAAACAGATCCTCTTTGCCGGGTTGTTTTTCGAGCACCTGCTTGAGCTTGACCTTGGGGTCGCTCGAGACCATCTTGGACAGGCGCTGGCCCATGTAGACCGGGTAGTCCAGGACGCGCGCGGCGTCGTTGATGGCCTGCTTGGCCTTAATGGTCGAGTAGGTGATGACGTGGGTGACCTTCTCGGGGCCGTAGAGCTGGCGAACGTGCTCCACGACCTCGAGGCGCCGCTCATCGTCGAAGTCCATATCGATATCGGGCATCTCGGTACGCTGCGGGGACAGGAACCTCTCGAACATCAGGCCGTTCTCGAGCGGGTCAAACGCGGTGATGTTCATGGCGTAGGCGACGATAGCGCCGGCGGCCGAGCCACGGCCGGGGCCGACGCCGATGCCGTTGTCCTTAGCCCATTGCACGTACTCGGCGACGATCAAAAAGTAGGCGGCAAAGCCCTTGTCGCAGATGACCTTGTATTCGTACTCAAAGCGCTCTTTGATGTTGACGCCGCCGATCTCGCGCGTGGCCCAGTCGTCACCGTAGTGCTGGCGCAGGCCTTTCTCGCACTCGCGGCGGAACTGGCTCTCGTGCGTCTCGCCGGGATCGAGCAACGGGAAGCGCGGCAGGATGATGGAGTCCCAGTCCAGTTCCACGTAGCACTTGTCGGCAATCTCGAGCGTGTTGTCACAGGCCTCGGGGCAATACGGGAACATCGCCCGCATCTCCTCCTCGGTCTTCATATAAAACTCCGAGCCGGTCATGCGCATGCGGTTGGGGTCGTCGACCTTGGCGTTCATGCCGATGCACATGATGACGTCCTGCACGGGCGCATCCTCGCGGCGCAGGTAGTGAAAGTCGTTGGTAGCGATGACCTTGACGCCCACCTGTTTGGCGATGTCGATGAGCGTACGGTCCATCTGCTCGTCGGTCAGGCCATTATCGGTGGTAATGCCGTGTTCCTGAATCTCGATATAGAAGTCGCCGGGATCGAAGGTGTCGCGGAAGGTTTCGGCCCACTTGATGGCGCCTTCCATGTCGCCGCGGTCGATGTGTTTGGGGATGATGCCCGCAATGCAGGCGCTCGTGCAAATCATGCCCTTGGCATGGCGACGCAGGTTGTCGAGCGTCACGCGCGGCTTGTAGTAAAAGCCCTGCACGGCGGCCTCGGAAACCGTCTGCATCAGGTTGACATAGCCCTCCTGGTCCTTGGCCAGAAGGATCATGTGGTAGAGCTCGGGCTTGTGGTCGCGGGCAAGGGTCTCGTCCGGCGTAAAGTAGACCTCGCAGCCAAAGATGGGTTTGATGACCAGGGGCGGCTTGAGCTCGTCGATATTGCCCTTCTCGTCCCACATGGCCATGTCCTTCACATACTGGGCATGCTCGCGCGGGTTTTCCTCGGGATCGGGCTCCACCAGCTCGTCACGACGGTCCTTTTCCAAGAAGGCCTTGTCGTGGCTCCAGGTTTTGTACTCGGGCGTGTTGTGGTTGACGGCGTCGCAGGCCAGCGCCAGGTCGGGCACGCCATACATGTAGCCGTGGTCGGTAATGGCCACGGCGGGCATGCCCAGCTCAACGGCACGGTTGACCATATCCTGGATACGGGTTGCGCCGTCGAGCATGGAAAAGACAGTGTGGTTGTGCAGATGGACGAATGCCATGTGATGAGCTCCGATGCGGGTTCGTGTTCTGACTGAACGATTTTACCGCACGGCGCGGACGGCACCCGAACCTAGCCAAACCCACACGGCTCCTCTTGCAGTTGCGGTGAAATACGGACTGTTTGGCGGCTTTTTTGGCCAAAACAGTCCGTATTCCACCGCAAGTTATTGAGGTTAGAGATTGTAGGTGACTACTTGAGGTTCGGCGGGTTCGACGAAGATGGCTGGATTCGCCTGCTCCACGCGGACGAACTTGACGGTCACGGCCTCAAAGCCCGCCTTGTGTAGAACATCAGCGTAGACGCGCGCCTGCAGGGCGTGCTTCTCGAGCAGCTGTTCCGGCGTCTCATCCGGCGTGCCACCCGTCTTGTAATCAATGACCAGGGCGCGCGACGGATCGGCCGGGTCGGTGGCCAGTGCATCGATGGCGCCCTCGGCATAGGCACCGTAGCGAGCGATGTCCTCGTCCTCGCAGCCCAGCGAAAAGAACGGCACCTCGGCGCGAACGCACGGCCACGCGAGCAGGTCGGCACGAACAGCCGACTTGAGCCAGCGGTTCAGGGCAACGTCGAAGCGTTCGCGCTGCTCCGGCGTCAGGCGCCACAGACGCGCCAGTGCATCGGCGCGCGCAGCGGGCAACGCGTCGGCACCCATCTCGATGAGCCACTGGCAGGCGGCGTGGAACGCCGAGCCCAGCGCCATGGGGTTGCCGGCGGGCTCAACGACGGCCACGTCCGCATCGGCCATCTCCGAGCCATCCGACTCTGCATCATCGCCAGCCTCGTCCATGGGCACGTGCGCCTCGGCGGCACGGTCCTCGGACTCGGCATGCAGCGCCGCGGCAATTGACGAGTAGCTGTACGAATCGCGCTCCGGATACGGGCAGGTGCCCATGCGCACGCCCACCGCCTGGGGATACACGAGCTCAAACGCATCGGGCTCGGGGTCGGCAGGACCGGGAACGGCGGCGCGGGCATCTGCACCGGCACCCTCCGGCTCCGCATCGCCGCGGACAAGCCTGCCCTCGGCATCCAGCGAAGCGTTTGCCTCAAACGCCTGCTCGCCAAAGGTAAAGCCCGTGAGCGAAATGAGCTCGTAGTCGCCCGGCTGGGAGTTGTCGAACACCAGGCGGTCGGCATCGAGCTGCGGTATGTCCAGAGCGTCGGTCGGCAAAATACGGCGCAGCACATCGTAGGTCAGATCGGTCTCGACGTCGAAGGTCGGCGCCGTCACCTTGCCACGGCTCACGCCGGCATCCATCGCCAAGATCACCAGCTCGCGCGCACGCGTCATGGCAACGTAGAGCAGACGAGCCCGTTCCTCGAGCGAAAGCTGCAGGTCGTCGTTGCGCAGGCGGGCAAATGCCTCGGCGGGAGAGCCCGTCGCGCATACGTCCTCCATGAGCTCCGGCGGCAGCCACAGCGACGTGCCCTTGCCCTTAAACGCATGCTCAAGCTGCTTTTTAACGTCGTCGCCCTTCACAAAGGTCCCATCGGCAAGCTTAACGCCATCAAAACGAGCTGGCAGTGCCACGACCTGCGCTCCGCCCTCGACGCGACCCATCTGTGCCGCACCCGAGGACTTACGCACGCCAAAGCACTCGGCAACCGCCACGACCGGATATTCCAGACCCTTGGACGCATGCACCGTCATGATGCGCACTGCGCCGTCACCCTCCTCGTTGAGGGCACCCGGGGCCTCCTTGCCCGCCAAGAAGCGGTCGAAGGCCAGCGCGATGGAACGCGGAGAATTGCCGAGCTCGGCCTCTGCCTCGGCCACGGCGTCGAGCGCCTTGAGCACGTTGGCGGCAATGGCCTTGCCTTCGGGGCCGCGCTGCGCCAGGCGCACGAACCAGCCGGAGGCATTGACCACGTCGCGCGCGATGGCGGCGAACGAATCGCGCCCCACGCGGCGCAGTGCATAGCGCAGCACCTCGCGGGCACGCGTCACGAGCGGCAGGTCTTGCAAACCCGGCACGTCGGAATCGCTCATGATGCCCATGTCGATATTCCGGCGCGAGGTCTCCCCTGTCTCGCTATCGAGCTTGGTCGCCAGCGCCAGGAACTCCTGAGCGCCGAGCGCAAACATCGGCGAGGCGAGCAGCGGCATAAGGCCCCGCGCCGTATCGGCCGGATTGGCGAGCGCACATACCAGGGCGCGCACCGTCTGCACCTCGGCTGCCTGGGCAAAGACCGAACCACCCGCGATGACGCAGTCGAGCCCCTGGTCGCGGAAGGCCTGGGCGTAGACGTCGGCGTTGGTCATGCGGCCCAGCAGCAGCACCATGCCGCCCTGGGGCTGGCCGGCATCGGCAAGCGCGCGGAATCGCTCGGCGATCGCACGGGCCTTGGCCTGTGTGCGTTCCTGCGTAATGCCGCCGGCAACAAAGAGGGCCTGGCGACGCGAGGCGTCTGCCACCAGCGTGTCCTTGCGGCCGTCGCTCGCCTCAAGATCCAAAAAGCCCTGCATCAGGCCGCCGTCATCGCCGTCGAAGACGCGTGCCACGTAACGCAGTACCTCGTCATGGCTGCGGAAGTTGCGCACGAGTTTGACGAGTTCGCCGGCAGGGGCGTCGGCCACGGCAGTCGCCTCGGGCGCGGCAGACGAGCCCACCTTGCGCTCCTGACGACGGAACACCTCGACCTCGGCGCCACGGAAGCGATAGATGGACTGCTGCGCATCGCCCACAGTGCACAGCGCGCGCTCCCCCGCACCCGTCAGGTAACGGATCAGATCGACCTGCATCTGGTCGGTATCCTGAAACTCATCGATCATGACCATCTTAAAGCGGCCCTCGTAGGCGGCTCGGATGGCGGGATAATCGCGCAGCGCCTCATATGCCATGCGCAGCAGATCGTTATTGTCGAGCGCGGACTGGTCGGCCTTGAGCGCACGGTACTCCGCCTCCACGGAACGGGCCAGGCCCACCAGCGCATCGAGCGCCGGGCCACCGCAGGCAAGCACGATATTGATAAACGCATCGGCGGCCTCGGCCTTGAGCAGCTCGGCCTGCTCCTTAGGGAATGCCTTGCTCGCGCGCGGCATGGTGCACGACATCATGAGTCGCGCCGCATCGGCCATGGTCTTGCCGCTCGCCTCGAACGCGTCGATGGCATCGAGCGCCGCCTGTGCCTTCTCGGTCGAGGCCTTGCTCGCACCCAGCGCCGCGCGATAGGCATCGGCGAGTGCCGAGGTATCGGCCTGGCCGCGCGCCACGCGCACGTCGTCCATACCGCCCGGCAACTGGCTCGACAGCTCCAGCAGGTCGCGCACCAGACCCTTGATGGTCGTACCGCCGCCAAAGGAACCGCCCTCGCCCGCCATGGGATACCAGGCATAGAGGGCCTTGAGCGATGCCGCGAGCTCGGGGGCGGCATCGGGTGCCGTCGCGCGACCCAGCACATGCTCAACAGCCTGGTCCATGAGCTCGTCGGTATCGGTGAGCACCGTGAACTCGGGGTCGATGCCCAGCTCCAGCGCGTGCGCGCGCAGGATACGCGAGCACATGCCGTGAATGGTCGAGATCCACGCGTCGTCGACGGTCAGTGCTTCCTCGTCCATGCCCTCGTCGATAAGCGCACGGCGCACGCGGTCGCGAATCTCGGCCGCGGCATCTTTGGTAAAGGTAATGGCGAGCACCTGGTCCAGATGCTCAACGAACGGACCGGATTCGGGCGAGAGCGCATAGACGATGCGGCGCGTGAGGGTAAAGGTCTTACCCGAACCGGCGCCCGCCGAGACAAACAGCGGGCGGTCGAGCGTTTTGACAATCTGCAGCTGTTGCGGCATCAAAGTCGAAAGATCCATGGTCTACACGTCCCTCCTTACAAACGTTCCTTCGTGGTTATACGAGCAGCGCGCATGCGCGGCCTGAGCCGACGCCGGGTCGACGGCGGCAACGTTGCCCGCCTCGAGCTCGCGCAGGCGCTCGGCGATGCCGGCCTCCACGCGATCGAGCAGGGCATCGAAGTCCATGCTGCCGCCCTCGCCCGGGAAGCCCTTCTTGAGGCCCGGGATGCGACCGTCACCGCGCTCTTCCTCGAGCAACTCGGCGCTCGCCGCACCGCGCAGCGCGGGCTTGCCGCCCTTGGTCGAAAAATAGAGCGCTGCACGGGTATCCAAGCCCAGTGCCCGACGCATGGCCTGCGCGTAGATGAGCGTTTGGGTATGGGGCGGCAGCCAGCGCGGGTCGTCGATGGGAGCCTCGCCCGTCTCCTCGTCACGCACCGTGGGGTCGGCAAGCTTAAACTCCTCGACACCCGAACGATGCTTGTAGTCGATTACCACGGCGCGGTTCTCGGCGTCCACGTCCACACGGTCGATGCGCCCGCCGAGCGGCCAACCGGCATACTCGACCTGGAGCTCGTTGAACGCAAACTCCAGGTAGCGCGGGGCAAAGGGGGCAAGTGCCTCGGACTCGTAGGCAAGCACGCCCTCCAGCTGCGGCAAGATCTCGGCCACCTGGCGCTCCTCCACCGCAGAGAGCGGCACCAGCGGGCCCTCCGTGCCGCGCTTGCCGGCGTGCTCGGCCAACGTCTCGTCAAAGACCTCGTGCAGCAGCTCCTGAGCACGCGGCAGATTCTCGGGCGTCACGCGCTCCATGCCTTCTTGGGGCAGACGGGCATGCAGATGCTCCAGCACGTCGTGGACAAAGTTGCCCTTCTCCATGTTGCCAAAGCCAGCGTCGATCGACTGGGGCTTGACGCGATACGAGACGAACCAGCATAGCGGACAGGTCGAATAGGCCTCGATCTGCGAGGCAGACGTCAAGCGCGGCACCAGCGGCGCATCCTCGCCCTCGCCATCGCGACGGCGCAGGACCAAATACGGCACGGCCTCGGCACTCAGATGCTGAGGGGCTTCACAGGTCACGCGCTCGCGCTTGAGGCCTTCACCTGCCGCGGGATCAAAGTCGGCGATGATATCGCCCTCGCCCACGCACGTGGGCTTGGCAGCGCCAGCGGCCTCGGCATGTGCCCGCAGCTCGGTCCATACGGCTGCCGGGTAGCACTCGCGCGCCTGGCGATCGTGCGTCACGCGGGCGAGCGCGACCGGACCGCTCGCCGCCTGCATCGCACGGCCAAAGCGCACGCGCAGCAGGGCGGCGGGCTCCAAAGACACGCCATCGCGGCGCAGCTCGGCCGTCAATGTGGCAAGCGGGCCCTCTTCGTGCGAAAGCGGATAGCTGTCCAGGTCGACATCGGCAAACAGCACGGCATCGTAGCCGCCAGGACGCAAAACCGACGCATCGGCAAGCGACACGAAGCGCACTTGTGCCCGTGGCGTGCGATCGACCTCGTAGGTCGCGTAATCGTAAGCGGTACTGCGCTTGTCCACCTTGGTTCGAACGCCGTCGAGAACCGGCACGGTCGCGGCCTGCGACACGTCGAGTGCGCGAGCATCGTTCATAAGGATGTCGATGGCATGGCGCAGCAAAGCCGTCTCTGCCTGGCGACGGGCCTGGCCGTCAAGGCCGCCTAGAGCGCGATCGGGCAGCGCCTCGGCAACGGCGAGCATGGCCTTGAGCGCCGTCACGGGTTTGTCGCGCCACAGCGCCTGGAACACGTCCGAGACCACACACGGCACGTTCTTAAACCAGTTTTCGTCGCTCGCCGCCTTGCGCGCGCCCCTCACCTGACCCTGGACGCTCTGCAGCAGGCTCTTAACGCCCGCAGTGGTCTTGTTGCGCGACAGGCGTATGTTCTTGTCGAAGCCGCGGGCGCTCGCGGCGTCGGCACCCGAAAGCGGGCTATAAATCCAGTCGGTAAGCTCCGGAGCGGGCCACCACTCGGTCTTGGAAGCGGTGCCCTCGTCGGCGGCTTTCATACGCTCGATCAGGTTGGCGAGCGCCGTAAACTGCCTGCCCGCGATGGACTGGGAAAACGCCGTGAACTCAGTCGTCTCGGCCGCAATGTGACGCGCCGCCAGACGGGCAGCGAGTTCGCCGAACAGCTGGGGCGCCCGGGCGGAAACTACGAGCACGCGCGCGGGGTCCGCAGACGCCGTGACACCGCCGTCGACCGCGGCGTCCTCACACGTTTTTACCAGCCCATCGATTGCATCCACATAGGCGTGGGCGCGGGCGTGAGGGCCGGCAACCTCTATAAAGGTAGGCTGAGCGGCGGACTCGGAGGCAGTCTGGGGCACAGTGGCACCCTCCCCCAGCGGCGCGACCTCAAACAGCACACCGCGGGCATCAAATGCCGTGGCAAGCTCCTCGCGCATCGCCGCCTGCTCGCGGGCAAGCAGCACGACGACCTCTCCCCCATTGTTCGCCACGGCAGACAGCAGCTCGAGCAGACCGTGCGTTAACGACGTGATACCGCGCACGCATACGGCGCGAGTGCACGTCGGCAGGCTATCGGCCAGGGCACCGGCCATAATGTCGGCTGCCTCGCAGGGCTCGACCATATCTCGACGGTCCAAGCCGCTCGCATAGGCGCTCAACAGCTCGAACACGCGGGCCTCAGCGTCGCTTTTGGGCTCGGGCTGAGCGGCGGCATCGCGGCAGCGTTCGTCGCCCGTCCCCGCCACGCCAGGCAACACATCGCGGGCCATACGCGCAAGCATGCGCACCGTGCCCTGACTGCGCGAAAGCGGCTGCAGGTCGGCATCGTCGAGACGCGTGACCATGTCCGAGAACAGCATCTGGCGCTGCAGGTTGTCGACGAAACCGCGCCCGTCGCCCAAAAGCTCCCAAAGCGAGCGAAGCCACGATGTAGGCGTCTTGTAGTCGATACCCAGCGAAACGCCGGCTTCCGCCGCATCATGACGGCACAGGTCGAGCTCGGCAAACGTTGGTGCCAGCAACACGGCACGCCCGTAACGGGCAATAAGGTCGGCAAGCAGCGCCGACTCGGCATCGCTCAAATCCGTGCCGGCATTGGTGGTATAGATTCGAACAGGCATGGTCCTCCGCTCAAACTGTTCGCAATAATCAATGCATCCATCCTACCCGCCCAAGCGGACACATTGCCACCGCAGCTCCATCTTTTGGTACAAAGCAACCTGACCCCAACGCACCAGCCGATTGCGGGCATATAAAAACCGCCCCCGGGAGAGCGGTTTTGCACAATTCGTTTTTGGCGCGGCCTACTCGCCATCCTCCAGTTTAATGAGGATCTTGCGGTAGCCACCGTACTCGCCGTTGAGCGCCTTGGACACACGGCTCACCGTGGTGGACGAAGCGCCGGTACGGGCCTGAACCTCAACATAAGGCTCGCCCTCGTCCAAATAGCGCGCAACCTGCAAACGTTGAGAAAGGTCGCAAATCTCGCGCGGCGTGCAGATATCGGTCAAAAACGCTTGGATATCCTTCTCGTCGTCCAAAAGGCTAAATGCGTGGACCAGCTGCTTGACATCAGGCTTGTCAAACATGTTCTCGATATTCATCGATCACCGCCAAACCCGCCAAAAGGCATCGAAGTTGATACTGACATCGGGCATCGTTCGCCCGTTCTATGCAATAGGGCAACGCCTGTGGCTTTTGCCCGTAGCAGTGTAGCACACCACCAAACTAAAGCGACAAGACTCTCTGTCAGCGGCGCGTTTTTCAGGACGAACGCCGTTTTGAAATCGAATGCGCACGTAAGCTCCACGAATATTTGCGACAATGGGCATCCAGGCAAGGCCCCGCGTTCGCGCAGCCGTCCAAGTCGCCACGGCAAGCTGCTTCACGCGTCACTAACTCTTCCCGCGCAAGAAAGGACCCCCTACCATGCGCTTTATGCTTAACTGGCTCTTTACTTCGATCGCCATCGCGATCGCCACGTTCCTCGTCCCCGGCATCCAACCCTTCGGTTTTGCCGAGGCCTGGGTCTGTTTCGCCTTTGTGGGACTGTTCCTCAACATCGTCGATTCGCTCGTCAAGCCGTTCCTGACGGTCATCTCACTGCCGCTCACTATTATTACGCTTGGTATTTTTCAGCTCGTAGTCAACAGCTTTATGCTCGAGCTGGCCAGCTACCTGTCGGTCAATCTGTTGGGCGCTGGTATCTCCATTGCCGGCTTTGGATCGGCCTTTATGGGCAGCATCCTGGTATCCATCATGCGCAGCATTCTCGATAGCATCGCCTAGGGCTAGAACTGTTCAATACGAACCGTCATATCGACCCAAAACGAAGGCCGCCCATCGCAAAAATGGGCGGCCTTCTTATTTGTCAAGTCTCAAAGGGCGAGAGAATCTACCATTTCCGCTCCGTCCCCAAATGGCGGGTATGGGTTAGATGACGTAGTCGTAGCCATGGTTGGGAGCGACAAGTTGATCAAGCGTCACACCGTCGAGGTAGTCGTTGATGAGCTTGTCCAGGTTCTTCCACACGTCGAGCGTGGGGCACTCGTCCGAACGCGAACAGCCCTTGCAGTCGCCGTCCAGGCATGCGACCGGCGCCAAGCTGCCCTCGGTCAGGCACAGGATCTCGCCCACCGTATACTGCTCGGGCGGGCGCGTAAGCACGTAGCCGCCGCCCTTGCCGCGCATGCCCGAGAGCATGTTGGCGCGCACGAGCGTAGCCAAGATGTTCTCGAGATATTTCTCGGAAATCCCCTGTCGCGCCGCGATCTCTTTGAGCGGGATGCGACCGGCCGCCTGGTGCTCGGCCAGGTCGACCATAACGCGCAGGGCATATCTGCCCTTAGTAGAAACCAACATGTATAGTGCTGCCTTTCGGTCATTTAGTCCGTAGAAATTCTAGCCGAAAAATTTGTTTTGAAAATACCCGTTCCGGTCAAGATGGTTAATCGACTCGTAATAATCTTCTATTTCCTATTGCGTTACTAGGCTTTACTGTCTACTATGCTTGCCAACAGCAAAACGAACAACCCATAAGGTTTGTGGGTTTCGCTGCTACACACACCGTAAAACCACACGGTATCCAGTCATTTGAACACTTTGGAGGTTCATCATGAGCAATGTTTACACGTCCATCGATCAGCTTATCGGCCACACTCCGCTTCTGGAGCTCACTCACTTTGAGGCCGATGAGGACCTCAAGGCCCGCGTGCTCGTCAAGCTGGAATACTTCAACCCCGCCGGCTCCGTCAAAGACCGCGTCGCCAAGAACATGATCGACGAGGCCGAGAAGGCCGGCAAGCTCGTGCGCGGCGGCGACTACACCATCATCGAGCCCACGAGCGGCAACACCGGCGTCGGCATCGCCTCGGTGGCGGCGGCTCGCGGCTACAAGGTGATCATCACCATGCCCGAGACTATGTCCGTCGAACGCCGCAAGCTTATGCAGGCATATGGCGCACAGCTCGTGCTCACCGACGGTTCCAAGGGCATGAAGGGCGCCATCGCCAAGGCCGAGGAACTGCAGAAGGAGACGCCCAACAGCATCATCGCCGGCCAGTTTGTGAACCCCGCCAACCCCGCCATCCACAAGGCCACGACCGGCCCCGAGATCTGGGATGACACCGACGGCAAGGTCGACATCTTCGTCGCCGGCGTCGGCACCGGCGGCACCGTGACCGGCGTGGGCGAGTTCCTTAAGGAACAGAACCCCGAGATTCAGGTCGTCGCCGTCGAGCCCGCTACCTCCCCGGTGCTCTCCAAGGGCCAGGCCGGCCCGCACAAGATCCAGGGTATCGGCGCCGGTTTTGTGCCCGACGTCCTCGACACCCAGGTCTACGACGAGATCATCCCCGTCGAGAACGACGACGCCTTTGCGACCGGCCGCGCCGTGGGCCACAAGGAGGGCGTGCTCGTGGGCATTTCGTCCGGCGCCGCCGTGTGGGCCGCGCTACAGCTGGCCAAGCGCCCCGAGAACGAGGGCAAGACCATCGTGGCGCTGCTCGCTGACACCGGTGAGCGCTACCTGTCCACGGCACTGTTCCAGGACTAGAGCTTCTCGTTCTTAGAACGAGTCCAAGGCACGCCGGCCTTCCCTCTCTTCTGGCAGCCTGGGCTCATCCCAACAGGGCGTCCCACATGACGCCCGAACTTGCTACAATGTCTGCGGCGCGGAACCAGCCTCCCGCGCCGCTTTTCTTTTTTGGCCACATGCCACCAAGGAGAACCTCCCCATGCACAACAAGCGCGTGCTCGTCGCCATGAGCGGCGGCGTCGATTCCAGCTTGACCGCGTACCTGCTCAAAAGCCAGGGCTACGAATGCGTCGGCGCCACCATGCGCCTCACCTGCCCCGCACCCGATCCCGCCACGGGCATGAGTAAGGTCGACCGCGACATCGCCGATGCGAAGGCCGTCGCCGAGCGTCTGGGGATACCCCACCATGTGCTCGACTTGCAGCAGACCTTCGACCGCAATGTTATCGAGCGCTTTGTTAACGCCTACCAGGAGGGGCTGACGCCCAATCCGTGCATCATCTGCAACCGCCACATTAAGTTTGGCGCGCTGCTCGATGCGGCGCTGGACATGGGCTGCGACTACATCGCCACGGGCCACTATGCAAAGACGAGCCAGGCGCCCGACGGCACCTGGCAGCTGCACCGCGGCGAGGACCCCAAAAAGGACCAGAGTTACTTTTTGTATTCGCTTACGCAGGAACGCCTGGCGCACACGATCTTTCCGCTGGCTGGGCTGGACAAAGAGCGCGACGTGCGCCGCATTGCCGCCGAGCAGGGCTTCATCAACGCCAAGAAGGCCGAGAGCGAGGATATCTGCTTTATCGCGGACGGCGACTACGCGGGCTATATCGAGCGCCGCCGTGGACATGCCGCCGAGCCGGGCGATATTGTATGGCGCGACGGCAGCGTGGTCGGGCGCCACAACGGTGCGCTGCGCTATACCATCGGCCAGCGCAAGGGCTTGGGCGTCGCGATGGCGCATCCCGTGTACGTAACGGGCGTCGATGCCGCCAGCAACATTGTGCATCTGGGCGAGGCCGAGGACCTGACGGCCACAGCGCTCGCGGCCAACGACTGGATCTGGAGCGCCCCTGCCGACCGCATGGAAGCAGAACTCACGTCCGGCGGCATTCATGTGGGCGCCAAGTACCGCTACCGTCAAAAGGACCAGGCAGCGACCCTTACGCGTGGCGCCGATGGACAAATGCTGCTGACTTTTGACGAGCCGCAGCGAGCCATCGCCCCCGGCCAGGCCGTTGTAGTCTACCGTGGCGACATCGTCCTCGGCGGCGGCACCGTAACCGGCGCCATCAAATAGCTGCAAGATTATCGCCGCACGTGTCGAAGCACTTCAGCAGCGGCATTCACCTCGATAACGCGACGCTCCAGGCCGCGGCGAATGGACTCGAGCCGACCCTCCGCCGTGGCCCATTTGCTCTGCGAAAGAATCTCGATCGCCTCATCAACAAATCCGTCGAGTCGCGATGAGTCGAACCAATCGAGTGAGTCCGCAAGCGCCAGCTGGACGGAAGGATTGGGCCCAAACGGCTTAGCGGAAAACCCAAACTCCCCAGCTGCGAGCACAGCAGTTGGCACGTTATACCACAGACAGTTGCCGCTATCGAACAGCGGTGCATGCCTTATCTCCAAGGTATCGACATTGCGGATGATGCCGAAGTTTCGCCAATGGCGATCGCTGTTGGCCAAAAGGGCGTCGCATACGATCATCTGCGACATAGACCTTCTCACAGCGGCCTCATCGGCACCATGCTTGCCAAGGTAGCGACAGTATCGATCGTATGTCGAGTTTCCCCGCTGGCTACCAAGTGCACCCTTAACGTAAACAGCCGGAACGTATTCCTCGCGGCCGTCAAGAAAATCCTCGCACAGGCACACGGGGCCATCGAACATCCGCTCAACCGTATAAGGAACAAACTCGCCCTCCGACAGCAAGCGACGATGTAGAGCCGTTGCAACCGCCTCGTTAAAGGGACGCTGATCGTCCACGCCACATCCCTTGACCAGAACACGAGCGCCGTTTCGGATCATCCACGATTTAGGAAGCTCTCCCTCGGACGTGTTATCCGGATTTTTAAGACCGATGCCTTCCAGCCAACCCGAACGCTCTTCGGGCGCCGATCGCTCAAAATCGTTCTCAAAGTAATTGAGGTTTCGCCATTCGAGCCCGTCGCATTCTGCCGGTCGCAGCCAATAACAATCCGAAAGTGATAGGCCCAGGCACCGAACCGGAACCTCGATGCCACGGGCAATTCCCAGTTCACGATAGCGCGAGACGAGCCCGGGGCGGACGTCAGGCACCGATCGATGCCCCCACCACGCGTTGAGCTCCCGCTTATTCACCGTTGGAGAAGAGCTCGAGCACGTGCCAAACGGCATTCGTTGCATATCGAGGACCTCGGCGATTTCGAAGGGAAACTCGCGCGTCGGATCAAATGAGACATGCGCGACCTCATGGTCGGCCGACATCAGCGTAAACTTGCGTCCCACATCGGCTGCAGGACGGCGCCCTCGTTTGCGGACCTTTTGATAGGCGATCGCAGAATTGTACTCGACCATCTTCCGGCCGCCCACAATATCGCACGCAAGCGTCCCCGATGCGGCAAGTTGCGATATGCGGGCTTTTGTAACGCCCAGCAGGCGGGCCGCATCACCCATAGACAAGTACTCAGATGTATTCATATGCCGCATCACCTCGTTAAGTAATTTACGCGTTTAGTTAATAGATTACATATATCATAATACTAAACAGACTGAAGCGAAAAAAGGCCCGAGCAATCGGGCCTTAGCGATGGTCAGCCGAGTCGCAAGCTGCTCCCCTAGCGCTGTACGTAGGCGCGAACGAGCTCGAAGGTGTTGCGCACGCCGTCGATGTGGCTGCGCTCGTAGTTGTGGCTCGCGTACACGCCGGGGCCGATCAGACCATGGCGAATGTCGTAGCCGGCAGAAAGCGTGGCCTCAACGTCCGAGCCGTAATGCGGGTACACGTCGATGGCGTAATCGAGCTCCAGCTCGCGCGCGATGTTGGACAGCGTGGTTACCAGGTCGTAGTTGTACGGACCGCCCGAATCCTTGGCGCAGATCGAAACCATGCGCTCGGTGCAGCCCAGGTCGTCGCCCACGCAGCCCATGTCCACGCTGATCATCTCGCGCGTGTCGGCCGGCACAAAGGCACCGCCATGGCCGACCTCCTCGTACACGGTAAAGAGCAGCGAAACCTTACGCGAAAGCGTCACCTCGCCAGCGGCGACGGCACGCGCCAAGCCCAGCAAAATGGCGGCCGAAAGCTTGTCGTCCAGGAAGCGGCTCTTAATGTAGCCACTCTCCGTCACCGTCGTGCGAGGGTCCATAGCGATGATGTCGCCGGTCTGAATACCCAGCTCGAGCACATCGTCCTTGCTGTCGACGTTCTCGTCGAGCAGGATCTCCATGTTCTTCTCGATAGTCTTGACCGGCTCATCGGCCACGTGCGCCGAAGGCTCGGTATTGAGGACCACACCCGTGTACACATTGCCGTCGCGCGTGTAGACAGTGCAGTTCTCGCCATCGGCCGTGGACCACTGATGCCCGCCGAGGGTCGTGGGGCGCAGGCGACCATTGTCCTTAATGGAGCGTACCATGGCGCCCAGGGTATCGACATGGCTCGCCAACACAAGCGGCTCACCCTCGCCACCAAGCTCAACCAGCACGTTGCCCTTATTAGAACGCTCAGGCCCAAACCCCATATCGCGCAGGGTCTCCATCAGATAATCAGTCGCCGCATGGGTATAGCCGGTAGGGGAGGCAATAGAAGTCAGCGTCTTAAGCTGTCCTGCGATATAGGAGAGCGTCTCCTCTAGAGAAGCATCAATATTAGAAGTCATATGCATCCTTCCAAGTAAAACTAAGACCGAGTCCCGATTTTAACCGTTCTGCACGTGCAATGCCCCAGGAGCCGAGCCGCCTCCAGACGTCCCCGCACCGGTTTTGTGCACGTGCACGGTTTACAATCTCAATCTTGCATAAATCCTATTGGTATTTGCATAGAAATGAGGCATCTTTTTGCTTCGTCTCAGGGTGCCCCACCTTGGACCGTGCAAAAACGGAGTATTCAGCACCGTGGGCCCCAACGGCCCCATCACGAACGACAAAACGACGCGGTTACAGCAGTGTTGCAGGTCGTCGCAAAGCAGAAACTCAGTAACAACCCCCTCCACTCATCGATAGCCCGCCCACAATGGCTGTCGATGGGCGCCTGCGGATCACTACCGCCCATTCACAACGTTATGCATTTTTAAGAGCTTGTTGAATACTCCCAAAAATGCACGCAGGGAAGTGCACCACCTATCCGCAGCGGGCAGTACGCCTTGGTTTTGTCCGTCTCAGGGCATCGACGCAGCACAAAAAGCCCCGCCGTGCGTAGCACGGCGGGGCCAGCGGCACGTCAAAAGACCATACACCTACGGGCGAAGGACCACCAAACTGGGCTAGGCAGCCGGGCAGATCTTCTTGAAGAGCTCGATGACGTCGTCGAGCGTCGCCTCGCGCGGGTTGCCCGGGAAGCAGGCATCGGCCATGGCGTCCTTGGCCAGGACCTCGATCTCGTCAGCCTTCATGGCCTCGCAGACGTGCGGGATGTTCACGTCGGCGGAAAGCTGCTTGACGGCGGCGATAGCGGCGTCAGCAGCCTCGTCGGTGCTCATGCCCGTGGTGTCAACGCCCATGGCAACGGCGACCTTGGCCAGGCGCTCGGTGCAAACCGGCTTGTTGAACTCCATGGCGATCGGCAGCAGCATGGCGCAGGCGACACCGTGCGGGGTATCGTAGTGAGCGGACAGGGTGTGAGCCATGGCGTGATCGATGCCCAGGCCGACGTTAGAGAAGCCCATGCCGGCGACATACTGACCAAGAGCCATGCCCTCGCGGCCGGAGCCGGGCTGACCGGACTTGGCCTCGGCGACGGAGTCGCGCAGGTTCTCGCTGATCAGCTTAATAGCCTCAAAGTGGAACATGTCGGAGAGCTCCCAAGCGCCCTTGGTGGTGTAGCCCTCGATGGCGTGGGTCAGAGCGTCCATGCCGGTAGAGGCGGTCAGGCCGGCGGGCATGGAAGCCATCATATCGGGGTCGACGACGGCGACCTCGGGGGCGTCGTTGGTGTCGACGCACACGAACTTGCGGACCTTCTCGGGGTCGGTGATGACGTAGTTGATGGTCACCTCGGCGGCGGTACCGGCAGTCGTCGGCACAGCGATGGTGAACACGGCGTGGTTCTTAGTGGGAGCAACGCCCTCGAGGCTCCGGACATCGGCGAACTCGGGGTTGTTGATGATGATGCCGATAGCCTTGGCGGTGTCCATGGAGGAGCCGCCACCGATGGTCACGATAGCGTCAGCCTCGGCGGCCTTAAAGGCCTCGACGCCGTCCTTGACGTTCTGGATAGTGGGGTTGGGCTTGATCTCGGAGTAGAGGCTCCAAGCAATGCCGGCAGCGTCGAGCTCGTCGGTCACCTTAGCGGTAACGCCAAACTTGACCAGATCGGGGTCGGAGCAGACGAAGATCTTCTTGTAGCCACGACGCTGGAGCTCGCCGGGGATCTCCTTGATGGCGCCGGAACCATGGTAAGAAATGGTGTTGAGAACGAAACGATTAGCCATTGATAGCCTCCTATCGTGCGCGGGGCACCCGTTACGCCCCGCACTATAAGTCCCATCCTAACGCTTTTGAAACAAAAAACACGCGAGAACATCAAAAGTGTTAAAGCGTTTCAACAGATGACGAAAAATATTGCGGCAAAGGGACAGCCCCTTTGCCGCATTCGGTTACTTTCGGCAGCCCTCTTTCCAAGCCTCGGCCGCAACCTTCCAGCGTAAGCGCAAGTCGCGCTCGCGGTCGATGAACATGATGGCAAACGCGACAAACAGCAGCAAGCTCGCCACGACGATGGCGTGCAGGCCCATGCGCTCAATACACCAGTTGCCCAACACGGCGCCAAACACAAAGGTAAAGATCACGCCAAAGTACAGCAGGCCGTTTTCCAAAAAGCCGCGCCTGTGGGTGATGATGTAATCGTCCACGTTTTGCAGCGCGTTGCGCAAGTTGCCGATGCACATGGTCGTAGCGATGCCGTGACCGTGGATCTTGCGGAAGCTCTCGACCTGCATGCCGCAGGCAAACGAGGTGAGGCAGTTGGCGAGCAGGTTGAAATTGCCGCCCGGGATAAAGCTCACGCCCAGTAAGATGACGGCTTCAAAGAACACCGTCACCTGACGCCAGTGGATCACGCTGCCAAACCGCTCGTGTACCAGATCGGCAAGCATAATACCCACGGCAAACGACACCACAGGGAAGAAGTAGCGCTCCGCAAGTGCCCAGTTGCCCTCCGAGATGCTCACGCCCACGAGCAGGATGTTGCCTGTCTGCGCGTTGGCGAAAACATGGTCGCGCCCAATGTACGAATACACGTCCATAAAGCCACCGGCGAGCGCCAAGATGATGCCCAGCTCAATAGACTCCGATATCTGTTTGGCACGCTGCATCGTCGTGCATCCTCCTTGTTGACGACTCTCTCGTGCGTTGGCGGA
This sequence comes from uncultured Collinsella sp., assembly GCA_902491345.1. GTDB lineage: Bacteria > Actinomycetota > Coriobacteriia > Coriobacteriales > Coriobacteriaceae > Collinsella. The sequence goes on from CABUHI010000001.1 coordinate 111,977, forward strand.
AACATAGCCGCCGTTCATACTGTAACCCATTGACAACATGGCGTGCGCGCGAGACGGGTTCTCCAACGCGCAGATACACAGTCTGGAAACAAACGGCGGGTACAGCACCTGCATCGACACGCCGGTCCGCCAGCCCATGTACTCCACCAGTCTTTTTAGCCCCGTCCCAAAAAGACTGGTTACAATTACGTGCAGCATACAAACACCGGGAGGGATCGTGGCAAAAAAGCCTCAGCACGCTCAGAACAACCAGCGCAGTCAGCAGGGCAAACAGGGCCAGCAGCAAAAGCGCGGCGGCAAGGCGCAGGCCACGGTCGCCCGCACCAAGCATTCCCAAGCGACGCCCGTCCGCCCCTGGCGTCCGAGCCGCGATAAATTCCTCCCCGTCAGTCGAGCCGACATGGATGCACGCGGCTGGGACCAGTGCGACTTTGTCTACATCTGCGGCGACGCCTACGTGGACCATCCCAGCTTTGGCATGGCCATCATCAGCCGCGTCCTCGACGCGCACGGCTACAAAGTGGGCATCATCTGCCAACCCGACTGGACCGACCCCGCCAGCATCACCGTGCTCGGCGAGCCGCGCCTAGGCTTTCTCGTCAGTGCCGGCAACATGGACTCCATGGTCAACCACTATTCGGTGACCAAACACCGCCGCCACACCGACGCCTATACCCCTGGTGGCGAGGAGGGTCGTCGCCCCAACCGAGCCGTCACGGTCTACGGCAACCTCATCCGTCAGACGTTTAAGGACGCCCCCATCATTATCGGCGGCATCGAGGCAAGCCTGCGCCGCCTGGCCCACTACGACTACTGGCAGGACAAGCTCAAGCGCTCGGTGCTGCTCGACTCGGGCGCCGACATCCTCATCTACGGCATGGGCGAGCACGCGATCGTCGAGATCGCCGACGCGCTCGACGCGGGACTACCCGTCGATCAGATTACCTATATCGACGGCACCGTCTACCGCACGGGTTCGCTCGACGAGGTCTACGACTACGACCTACTGCCCAGCTGGGACGACCTTACCACCGACAAGCTCAACTACGCACGCAGCTTTAACGTGCAGCAGCAGAATATGGACCCCATCACCGGGCATCGCCTGGTAGAGCCATATCCCAACAGCGTGTACGTGGTGCAGAACCCGCCGTCGGCGACGCTCACCACCGACGAGATGGACGAGGTGGCCGAACTCCCCTATGCACGTGACTGGCATCCCGACTACGACGCGGCGGGCGGCGTGCCGGCCTTTGCCGAGATCAAGTTTTCCATTAGCTCCAACCGCGGCTGTTTTGGCGAGTGCTCGTTTTGCGCGCTCACCTTCCACCAGGGCCGCGTGCTGCAGATGCGCAGCCACGACTCGATCATGCGCGAGGCCGAGCTGCTCACGCGCGATCCCGAGTTTAAGGGCTACATCAACGACGTGGGCGGACCGACGGCAAACTTTAGCCGCCCTGCCTGCGACAAGCAGCTCAAACACGGCGTGTGCAAGAACAAGCGCTGCCTGTGGCCGAGCGTGTGCAAGAACATGGTGGTCGACGAGAGCGGCTACACACAGCTGCTGCGCGACCTGCGCCAGCTGCCGGGCGTCAAAAAGGTCTTCGTCCGCAGCGGCATCCGCTTTGACTACACCATGGCCGACGCCTCGGACGAGTTTTTGCGTGAGCTGCTGGAGCATCATGTTTCGGGCCAGCTCCGCGTAGCGCCCGAGCACGTGAGCGACGCGGTGCTCTCTGTGATGGGCAAGCCGAGCCGCGCCGTCTACGACGCGTTCTGTCGCAAATTTGAGCGCTTGAACCGCGAATACGGACTCAAGCAGTACGTAGTGCCGTATCTGATCTCGAGCCATCCTGGCTCGACGATGAAGGAAGCCGTGGACCTTGCCGAGGCCGTGCGCGACATGGGCTATATGCCCGAGCAGGTGCAGGACTTCTACCCCACCCCGTCCACCATGTCGACCTGCATGTACTACACCGGCGTGGACCCGCGCACCATGAAGCCAATCTACGTGGCGCGCGACCCGCATGAGAAGGCCATGCAGCGCGCGCTCATCCAGTATCGCAAGCCCGAGAACTACAAGCTGGTACGCGAGGCGCTGGAAAAGGCTGGCCGTCGCGACCTGATCGGCTACACCAAGCATTGCCTGATTCGCCCCGTGCCGCCACGCCCGGGCGAGACATCGGCCAGCGGCGGGCACGGCACTGGCAAGAAGGGCGGTAAGGCCCACGGCGGCGTCGCCGGCAAGGGACCCAAAGGCAGCAAGGGCCACGGCGGTATGTCCCGCGCGCAGAACACCGCAGGCCGCAACCGTGCAGCTCAGGGGCGTCAGGGCGCCAACGGCGGCGGCCGCCGCAACTAGGGCAGCGGTGCGCTCGCTGCGTCCATCCCACACGCGTGGCGCAGTGAGCGCATCGCCTCCACGAGGATGATGCCGGCGATGGCAACCGTGACCGCCACGTTGAACGGCGTGTTCACAAACCAGAGCAACGTCATGAGATACGACCCGGCGTTAAAGGCAAAATGCAGCAGGATCGTGTAGCGGAGCTTTCCGGTCGTCACGAGCACCCAACCAAAGATGAGGCCGGCGACACCCGCATAACAGCCCTGCACCCAGTTCATGTGCATAAAGCCGAAGACCGCCGCCTGCAGCACGATTGCCGCGGCGACACCCCAGGTGCTCGGAGCCGCCCAGGGCACCATGGCAGCGTCTTGCGCGTTTGCGCGGCGCCGGCGTTTCCAGAGCGGACGGCACTGTGGATTAAACGCGCGCAGCGAAAACTCAAAGATGACGCCGCGCACCAGGAGCTCTTCGCAAAACGGCGCGCCGAGCACCGTGGTCAGGACGGCAAGAAGGCTGGTATCGCCCATGCCTGTTTCCTCGACAAGCTCGCTGTAATCGGCCGCCGCCTCGGGCAACAGCGACAGCACAGCGTCGGTCACGTAGCCAACGACCACCTGCAGGGCAAGGCCGATCACGATAACGCAGGCGATGCGCCTCCATGCTTTGTCTGCTCCCCCGCCAAGCGGGCGCTCGCCCTGCCAGCGCGCCATGAAGGAGCGGGGCCACAGATAGCGCCACCACAGCAGCGCCATCAAAAACGATGCCGTCTGCGCGGCGGCTTGAAACCATTGAATATCGAGGTTGTCAATCGGGAAACCCGTCAGCTCCGACACGATGTCCAGCGCGGAGAACAAAACCATGCTCAGGGCAATATCGGCAGCAACAACACCAAAACAGGCAAGCGCCCACGCTATCGCATTGAGCATGCCAACCTCCTCCTTCGGTGGCTAGTCATTTAAGAACGTCCCCAACGACTAGTCATTGGGGACGTTCTTCAACGACTAGCTGTTGGGGACAGTCTTTGCCAAAGGCCCCGTTGGGCGAAATGTCGAACGGAAAGGTGCCGCAGCGATTGAACGCGGCGATAAACATGCGGATGGCGTTGGACGGCGTAGTGCCCACGAGCTGAGTTGCAGCCGCGAAGGCTGCCTTCTCCTCGGGCAAGACCTTCGCGACTACGGGGGTCATGTGTTCTGCCATGGCGCTTCCTTTTTGAAACGACGGTGGTGCGGATAGATGCGGGCCACGCGGCTGGGCGACGGGCTGTGAAGGCAACCCGATTGGCCCGCATCCGGAGTTTGTTTCTGCGGCGTTGGTATTACTTAGTAATCTTAAGTATTACCCCGCAGATAGAATACCACACCCAACCCCATAGGGACGGAGAAAAACGAATCATTTTGTTGCTGAGTTAGTATTTAGAGCGTGATGATGTCCGAGATATTGAGGGCCTGAGCGTCGGCGCCGTCGTGTGTGGCGAGCAAGAGCGTACGGCTGTCGAGCAGGTCGAGCACGACCTTGGTCGTCGCATCGCGCGCAGCGGTATCTAGACCGGTAAAGGGCTCGTCAAGAATCACCGCGTCGCCCGGACACAGCAGGGCTCGGGCGATTTCGACGCGACGGCGCTGCCCACCCGAAAGCTCGGCCACGCACGCATTCGCATCGATTCCCGGCACCAGCAGGCGCAACAAGGCAGCGGCACTCGAGGCGTCCACGTGTGCATCGGCGCATACCAGCACGTTATCCAGCGCCGAGGCGGATTCGACCAAGCGTGCATCCTGAAACACCATCGAGCACGGCGCGCACTCCCCCGCTGCCAGGGCAAGCAGCGTCGACTTGCCCACACCCGAGGCCCCCATCACGCAGGCACGCCCACCGGCGGGCACGCGAAGCACCAGTCCGTCGAGTGCCGGCGCCCAGGGCGCGCGATCGCCCACGGCAAGCGCAAGCTCCGCTGCAGTGCCACCGCTCGCAGCCCCCGCACACCCGCGCAGTCCATGCCCATGCGCCCGCACGGCCGCGCGCCACGCCACGGGTCCCGAAACCCGCAGCAGCCACACCAGCACGCGCTCACACGCCCACGAGGCGGCAACGACCAGCACGGTCCACGCCAGCAGGTCAGCCGTCTCAATCAAAAGCTTTGCCTGATAGATGCGCTCGCCCACGGTGCCCGCCGCCATGCCGATCAGCTCGGCCGCCACGCCGGCCTTCCAGCTCATGCCAATCACGGCGCGGGCGCACGAAAGCACAAACGGCAGCACCTCGCGCCAGGTATGGACGCAAAACAGGCGCCAGCCGCGCACGCCATGCAGACGGAACATCTGCTCCAGCGGTTTATTCACCTGGGCCAGCCCCTCGGCCAGCGAGAAATACACGCCCGGCAGCGCCATCAAAAAGACGGCGGCGATGCTCACGCGCGCCGACCCCAGCCAAATAAGTAGCAGGACCACTACGCAGGCGACCGGCGTCGCCTTTACAAACGACAGCGCCGGAGCCACCAGGCGCGCAAACGCCCGCGAACGTGACGAAATCCCGGCAAGTACGCCACCACACACCGCGGCAAGCGCCAGCCCACCCAGTATCCGCGCGCCCGAGCCCGCCAAAATCGCCCAGGCACCGCCATCGCACACCAGGCGCAGCAGCGCCAAGGCAACAGCACCCGGCCCCGGCAAGATCAGCGGCTGCGCCACCAGCGCCGCCACCAGCATCCACACGGCAAGCCAAAAGGCGGCAACGGCACCTGCTGCCGCCACCGCCTTCATACGCTCTGTCATTTGTTGAGCAAACGCACGCACGAGCTACTCCATGTAGTAGAAATCGTCAGCCGGGAGCTTGCCGCCCACGGCACTCGCGTCCGCATCGGCCAGCACCTGCAGGTACCCACCGAGCGCCGCCTTCATATCCTTCCCCGTCTGGCACACAAGCATGCACCCGGGAATCGCCTTTTCGGCAATCGTGGCGTTATCCACGATGCCTGCATCGACCACGGCCTGCACCCAGTCCGCCGGCGCCGCGTTCACGGCCTTCACGCTCGCCGCATGGCAGCTCAAGAATTCCGCCACGGCCTCGGGATGCTCCTCGGCAAAGGCACGGCGTACCACGGTCACACCCGTCAGCAGGCGCGAGCCCGTGTCACCTGCCAGCTCGTCCCACGCATCGGTCAGGCTCACCGGTGCCGACAGCTTGCCCTCGCTCTTGGCGATGGCAGCGGTCTTGAACGGCTCGGGCAGCACGCCCACGGCGGACGGGTCGGCAAGCAGGGCCGACAGCACCTCGGTGGGCTCGCTCTTAAACTCGAGCGTCACCTGACCGGTCAGGCCCGCGCGCTCCAGCAGGTAGTTCATGACGTACTCCGGCGTGGTGCCCTTGCCCGTCATATAGACGGTGTGGCCCGCCAGATCGCCAAACGAGGCCACACTTGCGTCGCCCGTCACAACGTCCAGCACGCCCAGCGTGTTGATGTCGATGACCTGCACCGCGCCCTCGGTCTTGTTGTAGAGCACGCTCGCCACGTTGGCGGGCACTAGGGCAATATCGATATCGCCCTGAATCACCTTGGGCACGATCTCGTCGGCGGCAGCGTTGATCGCAAAGTCGAACTCATTGTCCGTCTCGCCATCGGCCGCCCGGTCCATAAACTGCACCAGACCAATCGAGGTCGGCCCCTTGAGCGAGGCGACGTGCACCTCGACCGGCTCTGCAGCAGCACCGGCGCCGTCTGTGGCAGCCGAGCCCGCGGCGGACCCGGCACCGGCAGCCCCGCCGCCACAGCCCGCGAGCGCAAGCGACAGGGCGCCCGCAGCGAGCGCCGAGGCAAACCCCCGGCGCGACATCTCAACATTAAACGCGCGCATCGCTAGCACGTCCCCTCGTTAGGCATCGTCCATGCGTGATGGTCGGTATGCAGCAGCTCCTCGGCCAGCGGCGAGAGCGGCTCGCCCAAGAACTCGCGGTAGCATGCCTGGACATCGGGATTCTCGTGCGAGAAGCGAATATCCGCAGCAGCATCCAAGCCCCACAGCACCTGGCCGCGCTCGGCTGCCAGCTCACAGCCGTCATGGATGGGCTGACCGCCGCCACCGACACAGCCGCCCGGGCACGCCATGACCTCAACGAAGTCATAGCTCACGCGGCCGTCGCGAATCGCGTCGAGCAGGCGGGCGGCGTTGCCCAGCCCGTGCGCCACGGCGACGCGTACCTTGGTGCCATCGATATCGGCCACGGCCTCCTTCCAGCCGTCCAGGCCGCGCACATCGGTAAAGAAGTCGGCGTCGGGGTTCTTGCCCGTCACCAGGTAATAGGCCGAGCGCACGGCGGCCTCCATCACGCCGCCCGTGGCGCCAAAGATCACACCTGCGCCCGTGCCAAAGCCCAGCGGCGTGTCGAGCGGCTCCTCAACCAGCGTATCCACGCTCACGTGGCTCGCGCGGACCATGCGCACCATCTCGCGCACCGTCAGTGCAACGTCCACATCGGGCGTGCCGTCCTCGCCCACCATGCTCGGCAGCGCGCACTCGGCCTTCTTGGCCGTGCACGGCATCACGGACACCACAAACAGGCGCTCGGGCTCCACGCCCAGCACCTTGGCGTAGTAGGTCTTGGCGATGGCGCCGAACATCTGCTGCGGCGACTTGGACGTGGACAGGCTGTCGACAAACTCGGGGTAACGCGCCTTCACAAAGCGTACCCAGCCCGGGCAGCAGCTCGTGAACATGGGCCAGCTGCGGCTGTCGCCCTCGCCCTTGGCGGCCTTACCCAGGCGCTCGAGCAGCTCGGAGCCCTCCTCCATAATGGTGAGGTCGGCCGAGAAATCGGTGTCGAACACGTACTCAAAGCCCACGCGGCGCAGCGCACAGGCCAGGCGCTCGACGGTGGCCTCATCGCGCGGAATGCCGAGCTCCTCGCCCCAGGCGCTACGCACGGCCGGCGCAATCTGCGCCAGCACGATCTTGTCGGGATCGGCGATGGCGTCGAACACGGTCTCGGTATCGTCACGCTCGCGCAGGGCGCCCGTCGGACAATGCGTGATGCACTGACCACACGCGACGCAATCGGTCTTGCCGATCGGCGCACGCCCGCGGGTGCCCACGGCGGTATGCGTGGCGCGGTTGGTCAGGTCCCAAATCCCTAAGCCCTGCACGCTCTCGCACACCTTGATGCAGCGCATGCATTTAATGCACTTGTCGTTATCGCGGATGATGGGGAAATCGAAGTCCCAGCCCTCGCGCGCCAGGTGCTGCTCGTACGGCAGATAGAAGATGCCCAGGTCGTTGGCGATGGTCTGCAGGTTGCAGTTACCACTGCGCACGCAGCTCGTACAGCGCGAGTCGTGTTGGGACAGTAGCAGCTGCACGTTGGTGCGACGCGCCTCGCGGGCCTTGGGGCTGTTGGTGTGGACCACCATGCCGTCGAGCACGTAGTTGTTGCAGGCGGCAACCAGCTGGTCGCAGCCCTCAACCTCGACCACGCACACGCGGCAGCCGCCGATCTCGTTTAGATCGCGCAGGTAGCACAGGGTGGGAATCTGGATACCGACGGACTTGGCCGCGTCCAGGATCGTGGTGTGCTCGGGCACCACGACCTCGCAATTATCGATAGTGAGCTTGACCATGTTGAGTGCTCCGCTTTCGGTGTTGTCGCTGACAGTGGGGTTGTTGGGCTCTACCATTCCAGGTTCCTCCCTCCGCGGAACGCGCCAAAGCCAAAGTGGTCGCAACGCAGGCAGCGGCTTGCCTCCTGGCGTGCCTCCTCCTCGGTAAGGCCCTGCTCGACCAGATTCCAATCGTGGATGCGCTCGCCGGCCTCGCGCTCGCCCAGCTCGCAGCGGCCGCACTCGTGCTTGCCCTTAAACTGCACGGTCGGCAGCTCGACGTCGAGCTTGATCTTGTTGTCAAAACCCAGATAGCGGTCGATATTTGCCGAAGCAACGCGGCCGGCGTTGATGGCCCGGATGACGGTGGCGGGACCGGTCTGGCAGTCGCCGCCACTAAAGAGGCCATCGAAGTTAGGCACGGCGCCATCCGAATCGGTGACGATGCAGCCCCACTTGCAGGCAACGCCCATCTCCTCAAACGGCTTGGAATCGATGTCCTGGCCAATGGCCACAAACACGCGCTCGCAGGGAATGACGCGCTCGGGCGTGGCGGCGGCACGCGGGGCCGGACGCCCACGACGGGGCTCGCCGATAATCTGCGGCTGCACGCGCAGGCCACTCACGCGACCTTCCTCGCCCGTCTCAATAGCGAGCGGTGCGGTGAGCTCAAGAACCTCGCAGCCCTCGGCCTGGGCGCCGGCAATCTCGGCATCCTGGGCCGTCATGTCGCAGATGCGACGGCGGTAGACGATGCTCACCTTTTCGGCACCGCAGCGCACGGCAGAGCGCGCCACGTCCATGGCCACGTTGCCGCCGCCGATGACGCACACGCGCTGACCGCTCAGGTCGGGCAGCTCGTCGTCGCCGATGGCGCGCAGCATCTTGACGGCCGACTCCACGCCGGGCGCCTCTTCGCCCGGAAGGCCGAGCTTCTTATCGCTATGGGCACCAATGGCCAGGTAGACGGCATCGAACTCGTCGCGCAGGCGGGCAAGCTCCTCGCCATTGACGGAGTGGTCGAGTTCCACGTCGATGCCGGCGCTCAAGATCCAGTCGATCTCGGCCTGCAGGCGCTCGCGCGGCAGACGGTAGCTGGGAATGCCGTAGCGCAGCATGCCGCCCAGGTGGTGGCGCTGCTCAAAGATGATCACCTTATGGCCCATCACGGCCAGGTAGAAGGCGCAGGAAAGGCCGGCCGGGCCGCCGCCAATCACGGCGATGCGCTTGCCGGTGTTGTCAGCCACGTTGGGCTTGTAATCGTTGAGGTCGCTGTGCTCAACGGCAAAACGCTTGAGGGCGAGAATGTTCATGGGGTCATCGACCATGCCACGACGGCAGTGCATCTCGCAGGGATGCTCGCACACCAGGCCGCAAACGAGCGGCAGCGGGTTGTTCTTGCGGATGACCTTGACGGCATCGGCATAGCGGCCGGCCTCGACCAGCGAAATGTAACCGGGAATGTCGACGTGCGCCGGGCAGCCCGAGACGCACGGGACGCGGGCCTCGCGGTCAAAGCCACAGGAGTGCTCGTGGATGTGGTGCTCAAAATCGTCACGGAAACCGCGGATAGCCGTAAGCGCCATGGCGCCGGCCTCGTAACCGATGGCGCAATCGCTCGAAAGATAGATGGTGCGGGCGGTGCGCTCGATCAGATTGAGCGTGGACTCGTCGGCGCGGCCCTCGAGCACATCGGCGAGCAGATCGCTCAGCGCGCTCAGGCCCACGCGGCAGGGCGTGCACTTGCCGCAGCTCTGGGTGGAGCACAGGTTGACGAGCGCTGCCGTAAACTCAACGGGACACGGAGCGAGCGAACTCACCGCCAGACGACGTCCGAGCGCATCGTGCAGGTCGTCCATGACGGCCTGAGCGTGGCTGCGTTCCATTACGTGCAGTCGAGCCATAAGATCCCCTCTCACATGGCAGCCCGGAGGCAAGGCCGGGCGAAATTGCTACACGCACAACGCTGACCTAAAAAGTTGTGAGGTCTCCATACGGTTCGGCAGGCGGTATAAAATGTCACCCTCAGCGGTGAAATAGAACATTACCGCAGATAAATGCCATATTTGATAAAACGCGTTACCAAATTGCAATATTCAATGTGAAAAAGAGCGCCTTACTATTTTTTCCTTTTTGATCCGTTTTCCTCCGTCCCCTTCGGATCGCATGATCCCTTGGGAATGGAGGAAAACGGATCGTTTTTGGTGCAAAAGGGCCAGGTTTGTTTACACCAATCTCACTTGCGCTAGATGAAGAGCTCGCATTCCTTCCGCACGACGCAAACCTTGCTCAGCATCTGGGAAACAGCGGATAGTTTGTTGGGATCAAGCTTACGAGCGCCTCGCGGACATACGGCAATGCAGCGCATGCAGGAGATGCACGCCTCGCCAGCTGCTCGTTTGGGGTCACCCTTGTCGATAGCACAAACGGGGCACGCCGCGGCGCATGCACCGCAGGAGACGCAATCCTCTGTTGCCTCGGGTGCCATGCGGTGACCTCCGGCTTGTTTATAAGGACGATTGCCGGGAATAGAGGGCTCGGATGTATCCTCAGCCAACAGCTTTTGCTGAATTTGCTGCGCAAACTCTGCGAGCTGCGCCGCATCCTGCGCATCCGGACGACCGGCAGCAAACTGTCGCGCAATGGAATGTTCTGCAATGGCCGCAACTGCCGCGATCACCCGGAATCCCGCATGCTTCGCAACGTCCTCCAGCTCTACGAGCGTGTCCTCAAACGCGCGGTTTCCGTATACACAAACCAAAACTGCCCGAGCCCCGTTGCCGCGCACCATACCCAACCGGTCAGCCACCACAGCCGGGATTCTACCGGCATACGCCGGCACAGAGATTACGGCCACGTCGTCCTCAGTCATCGAGACAGCGCTGAAATCTAGCCCGCTATCGGTCAGATCGACGGTAACGGTATTCTTGCCCAGTGCTCCGGCCACAAGGCCAGACACCTTCTGCGTTCCACCCGTCGGACTAAACACAATTTCGAATACGCTCATCGAGGCACCCTCCCCTACGCCTGGCAACGCGTCAAGCCGCTTTCACATCCAGCCAGAGTATACGGCACGTGGGGTCCCCGTTTTGATGCACCAAGCACCCCAATGCACCCACCCTACGCTGTCTGCCTCTTCGTTTTGTATAAATTACGGTACAGATTGTATATATTTACGGGATACCGCTGTGTTCTCCCGAGGTACCCCATCCTGGCCTGTGCAAAAAACGGAGTATTCTGCAACGTGACCGCGCCAGCACCGCCGCGGGTGGGTAAAACTGTAGGGCGCCGTATCATTTTAAGTCCCGACATGGCGAGAATAACGCGCCCTGCTCCGGAAAACGGCGAAATTTAACTCAAAACGCTCATAAGGGATATCTGAAGGCCACCGTTGGCAATACCGAATCGTATGCAGCCAACTAGAGCTGCTGAATACTCCAAAAAATGCACGGAGCACCCCATGGGACCCATTGCCGCATGGCAGGAAACAGGCCCACGGCATCCTCTAGATGCATTCCCGAGGAAATCACATTTGAACTAGCGATCGGATACGGCAAACAAAAAGGGCCCCGAGCGTAGTTGCTCGGGGCCCTTGGTTCACCTCACGCTAGCGTGCGATGCGTATGTTACTTGCGCTTGCCGCCGCCGTCACCGGGACGGCGGGAGCTACTGCCGCGCTTGCCACCACGACTATTGCCATAGCTGCCACGATTATCGCGACCGCCGGCACGGCCGCCACGGGAGTCGGCCTGGTTGCCGCCACGCCCGCCACGATAGCCGCCACGACGCTCCTCGCGGGTATCGTCGTAGTTGCGCCAATCATCGCGACGATCGCGGCTGGCACGCGGGTCACGACGATCGCGCGACTCGTTAGAACGACCAGCGCCGCCGCGGCCGCCATTGCCGCGAGCACCCTCGCGACGCTCGCCGCCGCGGCTACCGCGCTCTTCAAAGCGCTTGCCGCCACGGGACTCACCGCCACGGGCAGCACGCTCACCACGACCCTCGCCGCCGCGACGCTCATCACGGCCGCCGCGCTCGTCATCGCGACCGGAACGACGACGGTCGCCCGCACCACGCTTGCCGCCACGCGAGCCACGGCCCTCGTCCTCGCGCTCAACACGGCGACGACCGCCGCGGTCCTCGTCCTCGCGGCGACGGCGATGCGCCTCGCCCTGGAACTGCTTGGCACGACGCTCGGCACGGTTGCCGCGCGGGGCCTGCTCGACGGCAGCAGCACCAGCGCGCTCCTCGGCAGCCACCTCGCGGGCCACGCTCTCCACAGCCTCGTCCACGCGAGCCTGAACGCCCTCGCGCACGCGGGTCTTACCGCCGCGCTTGGGACGGCTCGGACGCTCGCCGTCGCCGCGACGCTCGTCGCGACCGCGGTTGGAACGACCAGCCACATCGCCGTAATCGTCGCCGTTGCGCTTGCCGTCGCGACGCGCCTGCTCAAGCTTCTTCTTGCTCTTGGACTTGCCGCGCTTGGTCTTCTTCTTCACCTTAAAGGCCGCAGGGTCGCGCTCGGGGTCAACCGCGGGCGGGTTGGGACCCACGTGCAGGTCGCCGGCCTCGTAGATGTCGGCGGTCTTGTCCATGAGCTTCTCGATCTCGTAGAACTCGTCCACGTCCTGCTCGGTCACAAACGTGATAGCCCAGCCCAGCTCGCCGGCGCGGCCCGTACGGCCAATACGGTGGATGTAGTCGGTCGGCTCGGCCGGCACGTCAAAGTTCACGACGTAGCGCACGTCGCTAATATCGATGCCGCGGGCAAGCACGTCGGTTGCCACCAGCACGTCGACGGTACCGTCGCGGAAGGCCGAAAGGGCACGCTCGCGCTGAGCCTGGCTGCGGTTGCCGTGAATTGCGGCGGCCTTGATGCCCTTGCGCTCCAGACGACGGCAGCAGCTGTCGGCACGGTGCTTGGTGCGCATAAAGACGATGGTGCGCTCCGGGCCCTCCTTCTTGAGGAACTCGGGCAGCAGGTTGTTCTTGGCCTCGATGGACACCGGGAACACAAACTGGTCGACGGTGTCGGCAGTCGACGTAGCGGGCGCGATCTCCACGCGGGCCGGGTCGCTCACCAGGTCGGTGATCTCGCCCACGGCCTCCTCGTCGAGGGTCGCCGAGAACAGCAGCGTCTGGCGCTCGGCCGGCGTCTCGCGCACAATGCGGCGGACGGCGGGCAAAAAGCCCATGTCGAGCATGCGGTCGGCCTCGTCGAGCACCAGCACCTTGACCTCGTTCAGGTGGCAGGCGCCCTGCTCGATCAGGTCGACCAGACGGCCCGGCGTGGCGACCAGGATATCGCAGCCGTACTTGAGTGCCGCGGTCTGCGGCTTGTAGCTCACGCCACCCACGACGGTCACGGCGACATGGCCGGTGACGTCGGCGATCTTGCTTGCGACCTCGTCGATCTGCTGGGCAAGCTCGCGCGTGGGGGTGATGACGAGCATCACGGGGCCGCGGCCGTTGCCCTCGGGCTTCTTGGCACCGCGACGGCGGTTGCGGCCGCCGCGCTCGCGCACGGGCTTGGGCGGAGCGATGTGCTCCAGATTGTTCATGGTCGGCAGCAAAAAGGCGGCCGTCTTGCCGGTGCCGGTCTGGGCGGCGGCAAGCAGGTCGCGGCCCTCGAGCACCACGGGGATCGAGCCGGCCTGCACGGGCGTCGGCGCCGTGTAGCCCAGGTTCTCGATAGCACGGAGCATCTCGTCGGAGAGGCCCAGTTCGTCAAAGGCGGGCAGGCTCTCGGTAGCGGACTCGACGGCCTGGGCAGCATTTGCCTCGTCGGCGGCATCGAAGGCAGCCTGGGTCATGGCCTCGCGGGTCTCGTCCAGAATCTCGGCGTCCGTGACGTCGGATACAGAATTACGCATATGTTGTTGTTCCTTATCTGCACGCGTCATGGGCGCGGCATGCGGCCGCGCGGGCGTGCTTGGTAGTGCGCTAATACATACAAAAACGGGTGCGCACAGAGAGGACGTTGCTCAGCACGCTGGCGATCGCTTTGGCAGCCCTGTCACGCGCCGTCCAGACGCAGCAGCTCTAAGCGATGGAGCAGATTCGCCGCCGGTTAGTATACCCGTGCTTCGCATGCCCCCACGTAAACCACAGATGACGAGGCGGACGGGGTGGGTCCGGCTGATTGTCTCAATCTGTAACATCTACAGGGCAAATCTTCCTCTACGTGTTACAGATCGAGACAAACGGTCGACACGGTTCACGAGCGTCTCAATCTGTAACAGTTACCGAGTAAAATCGCTCCTAATTGTTATAGAACAAGACAGAGGGGGATTTCCGTTCAGTCCAAACCAAATCTCTCGCTCTTCCTGCAATTTCGAACATGTGGCCTATAATGTTGCTTTGGTTACGCTATATATTGCGCAGCCATTTAATACGTCGCCCACCGGGGGCCATTAATTCCTATCGCCATATTGGCTAGGAAGCAATCAAAGGAGGTATCCGTGGCAGCAGAGACGCCTTGCTCGGTCCTCTATAACGATATTCGCTCGTTCGGCGGTCTTAAACATCTCGAGATCGCCCGAATGCTCATCAATGGAAACTCTTATCTCGGCAGTACCCTGCTCGAGAAATGCTCTTCCAACCGCTCGTATCTCACCCGTTACATCGTCCATCGCGAGCCCGACCAGTGCGCACCCGCCATCTACAGCGACTTTACCGTCACCACGCTCAACCTTTCCGCGGCAATCTGCAGCAAGCTCGGCGGCGGCGAGTCCGCCTATCAGGCAATCGCCGAGCACTATCGCGGCCCGGCCGCCAACGAAATGATGTCGGCTCTCGCCAGCTACAAGCTGGACAGCCGCCTATATGCAAATGCCCTCAATCACATCGACAACTTTGACGGCAATACCGTGCGCGAGAAGAGCACGCTTTACCTTATGCTCTTTGTGGCAACGGGGGCGCTCGCTGACCCCATCCAAGGCGTGGCCACCGTCGAGCGCTTTTGCGACAGCAAGACGGGCGGGCACCTTGGCACCACCGAAACTACCGTCGGGCGCGGCTTTATGAGCAGCCTGGAGCAGCCGCGCACTGTCGCCCCCAACCTCGGTCTGCTCAGAACCCATGCCGACAACTGCGCCGACATGCAAATCCATCCTCTCACACGCGATCCGCGTGGCACGGTAATTGGGTCCTTGCCCAAAACCTCGCCCAGCATCACCGATGTGGGCGCCGACGCATCGCGCGAGCATCTCCGCATTTGGCTCGAAGGCGGACGCTGGTACGCCCAGGGCCTTGGGTCGACCAACGGCACAGTGCTCGAATCGGGCGCGGGCGACGGCGATATTGTGATTGAGCCGCCGCGCGACCAACGCGAGCCTGGCAAGATCTATCCCCCAGTGGAAATCGAAAACAGCGACAGGCTCCATCTGGGTCTCTACACGACATTCCTTGTCATTGTGGACTAGCGCGGACGGCGATCGGAAGACGGTCGCCGTCCGTCTTTCGTCTTCTACCTTCTGCGTCGTAAACGACAATGCTCAGCGGTATACGTGGGCAGTGCGGCTATCATGGTATTTTACCGATATCCGCACTGCTCGCGTATACGTGCGGCAACCCATGCCAGACAAAGGAACGCCATGGATACTACCGATAGCGCCTATGGCGACAAACTCATCCGTCTCGATACGTTCGATACCGCCGTGGCGGTCGACCCCAGCGCCGAGGACGACGCCAAACGTCGGTTTATGACGCTTATTCTCCAGACGGCCCACCGCAACAACGGCAACATCGGGCACGTGCTGCGCGCGACCAACACGAGCGGCGAGGTCTTTGCCGTCAAGCTGCTCAAGGACAACGCTATCCTTTCCGGCCAAGCCCCCGACCGCTCCGCCGAGCAATCGGCAGCGCACCTGGCCAGCACCGCCGCGCTGTTCGAGGAGTACCGTCATCTGTGTACCGTCTCGCACCTGCGCGGATTTCCGCGCGTCTATGGCTACGGATCGTGCGAGGATGACCCTCTCATCCTCATGGAGTGGGTCGAGGGCACCTCGCTCAAGCAGGCGCTGCCCCTGCTTCCGCACGACGCCTCGGGCGGGCTGACCACCCAGATGGTCGCCGCCGTCGGAAACGCCGTGCTTCGTGCGCTCTTGATGACCCAAGGCCTCGTGAATCCGGTCATCCATCGCGACCTGTCGCCTGCCAATATCATGTTCCGCACCACCAGCCGAACGCTCGAGCAGCAGATTGCTGATTGTTCCTTTGACCCCTGCCTCATCGACATGGGCTCCGCGACCATGGCTCTCGGCGACGACACGATCACCCGGCGCGCCGACATCTGGCGTTTTGCCACGCCCGCATACGCCGCGCCCGAGATGCTCACGCAGGATATCGAAGGCATCGCGGCCCTTCGCCGTTCGCCGGCAATCGACGTCTATGCGCTTTCGAGCATTCTGTACCAGCTCTACAGCGGTCGCAAACCGTTTGACTTTGAGTCGACGGACGCCGCTGCAACCGGCTCGTTCTATCTCGTAAAGACCAAGACCAAGCCGGCACCGCTCGAGCCGCGCTGCGAGGGCGATGAGGCGCTCGTCCAGATCATCATGAAGGGTCTCTCAGTCGAGCAGTGCGATCGTCCCACCGAGCAGCAGATGCTCGAGGTGCTCTCGGCATACCTCACCGACGCCGAATCCGAAGGCCGCGAAGGTGCAGGAGACGAGGCCGCAATTGATATCGATTCTGGCACGCACCTTAAGGTCGACGTCGCCGGCGAGCGCGCACGAGAGATCCTGAATCAGGCCCGCCACGATGCCATGACCCGCCGCCGCTTTATTATCGGCGGCGCTATCGCAGCCGTTGCGGGGCTCAGCGTTATCGGGGCGGCAACCCATGGCTTTGGCATCCCCGACTACCTCGACGGCATCCGCGGTTCACTTGACGACTACACCTGGGATCAGCTGCAGGAGATTTCGCTCAAGATTAAGGCCGCCGAGACCCGTAGCGAGGCACGCGAGATTGCCAAGCGCTATCACCTGCTCGATGCCGATGGGCATATCCCCTATCCGTGTACCAAGCGCGTGAAACTCACCAACGGGCTGGAGGTCGGCGCGCAGCTTGTGGGCATCCGTCACGATGAGCTTCTGGACGGGACGGGCAAGGCCGGACTGACGTTTATGTTCGACGCGGGTATTGCCGAGCGCAACGCTGCGGCTGAACCGCCGAGCGCCGGCTGGGCAGTTTGCGAGCTGCGGGAATGGCTCGACGGCGACGGCCTTAAGCTGCTGCCCAACAAGTTGCGCGCGCTCATCAAATCTGTCAAAAAGGTCTCGAATAACGCTGGCGCCGCCAACAGTGCATCGTGTCTGAGCGAGTTGCCCGCAACCCTTTGGCTGCCCGCCATGGTCGAGCTGTGCGGTACGCAACCGCCCGATTCGTTTGCCAAGGACTATCACTACCTGGCAGAAATCTACAACGGCGAGGGCAAGGAGTATCAGCTCTTCCGCGAGCTCAAGGTGAGCCCGTATTCCACGAACGAGACGATGGTCCGCCAGTGGAAGGGCAAGGACACCTGCTGGTGGGAGCGCACGGTGAGCCCCGACTCATCGGAGACCGAAGGCACGCTCTACATAAACCGTGTGGGCCACGACGGCGACGTCTTTACGTACGCAACGCCTGCGGAAAAGCCAAACAAGCGGACCTGTGTGATCCCCGGGTTCTGCATCTAGGCGGCGGGCGTCTTGCCGTGACGGGACCCCTCCCCGGCAAATGTCTCGATCTGTAACACCAGCTCGGCAGATACAGGTCTAGATGTTACAGAACGAGACAAACCCCAACCCCGCGAGACAACATCTCAATCTGTAACATCTAGCAGGCAAAACGGTCCTCAGATGTTACAGATTGAGATGATTGGTTGGGACGGTCCATCGGCCAACCAACCACCCTCATCTGTAACGAAATGTCATACATTTCTTTCTGTACTGGACACCCCCAGGGGGTATGGGTGTATAGTATCGGCAGGTTAACAATTCCAACACCGAACTACAGAAAGGAGAAGCCATGGCTCAAGATAAGTTCGACGTGGGCGGCATGACATGCGCCGCCTGCCAGGCGCACGTGGACCGTGCCGTGAGCAAGCTCGACGGCGTCCAAAGCGTCGCGGTCAATCTGCTCGCCGGCTCTATGCTGGTGGACTACGACCCTGCGCAGGTCTCCCCCGACGACATCTGCACCGCTGTCGACCGCGCGGGCTACTCGGCCTCGCCCATCAGCACGGGCACCGACGCTGTCCAAAGCGGAAGTGCGCAAGCCAGGTCCGGCGCCGCCCATATGGAGTCGCCGACCAAAAAGTTGGAGGCCGCCGCCTCTGCCATGCGCACCCGCCTCATCGTCTCGATCGTATTCCTCATCCCACTGTTCTACATAGGCATGGGGCACATGCTCGGCTGGCCGCTGCCCGGCATCTTCACCGACCACACCCACAGCATGACGCTCGCGCTCACCGAGCTCGTCCTGCTCATTCCCATCGTCTACGTCAACGACGCGTACTTTATCAACGGGTTTAAATCACTCGCGCACGGCGCGCCTACCATGGACGCCCTTATTGCCGTGGGCGCCACCGCCTCCATCGCCTGGTCGCTCTACGCCATGTTTATCATGGCCGACCAGCTAGCCGCGGGTCAGGTCCACGAGGCCATGATGACGGGCATGGACAATCTGTATTTTGAGAGCGCCGGCACCATCCTGTCGCTCGTCACCGTAGGCAAATACCTCGAGACGCGCAGCAAGTCCAAGACCGGCGGCGCCATCGAGGCGCTCATCGACCTAGCGCCCAAGACCGCGACCGTCGTGGCAGAGGACGGCACCGAGGCCACCGTCGACGTCGATGCCATTCTGCCCGGCCAGGTGCTGCGTGTGCGCCCCGGCGAGTCCATCCCTGTCGACGGCGTGGTACTCGAGGGCGCTTCGGCCGTGGACGAAAGTGCACTGACCGGCGAGTCCATCCCCGTGGAGAAGACCGCCGGCGACACCGTCAACGCCGCCACTGTCAACCGCACCGGCTCGTTTACCTTCCGTGCCACACGCGTGGGCGCCGACACGTCGCTCGCCAAGATTATCCAGCTCGTCGAGGACGCCAACGCCACCAAGGCGCCCATCGCCCGCATGGCCGACAAGGTCGCCGGCGTGTTCGTGCCCGTGGTGTTCATGATCTCGGCCGTGACCTTCGTGGTGTGGACGGCACTGACCGGAAGCGTGAACGAAGCGCTCACCTCCGCCGTCGCCGTGCTGGTGATCAGCTGCCCGTGCGCGCTGGGCCTGGCCACGCCCGTCGCCATTATGGTCGGCACCGGCAAGGGCGCCGAAATGGGCATTCTGTTTAAGAGCGCCGAGGCGCTGGAGAACCTACGCAGCGTGGGCACCGTGGTGCTCGACAAGACGGGCACCGTCACCCGCGGCAAGCCGGCTGTGACCGATATCACGGTAGCCACGCGCGCTGACGGCTCGCCCGCCATGAGCGAAAAGGCGTTGCTCAAGCTGGCCGCTGCGCTGGAGCGCTCAAGCGAGCACCCGCTGGCCGAGGCGATTATGGCCGAGTGCGAGGCGCGCGGAATCGTCGCACGCATGGTCGAGGACTTTACCGCCGTGCCCGGGCGAGGCGTTACGGCACGCGAGGGGCAGAATGTCATCGCCGCCGGCAACGTGCGTCTGATGGACGAGCTGGGCGTGAAGGTTCCCGCCGGCCTTGCCGAACAGTTCGCGGCCGAGGGCAAGACGCCGCTGTTCTTTGCCAAGAACAGCGAGCTTGTCGGTACCATCGCCGTGGCGGACGAGGTCAAGGAGACGAGCGCCGGGGCCATCGCCGCACTGCGCTCGCTTGGCGTCGACATGCGCATGCTCACCGGCGACAACCGCGTGACGGCCGAGGCCATCGCCCGCCGCGTGGGGCTGAGCAGCGAACAGGTCATCGCCGACGTCCTCCCTGCCGACAAGGAGCGCCACGTCCGCGAGCTGCAGGATGTGGGCGGCAAGGTCGCCATGGTAGGCGACGGCATCAACGACTCCCCCGCCCTGGCGCGCGCCGACGTGGGCCTTGCTATCGGCACCGGCGCCGACATCGCCAAGGAGGGCGCCGACGTGGTTCTCATGCGCAGCGACCTCATGGACGTCGCCCGCGCCATCGAGCTTTCGCGCGCCACGATCCGCAACATCAAGCAGGACCTGTTCTGGGCACTGTTCTACAACGGCATCGGCATTCCGCTGGCGGCGGGCGTGTTCTTCCCGCTCACCGGATGGCAGCTCTCGCCGATGTTTGGCGCCGCGGCCATGAGCCTGTCGAGTGTCTGCGTCGTAAGCAATGCGCTGCGCTTAAAATCCTTTAAGCCAAAAGTGGAAAAATAAGCTCACCATTAAGTCCATTTTGAACGGGTTTTCCAGGTGCCCGAGATTGACCTGAAAGAGGAGCGACGCGTACTTTGGTACGCGAGCGACGGCTTGAAGGTCAAGGTCGGGTGCCTGGGAAAGCCGACACAACAGGGAGGAATACCCATGCGATACACAATCAAGACTTCCGGCCTCATGTGCGGCCACTGCGACGCTACTGTCGAGACGGCACTGCTCAACGTTGTCGGCGTGACCGACGCCGACGCCGATCACGAGACCCAGACCGTCCAGGTGGAGTGTGCCGACACCGTGACCGCCGAGCAGCTCGCCGCCGCCGTCGAGGCCGCGGGCGAGAAATTCCACGCCCTATCCGTGACCGCCGCGTAGCAGACACCGCCTACTCAATCCTCAGAAGTTGCGGTGAAATACGGACTGTTGTGCCGCCCTAGGCCTTTAAACGGTCCGTATTTCACCGCAACTGACGGGGGCATCCGGAAGATCGACCAGAAACGAGGACCCGCCATGATGGCAGACCACAAATCGGTGACCCGCATGCTCAAGACGGCACGCGGCCAGATTGACGGCATCTTGCGGATGGTCGATGAGGACCGCTATTGCGTCGATATTTCCACGCAGCTCATGGCCACACAGGCGCTCATTGCGCGCATCAACGCCGACGTGCTCAAGGCGCATATCGAGGGCTGCGTGACTTCGGCAATCGAATCGGGAGACGAAGACCTCAAAGCCGCCAAACTCGCCGAAATCGAACGCGTCGTCGACAAACTCTCCAAGTAATTGGGGCATTGGGGACAGGTACGTTTGCACCGTCTTGGTATTCCGGGGACAGGTATGTTTGCACCACATTGGTGCAGATTAACCTGTCCCCCTTGCTCTAAATCGGGTATAAAGGCGTGCAGCATATCGAACGAAAGGCAATTTGCATGAATGACTTTATGAAGGGTCGCAATGGTGCCGATGAACTCACCATCGTGATGGGTTTTGCCGGCATCGTCATCGCGATGATCGGATCGATAGCCCGCATCCAGTGGCTCAGCTGGATTGCCATCGCCGTAATCGTGATTGGCGTGCTGCGCGGCCTGTCCAAAAATATCGACGCACGTCACAAGGAGAACGAGGCCTTTGTCGCCGCGACTGCAAACGTCCCCTGCCTGGGCAAATTCGTCGCCAGCTTGGGCGGCGGAACCGCAGCGGCCAGCACCTCACGCGCGGCCGGCACCAGTAAGGAAGACTTTGAGCGTGCCAAGCGCACGGCCAAGAAGATGTGGAAGGGCCGCAAGACCACGGCCTATCTCAAGTGCCCCAACTGCGGCCAGATGCTCTCCGTCCCCAAGGGCAAGGGCAAGATCCGCGTCACCTGCCCCAAGTGCCACGCCAAGATGGAGACGCGCTCCTAGCCGCCATACCATAGGACAAATAAAAGCCGAGGCCTCGCGCTGAGACCTCGGCTTTTTGTATGCGACAACGGAGCTGTCCCTTTGTCACACCTATGCTACGCCGTCGCGGGCCAGCTCCTCAGCCAGCGCTTCGGCTGGCATGGCCATAATCGCGTCGAGCTCGGCATCCACCTCGGGGATGCGCTTCACCTTGAGTTTGCACACCAGATCGCCGCGACACATCACGTGCATCGGCTCACGCAGAGCGCACAGGTCATCGAGCGGGTTCTCGCGCGTCACCAAGATATCGGCGGCCTTGCCGCACTCGATCGTGCCAGTCTCGCCGTCCAGCCCCAGCAGCTCGGCGTTGACTTGCGTAGCCGTATGCAGTGCGAAGGCGTTGCTCACGCCGACATACTTGGCAAAATAGGCCACCTCACGCCACATGTCGTACTGCGTCACGAACGGGCAGCTCGAGTCCGTACCCAGGCCCACCTTAACGCCAGCTTCCAGTGCGGCACGGGCGCTCTCGATAATGCCCGAGCACACGATATCGCCGTTCTTCTTTTGCGTATCGGTCGAATGGGTCTTTTTCGGGTCGAGCAATACAAACGGCAGCGCCGGGCTGATAGTGCAGGTAACACTGGGCGCACGCCCCTCGAGTTGCGTGCCCGCGGCGCCACGGTACAGCTCCAGAATCTCGGGCGTCAACGGAGCGCCGTGCTCAATCGTGTCAACGCCGGCCTCAAGCGCGGCCTTCACGCCCTCGGTACTCTCGACATGGGCCATAACCGGCAGACTCACCTCGTGCGCAGCCTTGCACGCCGCCGCGGCAACCTCGACCGGCATGCGCAGCACGCCCGGCTCGCCCACCTCGGTAGCGTCGAACACGCCGCCCGTCACGAACAGCTTAATGACGTCGGCACCACGCGCATACAGGTCGCGCACCTGTTCGGCTGCCTCGGCGGGACTGTTGGCCACCTGGGCGAACAAGCCCGCACCATGGCCGCCCGGCACCGTGACGCCCGTTCCCGGCGCCACCAGGCGAGGACCTTGATACTTGCCGGCATCGATAGCATCGCGCACGGCCAGATCGGCAAACAGCGGATCGCCCGCGCCGCGCACCGTGGTCACGCCACTTGCCAGTTGTTGTTGGGCGCTGCCCTTAAGAATATGGCGCACGATGGCGCGCCCCACGGGATTATCGAGCTTCTTCATCAGCGCGCCCGCATCGCCGGCCGAAACCGGCTTGCCCGAGCCGCACAGGTGCACGTGCATATTGATGAGACCGGGCATGAGATACGCACCGCCCAGGTCGATAACCTCGGCACCCGCGGGCGCCTGCGCCACAGCACTCGGCCCCATCCACGTGATGACGCCGCGCTCAACAGTCACGGCCATATCGGGTTGCGGCTCCATATGCTCCGAGCCATCCAGAATGGTCGCATTGATAAACAACGTGGAACGATCGGCAGACGCCATATCGAGCTCCTCCCTCACGATTAACTTGAACATTTGTCCATTATCACCTAGTCCCGCTGGATTGCTGCAGACGCATCGGTTAACGGAGGGAAGAGGGGATGTGGGAGACGGAATATGCTGCAGTCCCACCCCAGCGACACCAGGGAAATATCTCGATCTGTAACAGATACAGGGTTGTTGGGCCCCTTGATGTTACAGATCGAGACATTCGGTCGACGTTTCACCGGTTTGTCTCGATCTGTAACAATTACGAACTCAAACAACTTCTAAACGTTACAGATCAAGACAAAACCTCTCAGCGCCCATACCACCGACGTCTCCACTCCTCAGCCAAATCGGGCCGTCGCGGAATACCCGCCAGCCTCATCTTCTCAACCAGCTTCCCCGGATTCTTGAGCTCATCAAACGTAAACCGAAGCACCTTGTGCCCGAGCATTGTCAGATGAGATTCCCGCTGACGCTCTGCCACGAATGGGTCGACCGGCTCCCGGGCCTCGCCGCTCTGCAAGGTGTACTTCCCCTTTCCGTCGAGCTCGCCGATGACACACGTCCCGTCCATGAGCCGCCAAAAATAGTCGACGCGAAACGCCTGGCTCGGATCGAGCGGGTCGCGAAACTCCACCTGCAGCTCCGGAACTGGAAAGCCGTACGCAATAAAGAACGCTCGGAACCGAGACTCGCCGCCGTTTTCGGACAGCCCGTCCGCATACGACGCAATCACCTGTGCCCTGCGATACCCTCGCCTGCCCTCGCAATCGGCGCGGAGGCGCTCGCACAAATCCCAACGTGATACGCCTTTCGCCCGCAGTGCAGAATCGGCAATCGCCAACCCGTAGGAGAACGGCGCACGCAGTAAGCAATCCTCCACCGTGCGCCAAAACGACGTCACCTGCACGCCGTCGGCTTGTTCAAGTGCACCCGCCGCCTGCGGACGCAACAGCCGACATCCTGCACTCAGCGGCACCGAGCAACCCGTCTTAACAAGATATCGTGGCCCGAGCAGATCATTCGGCACCTCCAGACCCCACAAAAGCGCCGCGTCATAGCCCCAAAACGCCCAATCGGGATGAAACTCCGCAAGCCCTTTGATAGTCCTCAGCGCTCGCTCCGCCGGCGTCAATGCATCCCAATCATGCTGAAAACAGAACAGGTACGGCTCGGGCTCCGCGATATCGTCGGTTCCAACATGGCGTCGCAGCCACATGAGCTCGGTATTGTCATGCGTTGCGAGCAGCGCACCTTGCTTGGCCGTCTCCGTGAGCCGCGCGAGCATCCTATTCCGCGCCAACGTGTTGCGAGTCGCATGTTTGTGTTTGAGAACGGTATTAGGCACTTTCATCACCACCACGTCAGACAAATGGACCATCGTCACCGTTGCCTCCGCTGACAAATGTCTTGATCTGTAACAGGAAGACAGTCTTTGAGCCTCTAGTTGTTACAGAACAAGATCTTTCGGCAGCCGCCAACCTTCCGTCTCAATCTGTAACAGTTACGGGCCCAAACAGCCGCCAAACGTTACAGATTGAGACAAAGTCAGGGCAGCAGGGCGACGCCAGTCACATCCCCTACTCCCACTCCTGCTCGTAGATGTTGAGCGACTTCACGTACCGCCCCTGGGCGCCCATGATGTCGCGGACCAGGCGCAAAAAGAAGCTGACGCACGAGGTGTCAAAGCCGTCCTGCAGATCCTCGGGATGCACCGCACCCGGTCCATCGACCGCCGTGTCACTCAGGCGCGCGATGTCATACAGATAGAGCTGTCCCGCCGTCAGCCAGACATCGTCGATGCAGGCGAGGCGCACCGCGATCGCGCCGTCGCTCCAATGCTCCTTTTGCACGATATGCGGGTCGTAGACATCAAAGCGACGGTCGGCACGCGTATCCTTCAGCGCAACCATGCCGTTCGCAGGATCCTTGTCCAAAATGCCAAAGCGCGAGAAATACTGCGTGTCGCGTACCTGCTCGAGCCGCCTGAGCGAGGCAGGCGAAAGCGATGCCGGCGGTTCGTCAACATACAGCTCGAGCAGCGTCTTGCCATGGCGATAGGGGCGCTCGAAGAGCAGCCAATCGGTAAATGCCATGTTGTAGGCCATGATTTCGTTTTGCGAAGGCTCGGTGCAATAGCTGAGCCACGGGTCGACAATGATCTCGAACTGTTCGCGTGCCGGCTCCAAAAACTGGAACTTCCGCAGCATCCAAAAATGGGCCATGTCGGCAATATCGTTGCCGACGGCTTCAGCCAGCTGCGCTCGGTCTAAAACGTGGTCAGTCACGGCATCCTCCTCAAACTGATGAACCTCAATTTGAGCTTACGAGGAGGGTGGGCAGCCACGACCAGCGCGGGCAAAATAGGCCTCCGGCTGCAAACCAGATGCTGACCAAACACTTGACGGGACACTTGACCGAATGAGCGCACTGCAAAGAAACCGCAGGTAGATATAGACAGTCAGTTCACTCATTTGAGGCAAACGCCCGCTACCACCACAGAAAGAGCAGAGTAGCACAGTCGCAAACGTCGACGAATGAACACTTGCACGTCGGCAAATGACAAAGTCGCCTGCGAACTCGCAAGGAGTGTCCCCGAATGCCGGCACATAAGGAACGTCCCCAGCTGCCGGCACTTGGGGACGTTCCTTTTGGGCCGGCATTCGGGGACAGCCCTTGACGATTCAGCTGTGGACAGCCGCCTTACAGCTCCAGCGCGTCGGCGACTTCGGCAGCGCAGGCCAGGGCGTCGGCCATAGCGTTCACCACGAGCGAGCTGCCGTTACGAGCGTCACCGGCAACATACACCGGCGCGGCATCCACAGCGACGCCGCCAACACGCGCCGCAAGATGCGAGCCCTCGGCGGCCATCACAGGCAGCGGACGACCAGCAGTGGCAACGGGCACGCCAACGGCGTCGAACACACCGTGCTCTGGGCCCGTAAAGCCGCAGGCGATGAGCACCAGCTGGGCCGGCACCTCGTGCTCGGAGCCCGCGATGCGCTCGGGCTTGCCAGCCGACCAATCCAGATCGACCACGCGCAGGCCCGCGGCCGCGCCCTTCTTGTCCAGCAGCACCTCGAGCGTATCCACGCCCCAAGCGCGCATCTCGCCGCCCATGACAGCGATGGCCTCCTGCTGGCCGTAGTCGGTCTTCTTAACGTTTGGCCACTGCGGCCAGGGGTTGCTCGCCGCGCGCGCATCAGGCGCCGCCGGCAAGAACTCAAACTGGCGCACGCTGCGCGCACCCTGACGTACCGCGGTGCCCACGCAGTCGTTACCGGTATCGCCGCCGCCAATGACCACGACGTCCAGGCCGTGTGCATCGACGACAGGCTCGCCGCCATCGAGCACCGAGACGGTCGAGGCCGTCAGGTAGTCCACGGCATACACCACGCCGGGTGCGTCAATATTCTCAGCAGCCAGCCCACGCGGGGCGCGAGCACCGGCAGCCACCACGACGGCGTCAAAGCCATTGAGCTTGGCCGCCACCGCAGGGTTCGTAACGTCAGCACCCAGCTCGAACACAATGCCCAGCTCGCGCATGAGCGCCACGCGACGCTCGACCACGGACTTCTCGAGCTTCATGTTGGGAATGCCGTACATGAGCAGACCGCCCGGGCGGTCGTCGCGCTCAAACACAGTCACGCGGGCCCCACGACGCGCAAGCTCCCATGCTGCCACCAGACCAGCGGGACCGGAGCCCACCACGGCAACCGTGGGTGCACCCTCCCCTGCCGGCTCAAAGCGGTGCGGACCGCCATTTGCCCACTCATGGTCGCTAATCGCGCGCTCGTTGTCATGGATCGTCGTGGGCTGGCCATCGACCGAGCCCAGGTTGCATGCGGCCTCGCACAGCGCCGGGCACACGCGACTCGTGAACTCGGGCATGGGCGAGGTGAGTGACAGGCGCTCGGCAGCCTCGTCCCAACGGCCGCGGTACACCAGCTCGTTCCACTCGGGAATCAGGTTGTGCAGCGGACAGCCGCTCGGACGTGCCTTGCCAAAGCTCGCGCCCATCTGACAAAACGCCACACCGCACATCATGCAGCGACTCGCCTGGGCACGGCGCGCGTCGTCGTCGAGCTCCACGTACAGCGGATCGAAATCGCGGCTGCGCTCCTCCACGGGGCGCAGCTCATGGGTCACGCGATCGATATCAAGAAAAGCACCGGGCTTACCCATGGCACTTACGCCTCCTTCTTGGTCGAAGCAACAGAGCTGGCGGTGGCGGGCGCAGCGCCAGCGACACCACCCGCCACATCAAAGCGAGCGACATCCGCGGCACTCGCGCGGCCGGTCACAATGTCAAACGCCAGCTCCTCGGCCTGCGCATGCGTCTTGCCCACGGCCTCGGCGGCGGCGACAATCGCCAGCACGCGCTCGTACTCGGTTGGAATGACCTTCACAAAGTGCTTGCTCATCGTCTCAAAGCTGTAGAGCAGCTTAATACCGCGCGGGCTCTGCGTCGCGTCCACGTGCTCCTGGATGAGCGCACGAATCTGCGCAAGCTCACCGGCCGTCGGGGCTTTAAGCTCAACGCTCTCGTGGTTCACACGGGCATCGAGCGTGCCGTACTGGTCAAAGACGTAAGCCACGCCGCCCGTCATGCCGGCGGCGAAGTTCTGCCCGACCTCGCCCAGGATGAGCGCCAGACCTCCCGTCATGTACTCGCAGCCATGGTTGCCGCAGCCCTCGACCACCACCGTGGCACCGGAGTTGCGTACGCCAAAGCGCTGGCCGGCCAGGCCGTTAATGAAGCCGCGGCCACTCGTAGCGCCAAAGAACGCAACGTTGCCCACGATGATGTTCTCGTCGAACTTGTAGGTCGCATGCGGGTTGGGGCGCACCGACACCTCGCCGCCCGAAAGGCCCTTGCCAAAGTAGTCGTTGGCGTCGCCGCACACGTTGAGCGTAATGCCGCGCGGCAGAAAGGCGCCAAAGCTCTGACCGGCCGAACCATCGCAATCGATGGTGATGGAGCCGGCGGGCAGACCCTCGGGATGCGCCTTGGTCACCGCGTTGCCCAAGATGGTGCCCACGCAACGGTTGACGTTGGCGATATCGGCGCGGAAGCGAATCGGACGCAGGTGCGCACGGGCATCGGCCGTATAGGGCACAAACAACGTGGAGTCGAGCGTCTTGTCGAGCTCACTGTCCGCAGCCATCTGCGGCAGGAAGTGACGACCGTCGGCACCCGGGATGTGGGCACCGAACTCGCAGGTCGCGCTCGCCAGCACGGGCGACAGATCGAGCAGGTTGGCCTTGCGGTTGCCCGGGACCTCAATCTGGCGCAAGCACTCGGGATGGCCGACCATCTCGTCGACGGTGCGGAAGCCCAGGCTCGCCATGACCTCGCGCAGCTGCTCGGCAACAAAGAGCATAAAGTGTTCGACGTGCTCGGGCTTGCCGCGGAAGCCGCGACGCAGGCGGCAGTTTTGCGTGGCGATGCCGGCCGGGCAGGTATCCTGCTGGCAGTCGCGCTGCATAAGGCAGCCCATGGAGATGAGCGGCATGGTCGCAAAGCCAAACTCCTCGGCACCCAGCAGGCAGGCGACGGCGACGTCGGTGCCGTCCATGAGCTTGCCGTCGGCCTCGAGTACCACGCGCGAGCGCAGGCCGTTTTGCAGCAACGTCTGTTGAGCCTCGGCAAGGCCAAGCTCCAGCGGCAGACCGGCGTGCCAGATCGAATCGCGCGCCGCAGCACCGGAGCCGCCGTTGTGGCCGCTGATCAAGATCTTGTCGGCGGCACCCTTGGCCACACCGGTGGCGATGGTGCCGACGCCGGCCTCGCTGACCAGCTTGACCGACACGCGTGCGCCGGGGTTGGCGTTCTTAAGATCGAAGATAAGCTCCGCCAGGTCCTCGATGGAGTAGATGTCGTGGTGCGGCGGAGGCGAGATCAGGCCGATACCGGGTGTGGACTGACGGACCTCGGCAATCCAAGGGTAGACCTTCTTGCCGGGCAGGTGACCGCCCTCGCCGGGCTTGGCGCCCTGGGCCATCTTGATCTGAATCTCGAAGGCGCTGCACAGGTAGCGGCTCGTCACGCCAAAGCGCGCGCTTGCCACCTGCTTGATGGCGGAGTTCTTGGAGTCACCGTTAGCCAGCGGGGTCTCGCGACGCGGGTCCTCGCCGCCCTCGCCCGAGTTGGAACGGCCGTGCAGGCGGTTCATGGCGATGGCCATGCACTCGTGTGCTTCCTTGCTGATGGAGCCGTACGACATGGCGCCGGTGTTAAAGCGGCGGACGATGTTGAGCGCGGGCTCGACCTCGTCGAGCGAAACCGGCGTGCGACCGCTGGCATTAAAGTCCAGCAGGTCACGCAGGCGCACAGCACGGCCGGTGCGGTGCAGGCGGGCGCTGTACTCCTTAAAGGTGTCGTAGCTGTCCTCACAGCAGGCGGTCTGCAGCAAGTAGACAGTCTGCGGATCGATGAGGTGATCCTCGCCGCCGAGCGGGCGCCACTTGGTCAGGCCCAACGTGGGCAGCTGATCGGGAGCCGGGCTCTTAAGGATAGCGAGCGCGGCGTCGTAGCGCTCATTCTGCTCGCGCTCGACGTCCTCGACACCCATACCGCCCACACGGCTCACCGTGCCGGCGAAGTACGCGTTGACGAACTCCGGAGTGAAGCCCACGGCCTCGAAGATCTGCGCGGAGTGGTAGCTCTGCACCGTGGAGATGCCCATCTTGGACATGATGGAGACGATGCCGGCGGTCGCAGCCTTGTTGTAGTTGGCGATGCCCTGCTCAGCTGTCACGTCCAGATCGCCGTGCGTCGCCAAGTCGCGAATGCACGCATGAGCGTTGTACGGATAGATGCCGCTCGCGGAGTAGCCCACCAGCGCCGCAAAGTCGTGCGGGGACACGGCGTCGCCACACTCCACCACGATGTCGGCAAAGGTACGCACGCCGGCGCGGATCAGGTGGTTGTGCACGCAGCCCACGGCGAGCAGCGACGGTACGGGCACCTCGCCCGCAGCGGCGCGATCGCTCAACACCACGATGTTCACGCCGTCGCGAACCGCGGCCTCAACGTCCTCTGCAAGCTGCTTGAGCGCAGCCTGCAGCGCACCCTCGCCGGCATCGCGGCGGTAGACGGCACGGAAACGGCGGGTCTTAAAGCCCACGCGGTCGATGGCGCAGATACGCTCGAACTCCTCCTCGCTCAGCAGCGGACGCTCCAGGCGCACCAGCTGGCAGGCCGTACGGGAGTCCTCGAGCAGGTTACCGTGGTTGCCCAGGTAGAGCGTGGTCGAAGTGACCATATGCTCGCGCAGGGCGTCGATCGGCGGGTTCGTGACCTGGGCGAACAGCTGATAGAAGTAGTCGAAGAATGAGCGCGTCTTCTTGGACAGGCAGGCCAGCGGCGCATCGATACCCATCGAGGCGAGCGGCGCCTTGCCCTGCTGGGCCATGGGACGCACGACTTCGTCAACATCATCCCAGTGATACCCGAGCTTGGCCATGCGCACGGCGGCGGGCACCTCGGTATCCTCGGCGGGCGTGGGCGCGACGGGCTCATCGAGCGCGTCAACGGTCAGCGTCTCCTCGGCAATCCAGTCGCGGTAGGGTTTTTCCTTGGCATAGCGGGCGCGCAGCTCATCGTTGTAGATCACGCAGCCGCGGGCAAAGTCAACCTCGAGCATCTGGCCCGGTCCCAGACAGCCGCTCGTCAGGATGTTCTCGGGGCTCACCTCGATGGTGCCCACCTCGCTTGCCAGCATAAAGCGACCGTCGCGCGTCACATAGTAGCGGGCGGGACGCAGGCCGTTACGGTCGAGAGCGGCACCCAGCGTGCGACCGTCGGTAAAGGCGATGGCCGCCGGGCCATCCCACGGCTCCATGAGCATGGACTGGTAGGCATCGTAGGCGCGGCGTTCCTCACTCAGGCTGTCGTTGTGGTCCCACGGCTCGGGCAGCAGCATGGACGCGGCACGCGTAAGCGGGCGACCGTTCATGACCAGGAACTCAAGCACATTGTCCAGAATCGCGGAGTCGGAACCCTCGCGGTTGATGATGGGCATCACGCGCTCAAGATCGTGCTGCAGCACGGGGCTGTACAGGTTGGGTTCGCGAGCGCGAATCCAGTTGACGTTGCCCTTGAGGGTGTTGATCTCGCCGTTGTGGATGATAAAGCGGTTGGGGTGCGCGCGTTCCCAGCTGGGCGTGGTGTTGGTGGAGTAGCGCGAGTGGACGAGCGCCACGGCCGTCTTGACGGCGGCGTCGTTGAGATCGATGAAGAAGCGGCGCATCTGCGTGGCGACCAGCATACCCTTGTACACGATGGTGCGCGAGCTCATGGAGCACACATAGAAGATCTTGTCGCGCAGGGCAAACTCGACGTCGGCCTTCTTCTCGATGGTGCGGCGGCACACGTACAGACGACGCTCGAAGGCGTCGCCCGCCGGCGTGTCGTCCGGACGGCCCAGGAAGGCCTGCAAGATGGTGGGCATGCAGGCGCGGGCCGTCTCGCCCAAATCGTGCGGGTCGACCGGCACCTCGCGCCAAAAAAGCAGCGGCACGCCGGCCTCGGCGCTGCCCTCCTCAAACACGCGGCGGGCATCCTCTACGCCCTTGTCGTCCTGCGGGAAGAACAGCATGGCCACGCCATAGTCGCCCTCTGCCGGCAGAATCTGGCCGCACTTTTGAGCCTCTTTGCGAAAAAAATGATGCGGAACCTGGAACAGGATGCCGGCGCCGTCGCCGGTGTTCTTCTCGAGTCCCGTACCGCCGCGGTGCTCCAAGTTGACCAGAATGGACAGTGCATCGTCCAGAATCTGGTGATGGCGCTCACCGTTGATATCGGCGAGCGCGCCGATGCCACACGCATCGTGGTCGAATTCGGGGCGATAAAGGCCCTGCTGCTGAGCGGAATCTGCCTGCATCGCGATCCTCCCCTAGATATTTAGTCAGTCAGTTGAATAGGCATACTAGGAGCATCGCCGGCCCGTTGTGTTTCCCACCCGTTTCGAAACAATCGCGTAACGCACGCCCTACGAGTGGGCGCTGCCGACCTCAAGGACGACAACAAGGGCCCCAAGTTCGGTCTTCAAGCTCACCGCTTCAAACATCTCAATCTGTAACAGGAAGACCCAATTTTGGCGCCTAGATGTTACAGATTGAGACGTTTTTGAGAAACGGCTCCGAATGTCTCGATCTGTAACACGAAGGGCCGGTTTTTGCAGCTAACTGTTACAGATCGAGATTTTCCATAGGACCATTTCTTCCTGTCTCGATCTGTAACACCTAGGTCCAATTTCCATCCCTAGTTGTTACAGATCAAGACATTTCGGCAATCCCCTTTCACCGTCCCATTCAAATACAACAATTTTGTTAGTCACGGTTAACTTTCTGGGCTAAAACGGGTATCCTTTGCGGCGTCAAGCAAACGGCACGCGCGCCGTGCCAGATCAAGGAGGCCCCCATGGCATGCCAGACAGACCAACAGACGATGCAACTTGTCCTTATCCGTCACGGAGAATCCGAGTGGAACAAACTCAACCTGTTCACCGGCTGGACCGATGTCGAGCTCACCGACACGGGCCGTGAAGAAGCCGCCGCAGGCGGCCGCGCCCTCAAAGAAGCCGGTTTCGACTTTGACGTCTGCTACACCTCGCGTCTCAAGCGTGCAATTCACACCCTCAACATCGTGCTCGGCCAGATGGATCGCGAGTGGCTGCCCGTCATCAAATCCTGGAAGCTCAACGAGCGCCACTACGGCGCGCTGCAGGGTCTCAACAAGGCCGATGCCGCGGCGGAGCACGGCGACGAGCAGGTGCTCATCTGGCGCCGCTCCTTCGACGTGTGCCCGCCGGCGCTCGAGCCGGGCGACAGTCGCGACCCCCACACCCAGGAGCAATACCGCGACGTCGCGCCCGATCAGCTGCCCTATACCGAGTGCCTCAAAGATACGATTGCCCGCGCCTGGCCTTATTTCGAAGACGAGATTCGCCCCCAGATGCTCGCCGGCAAGCGCGTACTCATCGCCGCACACGGCAACTCCCTGCGCTCGCTCGTCATGAAGTTCGAGCACCTCACGCCCGAGGAAATCCTCAAGGTCAACATCCCCACCGGCGTGCCGCTCGTCTACACCTTCGATGCCGATTTCAATGTTCTCGACAAGCGCTACATCGGCGACCCGGCAACCATCGCCGCCAAGATCGACGCCGTGGCCAACCAGGGCAAGGCGCGCAAGTAACCCCAACCCAAACCGAGCGCGCGGCGCCGCATGACCCAAGCGCGGCGCCGCGCTGCCCCTATGCAGGAACCGACCATGATCAACCATCTCAAACAACACTTTGGCTCCCGGCGCACCGGTGGTCACGGAGGCCTAGACATTGCACGGCATATCGGCCCCGGGCTGCTCGTGACCGTCGGCTTTATCGACCCGGGCAACTGGGCCTCCAATATGGCCGCCGGCTCGCAGTTTGGCTACGCGCTGCTGTGGATCGTCACGCTGTCCACGATCATGCTCATCGTGCTGCAGCACAACGCGGCGCACCTGGGTATCGCCACGGGCGCCTGTCTCGCCGAGGCCACGACCCGCTTTCTCCCCCGCATCGTGGGACGCGCGGTGCTCGGCAGCGCCTATCTCGCTACGATCGCCACCGCCATGGCAGAGGTCCTGGGCGGTGCGATTGCGCTCCAGATGCTCTTTGGGCTGCCCGTGCGTGCGGGCTGCGTCATCGTGGCGGCAGTATCGATGGCGATGCTCATGACGAACTCCTACAAGCGCGCCGAACGCTGGATCATCGCCTTCGTCGGCGTGGTAGGACTCTCGTTTTTGGCCGAGCTTGCACTAGTCAAGGTCGACTGGCCGCAAGCCACCGCAAGCTGGATCACGCCCAGTATGCCCACTGGCTCAGCCGCGATTATCGTGAGTGTCCTGGGTGCGGTCGTTATGCCCCACAACCTTTTTCTGCACTCCGAGGTCATCCAATCCATGCACTTCGAAGGCCAAGGCGAGCAAGTTATCGAGGAACGTCTGCGCTACGAGCTCTTCGACACGCTCTTTTCGATGGGCGTGGGCTGGGCAATCAACTCGGCCATGGTCATCCTGGCCGCAACGACCTTCTTTGCGCACAGCATTGTCGTAGACGACCTCGCCGTCGCAGCGGCCACGCTCTCCCCCATCTTGGGCCCGGCGAGCTCGACCATCTTTGCGGTAGCGCTGCTGTTCGCGGGACTATCGAGCAGCGTGACAGCGGGCATGGCGGCAGGCACCATCACCGCGGGCATGTTCGACGAGGAATACGACATCCACGACCGACATTCCTCGATCGGGGTGGCGGCCTGTTTCGTCGG
Source organism: uncultured Collinsella sp. (assembly GCA_902491345.1). GTDB lineage: Bacteria > Actinomycetota > Coriobacteriia > Coriobacteriales > Coriobacteriaceae > Collinsella. The sequence goes on from CABUHI010000001.1 coordinate 146,409, forward strand.
CGCAGTGACGGCGTGCCTGGTCGTCCCAAATCCTTTTGAAGGTCTCATCTGGAGTCAGGCATTGTTGTCGCTTCAGTTGCCGATTACGGTCTTTGTGCTCATACGACTCACCAGTTCGCGCCGCGTCATGGGCAAATACGCCAACTCGCGCCCGCTCAACGCGCTGCTCGTAGGGATCGGCGTCATCGTGACGATTCTCGACATCGTGCTGCTAACGGGAATGTAATTGAGATGGCGTGACTGTCCAGATATAACGTCTTAATCTGTAACACGTGAGACCGTTTTAAACCGTCAGATAAATCAAAAGGGTCCCGGCCGAGAATTCGACCGGGACCCTTGGACAGAGCTATGTTTGGCTTTCGCCGTGTGCCTGCGAGTTACTCCTCGACGAGCTCAAACTGATCGGGACCGACGCCGCACACCGGGCACACGTAATCCTCGGGCAGCTCGGGCGTGTCGACCTCAACCTCGTAACCGCAAACGGTGCACACAAACTTATACGTCTTCTTTTCCTCAGCCATGATGTTCTCCTCTCGAACGTGACTGCTGGTGTACTTACTTATTAGTATATATTCTCAATAGTATAATGCAAGTATTTTTAGAACATTTCTAGCCTTGATACGACGAGGCTTTGGGCGGCGTCTTGCCCTTTAGCACCTTGTGATAGTAGTCGTACGTCAGCGGCGTCTCGTCGCTCAGGCGCTCGGCATCCTCGACCTCGCCAATAAACAGCAGATGCGTGCCCACATCCACAGTGTCGATCAAACGGCAGCTAAACAGGGCCGCCGCATGCTCGGGCACATAGGGCATGCCCAGAGCCGTCTCGCGGGTCTCGTATTTGGCAAACTTGTCATAATCGCTGCTGGTGCGGAACCCAAAGTTGCCGATATAGAGCATGTCGGCGGTCTGGTCAATCACGGTCAGCGCAAAAGCCTTAGCCGATGCGATTACGCCGGACGTGACATTTTCCTTGTTCACGGCAACCGAGATGCGCGCCGGGGCGGATGTCACCTGCACCGCTGTGTTGATAACGCAGCCGGCACGCAGCCCGTCTGCCGCAGCGCTCACCACGTACAGACCGCTCGGCATGGTAAAGAACGCAGTTTTGTCCATAACGATCACTCCCCTAGCTAGGGTTGGAACCTCATGGATGTATGTACCCACAAAAAAAGGCGGCACCCATAACGGACGCCGCCTTTGAGACATATGTGTCAGAACAGTAAGAAAGATGAGACGCCCGCAGTTGCGGTGAAATAGGGACTGAATAGCCCCTCAAACAGGCAAAACAGTCCGTATTCCACCGCAACTTATGCAGAGTGCCTAACGGTTGCGTTCCTTAAGGGCGCGATCGATCTCGCGTTGGACATCACGCTTGGCCATGTCCTCGCGCTTGTCGTAGAGCTTCTTGCCGCGACCCAGACCCAGCAGCAGCTTTACGCGGCCGTCGGTATTAAAGTAGAGCTCCAACGGAACCAGCGCATAACCACGGTTGCGAAGTTTGCCGTCAAGAAAGTCGATCTCCTTGCGGTGCAGCAGCAGACGACGCCGACGGTCGGGATCGCGATTCCACACGCCACCATGGCTATAAGGGTGGATATGCAGTCCGACGAGCCAGCACTCCCCGCCGCGGATCAGCGCGAAGGTATCGGTGATCTGGCAGGCGCGCTCGCGAATCGACTTGACCTCGGTGCCGCTCAGTTCAATGCCGCATTCGAACGTCTCATCGATAAAGTACTCGTGATGCGCCGAGCGATTCTTGGAAATGAGCTTGCGCTCGCGCTTACTGGGCATCGCCGGCCTCCTTGGCGCCATCGGCGTTTGAGCCCGCAGCCTCGCGCTTTGCCTTGCGCTCGGCATTGAGCTCAGCATCGCTCTCGCGCACCAGCTTGATAATCGCCGCGCAGGCCTCCTCGCCCACCAGGTCGCGGGCGCGCACCGTCAGGCGCGTCGCCTCCTGTTTGTCGCCGTCGCTTGCAGCATCGGTCGCGCACATAATCAGGCAGATGGCAATCTCGGCCGAAGGTGAGGTCGGAACGCCCTGCAGGGCCAGTTCACCCATCACGTGCTCGTCGCTCTCCCCGGCGGCATCCGGATAGGTGGTATGGATCTTGTTGAGCAGGCGCGTCGTATGCGCATCGTTGGGCGCCAGGCGCAGCGCCAGACGCGCACAACCCACGGCGGCAGAAACATTCTCGGTCTCGGGCTCCAAAAAGTACTGGCCCAAGTTGGCGTAGGCGCGGGCGGCGCACTTGCCGTCGCTCGCGCGCTCCAGCACCGAGAACGAGAGCGATGCCCATTCCTGCTTGTCCTCGAGTGCGCGGAACAGCTCAGCCAAATCCAAGCGATAGTTGCAGTTCATGGGGTCCCAACGCACAGCCTGCATCAGGGCATTACGAGCGCTCACATAATCCTGCTGGCGAATGTAGGCAAACGCCATGTCAGAGTACAGGCGGTCAAACGGCACCTCGACCTGCACGAGCTCGCGCGGATCCTTCTCCACGCGGCGATAGGCCAAGCGCTCAAACTTGCTATCGAAGCTAAAGAATTGGCGCTTCTCCTCCGTCTTGCACTCAGCGTCGATATACTCCTCGGCGAGCTCCACCAGACGCTCCAGCAGCGGCGTCGCCGTAGCCAGGTCGCCCTGCGCCAGATAGTTCTCGGCATACGTGATGTCTTGCAAGCTGATGGGCAGATCCATGGCTACTCCTCGATCTGAGCGAAACACGGCAGGCGCCGTATATACGGTCAATACACAAAACCCGGGTCTCTTACGAGGCCCGGGCGTTCAATTTTGGTAGCCCGTACCAGATTCGAACTGGTGATCTCCGCCTTGAGAGGGCGGCGTCCTAAACCGCTAGACGAACGGGCCATATGTAGCAAATGCAATGGCTGGGATGGAGGGAGTCGAACCCCCATTGACGGAACCAGAATCCGCTGTCCTGCCATTAGACGACATCCCAATGACTGCATCGCTGCGCTCGGCTGTGCCTTTGCGCAAGAAAGAAATATACGGGAAGTCTCGCCGTGACGCAAGCCCCAATTTTGACTTTTTTGAAATTCAGTCAAATTGGCCTAATTTAGTCCAACCCGTGAAGGACCTGTGAAGCACCAGCAACACCTACGGCGTCAAAGCCCGTAAAACATCCCACATCTACCGCTGGTAGATTACAACAATGCAGCACTCACGGCTGATGGCACAATCGAACCGTCATCATTGCACGGATATCGAGGCACCATGGACGAAGAGCTTGATTACCTATGGGAGACCCTGGGCCTCGAGATCACTGCTGACCTTTGGCCCGAACGGGACAAAATCCATCCCACACTGCGCCCCGCCATCACGGTGATGCAGGCAAAATACCGCCGTGCATCCTTTTTGATCATGCGGGTGTCATGGCACGCGGGACTCCCCGACCTTAAGCGAATCCAGGCAAGCCTCGTCGAGCTGTCCGGTATGCCGACCGTCATATCCGAGGCGCACCTGGAGCAGCGCCAGCGCGAGCGACTGCAACAGCAGCGGATTCCCTTTATCTGCCCCGGCGTTCAGGCATATCTGCCCTTTATGGACGAGGAGTACTGGAGCGGCAAGCCCAACAAGCACGTAAAGATCTACGATCCGCACGAATGGGCACAGCTTGAGGATTAGCGCATATGCCCGCCAACCGGAAAGCTCATCCCGGAATTTACGTCCAGAACGGGACGCGCTTTCCCCTAGAGGCCCCAAACGGAAACCGTATCCCAGATTTCGCGCTCAAACTGGGATACGGTTTCCGCTAGCCCCTTCAACCGGAAACTGCGTCCCGGAATCCGAGCTCAAAACGGGTCGCACTTTCCGCAGCCGCTACAGCAACGCCTCGGCCCAAGCCGCTTCCCTAAAGCCGGGAATCGCAAAGTCGTCGCCCACCAGCAGCGGACGCTTGACCAGCATGCCGTCGGTCGCCAGCAGCTCGTAGCACTCCTGATCCGTCATGCCCGCATCCAGACGCGCCTTCAGGCCCAGCTCTCGATATTTCATGCCCGACGAATTAAAGAAGCGCCGCACCGGCAGCCCCGAGCGAGCAATCCAGGTCGCAAGCTCATCAGCCGTGGGATTGTCCAAAACGATATCGCGGTCGATATACTCTACCCCATGTTCGTCCAGCCATGCCTTGGCCTTCTTACAGGTCGAGCACTTGGGATATTCAACAAACAGTACGGTCATGGGAATCCTCCGAATATAGATCGGCCAACGCAGGCACACGCCACACGAGGCGCCTTCGTATGATGGGCCAATTGTAGCCCACGGGTCACACGCTAAACGAACCGTACCCCGAATCCGCGTTTGATGAACGGCAGCAGCTCCATTGCCTCGGGCGTGATATGGCCCGCAACGTTCATGCGCTCGTCACCGGGAAGATCGACCCGCGCAATCTCAAGCTCGCCTTCGTAGCGCCCATATCCGCTATTGCTCACAGCGATCGACCCCGCCTTTCGCGGCAGGCCGGCTCCGGCATCCGTCGGCACGGAATCCGGCTTATGCGTCGTACGTGACTCCTGAGACCTAAAGATGAGGACGCTCGAGTCGGGCCGGTCGTGATGAAGCTGCCCGCGCACATAGGCATAACCGGGCTCAAGCTCGCATTGCAGATCCACGTATCCGGCGGAAACTTGAGCAAACTGCGCCCAGCCCGCATCGGAAAGATCGGGGTCGCCGACCAACACAATGTCGCAATCGGCGCCATGTGCAAGCTCAAGCATATTGAGAGCAACCTTTGACGCGCGACCGCGCTGCGCCTCGACCGTCGGCAGTCCCTCGAATACCGGCCCGCGAACGTTAGCATCACCCGGCACAAAAGCCATGATTTCGAATCCAAGCGCCGCAAGACGAAGATTCGTCCGAGCAACATCTTCAAGAGCTAAACCGGTATAAGGCTTGGGGTAAAAATTGTGGCAGGCGGCAAAACGAGTCACATCGGCACCGGCCTCACGCCACGATGCGATTTCATCAGAACTCACCGTCGATGCATTGACCACAATGCGAAATACACCGGACAGCTCCGCGACCCGCTGGGCGCTAAAGCCATAGTCCAAACGAAGGTATTCCAACCCCAGATCGCGCAGGTCCTCGATACGCTCAAGCCCGAGCAAATCGCACGTACGCGGCCCCACATCGGCAATGAGCGCAATGCCGCGGGCGGAAAGCAGCGACAGCACATGACGGACCTTATCGGCATACGTCGCTCCCCCATCCTCGGGAATATGCAGTGAGGTAAACGCATAGCGCGCACCCGCCTCGGCACCACGCTCAATCGTCCGCTCAATATCCTGCAAAGGGCTGGAAAGATAAATCGAAATACCCGTTTTCACGCTTCAACGCTCCTTTAAAAAAAGGCCGGCGGAGCAGTTAGCCCCGCCGGCACAACCATAGCATCAAGAAATCTGCCGCGCGCCGCGAGCCCCGAGCAACACGGCTCGCGATATCAAACTACTCGCCAAAGAACTCGTTGATCTTCTGCTCGTCGACGCCAAAGAACCACGTCAGGACAAAGCCGGCGGCATAGGCAAGCAGCATAGCGGCAACGTAGCCGAGCTGCTGGCCAGGAACGACGATCAGCAGGCCAAACAGACCGGAAACGCCCTGAGAAACCGTGCCGATGTGAAGAAGCGCCGCGAGCGCGCCGCCAAATCCGGCACCCAGGCAGGCCGTCACAAACGGACGAACGAGCGGCAGCGTAACAGCATACATCAGAGGCTCACCCACACCCAGGATTCCAACGGGAATGGACTCTGCGACGTACTTCTTGAGCTTGGCGTTCTTGGTCTTAAAGTACAGCGCCAAACCGGCACCGACCTGGCCGCCGCCAGCCATCATAAGGATGGGAAGCAGGTAATTGATGCCCTTGGTAGCGCCGTCGGGATCGTTGAGCATAGCGTGGATCGGCGTGAGCGCCTGATGCAGGCCGACGGACACCAGCGGCAAGAAGCCTGCCGACAGGATATAGCCGCCCAGGACGCCCAGCTTCTCGAAGATAAAGGTCAAAACGCTAAAGATGGCAGTCGTCAGCCATGCGCCAACCGGCTGGATGACGAGCATCAGAGCAAAGGCGCCGATGATGAGCACCAGCAGTGGGGACAAGAACGTGTCGAGTGCGTTGGGCATAACCTTGCGAATCTGACGCTCCATCCAGGCAAAAAATGCGCCAGCAATGAGAGCCGCGATCATGCCGCCCGCTGCGGGGTTGTACTGCGCACTGGTGAGCGGCAGCAGAATGGCAGTGGCAGGATCAGCCGCGCCAGGCGCAAGCAGGGGCATGGCGCTGTTGGCGATACACATCATGCCGGCGATGCCGCCCAGTGCAGCAGAGCCACCAAACTCACGTGTCGCGTTATAGCCCACCAAGATGGGCAGATAGGCAAACAGGGCCCAGCCCATGGAACGAATGCCCTGGTACCACCACTCGCCTGCAAGTGCACCTGCCGTCGAGACGTTAATGACGTTGCAGATACCGTTGATGAGGCCAGCCGCAATGATGCCGGGAAGCAGGGCGACGAAGACGTTGGAAATCTTCTTAAGGAAGGCCTGAACCGGTTTGGACTCGTACTTGGCCTTCTGCGCGGCTTTGTTTGTGGCCGCAGCGTCAACCACGCTCTCATCAGCAACGCCTTTCGCAAGGCCGGTGAGCTTGGAGAACTCCTCGAGCACCTTATTCACCTTGCCCGGACCCAGCACGACCTGCATCGTGTCGTCCTCGACCAGGCCCATCACGCCGTCGAGTGCCTTAATACCCTCCGTGTCGACGTTGCCCGTGTCTTTGACGGTCACGCGCAGGCGCGTCATGCACGCCGCGTTTGCGAGCACGTTGTCTTTACCACCCAAAAGGTCCAGCAGCTTTTGAGCCAGCTCTTTGTTCGTCATAACTCCTCCTTGTATTGGGTATCTCGTCTGAATGTCATATCAGCTCACGCCGCGCACCTATTGGGCATCGGCATTGCTCTTCTCATGGCCACTCACCGCAGCACGGACATGGCCTCGTGCCCGCTCAAGAGCCACCGCAGCCTGCTCGGCATCGCAGTCCAGCAGTATCGAGACAATAGCGGTTTTTACATGGCCGCCGGCATCTGCAAGCGCCTGAACAGCGCGCTCGCGCGTGCAGCCGGTCGCCTCCATCACGATGTTCTGGCCGCGCACCACCAACTTCTCGTTCGTCTGCTGCACATCGACCATCAGGTTTTGGTATACCTTGCCGATCTTGACCATGGCACCGGTCGAAATCATGTTGAGAATGAGCTTTTGAACCGTTCCCGCCTTGAGCCTCGTTGAGCCGGTCAGCACCTCGGGACCGGGCACGGGCTCAATGGCAAGATCTGCGCTCTCCCCGATCTTCGACCCTTGGTTGCAGGCAATTGCAATGGTCTTGCACCCAGTTGCCTTGGCGTACGCAAGGCCGCCCACCACATAAGGAGTACGACCGCTTGCCGCCAGGCCAACGACAAGATCCTTGTCCGAGAGTCCACGCTCTCGCAGGTCGTTCGCGCCAAGCTCCTCGCTGTCTTCGGCACCTTCGACAGCCTTGATAAACGCCGTCTCGCCTCCGGCAATGAGCCCGACAATCAGATCGGGTGACACGCCAAACGTGGGCGGACACTCCGAAGCGTCGAGTACGCCCAGACGACCGCTGGTGCCTGCGCCCATGTAAAAGACGCGCCCGCCGCGCTCGAGTGCCTCAGCAGCCCAGTCGATTGCTGTGGCAACCTGGGGCAACACTTTCGTGACCGACTGGACGGCACGAAGATCCTCATCGTTCATCGTCGTGACGATTTGCAGCGATGTCATCGTATCGAGGTCCATTGACCTTTGATTACGCTGTTCGGTCGTGAATTTTGTTAAATCGAGCATTTCATTCACCTCATCTTTCCTGTTTCTCGATGTAGTTTTGCTTAATGACATGCGTCGCCCGTTCGTAGTCACTGGCAACGTAAGCAGCGTACAGGGCATCGACAACCATAAGCTGGGCCATACGCGAAGCCATGGCACCGCTGCGGACCAAGGGTTCACTCGCAGCGACGCCGAGCACGGCATCGGCCATGGTGGCAAGCTTGGATGATCCATCTACTTTGGTAACGGCCACGACGGGACAGTTGTGACGTTGAGCCTCGGCGGTGCAGTCCAGCACCTCTTGCGTCAAGCCCGAGTAGCTAAAGGCGATTGCCATATCGCCCTCATGCATGTTCTTGGCACACAAGAGCTGATCATGCCAGTCGTCGTACAGATGGCACTCTTTGTCGACACGCATGAGCTTTTGCGCCAGATCGTGCGCGACCAAACGAGAGGCACCAATACCGAACAGATTGACCGCACGTGCCCGCTTAAGACGGGCCGCACATCGCTCCAAGACGGTGTAATCGAGCGTTCGCGCCGTCGCCTCGATCGTACGCACGTTGCTTTTCATCACCTTCCCCACGATACGTTCGACGCTGTCATCCATGGAGATGTCCTCGAGGGCTACGTCTTTCTTGTCACCTAAGAGCGCCAGCTCGGCAATCAGTTCGCGCTGGAACTCCTTGTAGCCCGCAAAACCCAAACGCTTGCAAAAGCGCAAAATGCTCGAGGGCGAGGAGAACGTGACATCGGCAAGACCGCGGACGGACAACCCGACCACCTCGTGCGGATGAGCGCTTACATATGCGATGACATTGCGTTCCGCCGGGCTCGCGCTGAGCTCACGCTCGCGAAGCCGCAAAAGCAATCCGTTTGCCATCTCAAACACCTCCGTTGAGAAGAATTAAAGACCAACGAACGATTCGTACCGGATACAAGCAGCTTTTGCGGTACATTGTGCCGCATCGTGGCGCACAAAGGGCGAGCGTTCTACCGCTCGCCCCTCAAATCCGACCGCTCGGAAATACGCACGACACAAAATAATTCAACGAGGCCGCATTATCAGAAACGGGTTTGTTACCGGCTAGCGCCTCGCATGGGCGCCGATCGGCCGAGTCGCATGGCGCACCAACGCCGCCGTCAACAATACCAACAGCATGGCGGTGACATAGCCCGCAGCATCGAATCCTAAATCGATAACGTCGAAATGCCTGCCGGGAACAAAGATCTTATGTACCTGATCGCCAACGGAGCAGGCGGCGCAAAAGAGCAATACGGGCACGCAACGGGAGCATACGCTCCACGGACGCCTGGAAAAGCAAACCACGACCACCGAGGCAAACAATCCGACGAAGAAAAACTCTACGGTATGGGCAACGCGACGGACGTTCGTGCCCACCCACATGCGAATGGAAGCAAGTCGGCCAGACCGGACATTCGAGGCAGCCGAATCGGTACCCCCGGTCATTCCGTTCTCCGCCTGGGCTTCACCCGTGGCATCGGCAGCCTGAACGCCCGTGGCCTGACCCTCCACCACACGCGCGGTGGACTCGCTCAGCAACGACGTCTCCACCGCATTTTGCTCCGTCAGCACCCAGATACCCGCCAGCGTTGCAGCGAACAGAATGATCGCGGTCCATCCGATTATTTGTTTTATGCGCGCCAAGGGCCAACCTCCTTTTTTTGAATATCAGCGAGTGTAGCCCCAAATGACATCGTCACCGTATCAAAATTTGAATCGCAACAGGAAGCGACAAAGCGACGCAAACCCCTACCCCGCCTCGCGCATCCAGCGATCGAACGTCCCCACGCACACGCCCAAGCACTTTGCTGCCTGGCTGCGGGTAATATCGCCCGCCTCATAGCTATCGCGCACCAGCTCAAACTGAGGAGGGCACGGCTTGCGAGGTCGACCGAAACGGACCCCTCGCGCCCGCGCCGCTGCAATTCCCTCTGCCTGGCGCCGATGGATATTCTCGCGCTCCACCTGCGCCACGTAGCTCAGCAGTTGCAGCACAATATCGGCAATCAGGGTGTTGGTCACATCCGGCGCGCCGCTGGCCCTGACGCGCGTGTCAAGCAATGGCATGTCCAACACCACAATGGCAACCCCGAGCTCCTTGGTAATGCGTCGCCATTCCTCAAGAATCTCGGAGTAATTACGACCAAGTCGGTCGATAGAAAGCACCACCAGCACGTCCCCGTCTCCCAGGACGTGCAGCAGCTCGCGATAACGCGGTCGATCGAAGTCCTTGCCGCTCGCATGGTCGGCATAAATATTCGCTGATCCCACGCCATAGGCGCCCAGCGCATCCAGCTGCCGATTAAGATTCTGATCGCGCGAACTCACCCGCGCATAACCGTACACCGTCGCCATCTCATCCCCGCTTTCTTGTAAACCTGCCAAAAAGGGACAGGTTTATTTTGGTAGGTTTTACCTCCCAAATAGCAGGCAAGCGGGCAGCCAGGCAGACGGTAAGGTAGTCACGATTCAAATGCGAAGGACGGTCCCGAAAGGCCGCCCTCCGCTCCCCCACCATGAGTCGGGATTTGGCTAATGGATAAGCTTAAAGTCCAAGTGCCCACGCGTGGTATTGACGCGCGAGACCTCGATGATCACGCGCTGCCCCAGCTCGTAACGGGTGCCCGTGTCGGCACCCGTGAGCGTTAGCGCGTCCTCGTCGAACTCGAACCACTCGCTGCCCAGGCTCTTGATCGAAACCAAGCCTTCGACCTGCGTTAGATCCAAGCGCACAAAGAGGCCCATGCTGCTAACCCACGAGACGGTTCCGGCATAGCGCTCGCCCAGGCGATCCTCATAGTACTGGGCAATCTTGATCTTTTGCGTCGCATGGCTGGCGGCATCTGCCGCGCGCTCGGCATCGCTGCATGCGCGGCAGATCTGCGGCAGAATGCGCGGCAGCGACTCGCGCCCCTTGCCGATCAGCCGCGGCGTACGGACCAAGGCGTCCTTGCCGCCGAGCTGCTCATAAGCCAACTGCAGTTTGAGCACGCGGTGCACCACCAGATCGGGGTAGCGACGGATGGGACTCGTAAAGTGACAGTAGCACGGCGCGGCGAGCGCAAAGTGGCCCTCGTTGCGCGGCTTGTACAGCGCGCGCTGCATGCTGCGCAGAAGCAGCGTGTTAACGAGCGGTGCGTTGGCCGTACCGGCGGCAGCATCGACTGCAACCTGCAGCTCATCGGGACTCCCCAGGGCAATACCAGCAGCACGGCGATCGTCGATGATGCCTAGCTGCGCCAGCGCAACGGCGGCACCGTGCAGGCTATCGGGGCTCGGATCCTCATGCACGCGATAGCAGGCCTCGATATCACGGTCCGCCAGCCACTCTGCAACGCACTCGTTGGCGAGCAGCATGGCTTCCTCGATAAGCGACGTGGCACACGAACGCTCACGCGCCACAATCTGCACGGGTACTCCGTCCTCATCCAACAGAGCACGAATCTCGGCCGTGTCAAAATCGACTGAGCCGCGGGCGCGACGGATACGACGGCGGAGTTCGGCGAGTTCGTTGGCGGCGACAAGGAAATCGCCGAGGTCGACGTTGTAGCCGCGGGCGGCCTCCTCGCACGCAAGACCGCGCTCAAGCGCTTCCTCGCGCGAGGTCTCGGCAGCCGCAACATCCTCGGCCGCACCCTCCAGCACCGAATACTCAACCGCGCCGGCACGCACCAGCAGCGCCTCGGCGCCGTCATAGTCCATACGCACACGCGAGCGAATCACGCTGGGGTACGGATCGTAATGCCGCACGCGACCCCGCGCATCGAGCTCGATATCGACGGTAAACGCAAGACGGTCCTCGTCAGGGCGAAGCGAGCACAGGTCACAGGACAGGCGTTCGGGCAACATGGGGGGTACACGATCGGCAAGATACACCGACGTCGTGCGGTGACGAGCCTCAAGATCGATATGCCCGTCCCAAGCCACATAGTGTGAAACGTCGGCGATATGCACACCCAGCTTGTAGCCACCCTCGGGCGTGCGCTCCAGCGAAATGGCATCGTCAAAGTCGCGCGCGTCGACCGGGTCGATCGTGATGACAAAGCGGTCGCGCAGATCGCGGCGGAGCGGGTCCTTAAGCGCCGCGGACACATCGAGCGAAAGCCCCTCGGCCTCGTCTAGCGCGGCCTCGGGATAGCTATCGGTATAGCCGTAACGCGCCATCACATATTGAACGCCCAAATCGGGCGCGTCATCTCCGCCAATGCGGCGTTCGATCGTCACGGTGCCCGATTCCAGGCGCGTCGGGTAGGTCAAAATGCGCGCGACAACGGCATCACCCGGGTGGACGCCCAGGCGATCCGCCGAGGTATCCTCGGGCAGAATGAAGAAGTCGGCCTTCAGGCGCGAATCGAGCGGCTCGATCACACCGAGCGGACCGGCGGTCTGGTACGTACCCACCACGCTTATGGCTGCGCGCTCAACCACGCCTTCGATCACGGCGCGCCGCTCACCGTGCGGGCTGTTCTTAATGCTCACGGCAACGGTATCGCCATCCATGATCTCGCGCTTACCGCGGCCCATGACCTTGTAGTCGCCATTCTCGGTTATGACATAGGCACTGTGCTCATGGAGCTGCACGCGCCCGGTCAGGCTCGGACGGCGTTCGCTGCGCACCGGCCCGCGCTTATTGCGAGCTCCACGCTTATGCTTGTTATTGCGCCCCATGGCGCCTCCTAACTATCGATTGCCGTTTACATCCCAAGAGTCTACCCAAATGATCCCTAGGGGACGGAGGAAAACGGATCACATAATCACATAGATAGACCAGCGCCACGATGATCCGTTTCCCCCGTCCCCTAGGGATCAAAAAACGGGCCGCCCCATAAGAGACGACCCGTTGGAAGGGATAAATTCCAGGCATGCCTACACGCGCAGGTAGCGGCGCATGGCGATGGCAGAACCAAAGAGACCGATAATCACGCCGACCAGAATCAGCGCAGCATAGGTCACCAGGTAGTACTGCATCGGCAGGGCAAACGACATCCAGCCGATGCTCTCCTGCAGACGCGGAATCATCAGATTGCGCAGCAGCTCCAGAACGCCGATGGAAAGCAGCGAGCCCAAAATGGCCTGCAGCACGCCCTCGGTGATAAACGGGCCGCGAATGAAGCCGTTGCTGGCGCCGACCAGACGCATAATCGCTATCTCACGACGACGCGCCGTGATGGACAGGCGAATCGTGTTGTTGATGAAGATGAATGCGATAAAGGTCAGAAGGCCAACGAGCACCACGGCGGCGATGCGGATATAGTTGGTCACCTGGAACAGGCGGCTCACTTCCTCCTGGCCGTACAGCACGCTCGCGTTGACGTCGCCGTCATCCGCGATCTTCTGGAAATCGGCATCCTTCTTGAGCTTTTTGGCCGTGCTCTCGACCTTGGACGGATCGTCCATCTCAATTGCAAACGAAGCCGGCAGCGGATTCTGGCCATCGAGCGCGCTCATGGTGGCGTCGGCGTTGCCCGACATCTTGCTCGTATACTCGGCCAGCGCGTCGTCCTTGTCCTTATAGGTCACGGACTTGACGTTATTCCACGTCTTAAGCTCGGCCTCAAAAGCCTGAACATCGGCCTGATCGGCGTCATCGCTAATGAACGCGTTGATGACAACCTGATCCTCGACGGTGCCGATCACGGAGTTCAGCATCGCGGAGCCCATGATGAACAGGCCGATGATAAACAGCGAAAGGAAGATCGTGATGACGGCGCCGAGCGAGGTAGTCCAGTTACGGAAGAAGTGGCTGATTGCCTCTTTGAAGGAGTAGCCCACGTTAGTTGGTGCCATAGTTGCCGTAACCTCCCCTCTCCTGGTCGCGAATAACGTGGCCGCCCTCGAGGGCGATCACGCGACGGTGCATGCTATCGACCATCTCGCGGTCGTGCGTGGCGACGATCACGGTGGTGCCGGTGCGGTTAATACGCTCGAGCAGCTTCATGATGCCCAGCGAGATCGCCGGGTCGAGGTTACCCGTGGGCTCGTCGCAGATCAGCAGCGGCGGGCGGTTGACCATAGCGCGGGCGACGGCAACGCGCTGCTGCTCGCCACCGGAAAGCTGGTCGGGCAGCGAGTCCATCTGATCGGCCAGACCGACCAGACGCAGCACCTCGGGCACCTGGCTGCGAATGACGCCCTTGGGCTTGCCGATGCACTGCAGGGCAAACGCCACGTTTTCGTAGGCGGTCTTTTGCGGCAGAAGCTTAAAGTCCTGGAACACGGCGCCAATCTGGCGGCGCAGGAACGGAACCTTGCGGTTCTTGATCTTCATGAGGTCCTGACCGGCAACCAGGATGCGACCGCTCGTCGGCTTGACGTCGCGGTTGAGCGTAGACAGCAGCGTGGTCTTACCCGAGCCGGAGTGACCGACCAGGAAGACGAACTCGCCCGGATAGATCTCGATGTTGATGTCGTCGAGTGCAGGCTTGTTGGGCTGTGCCGGATAGATCTTGGTGACATGCTCCATAAGGATGACGGGCTCGACACCGGCCTGCTTGGCCATCTTCTTGCGGCTGGCCTGCGGATCGATGGGCGCAAACACCGACGTAAAATCGGGGTTGTTGAGCGCGTTATCGAGGCTTGCGACCTCGGCTGCTTGATCGCTCTCGACCACCGGGGCAGCAGGCTGCGTGGGGTCGGGAATTGCGGCAAAGAGACCTGACTGCGCAGGCTGAGGAGCCGGCGTCGCAGGGGCCAAGGGGTCGGGAATGCCGGCCATGGTAGGCTGCGGCGTGGCGGCACCAGCCTGAGACTGCTCCACGCGAGCGGTCACGGCCTGAACGGGCTCAAAACCCGCCGTACCGGAAAGCGCGACATCGCTGGTTGGATTGTAGGCAAAGGGATCGGATGCCGGCTGTGCCTGATCTGCCGGCTGAGTGGGGGCCTGAGCAACAGGCTGGCCCTCTGAATCCGGAGTGGCGAAACGACTGCCCTGGACGCCTGCCTGCGTCTTGGGGGCATCATCGCCCGCACCGGAGGTACGGAAGTGGTTACCCACTGGTGCTCCTTATCGTCGTGCGTTTAAACTACATGAGCGCTTTGTATTTTAGCAGCATTAGCTTTGCTGCACATAAGAAGCATGGCGTGCTTGGGGATCCCGTCGGCCGGGCACAGGGTTACTCTCCAAATCGTCCTCGGACATGTCGGAGCCCCCGCTGCGCGCTTCGCGCGGCGGGGGCTCCTCCGTCCTGCGGAAAGATTTGGAGAGTAACCCTGTGTCCGGCCTGCGGTAACTAAGGGTTCGCCGCGTTTATCTTGGAGTGCTGCATATACAAAGTTGGAAGGGTCTGAATTGCACTTTGCCGATATGTGCCCTTTTCCCTGATGGGACCGTGCTTGAGGGGCGTCTTCATAAGTTGCGGTGAAATAGGAACTGTTGAGCCTTTAAGCTGGCAAAACAGTCCTTATTTCACCGCAACTGAAACAGGGGCGCCCTCCAAGAGAGCGCCCCTGCCGGGTTTCCATAGTACTGGCGAAGCAGTCCTTGAGATCCGCCTTGCCTTATGCCAAGAACTCCTTGGTGGTCGCCACGATGTTGGCGGCGTCCAGGCCATACTTGTGCAAGAGCTCGGCACCCGGGCCGGACTCACCGAAGGTGTCGTTGACGCCGATCTTCTTGAGCGGCGTCGGGCACTGCTCGCACAGGACGTCGGCAACGGCGCTGCCCAGGCCACCGATCAC
Source organism: uncultured Collinsella sp. (assembly GCA_902491345.1). Lineage (GTDB taxonomy): Bacteria > Actinomycetota > Coriobacteriia > Coriobacteriales > Coriobacteriaceae > Collinsella. The sequence goes on from CABUHI010000001.1 coordinate 161,966, forward strand.
AGAGTGCTCCTCGACGGTCACGACGTGACCGGTCTTGGTGGCGCTCTTGACGATCAGATCGGCATCGATGGGCTTGATGGTGTGCATGTTGATGACCTCGGCGTCGATGCCCTCGGCAGCAAGCTGCTCGGCAGCCTCGAGGGCCTCGCCGACCATCAGGCCGCAGGCAATGATGGTCGCATCGGCGCCCTCGCGCATGACAATGCCCTTGCCCAACTCGAACTTGTAGGTCTCGGGATCGTTGATAACAGGCGAGGCCAGACGGGCAAAGCGCATGTACACGGGGCCGTCGCACTCGTAGGCGGCGCGTGTCACGGCGCGGGCCTCCACATCGTCGGCAGGAACGATCACAGTCATGCCAGGGATGACGCGCATCAGGGCGATATCCTCGCAGCACTGGTGCGTGGCACCATCCTCGCCCACCGAGATACCGGCGTGCGTGGCACCGATCTTAACATTGAGGTGCGGGTAGCCGATGGAGTTACGAACCTGTTCAAAAGCGCGGCCGGCGGCGAACATGGCAAAGGTGCTCGCGAAGGCAACACGACCGGTGGTCGCGATGCCGGCAGCGACGCCCATCAGGTTGCTCTCGGCGATGCCCACATCGAAGAAGCGGTCGGGGCAGGCTGCCTTGAACTTGCCGGTCTGCGTGGCGGCGGCAAGGTCGGCGTCGAGGACCACAAAGTCATCGTGCTCGTTGGCGAGCTCGACGAGGGCCTCGCCGTAGCTTACACGCGTGGCGATTTTCTTGACGTCTGCCATCCTAGAGCTCCTCTCCGGCGGCCGTGAGCTCTGCCATGGCCTGCTCAAACTGTTCATCGTTGGGGGCCTTGCCGTGCCAACCCACCTGGTTCTCCATAAAGGACACGCCCTTGCCCTTCATGGTCTCGGCGATAATGGCGGTCGGCTGGCCCTTGGTAGCGCGAGCCTCGGCAAAGGCGGCGCGGATCTGATCGAAGTCGTTGCCGTCGGCAAGCTCCACCACGTGGAACTTAAAGGCGCGGAACTTGTCGGCGAGCGGCATGGGGTCGTTGACTTCCTCGACGGGGCCGTCGATCTGCAGGCCGTTGTGGTCGACGATCACGCAGAGGTTGTCGAGCTGCTGGTTGCCGGCAAACATGGCGGCCTCCCAGACCTGGCCCTCCTCGCTCTCGCCGTCGCCCAGCAGGGCGTAGGTGCGATAGTCGTCGCCCCAGTGCTTGGCGGCAACGGCCATGCCCACGGCGGCAGAGATGCCCTGGCCGAGCGAGCCGGTGGACATGTCGACGCCCGGGGTGTCGTTCATGTTGGGATGGCCCTGCAGGTGGCTGCCGATGTGGCGCAGCGTCTCGAGATCCTCCTTGGGGAAGAACCCGCGCTCGGCGAGCACGGCGTACAGGCCCGGAGCGCAGTGGCCCTTGGAAAGCACAAAGCGATCGCGGTCGGCCTTGCGGGGGTCGGCCGGGTCGACGTTCATTTCCTCAAAGTACAGATAGGTCATGATGTCGGCAGCGCCGAGCGAACCGCCCGGATGGCCGGACTTGGCAGCGTGCACGCCGGTGACGATGCCCTTCCTTACCTCGTTGGCAACCTTTTTGAGCTCTTCGTCGCTCATTGTGCCTTCCTTTCATCCTCTTTAGACAAGATGCGCACGGCACGGAAAGGTAGTCCCAACACAGCCGCAATGCACGTACGTCATTCATTATGCTGGAAACTGATGGCTTTACCAGACTTTTTATCATTATTTGAGCAATTTAGCAGGCAGACCCGCTGATGAAACGGTTTATCAATGTGAACGTCTTTTGGATGGAACGCAGTCGGCCCTACGCGTTAATGTCCTTGAAGCCCTCACCGAAGGTCTCCGTGACATCGGCCACCGTCACGATGGCATGCGGGTCGCGCTCACGCACAATGGTCTTGAGCGTGTTGAGCTCGCGGCGGTTCACAATCACCATGATCACCGGCTTCTCGGCACCCGAGTACATGCCGGTCGCCTTAAACTTGGTGCAGCCGCGACCCAGGCCATACATGATGTCGGCCGCGATATCGGGAAACTTGTCCGAGATGATGAGTACCATACGGCGCCTGTTACCGCCGTCGACCACGGCATCGATCACGTAGCCGCTAATGACCATTGAAAGGCCTGCATATAGTGCATTTTCGATTGAAAAGACCGGAGCCGACAGCGCGCATACGGCAACATCGATCGCCATGACGGTGGAGCCCACCGGTAGGGACGTATTGCGCGAGATGATCTGGCCGATCGTGTCGGAGCCGCCGGTGTTGGCACCGGCGCGCAGCACCATGCCGTAGCCGACGCCCGTGATAATGCCGCCCCACATGGCGGGAAGCATAAGATCGGCATGTGCCAGCGGCGCCACAAACGGAGCGAACAGGTCGGTGAAAAAGCCCAGCAGCACAAAACCCGTCGCCGTCTGCACCACGTAGAACATGCCACCCTCGCGCATAACGACCAGCAGCAGCAAGGCATTCATCACGATGGTCTGGATACCGACGGGAAGCGATATGCCATACGAGGCGCCGACCGCCTGAATAATGGTGGCGAGGCCCGTAACGCCGCCGGCGGCAAGGCCATTGGGGATCAAAAACAGGTCCGTCGCGATAGCGGCCAGAGCGCAGCCCAGCATAATCTTGGGCAGATCGTGAAAGAAGTTCATCGAAAGAATGCGCTTGATGTCCAGACGATATGCCATGCTGCCTCCCTCAAAAAAGCGCACCCCGTCGGATGCGCTTTGAACTTCTTGCTGTATTCGATTCTACCGATTCGGAGAGCAAATACCACCCCCGTGCAGGGCTTGAATCGGCCTAAACCTCAGCCCAAAGATTTAGGCGCTCTGGCTTTCCGCATCGGCGTTTCCGGTAGCCCAACGGTGATAGCCAATAACAAACGGGTCCAGGTCGCCATCGTCAAGGACGGCCTCGACGTTGCTGGTCTCCACGCCCGTGCGTAGGTCCTTGACCATCTGGTACGGGTAGAGCACGTAGCTGCGAATCTGGTTGCCAAAACCAATCGTGGTCTTGGGTCCGCGGATCTCATCGAGCGCCTCGGCACGCTTCTCGAGCTCAATCTCGTACAGGCGAGCCTTGAGGATCTGCATGCACGCGGCCTTGTTCTGGATCTGGCTGCGCTCGTTTTGGCAGGTGACCACAATGCCGCTGGGGAAATGCGTCACGCGCACGGCGGAGTCGGTGGTGTTAACGCCCTGGCCGCCCGGGCCGCTCGCGTGGTACACGTCCACGCGGATGTCATCGGGACTGATCTCGATGTCGATATCATCGGGTAGCACGGGGATGACCTCGACGCCGGCAAACGTGGTCTGGCGGCGCTTCTTGTCGTCGGTGGGGCTGATGCGAACCAAGCGGTGGACGCCGGCCTCGGCGCGCAGCATGCCAAATGCGTCCTTGCCCTCGACAGTAAAGGTCGCGCGGTCGATGCCGATGACCTCGGCTGCGGGACAGTCGTTGATGGTGACCTTCCAGCCGCGACGCTGGCAGTACTTCATGTACATCTTAAAGAGCATGAAGGTCCAGTCCTGGGCCTCCAGACCACCCTGTCCGGGCTTGATGGTCACAATGGCATCGCCGTGATCGAACTCACCGGTAAACCAGCTCGAAAGCTCAAGCTCATCGATGGCACGGGCCAGGCGCTCAGCCGTGGCTGTAGCCTCCTCGCGAAGGGCGACGGCGTCGGGGTCATCCCCCATCTCCTCGGCAAGCTCCAGCGCGGCGCGGGCATCGGAAAGCTCGCCGCGCGCGGTATCCACGGCAGCGATATCTTCCTTGGTACGCGCGATCTCCTCCATGGTGGCACGGGCGGCGTCGGCGTCATCCCAAAAGCCAGGGGCAACACTTTTGGCCTCGAGCTCGGTCACGCGCGTGCGCTTTTCGTCCAAATGGAGATACGACTCGACCTCGCCGAGCCGGTCCGCGAACGCGTCCAGCTCGGCGGGCGTTACCTCTAAAGCCTCAGCCATTAACGATTCCTGCCGTGGCAGTACTTAAACTTCTTGCCGCTACCGCAGGGGCACGGGTCGTTGCGGCCCACGTTGACGTACGGATCGTCGCTCTCGGACTTGCGATAGGTGGTCACCTTGCCACCGTTGTTGACGGCAGCCGGTCCGCCTTGGACAGCCGTGCGGGCCTGCACCTGCGCCTGCTTGCGCAGCACCGAGTCGCCGTTGTCACCATCGACCTCGGCAGGACCGGAGAAGCGCGCGCCCTCGAGCGCGGGCTCCTCCTTGTGCTCCACGGCACGCGGGGCAGCCTTGATCTCGATGCGCAGAACCGTGCGCAGGTAATCCTCATACATGGTATCGACGAGTATCTGGAACGCGCCGTAGGCCTCGGTCTTGTACTCGACCAGCGGGTCGCGCTGGCCAAAGCCGCGCAGGCCGATGCCGGTCTTGAGGTAGTCCATCTCCTGCAGGTAGTTCATCCAGCGGGTATCGATGACGCGCAGCATGACCTGGGTGTTGAGCTCGCGCATCAGGTCCTCGCCCAAGCGCTCGGCCTTCATGTTGTAGCACTTCTCTACGTAAGCCAGGACATCGGCAGCCAGGGCCTCATAATCCTCGTCGGGGAACTTCGGCGTATCGATGTGGCCGGTGAGCTCCACAACCCACTTACGCAAACCCTCAAGATCGCGCTCGCCCTCGTGGCTGTCCTTGGTGCAGAACTCCTGCACGCAGCGGTACACGGTATCGTGCATGACCTCGGTGATGTGGTCGGTCAGGTCCTTGCCGTCCAGAATCTTGTTGCGCTCGGCGTAGATGACCTGGCGCTGCTTGTTCATGACGTCGTCGTACTCAAGGACGCTCTTACGCATGGAGAAGTTGATGCTCTCGACCTTGTGCTGGGCGCTCTCGACGGCCTTGGAGATGATCTTATGCTGGATGGGCATGTCGTCGCCCATGTCGGCCGTGACCATCATCTTGGAGACGCGGTCCATCTTGTCGCCGCCGAACAGGCGCATAAGGTCGTCCTCGAGCGACAGGTAGAACTGGGTCTCGCCCGGATCGCCCTGACGACCGGAGCGGCCGCGCAGCTGGTTGTCGATACGGCGGGACTCGTGGCGCTCGGTGCCGATAACGGTCAGGCCACCGGCGGCAAGCACGCGCTCGCGCTCGGCCTTGCAAGTCTCCTTGGCCTCGGCGTTAAACTGCTCGAGCTGCTCGGGCGTCACGTCCTCCATGGTCAGGCCCTCGTACTCCAGGCGCTCGCGCACCAACTCGTCGGGGTTGCCGCCCAGCAGGATGTCGGTACCACGACCGGCCATGTTGGTGGCGATGGTCACGGCGCCGTAGCGTCCGGCCTGGGCCACGATGTGGGCCTCGCGTTCATGGTGCTTGGCGTTGAGGACCTCGTGTGCGATGCCGCGCTTGGTAAGGGCGGCGGACAGCTTCTCGGAGCTCTCGATGGAGACGGTGCCCACCAGGACCGGCTGGCCCTTGGCGTGACGACGCTCGACGTCGTCGGCAACGGCGTTGTACTTGGCCTGAATGGTGCGGTACACCAGGTCCTCGTGGTCCACGCGCTGCACGGGCTTGTTGGAGGGGATGACCTCGACGGGCAGCTTGTAGATCTCGCGGAACTCGGCATCCTCGGTAAGTGCCGTGCCGGTCATGCCGGAGAGCTTGTCGTACAGACGGAAGTAGTTCTGCAGGGTGATGGTTGCCAGCGTCTGGTTCTCCTCGCGCACGAGCACGCCCTCTTTGGCCTCGATGGCCTGATGCAGGCCCTCGGAGTAGCGGCGGCCTTCCATGATACGACCGGTGAACTCATCGACGATCTTAACCTCGCCGTTGGTGACCACGTACTGCTTGTCGCGGTGGAACATGTACTGGGCCTTCAGCGCCTGCTGCAGGTGGTTGACCAGCTGGCCGGAGAGATCGGCATAGATGTCATCGATACCCAGGCGGCGCTCAATCTTCTTAAGGCCGCGCTCGGTGGCGGCAATGGTGTGCTTGGCCTCGTCCATGACATAATCGCCCGTGGGCTCCACGTCCTCGGTGGCGGTGAGCATGTCGTGCGACACGTCCTCGCCGCGCTCAAGGCCACGCACGGCACGCGCGAAGTCCTTGTAGGTGCTGGCGGACTTGGTGCCGGCGCCCGAGATGATGAGCGGCGTTCTGGCCTCATCGATCAGGATGGAGTCAACCTCGTCGACGATGGCGTAGTTGTGGCCGCGCTGCACACGCTGCTCGGGGCGGGTGACCATGTTATCGCGCAGGTAATCGAAACCGAACTCGGAGTTGGTGCCGTACGTGACGTCGGCCTGGTAGGCCGGACGCTTGAGCTCGAGCGGCATGTTGTTCTGGAGCAGACCGACGGTCATGCCCAGGTACTTGTAGATGCGGCCCATCCACTCGGAGTCGCGCTTGGCAAGGTAATCATTGACAGTAACGACGTGCACGCCCTTGCCGGCAATAGCGTTGAGATAGCCGGCCAACGTGGAGACGAGGGTCTTACCTTCGCCGGTCTTCATCTCGGCGATGTGGCCCTCGTGCAGTGCTATGGCGCCAATGAGCTGCACGTCAAAGTGGCGCATACCCATGGTGCGCTTGGAAGCCTCACGCACGGTGGCAAAGGCCTCGGGGAGCATGTCGTCGAGCGACTCGCCGTTAGCGTAACGCTCGCGGAACTTATCGGTCTGGCCGCGGAGTTCCTCCTCGGTCATCTTCTCAAACTGGGGCTCAAGACCGTTGATCTGGTCGACGATCTTGTAGTAGCGCTTAAGGTCCTTATCGGATCCAAAGGACAGCAGCTTTGACATGAATCCCATGTGGTTTTCCTTTTTGGCCATCGCCCACGCCGTGCAGCTGCGGGCGAGTTAAACACAGATGATTGTACTTTAGCCAAACAAGGCGCGGCCTATACGGTCGACCTCGACCGCCACGTAATAACTACGACCAACCTGCCAAAAAGGGACAGGTTTATTTTGGCAGGTTTTATCTGGGCAAACGCCGCCTCTCTGTCATTTGGTGCAAACTAACCTGTCCCCTTCGCACCAATCTGGTGCAATGGGGACAGGTTGGCTTGCACCAATAAAAAGAAAAGGGCCGCGCACCCAAATGGATGCACGGCCCTCATGCCATGAATGCGAGTGATTCCGCGGCGAGCTATTTACTCAGCAGCCTCGGTGGTCTCGGCCTCGGCAGCGGCCTCCTCGACGGGAGCCTCTGCGGGAGCCTCAGCAGCCTGCTTGGCAGCCTCCTCGGCGAACTTAGCGGCACGCTTAGCCTTCTCGGCAGCCTTAGCCTCAGCGGCGGCCTTGCGAGCGGCCTCGGCCTCAGCAGCCTTGGCAGCCTTGGCAGCCTTGGCCTCCTCGGCCTTCTTGAGCTGGGCGGCAGCGGCGCCACCGAACTTGTCGGCGAAGCGCTGGACGCGTCCACCGGTGTCGACGAACTTCTGCTGGCCGGTGTAGAACGGGTGGCACTCGTTGCAAAGCTCGACCTTCATCTCGGACACGGTAGCGTGCGTCTTGAAGGTGTTGCCGCAGGAGCACGTCACCGTGCACTCGACATACTGGGGATGGATACCCTGCTTCATGGTAGGACTCCTTATTGGTCAGGCGCTGGTTACCGATCAGCGCATAAGGCGTCTTGGTTTCCGACCAAGACAACAAACTCGGCTATGGTACCACGGCGCCGCGTGTCCCACAAAAGGTTCACGGTCTTTTCGGCACAACACGAGCTGGACCTTAAATATCAACTTCATCCGAACACTCCCCCACATTCATCTCTCGTATGTATCGAGGTATTCCTGCTTGAGCGTCTGCGAGGACGACTTGATCTTTTCCACGAGCGTGCCGGCTTCGATGAAGTAGAACGAGTCGGTGAGGTCTGCCAGGTCGTCGAGTAGATGGCTTGAAATGAGCACGCTGCGTCCCCGCGCCACTTCGCTGCGCATCGCGTCGCAGGAGGTTTTCCGTTTTCCCGGATCGAGGCCGTTCA
>CABUHI010000002.1 GCA_902491345.1 uncultured Collinsella sp.
CCGGTCCGACCGGGCCGCGCGGCAAGGAGATATATTGCCAGACCGGAGGGCCCCCGCGGGCGGGAATCCTGCACTCCATATTTTGTTCACAAATAAATAGAACCCTCAGTTGCTTGGCTGAGGCCGTATTCGAAGCAGCAGCTTCTGATATTGGCGATGACCAGCTGGTTTATAGGTGTTAAGGCATCGGTCATCTCTGGAGCGCCACTTTACTCCAAAAGCATCGGCTATTTGTTTCTCGTCGGTAAAAGGCAGGTTTTGTTCGCCAAGTGTTCTTATATATAGAGAAGTTCGGGTTCGAACCCATGCCTTGGCAACAAAAAAGCGACCAACCGGAGTCGATCGCTTTCTATTCTATGGTGGGCCGTCAGGGGTTCAGCCTGCTTCGCAGGCGGCCGCTGCGGCGCTTTCGCGCCTTGCGCGCTGCGCTGGCAAACGCTCGCGCGTTTACTCAGCTCCGCGCCCCGACGGGTTCGAACCCATGCCTTGGCAACAAAAAAGCGACCAACCGGAGTCGATCGCTTTCTATTCTATGGTGGGCCGTCAGGGGTTCGAACCCTGGACCTTGGGATTAAAAGTCCCCTGCTCTGCCAGCTGAGCTAACGGCCCGCGGGTGGCATTGTACCACGGTCTGGGACTATTCCCAACTCCATTGGCCGTTCTGGAAAATCACAACTTCACGTCCATCAGGCGTAATGCCCGTAATATCGATATCGTCCGTGCCAATCATAAAGTCGACATGCGTGCTCGAGACGTTAACGCCATGCTCCAGGAGCTCCTCTTTGGACATATCATATCCACCCTCGATGCATTCGGGGAAGCCGACTCCCAGCGCAAGATGGCAGCTGGCGTTCTCGTCATAGAGCGTGTCATAGAACAGAACGCCACTTTCGCGGATCGGAGTGTTCTTGGAAATGAGCGCGGCCTCGCCCAGATGAGAGGCACCTTCATCGGTGTCAATAATGCTCGCAAGCGTCGCCTTGCCCACACGGGCATCGTAGTCCACTACGCGGCCGGCCTCGAACTTAATCCAAAAATCGTCAACCTTGTTACCGTGGTGAATGAGCGGCATAGCCGAATACACGATACCGTCGGCACGCATACGATCAGGCGAGGTGAAGACCTCCTCGGTGGGGATGTTGGGGAAGAAGGGATGTCCATCGGGCGTCCTGCCCTTGCCACCGGCCCACTCGTGACCCTTCGTCATGCCAATCGTCAGATCGGTTCCATTTGCCGAGGTGTAATGCAGCCGGTCAAAACGATTGTCGTTCAGAAAGCGCAAGTTCTTTTCGAACGCCGCGTCATGAAGCTCCCAATCGCTCTCCGGGTCCTGGCCATCGGCACGAGCGGTGTGCAGAATCGCATTCCACAGCTTATAGATTGCAACCTCATCGGCGTCTCCCGGGAACACCTCGTGCGCCCAAGCCACGACCGGAGCGCCGGCGATGCACCACGGATTGATGTTGTAATCCAGTCCACGGCGGAAAACTTTGCACTGCGTATTCCTCGCCTTGGATGCCGCGGCCGGCTTGGCTGGATCGATGCCCTTGAGGGCTGCAGGATCCGCACCCTCAATAAAGATAAAGCAGGCACCGTCCTGGGCCAGGGAATCCAGCTGCAGGCGCTTCCACTCGGGCGTCTGCTCAAAATAGCTTTTCTCGACATGCTCGTACGTGAGCCTCGTCACGGCATCATCGGCCCAAATGACCGTCACGTGGCCAGCGCCGGCGGCATAAGCCTCCGCAACCACCACGCGGGCAAAGGGCGCGCACTCGACCGGAGACTGAACGACAACCTCCTGGCCGGGCTTGACGTTTACGCCCTTGCGGACAACCAGGCGCGCATAGTTTTTAATCTTGGGCTCCAGAGCCTTCATGCCCTCCAGAGCTTCTTCGACCGTCAGGGCAGCTCGAATCATGTGCCACTCCATCTATCTATAGAACAGTAAAAAGGCGCGCCGCTAAAACGACGCGCCTTATATCTTAGCGATATGTATGGATACAAACGCTACTTCTTCTTGGAGTCCTTCTTGTCCTCCTCGGCAGCTGCGCGCTCGATAAGAGCGTTGAGCTTGTTCTCGGACATGCCCTCGGCCTGCGTGCGGTACATGTTGCGCAGGGGACGAATACGAACGAAGTCGTAGATAAAGTCACCCAGAATGATGACATAGGACAAAACGATGCCGACCATCTGGACGGGACTGGACACCGTGCCGCCGGGAGCGAAGTAGAGCGAGGCCATAATTGCCACGACGAGTACCATGCCGATGGCGAGCACGGCCCACCAGATACGACGGCGCTTGGTGTAGTCCTCATCCTGCTTGAGGAGAATATTCGACACCGTGTAGATACGATCCTCGCGAGCACGCTGCTTGGCCTTGCGGGCGCGCTTCTCCTCCTTGGAAAGACCTTCCAGGTTTTCGCCCTTCTCGAGCTCCTTGCGGCGTGCCTTGGATGATGCCGGCACGACGCGAACGGAGCTCGCTGCCTGGCGGGCGGGCTTAGCAGATGCGGCGGACTTGCGCGCAACCCCGGTAACTTCGTGGGATTGCGTGCGCTTGTTCGTGGCGCTACGGGTACTCACTTATGCGTTCTCCTTCATGCTTGTGAACTGGGAGCCCGTAATGATCTGGAAGGCCTCGCGATAGCGCTCGGACGTGCCATCGATGACCTCGGCGGGCAGGTGCGGGGTCTCCCCCGTCATATCCCAGTTGGCTTTGAGCCAATTGCGGACGAATTGTTTGTCGTAGCTGGGCTGAATCTTGCCCTCCTCGTAGCTGGCGGCGGGCCAGAAACGGCTGGAGTCGGGCGTGAGGCACTCGTCGATCAGCGTAACCTTGCCATCGATGACACCGAACTCGAACTTGGTGTCGGCGATGATGATGCCTCGAGTCGCGGCATACTCGGCAGCGGCCTTGTAAATCTTGAGGGACAGGTCGCGGATCTGCGTGGCGATGTCCTCACCCACGATCTCGCAGCAACGCTCGAACGAAATGTTCTCGTCGTGGTCACCGATCTCGGCCTTCGTGGACGGCGTGAACAGCGGCTCGGGAAGCTTGGAGGCCTCGGTCAGACCCTCGGGCAGCTGAATGCCGCAGACGGTGCCGTTCTCGTCATAGGTCTTCTTGCCCGAACCGGTCAGATAGCCGCGGACGATGCACTCAATAGGAATCGTCTGGGCTTTCTTGACCAGCATGGCGCGGCCGGCGAGGTAGTCACGATACTCGGCAAACTCCTCGGGGAAATCCGCCGGATCGATGGAGACGAGATGGTTGGGAACGATGTCGGCAAACTTATCGAACCAGAATGCCGAGATGCGGTTGAGCACCTCTCCCTTAAACGGAATCTCGTCGGGAAGAATGAAGTCGAACGCAGAAATGCGGTCGGTGGCGACCATCAGCAGGTTTTCACCGGCATCGTAGATATCACGAACCTTGCCACGGGAATCCGGACGACGCTCCATCGTAGTCACGTGAGTCACTCCTTACCAAAATACGACAGTAATGCGGGTTCTTCCCCGCATGTTTTCGCAAACTCGGAACGGCAGAGACGAAACCCCTCCTTCACCGAATAGCGAAAAGCTAGTGCTCCATTGTAGTAGATGCCGCGTCCGCCGTGTGCTCGCGAGGCAGATGAATCGTAAAAGTCGTACCCTTTCCAAGCTCCGACTCCACGGATATGTAGCCGTGATGACGCTCGACAATCTGCTTGGTCACGGCGAGGCCCACGCCCAGGCCACCCGCCTCGCGGGCGCGACTGGCGTCGGCACGCCAAAAACGACCGAAGATGCGCGACAAATCATCCTTGGCGATACCGATGCCCGTATCCGAAACCGCGATATCGACGTGCTTGCGGTCGCTGAGCACCGACACCACGACCCAACCCCCCTCGGGGGTATAGCGCATGGCGTTACTCAAGAGGTTGATGACGCATTGCGTGATCATGTCGGGATCCGCCTCGACAACGTCATCGTGGCCCTGCGTCTCATCTGCAAAGCGCAGACGCAGGTCACGGTCGGCAAACAGGCGCTCCTGGCCATTCACAATCGAACGCACAAACGGCACCATATCCACCGGCTCCAGATTGAGCGGCGCGGTACTGTTTTCCATGCGCGACAGGTCGAGCATCTGCTGCACCAGACGGGCCAGACGACGCGTCTCGGATGCGACTGTCTCCAGGTGTTCGTCGTCGGTGGGATACACGCCGTCTTGCATGGCCTCGACCGTTGCAAGCATGGCCATGAGCGGCGTGCGCAGCTCATGGGCAACATCAGAGGTTAGGCGCTTCTCGTGCTTCATATCCTTTTCGAGCGAGGTGGCCATCTCGTCGAAGGTCTCTCCCAGCTGATCGATCTCATCATCGCCGCGCAAGCCCGTACGAGCGGACAGGTCTCCATCGCGAATCTGCTTGGCGGTGCTGGTAATACGATGAATCGGCTTGGTGAGCATGCGCGACATGAGCGCTCCGATAACGACCGAGATGCAGACGGCCACAACCGCGGCAAGGGCCATGGCGTTAAAGGTCTTCTCTCTGAATGCTGAGTCTGCCCTGGTGAGCAGGGCATCGGAGCCAATCGCCCACAATTTGACCTGACCCACGTGCTCGCCGGAGGACGTCACGATCTCAACATTGGCAACACTATTGGAATCGGTGGGAGCAGACGAGACTGGACTGTGCGATGCCTTCTTTCCGCTCGTACCGTCGGTCGTCGCCTGATTTTCGCGTACATCGGCAGTAGCGCTTGCCGAGGGCCACGAGTCGTCGTAGACGATGACGCCCTTTTTATTGACGACCTGCATACCAAGATCGTCGGACACCAAACTCGATGTCGCGACCGTACGCAGCTCCCCCGCAGTCCAAGAACCGTTTTCCTCATATGACGTTGCCAACTTTTCGGCAGCGGAATTGGCGATTTCGACAATATTGGAGCGCGTGTAATCCGTAAAAACCGTGCCCCATACAACGGAGACTACGCCCACCAATACCAATACCGTCATGAGCGATGTTAGGGCAAAAGCCAGGGCCATGCGCGAGGGATAGCTCATCGTTGGCCGTGAATCGGAACGAGGCGTGTTCCAACTAGCCTTGGAACCCGCCTCGTTCTCCTGCTTATGCTTTTGCCCGATTTCAAAGCGCGCAGGTGTCATATGTGATTTCCTTTATTTCTCGTCCGACTTATCGGTCTTGGTCGGAGCCTCGAAGCGGTAGCCGACACCGTGGACGGTGTAGAGCCACTTGGGCTTCTTGGGGTCGTCGCCCAGCTTGGCGCGGAGGTTCTTCACGTGGCTGTCGATGGTGCGCTCGTAACCCTCAAAGTCGTAGCCGAGCACCTTCTCGACCAGCTCCATGCGGTTGTAGACGCGGCCGGGGTGACGGGCAAGCGTGGTGAGCAGCTTGAACTCGGAAGCCGTCAGGTCGACTTCCTTGCCCTCGACCAAAATCTTGTGGCCCGAGATGTCAATGACCAGATCGCCAAAGTCGAGCACCTCGACGGCCGGCTCATCGGCCTGGTGGGCACGGCGGAACAAGGCGCGCACGCGCGCGACAAGCTCGCGCGGCGAGAACGGCTTGATCAGGTAGTCGTCGGCACCGAGCTCGAGGCCGATAATGCGGTCCTCGATCTCGCCCTTGGCTGTCAGCATAATGATGGGGACATCCGAGGTGTCGCGAATGGTGCGGCAAACGCGCTCGCCCGGAATCTTGGGGAGCATGAGGTCGAGCACGACCAGGTCGAACTGATGCTTCTCGAACTCCTCGATAGCGGACTGGCCGTCGCCCACGCCCACGACCCAATAGCCCTCGCGCTCGAGATAGGCAGCGACAGCGTCACGGATTGCCTTCTCGTCCTCGACCAGCAGAATCTTTTTTGCATCTGAAGCCATAACACGGCCCCCCTGTCTCAATTAGCTAAGAACAAGCTCATTTTAACGCACCTGAGCCCACCGGGCATCGCATGGGTGCGATAGCTCGGCGGGCGGTACTCATAGTCACAACGCGCTTATTCCCCTGTCGACGCCTTTTTAACCCCTCGGAGACTAAAGAGAGAACAAGCGAGCGGTAACCGTCTCGGGAATTCCCTGGCTGTTACGCACCGTTGCGTACGTTAAGAACGAGCTCGATTTACCCGCCGTAGCAGGATAATCGCCATACTCCAAGGCTCGGTCGGGCGACAGAAGCGAGCCGTAGGTCTTAGCCGAAGTGTCAATCAAAAAATGCGACGCCTGAACTTTAACCAGGTATTTGTTTTTCCTTCCCGCAGCGCACGCGAGCGGCTCACGCGAAAGGAAGAGGTACGGCCCGCCCTCGCTACCGATATAGGTGCCCATATTGCCCAGGCTACCCACACCGCTATACGTCGCCTCAATGGAGAACACGAAGGTGTCGCCCATATACACGGCCTCGAAAGGCGAAACCGACGAAGGCAGCACCAGCTGAGCTCGCTTCGTGTTGTTGCCGTCAGTCAGGTCGATCGCCGTCATACCGTAATAGACGCCCTCATCATTGTGCACGCGGGGCGAGATGGTCAGGATGCCGTCGCTCACACGCGGGGCGGATGCGAAACGGCCCGTCGACTTCCAAATAGTCTCAGGCTTGGACTCGCTGGGCGACTGACGGTAGCAGTACGAATCGTTACTCGTCTTGGTGCCGCCGGACGAAGGCATCTTATACCAGATGACCGACGACCCATACGCTGTGAAGAGCGGCGGATCGTAGTTTTCGCCACCGCGGTCGAGCTCGACAGCGTTGCCGGTAAGGGAGGAGCCTGCAAGGTTTTGCGCATAGAGTTTCCAGGACGCATTGGCAAAGTTCATCTCGACCCACGCGAACACGCCATCACCCGCGCGAACGTCGTAAAACGCATAACCGGTTCCCTCAATGGGATCCTCAATAAGTGTGGTAAGCGAGCCATCGCCTAGGTTGAGCACACCAAGCGTATTGGCATGCAGGGCAGAAGCAGGCGCCATCATCGCGGCAGCGTAGTCGCCATCGCAGTAGTACAGCAGCGTGCCCAGCGGCAGCGTCCACGAGGCTGCGGGCTCAAAATCGATATCGACAGCCTCGTACTCATCAGTGATCGAGACAATCTTCGAATCGTCCTTGATAACCTGCGGCTCGCCAGCGGCGTCATCGCTCGCGCCCGTTTTTTTCGAGCAACCGGCCAGTACGGCAGCAGCACCAGTAGCGGCGCCACCCAGCACAAAACCTCGACGCGTTATTCCATTCTTAAAGCGATCAGCGATGCTCATTAGGCGATCTCTGCGCGAGCGGCCTCGATAGCGCGCGTAAGCTGATCGGCGCAAGAGGTCTTTTTCATACCGCAGGTATTACCGGCGAGAACCTCGATTACGCGATCGGCGGGAGCGCCCTCGACCAGCCTGGAGATGGCCTTGAGGTTGCCATCGCAGCCGCCAGTAAACTCGACGCCCAGCACCTTGCTGCCATCGTCAGAGAGATTGAGGTGAATATTGCGAGAGCATACACCCTGAGGCTTGTAGTCAAAACTAATCATTGAGATCCCCTCTCAGAAAGAAATTTCAGACGTCTATTATCCCCGCCTGGACCGACTTATTATCGCAAGCACCGATTCAACATCCTACGATGCTTGGACTGGTGGGGGCAAGATTAGCAGTCCGCACCCTGTACGTGGACCATGCGCTTCTCACGATACATATTGTGGTCGGCGACGCGATATACATCGGCCAGCGTATTTCCAGCCGTCTCGACGGTCGCCACGCCAATCGATGCGCTGACCGTCAGGGTCTCATCGCTTACCGCGGCAAGACCGAGACGAAGGTCCTGTTCCAGCCCGAGCGCAGACTCGTTGTCAGTATGGGGGCAAACCAGCAAAAACTCGTCGCCGCCAACGCGCATCGGCAGGTAATCCGCACCAGCCACCCGCCGCAGCACGGACGCCGTCCGTCGCAGCAGCTCATCCCCCATCTCGTGACCATAGATGTCGTTGGTCCGCTTGAGATAATTACAGTCCACCATAATCACGCTCACCGGCAAGTCCTCGTTTACCAGGCTATCTCCACGCGATTCAAGATAGTTGCGGTTGCGAAGCCCCGTCAGTTTATCTTGGTATGACAGCTCCTCGGCATGCTTGACCATCGATATGTTGTGCGTCGCCACGACAACCGACTCCAGCCGGCCTTGCTCATCGCGATGCTGGGGGACAACCTGTAGCGAGTACCAAGCGCCTCGACAATCTCGCACCTCGGCAGCCAAGTACGGTACGCCCTCCATACGTTCACGAAGCGTACTTATATCTACGAGTCCCACAACCGCTTCGCGGCTTTCGGGGCTCACGATATCCCGGCAGACTGTGTCCATAAAGTCATATGCCTCGTTGTGCTCGGCAAATATCTTCGCTATCGCCGGCGACATATTGATTCCCTCGATTTCGAGGGTGTCGAGATGCAAAAGGAAGGTCGAATCGTAGATGGCGCTTATGGCATTGATAATGCCGAGCTGTTTATCCTTTTAGACCAAATTGCGGTGGTCAACGATATTTCGAGCCAACAGCACCACGACCCAAAACGCAAGGCACACCAAGACGCCGACGGCGACAAATGAAATCCTGTCAGACATGACCTCAGATTTGGGATATAGCGCAAACAGGCGGTAGTCCTTATATGCCGCACGCACGGCATACCATTTGTCTCCTCGATATTCGATGCGCGTCAGGCCATCTTCTTTCCATTCAACTCCTGTACTGGTGAGGAGTCGAGCGAGCGACACATCGGCATCGGCGCTGTTGGATGAGACAATCTCCGCATCCTCCATAACAAGCACCGTGGGGCCCTGGTGGAAGGTGTTGTTCGAAAGCACGTCGGCTATGGCATATGAATAGTCGTCCGCCGAATCGGAAACAAGTGAGCGGTATGCCAGGGCAACGCCGTCGCCATACGGGACAGCACAGACGGCAAAAACGACACCACGGCGCTCAACGACAGTTGAGTAGGTCACTTTGGAACCTTGATACATCGATGCGACCGGCGAACAGGCCAGCTCCTCTCGCCACAACATGAGCGGATCGCGACCATCGATGTCGTAGTGGGCAGCCATATGGCCATCGGAGTCCATGACCATCAACCCCGAAAGGTTCTCGGCATGGACAAATTGCTCGATAAGATCGTTGTTAACCTCAACGCGATCAGGGGACAGGAACGTCGCAAACGATTCGACCGCGGCGAGCAAATCGTGCGTCTCCTCGGTTTTTCTCCCCTGTTCGTAGCGGTCATATTTTTCGCAAGCGTTTTCCAAAAACACCATGGTTTCTTGGCCAAACCCAAGCGTTTTTTCGAGGCAGCGATGGGTTCCAACCGTATACAACAGGCCTAACAAGACAGCGCTGACAATAACGCCGACAGCTATGACGGTCAGAGTCTTTCGACGCAAGCGGTGCTCATCATTTGTCATGATTCCGCTCCTTGCCCGCCCGTTGTCGCTCCTGCCTTGTAATTGTCCACAATGCGCCCTATCGTGCCGTCTCGATCCATATCGAACAGCGCGGCATTGAGGTTTTTGACGCACTCTCCCTCATAGGCAACATCAAATGCAACGCCCAGGTCAACCGTCATAACGTTGTCGGCAAACACACGATAAACGCCGGGATACTGGATGACGAGTCGATCAAGCGATTGAACGTCCGCCATCCAACAGTCAACATACCCTTTGGCGAGGGCGGCTTTGCAGAGCTCGGCAGAACCATATGATTTGATTTGCACGTCCGGCGAGATTTCCAGATCCCCTGCGAGCAATCGGCGTTCGCTCACCGAGCCCGCAATCACCGCGATGGTCTTGCTTCCATCGAGATGCGCCAAGGACTTGATGCCACTCGTTTTCTTGGCGGCAACCGAGACCGTCACGGTTAGATACGGCTCGGTCCAGTAATACTTATCCTCGCGATAACAGGGAAAATAATCACACCACAGGCAATCGATATCACCGTTTTTGAGCAGCCGGTCGCGATCGTTCCAGTCAATATCGACAAACTGTGGCTTGAGCCCCGCGCGCCTGCAGGCCTCGCGGGCGATGTCGATATCGATACCGGCGTAATCGCCCGCGGTATCGACATACACATAGGGGTCGTTATCCGTAACGCCGATTTTGAGTACCGGGAGATCTTTGTCGCCTTCATTCGAGGAGGAAGAACTGCTTCGAACGGTATACGTCAGGGCGCCCGCACAGACGGCAACAAGGAGTATGAGCGTAAACGAGACGATGGCGGCTCGCTTGATGCGTCCGGGCACGCGCCTCCCTTCATCGAAACAGCAGTCGGATTTCATTTTATACCCGGGGCTGATGCGGCAAAAAAAAAGCGCCTCGCCCAAGATGGGCAAGGCGCCAAAGGTTGAAATGCATCCGCAAGCGGTCGAATTAGGTTAATCCTACTCGAAGTTCAGCTGCTCCAGGCGGTCGAAGACCGTATCGATGCGGGTGAGGAAGTCCCACGGATCAAAGATCTCCACCAACGTAGCGGACGGCCTCCGACCCACTGCGCTGCGCAAGACACACGGGATGAAACCTTTAACGGAAAAGCCCCGTTGGTTAAGCGTGTTACCAACGGGGCTTGGACTGGAAAGTCACACTTAAACGAGATGTGCGCTCTAACGCTCGAACCGCTTGCGCATAAGCGCGAAGGCAATCAGCACAACACCGGCAACAGCCGCAATAAAGGCGACAGCAAGGGCATGATCGCCCGTGTTGGCGAGCGCGCCCTTGGTAGCCTTAGTAGACGTTTTGGTCACCTTAGCCGTCGTCTGCTGACTAGGCTGGGACGGCGTCACGGGCTGTGTAGGCTGAACCGGCTCGCCATTGGCCTCCTCGCCCGTCACCACGTACGTCGAGAAGTGGCTCGTGCGGAAGCAGAGGTAGTCCCCCTCGATCCACGTATCCATAGCATGGGTGGAACCGTCCTCGGCAACGTAAAGCACCTTGAGATTAGTGAGGGCTTTCATAGCTGCGGTCATCTTGACACGGACGATGAAGGACATGCCATCATAGTTCTCGATGACCTCGCCATCCTTGAGGAGCTTGATATCGAGTTTCTCGGCAACCTTGGTGCTCCCCTGCTCAAGGCCGGAAATCGCAGCATTGGCGGCGTCGGAAAGGTCTGTCGGTTTCTCGACCACAAGGGAGATGTTGTTGTTCTGGGCAAAGCCGGCAGCAACATCGTTCTCGGCGCTTACGCTAACGTCCGTTCCGTCGCTACTCGCAACGCCTGCAATGGTCCTCGCCGCTACGCTAACGGCGCAGGTCGCGGTTTTGTCGCCACAGGTGGCAGTGATTGTGGCTGTACCGGCCTTAAGCGGCGTCACGACGCCGTCTTTGACCGAGGCGACCGATGAATCGCTGGAGGTCCAGCTCACAGCCGCATCGTCTGCATCGGCAGGATTCACCGTTGCGGAGAGCTTTGCGGAGGCATCGCCCACAGTAAGGGACAGGCTCGTCTTGTTGAGTTCGACCTTCTGGACGGGATTGATAACGGTCACAGAAACGGTCTGGGAGAGCGACCCTGCCGTGATGACAAATGAACCGGAACCTGTCTTGAGAGCGGTAACGGTGTAGGAGCCATCGCCGTTGTCGACAACCTTAAATGCTTTCGAAGCGCCCGTGTCATCCAGAGCAAGCTTGGTCTCGTCGACCTCACCCGCAAGGGCTCCGGCAAGAGAAACCTTTACGGTGCCTTCTTCGCCCTTCTTGAGGTTGAGGGCGCTTTGGTCGACCGCAAGATTTGTTGCGGGGTTGGAAACAGTCACAGCACAATATTGAGAATAGTTTCCGTCTTCGGTCGAAGCAGTAATGGTTGCGGTGCCTTTGGAAACAGGCGTCACCTTTCCGGCCTGATCGACCGTAGCGACACTTTCGTTGCTGGACTTCCAGACAACTGTCTGGTTAGCTTCCACGGGAACGACCGCTGCCTTAAGCTGCTCGACTGCAGCGCCCACAAGCGCGACTTTCTGCTTATCAAGCGTGATACCCGTGGCAGGTTGAATAACCGTCACCTTGCACGCGGCACTATGATCGCCGTCCTCAGTGGTGACGGTAATCGTGGCGGCACCGGCCTTGACCGGGGTCACGATGCCATCTGCAACCGTAGCGACCGTAGGATCGCTCGACGACCAGGACACGTTCTTATTCGTTGCGTTGTCGGGCTCAACTGTTGCGGTCAACGTCGAGGGTTCACCGCCCACAGCAAGCTTAAGATTCGCAGCGCTGAGCTTGACGCCCGACACCTTAACAACCGGAGTGGTTACCGTAATCGCATCTGTGGTTGCACAAACGCCATCGACCGTTGCCGTGATGCTTGCGGTACCGTCACCAACAGCAGTGACGAGACCGTTGGCGTCAACGGTAAGGACACTCTCGTTAGAAGAGGACCAGACAACCTGGCCGGCCTTATCATCAGGAGAAACCTGAGCCTTCAGCTGCTGGGTCGTACCTTTGTCCATAGAGGTGGCATAGCCATCTGCAATGGAAACCGTTGTTTTTGAAGGTTCTTCACCGGAGCCCACAACGTGAACCACCAGCGTGTCGCAGAGTAGGCCCCCATTATCTGGATCACCGAGATAGACATCAACCGTTGCGGTGCCACGTCCAACCGCAGATACCATATAGCCCGCGCTGGCTTGATCCAATGCACCTTCGGCAACACGGACAACACTCGTATCGCTCGACTTAAAGCAATAGTAGTCGAGATGAGGATAATCTTTAAGAAGCGTAACCGCATCAGCGCTCATCATGGTGCCATGATAGTCTCGCCGAGCGCAATCGAGGACACGAGAACTCTCATAGGATGGGTTGTAATCGGTAGACAGTGTTATCTCTTTTGACTCAAGAAACTTAATTGAAGGCTTTTCAGCAGGGAGCGCGACCACCTTGATGGTACCGATATGCTCCTGCCCGAACGGATCAGTAGCGACAATTGTCGCGACGCCCACCTTTTTGGCCCAAACGATCCCGTATTCGTCAATTGAAATTACGTCGTTTCCATCTTTGATTGTGTACTTGAATTCACGCGAAGAAGGGCTCTTTCGGCAGGCCTGTCCAACAGGATTCAGTTGAATATTAATAAGGTCGGTCGCCCCAATCCCATCATGGGAACCGAGGGCCATGATTCCGTTCAAGTTTTCCTCTACATAAGCAGGATTCTGCTCACGCCACGAAACGTCGCAAAGCTTTTTCGTCTGGAGGCCATCCTGAAAATAGTTCAGTCTTACCTCAACTTCATTTCCACCTTTACCGCAAGGAGTTATGCGGATCGGCGCTTTCTTCTGGTAGCCGTCCTTGTCATAAGACACAACGCTACTCAAGCTCATCGAAGTAATGAAGCTTGAGCTTGACCAGTCATTTCTAGTGCTGTCGAAATCAAATACCGTCGGCTCCTCGCTGGGACGCTCAAAGGCAAACAAGATATAGCCCGATGTGTTACCGTAGTGCGCCTCACCACAAACCGAACAGTTATCCGTGTAATAGACTGTCGCACTTGAAGATGGCGTTTCGTCAGGACCGCTTGCGTACTTAACAGACGTCACCGGATTGAGTTTTTCGGCCAAACTAATCTCAAGATATCCCTCGGCGCTGTAGTCACCGTAATTAAACGTGACGGTAATCCTTAACTTTCCATCGCCGACGGTCTTAGGATTCAATACATAGGACCACTGACCAGAATCACTGGAAGACAGAGAAATGTTGTCTCGGTCATCATCGGAAACCGTAACTTTATAGTTCTTTTTATCTTGAGCAGCCGAACCCAGTTTTTCCCAAGGGACATTTCCTTGCAACCAGAAGTCCAAACTTCCCGACAGTCTCTGCCCAACGGCTACTGAGCCGTTTTCGAAAAGGCTGTGCTGATTGCTATAGACGTAGACGTTCCCGCTCTGCACCTCAGACGCCACAGCCGTCGAAGGCGACGCCATACCTGCAATTGACACAGCAGCTAAAGCCAAACAGAACGCAGCTGCTATCCTCCAAAACCCTTTTCTCATTCCCCTAAGTCCAATCTCTCGTGAAAAATGCAGCATTCTCCCACACATTAAAATTGGCTTAAGGATACCCCCCCCCCAACCGACACTGACAAGCTAATGTTTGTCGGAAGAGTCAAATTATCGGCAAGCGACATTCCCGCATTAAAAATCGCCCGTTGTAATGTAGCTTTTCCAAGCACTCTCACGCAAAAACCCCGTCGGCAAAACGAGTTACCAACGGGGCTTGAGCCGGAAATTCACACTTCAATTGGGGCCAAAAGCAAACTGATCGGTTTGACTACGCCCCAAATCAATCAGTTAGAACTCGAGCTGCTCCAGGCGGTCGAAGACCGTATCGATGCGGGTGAGGAAGTCCCACGGATCAAAGATTTCGTCGAGTTTTTCCTGGCTGACGGTACAGCGCGGATCGGCCTCGAGACGCTCCTTAAAGGTGGGGCCAGAGACACAATCCTGCACCTCGTGCCAGGTGGCCATGGCATTTTCCTGCACGATAGCGTAGGCGTCCTCGCGGGTGATGCCCGTATCGACGAGGGCAAGCAGCACCTTGGAGGAGAAGATGAGGCCGCGGGTCTTGTTGAGATTGGCCATCATGCGGGCCGGATACAGTTGCAGGCCGTCGATAACGCGAATGAGGCACTGGAACATATGGTCAAGCGCGATGAAGCTATCGGCCTGGGCGACGCGCTCGGCGGAAGAGTGCGAAATGTCGCGCTCGTGCCACAGGGCGACGTTGTCAAAGGCGACCTGAGCGTTGGACTTCACGACGCGCGACAGGCCACAGACCTTCTCCATGGTGATGGGGTTGCGCTTGTGCGGCATGGCGGAGCTGCCCTTTTGGCCCTTGCGGAAAGGCTCCTCGGCCTCGAGCGTATCGGTCTTCTGCAGGTTGCGGACCTCGGTCGCGATGCGCTCGCAGGTGGCCGCTGTAGTGGCAAGCACGCCGGCAAGGTAGGCGTGGTGATCGCGGCTGATGACCTGCGTGGACAGCGGATCGTGGACCAGGCCCAGGTGCTCGCAGACGTACTCCTCGACGAACGGTTCGATGGAGCTGTAGGTGCCGACGGCACCGGAGATGGCACCGAAGGCAACGTTCTTGCGAGCGTCCTCAAGACGATCGAGGTCGCGCTTGAGTTCCCATGCCCAAGAGCCAAACTTCATACCGAAGGTCATCGGCTCAGCATGGATGCCATGGGTGCGGCCGGCGCAGAGCGTATTGCGCTCCTCGAAGGCGCGGCGCTTGCAGATCACGCCGAGCTTCTTGACGTCCTCGATAATCAGGTCACACGCCTGAGTAAGCTGATAGCACAGAGCAGTATCACCCAGGTCGGAGCTGGTCATACCGTAGTGAACCCAGCGGCTAGGCTTGGGCTCGCCCTCGGGAACATCGGCGTCGATATATTCCTTCATGTTGGTCAGGAAGGCGATGACATCGTGGCGCGTGACCTCCTCGATCTCGTCAACCTTCGCCTTCTCAAAGTTGGCGTGGTCGCGAATCCACTGGGCCTCTTCTTTGGAAATACCGATCTTGCCGAGCTCCGCCTGAGCCTCGCAGGCCAGGACCTCAATCTCCTGCCAAATGGCGTACTTGTTCTCGAGGGAGAAGATGTGTCCCATCTCCGGGCGGGTATAGCGATCGATCATAGCGGCTCCTTGTTGGTTATTGGCACGTTGGTCGTAACCCAACCATTGTACCGTGCGCGAGTGCGAGTATGGGCAGTAGGCATTAACCTAACACTTTGGGATTGGGATCGGAGCGGGCAAGGGAGGTGAACGGTGGACGCGACTATAGCGGGCAACGAAAGCCCCGCGAACTAATGTAATCCCATCCGTTGTATGTAAAAATACATGTTTAATTACATTAGAGGAAGCTGTGCTGTTTGCCGCTTTCTCTGGCAGTTGCCTTCGCATTCAATAGCTAGCAAGAACGTTGAATGTATTGAAGCGTTGGGGCGTACAACCGACTTACGTCCTTATACGCCGACAATTAATGTAATGAAAGATATAATTACATTAGTTGCTAATCGAATTACATTATATGGAGTGCCATGATACGAAAAACAAGCGAAATGCCCTCCTTGCTTCTGCGCATCATCGCCGACGTCGAGACCGAGGTCGTCGAATACAAAGCAGCAAAGCAAAACTATGATTTTGAGGACATTGGAAAGTATTTCTCCGCGCTTAGCAATGAGGCAAATCTGCGCAAAGCAGAGTGCGGATGGCTTTTCTTCGGCATTTCAGACAACCGTCAGATAAAGGGAACTGCCTACCGCAAAGAATCCCAAACGCCGAGCGTTGGCCTGCGACGCCTGAAACATGAAATCGCCCAACACACGAATAATGGCATGACTTTCGAAGAGATCTACGAGTTTGAAGTTGATGGTAAACGTATCGTTGCATTCCAGATTCCGGCCGGCAGCTTTGCAACGCCAACGACTTGGCATGGAATCCCTTGGTCTCGCGAGAATGAGTCCCTCGTGGAGATGCCCAAGTTCAAACTCGACGCCATCTACGGGCAAAGTCGGCCAGACTGGTCGCGTCAAATTGCCTATGAGGCAAACATCGATGACCTCGATCCAGAGGCAGTAAGCTTCGCGTGCTCCAAATTCATCGAAAAATACGGAGAAAGTCAGCCTGCAGTTCGCAACCTCGATAAAACGTCCATCCTCAGCAAAATGGCACTTGTGATCCACGGCCACGTGAGCAATGCGGCGCTTGTCCTTCTGGGCAAGCCGGAGTCGAGCGTCTTTCTGGGTGGCATCGAACCACGCATTACTTGGACGCTCTACGCAAGCGACGGCTCCACTATGGCCTATGAACATTTTGAACCGCCGTTCATCCTGCAGGTCGATCGCGTTCTGGGAAAGATAAGAAACGAAAAATACCGGTTCTTCGACCGCGAAGAGACATTGTTCCCCACCGAAGCACATCGCTACAGCCCCGAAGTCATCCGAGAGCTTCTTCACAACGCCATAGCTCACCAAGATTTTAGAATGTCGGGGAAAATTAACGTTCTTGAATATGAGGACAGGCTTGTATTCAAGAACGAGGGCGCTTTTATCCCCGGGACGATAGAGAATGCGCTCGCGAGCGGTTACAAGCCGCCGTATTATCGTAATCCCCTGCTTTCAAGTGCCATGAATAAGACGGGTATGATGGACCGCAACGCCATAGGTATTCGCAACGTCTTCGATATTCAGCGTAACCGCCTGCTACCAATGCCCACCTACGATCTATCTGAGGTTGGACGCGTTGCCGTAACACTGTACGGTACAGTGCTCAACGAGGACTATTCTCGACTTCTCGCAAGCAATCGAAATCTTGATTTGGCGACAGTGCTGCTGTTGGACCTCGTTCAGAAGGGACTACCCATCACAAAGGAACAGTCACGCCTGCTTCACAAACAGGGCCTCGTTAGAGGTCGTTTCCCCAAGCTG
Source organism: uncultured Collinsella sp. (assembly GCA_902491345.1). Lineage (GTDB taxonomy): Bacteria > Actinomycetota > Coriobacteriia > Coriobacteriales > Coriobacteriaceae > Collinsella. Next base: position 17,428 of record CABUHI010000002.1, read on the forward strand.
ACGGTCTCTGCCGAAGTGGCAGCGGTAACCGGTGCCCACAGCGAGTATGTGCGCAACAAGGGCGTAGACAATAGTGTCTTCAAGGAACTGATTTTGGAACTTCTGCGCGTGCGCCCATGTTCAAGAGCGGAGATTATCGCAGGACTGGATCATGCTCTGCCGGCAGACCTTACGGCAAAGCAAAAAGGCGACCATGTAAGCTATCTACTCCAAAGCTTACGGAAGGCCGGCCGCATCACCAACGCCGGAAGCACTTCGGCTGCTGAGTGGCACATAGTCGAGTAATATGGCTCGCGATTTCGATTCCGCCAAACAAGTACATTCCAAGCCAAGTGCACAACTGGCCCAGAATGTGCCTGACTGCCAGTCGCGATAGAACAAGCTTTCTGCCGTTCGGCAGAACACAGTGTTGGGCGGCAGCACGTATGCTAAATCAGACTGGAATTGACACCCAATCGAACACTGCAATCTTGCTGACCGCCAGCGCCATACAGCAAAATAGCCCACTGCCGCTCTATGCATGAGCGGCAGTGGGCACGCATGGCAAGCTATTTCTCAAACTCCATCTTCCCCAACCGTCGAAACACCCAACGTCGTAGAGGGATCCATCATCGCCGGCTTTATTGAAAAAAGCACGGCACCGTGATGGTGCCGTGCTTGTGCTTTTTACTGGAGCGGGCAACGGGACGTCCACGTATTTGCTTTGCAAATACGCACCGGCTGTGGTCGCCTATCGGCGACCTTGCCTGCTCGCTATAAACGCTTCGCGTTTATTTAACGCTCGCACCCTGGCGGGTTCGAGTCCCGGCACTTTATTGAAAAAAGCACGGTAACGAAACGTTACCGTGCCTGAAATTCGAATGGAGCGGGCAACGGGACTCGAACCCGCGAGTGTCAGCTTGGGAAGCTGATGCCTTACCACTTGGCGATGCCCGCAATTGCGCATTGGGATAAATTAAATGCTTGGATAGTATATACCGAGCATTTCAAGGGGGCAATATGAATGCGGCGTGTTATCACTATGCAATCGCGCACCGCGCACTGCGGCACAAAAGCCTACGAAACGCGCTCCAACTGGTCCCTTGCATCAGAAAGCACGTGTTCTACCTCGTTTTGCACCTCAGTGTCAAAACGATACGCAGGGACCGAAACGCTTAAACCATAGAGACGCCCGCCTTTTTCTATGGGAACGGCGATGCACTCAACCCCTTCTGCCATCTCCTGATGATCATATGCAAAACCACACCGTCGGACCTCCTCGAGCTGCCGCATCAGGTCATCTATGTGTTTTACCGCATGCTCAGTCGTTTTTTCGAATGGGACAGGAAGCAGCGAGCGAACCAACTCCTCATCCCATCGAGATAGAATCGCCTTTCCAATCGCCGTGCAGTGTGCAGGAAGGGTCTTACCGATTTCCGATGAAAGACGGATGTGCTGGGGGGAATCAACGCGCGAAATATAGAGGACACGACCGTGGTCGAGCACACCGAGCTGACAGGTCTCTCCGCACGATGCGACAACCTTTCGCATGGCTGTCTCAAAAGAGGACAATCCCCCACTCTCACGATCGAATGCCTTGCCCAGCAGATACGTCTTAAGCCCAATCGAATACCTACCGGTAGTCTCGTCATAACTAACGTAATCCGAATCGGCCATGGTGTGCAGAATCGAGAAGAGGCTACTCTTTGGAGCGCCGACAATGCGGCATATCTCTGCCATGGTAAGTCCGCTCTTTGTAGCCGAAAGGGCTTCAAAGATTGATAGAACCCGCAAGGTAGAGCGGTGGCCAGCAGGATTATATCGCGAGGACATGGCAACTCTCCTTGTTCATTAACGCCCAAACTTTCCCCGTAAGTATAGCGGCATGCCCCTTCAAGCAACCGTTCACCGGCCAACCAAAACCATTCGCGGCGGGACCGTGTGAGATCTTCAGCATTTCATATATATTGTTCCGTATAACGAATAACGTTCGTAAATACGAACGTTATTCAAATGGACATAGGGAGGAAACATGTCAGACGCTGTAAGCCAAGGCCAAAACGCCGTTGTCATCGATCAGAGGGACAACGTCGCCGTCGCCACCTACCAACTGGAGGCGGGCGCCGAGGCCCGCTATCCCATGCCGGACGGCACGCTGGCGAGCGTTACCGTGACCGACGACATCCCGCTGTTCCACAAGATTGCCCTCGTGGACATCCCCAAGGGTGAGAAGATCGTCAAGTATGGCGAGTTCATCGGTGTGGCCACCACTGACATCAAGCGCGGACAGCATGTTCATACACACAACTGCGCCAGCTCCGACGACCTGAAGGACTCCGTCGTCACCGACACCGACTCCGTCGCCTCCAAGACCTCCTCGTCCGCGGAGGGCACGCGCACCTTCATGGGCTACCGTCGCCCGGACGGTCGTGTCGGCATCCGCAACCACGTCCTGATCCTTCCCACGAGCATCTGTGCCTCCGACACCACGGAGAGGATCGCGAACGCGGTTGAGGGCTGCGTCTCCTTCCACAACCAGAATGGCTGCTCGCAGGTCGACTGCGACCAGAAGGTGACTATTGCTGCCTTGGCAGGCTACGCTGCGAACCCGAACATCTATGGCATCGTTTGCGTCTCCCTGGGCTGCGAGGGCTGCCAGAACGACATCGTGGTCGACGCGATTCGCGAGCGCACCAACAAGCCCGTCGAGACCCTGGTCATCCAAAAGGTCGGCGGCTCCATCAGGGCGATCGAGGAGGGTACGCGCCTTGCCCGCAAGATGGTCACCGAGGCGGACCGGTGCGTCCGCGAGCCCACTGACATCTCCGAGCTCATCTTCGGCACCAACTGCGGCGGCTCCGACCCCTCGAGCGGCCTTGGCTCCAATCCGCTGATCGGCGAGGTCTCCGACTGGCTCGTCAATCATGGTGCCACCTCCGTGCTGTGCGAGACGCCCGAGCTCTTTGGTGCCGAGCACATCCTCGCCCGGCGCGCGAAGGACAAGCAAGTTTCGGACGACATCCTCAAAATCGTCTACGACTACGAGAAGTACGTCCAGATGTTTGGCGCCGAGATGCGAGAGGGCAACCCCAGCCCTGGAAATATGGCTGGCGGACTCACGACCCTCGAGGAGAAGTCTCTCGGCTGCGTGCACAAGGGAGGCCACAGCCCCCTCAACGCCGTCTATCCGTACGCGGCGCAGCTCAATCCGCACGAGGGCCTCGTCGTGATGGACACCCCCGGCAACGACCCCTCCAGCGTGGGCGGCATCATCGCCGGCGGCTGCCAGCTCGTGGTCTTCTCGACCGGTCTTGGCACCCCAACCGGAAACGCCATCGCGCCCGTGTATCGCCTGACTGCCAACAAGCGCACCTACGAGGCCATGAGGGACAACACCGACCTCGACGCGAGCCCGACGATCTACGGCCCCGAGTCCATGGAGGAGATGCGCGACAGGATGCTCGACGACATCATCGCCGTCTGCAACGGCCGCAAGGTCTGCGCCGAGGCCCTTGGCTATACCGAGACCGCCCTTCCGCACATCTGCAACTATATGTAGGCCAGCGTCTGACAGGACGCTTCAGAAAGGAGAGAAACCGTGACAACCACGCAAGCCCCAGAAAAGACGCCCAACGCGTTCCAACGCGGCGTCAACGCGGTCATCGACCTGCTGTCTTCGTTCTTCCTCCCGATCATCAACCTGCTCGTCTCCGTCGGCATCCTCAAGGGCATCCTGACGCTTCTGCAGGTCTCGGGCATGGTCACCGACGACTCGACCACGTATGCGATCCTCAACGCGATGGCCGACTCGCTGTTCTACTTCATCCCGGTGTTTCTTGCTTACACCTCGTCAAAGCGCTTCGATGTTGACACGGTGACCGCCGTCCTTCTCGGCTGCATCCTGGTGTATCCGTCCATCACCACCATCATGGCGGCGGACGCGCCCGTCTACCTGTTTGGCCTCGAGCTCTCGAAGGCGACGTACTCCAGCTCCGTCATCCCCATCCTTCTTGCCATCTACTGCGCGAGCTGGGTCCAGAAGGCCTGCTACAAGATCATCCCCGAGACCTTCCGCGGCCTGTTCACGCCGCCTATCACGATCATCGTTATCGTCCCGCTCACCCTGGCCGTCTTCGGCCCCCTCGGCACCATCGTGGGCGGTTGGCTCGCGCAGGGCTACGAGGCCGTCTACAACCTCTCGCCGCTCGTCGCCGGCGCGCTGATCGGCGCGTTCCAGCCGTTCCTCGTCATCCTCGGCCTGCACTGGGCCCTGTTCCCCATTGCCATGAACAACGTCGCAGTCTACGGCTTCGACACCATCATGGCCCTGTTCGGCGGCGCGATCTTCGCCCAGGGCGGTGCCGCGCTCGCCGTCGCCCTCAAGACCAAGAACAAGAAGTTCCGCTCCCAGGCGATCTCCGCCTCGCTCACCACGCTGCTGGGCATCACCGAGCCCGCGATGTACGGCGTGAACCTGCGCCTCAAGAAGCCCATGGTCTGCGCATGCGTCGCCGGCGGCATTGGCTCCGCCGTGGCAGGCCTGTTCGGTTGCGCCGGCACCGCCTTCGCTTTGCCTGCGCTCACCACGCTGCCCGTCTTCATGAGCCGCGCGTTCGTTCCCTTCTGCATCTCGCTGGCGCTCGCCTTTGGCCTCGCCTTCCTGTTCACGCTCTTCGTCCCGATCGACGACGTGACCGAGGAGGAGATGGAGGCCGAGGAGCAGTCCGCCTAGCGTCCGGATTGCAAGGCCATTCTATGTCCCGCGCCTGCGGGTTCGACTGGAGGTGGTGCCCACCTGGCAGCAAAGCGTATCCGTCACTGACCATATATCCATAAGACATTGTTTGACGTAAGGAGAACAAAATGAAGAAGATCGACGCACACGCCCACGTCTTTGACCACATCGGCTCCATGGGCAAGGCCGGAGAGCTGCGCCCCCTAGGCAACGGCAACTGTCGCTGGGCCACCGGCGAAGAGTTCCGTATCGTCCCCGAGGGCAAGGGAGACAAGGAGTACCTCGTTGAGACCTTCATGGACGTCATGGACGAGAACGACGTCGAGAAGGCCATCCTGCTGCAGGGCGTCCTGTACGGCCTGCAGAACGAATACGCTATGGAATGCGCCGAGAAGTACCCTGACCGCTTCAAAGCCGCGGTCATGCTCGACCCCTTCTGCCGCTGCGCCCAGCAGATCCTCGACCACTTCATCAACGATCTGCACGCCCACGTCTTCAAGTTCGAGGTCTCTGTGGGCGGCGGCCTTTCCGGCTACCACCGCGATTTCGCGGTCGACGGCCCCGAGATGACGGTCCTCATCGACAGGATCGCCCAGGTCGAGGACGCCACTCTGGTGCTCGACATCGGCAGCCCCAACCAGTCCAGCTGCCAGCCCGAGGCCGTATATCGCCTGGCCAAGAAGTACCCCGGCCTGCACATTGTCGTATGCCACCTGCTCGCCCCGTCCCTTGAGGACGGCGACGTCCTCAAGTGCGCGCTTCCGTACCTCGCCCACGATAACGTCTGGGTCGATCTCTCCGCGCTGCCCTGGAACGTTGCTCCCGAGGCCTACCCGTATCCCACCGCGCTCGAGTACATCGCGATGGCGAAGGACGTCCTGGGCGCCGACAAGATCATCTGGGGCACCGACTCCCCCTGTGTCCTCACCAAGTTCGACTACAAGGACCTCTATAGCTTCATCGAGGACTCCGACGTCTTCACCGACGCCGAGAAGCAGGGTGTCTTCTACGATAACGCCGTCAAGGCCTACTACCTCTAGGTCCTTCTCGGCAGTGCAGGGATTTGTGGGGGTGCGACCCCGGAAAGCGAGTGACACATGTTTGAGGGAGTCTTCTGCCCCTCCATCACCATCACCGACGATGATGGAAAGATCGATTACGAGCTGTGGGGCAGGCACCTGGACCACCTGGCCGACGCGGGCATCAACGGCGTGCTGTTGTTTGGCAGCATCGGCGAGTTCTACAGCGTGAGCCTCGAGGACAAGAAGTCGGTCATCGACTTTGCCGTCGAGCGGGTCGCCGGCCGCATGAAGGTCTTCGTCGGCGTGGGTGACACCACCTACGACAACGTCCTCGAACTCACGCGCTATGCCAAGAAGGCCGGTGCCGACGCGGTTCTGGCGGTCTCGCCGTACTACTTCGGGCCCACCGACGACGCTGCCGAAAAGTACTTTGGTGGCATCGCAGACGCCACCGACCTACCCGTCGTGCTATACAACTTTCCGGCGCGCACCGGCACCGACCTGTCGCCCGAGCTCGTGGCCAGGCTCGCCGCCGCCCATCCGAATATCTGCGGCATCAAGGACACGGTCGACACCATCAGTCACACGCGCAAGGTCATCCGCGCCGTCCGCAAGGTCAACCCCGAGTTCTCGGTCCTTTCCGGCTTCGACGAGTACTACCTGGTCAACCGCGCGAGCGGCGGCAACGGCGTTCTGTGTGGCCTCACCAACGTGGAGCCCGAGCTCTTTGTGAGGCTGCACGGCGCCTACCAGGCAGGCGACTTCGCGACCGCCATCGAGTGCGCCAAGCGCATCTCGTCGCTCATGGCCGTCTACGACGCCTGCGATTTGTTTGTATCTGCCATCAAAGTAGCGGTCAATATAAAGGGTCTTCCAATCTCGACCGCGATCTTCGATCCCGCCATACAGGCCAGTGATGACCAAAAGGCAACAATCGAACAGCTCCTGTCATAGACTTGTATTTGGATCGATGTGAGATTATCGTCTTCACATCGATCCAAATATCTTTTTTCTTGTTTAATTTATGAATCTATTTCTATAACTTCATAAATATATGGAGATAAGGACCCGTGGGGGTCCTTTTTCATTTACTTCTACCTGCGCTTTTATCTGATTGTTGTATTTGGGCTCGATTTATCAGAAATCGGGCAAGCTTTTGGTCAGCTTCTGGTACTTACCCGCATGAACCATGGCGGTAGCCTCATCCCAAGCGCCGCGGCCTCCCCGTGCGGCGCACGAGGGATAAGGAGCAGCCATGTCCAACGCACCCACGCACTCTGTCCACAGCGCAATCGCAACAGGCCCGCTGCTCCTGCTCCTCTTTTTTCTGATCGGCTGCCTGGCCCCAGGGTCCGCACTCGCCGTCGACGGGAGTGACACTCTTAATTTCCGCACCATAAGCGACGGCTGCGGCCCCTTCGGTGTCGGTAAATACGAGGCACAGGACACTTCAATTTCGTACTGCATGAATCAAGACTGCCCCGGCCCCAGCAAGCCGGGAGGGCCATGGCGTACATATAACCAGGGCTGGACATGGCTCGATGACGAATTTGCCGCCATCGTCTGCCACGGATACCCCTCCAATACATCCTTTGGCGGCCACAATCTGTCGCCCGATCTCGCCCGTGCCGCCACCCAGATTGCCGTGTGGATGCTCAACGGAACCACGCGCCCCGACGGCACCTATTCGTATACAAACAGCACGGGAATTGCCAGGAGCGGTAGGTTTTACGAAAACGCCGAGGCCGTAGCGGCTGCACGTTGGCTCTACGACAGCGCCAAGTCCGGATCCATTAAGGCGGCCCCACATCGAGCCAGGCGTTATCACGGCCCGGTCTCGGGCGAGGGTCGACACCAGGACATGCTCTATGTTCTGCCCGCCGTCTCCGTATCTTTCCAAAAACAATCGTCCCAGGCTGACATCACCGCCGGCAACGACACCTACAGACTCGGTGGCGCAACCTTCGATATCTTTGAAAGTGCGGGCGATGCACGCGTCGGCACTATCCAGATGGACGAAAACGGGCGTGCGCAAGCAACGCTTTTGCCCAATACGGCATATTACCTAGTCGAAACCAAAGCCCCGGCAGGCTATATCCCTCGAAGCGACCGAATAGCCTTCATCACACAAAACAGTGGCGAGCATGTCACTGTCAACGAGCAGCCCGGCACCATCACCTTGCGTATTGCAAAAGTCGATGCCGCCACGGATGCCGGCACCCAGGTTGGGGCGTCGCTTGCGGGCGCTGAATTCACCTGCGTCTCGCAATCAACCCCCGGCTGGACTCGCACCCTTACGACCGACGAAAACGGACGGGCAATCCTCAATGACGTTCCTCTGGGTACCTTTACTATCTACGAATCGAAAGCGCCCGAGGGCTACCTGATTTCAAACGACTGTTGGAGCTACACCGTCGGTGCCGAGCAGCTCGGAGATACGGGCATCGTTGAGCTCGAAAGCCGTATTCCCAACATCCCCATCGCCTTTGACCTTGAAATCTCGAAGTTTAAGGACCATGGCGATAACGATGAGTCCGGCCTCGAGCAGCCGGCGGGAGGCGTCGTCTTTGAAGTTGTCAGCAATAGCTCCCAACAAGTCGTCGGCACGTTGACCACAAACGTTTACGGCTTTGCCTCCACCAAAGACCAGCCCGAAGCATGGTTTGGCGCAGGCAAGCGACCCGCCGGCGCCCACGGTGCCATTCCCTACGACCGCGCGGGCTACACCGTTCGCGAGGTTGCAGAAACGGTCCCTGAAGGATTTAAGCAAGCAGGGGAATGGACCATCACAGCAGAGCAGTCCACAGACGGCGCCGAGCTTCAGTACATCATTGACAACCATGCCCTATCGACACACCTTCAAATCGTAAAGCGCGATGCTCAAACCGGCGGCACCGTACCACTTGCCGGTTTTACGTTCCAGCTGCTCGATAGCCACCACGAGCCCGTCTCGCAAACATGTTGGTATCCGGCCCACAATGTAATGAATACCTTCACAACCGATACAGCCGGAGCCGTCACGCTGCCCGAATCACTTAATCCCGGAACATACTACGTGCACGAGGCATCGGCCAAGGAACCGTATCTGCGCGGAGAAGACCTGGAAATAACGATTCCCGCCGACAGAAATCTGACGCCGGTCGCCGTCGCCTCGTTCTATGACAACGCCGCAACCGGAAGCATCGAAATCATTAAGACGGATGTTGTAGATGGGCGCGCCCTCGCTGGAGCCACGTTTGACATCCGCGCTGACGGCGACATCGTGCGAACCGACGGCAGCATCGTCGCCCTGGATGGCGAAACCGTCGCCACCGTTACAACCGACGAACGGGGGCATGCGCGAGTCGACCATCTTTCGTTGGGATGCGGTACCGCCACCTACGAGGTCGTCGAAACACAAGCGCCCGAAGGTTATCTGCTCAACCCGACCCCACACACTGTGAAGTTGTCGTACGCTGACCAGCAAACGCCCGTAATCGAAGTGCACCTTGACGTTTCCAACGACTACACCAAGCTCGATGTCTCCAAAGTCGACGCGTGCGGAGGTCAGGAAGTGACAGGCGCTGAGCTTGTCCTCTGCGACTCCAATGGCAACGAAATTGATTCTTGGACTTCATCCGGCAAACCACACCGCATTGAGCACCTTTCACCCGGCACCTACACCCTGCGCGAAACGATGTCTCCGCGTACCTACGACCTTGCCGAAGAGATAACATTTGAAGTAAAGGCCACGGGAGAAGTTCAAACCATGGCCATGAAGGATGCCCCCATCGAAATCAGGGGAAGCATCGATAAGCGCCAAGAGATTGCACAACCAGTCGTAAGCAAACTCGTTGCCAACGGCGACGGAAAAAACCGAGCCAAAGCACGGGCCGATACGCAAGGCGCCTTCTCCTATACCATCGACGCCAAAAATGAGTCGAGCACCTGGGTCGACGAGTTGACCATCACCGACGACCTTGAGTGCGCCAAAGATGGCGCAGCGAAACTTGTTGCCGTTGAAACCCCTATTGCGATCGGTGATCTAAACGGGCTGTGCAACGTGTGGTATCGAACGTCTCCGGCAGGAACAAGCGATACGGGCAAGCAGGTCAATGCAACGCTTGACGACGGGCATCGCAATCCTTGGCTCGAAACGGAAGAGGTCACAAAGCTGCTGGGCGACGATGTGCGTCTCGTCGATTACGACGGGTGGCACCTATGGAAAGCAGATATCCCGACGGACAAGTCCGTCACGCTCGATACGAAAGAGATTGATCTTACAGACAACGCCGTCATCACGGGCATCCGTTTTGAATACGGTACGGTAGCCGCCGACTTTACAACCAGAAGCGAGGCGGGCTCTTGGACCCGGGATGACCTTAAAGACGAACATGACGATCTTGACGATGCCAAGGCGGCCCTTAGCTCGGATGCCCGAGGCGCAGTCGTGCATATGCAGGCAACGTCGTCCTATACGCCCCAAACCGCACTTGCCAACAGCGCGCACGTCGATCTTTGCCGCAACGGCGGTGGCGATAAACTCGAGGCGCATGATGGGGACCGCGTCATCCAACGATGCGCCCTGCCTCAGAACCTGCCGGCAACGGGGTCTGTTACCGTCGCCGCATGCATCACCGCACTCCTGACCTCGGGCACTGCGGCCCTATGGTTCGCTCGCCTTAAGTCAGCCACAAAGAAGCGCTAGCACGATAAAAAAGCGGGCGAGCCAGTCTCCCGGCTCGCCCGCCTTGGGCATAAACGATGAATCGCTATTCAGCAGATGACGAACCGCCATCGATGGCTGCCTGATCGGACTCGGAAATACCGTCGGCGCCCAAGTTTTGCTCTTGCTCCACCTCTTCGTTCATTGTTGTCTCGGGCGTCGAGCCCTTAACGCCGACGACATACGCGGCCCCAAAACCCAATGCGATAGCAATCAGGGTCAAAATCAGATAGATGGGCCAATGGCGCTTGATGTACGAAAACACGCTGACTCCTTAGCGGGTCTGTCTACGAACGACGAATGACCTCGGTCACGACCTCGGACACCGTAGCGATATTGGTCGGATTGACGTTGTACGGCAGGTCATCCTCGGTGCGAGCGCAGGCAAGGCGCGGGCCGTCCACACCGGCGATCGTAAGGGCGCGACGGCTCGCCTCGAGCGCTGCGGATGCATCGGTTTTTGCATAGGGCATCTCGAACGCACCGCAATCGACGTGGAACGACTTACACACCTTGCTGACAAGATTCATGATGCGGCGATCGCCCTTAAACAGCTGCTGCTCGCCCTCGACCGTTACCACCGAAAGCCTGCCGGCACCGATAGACTCGAGGTTGATGAAGAACACGCCGCGGAGCTTGTCACGATGCGAGGCCAAAAACGCCCTCATGCCGGCGCCGTCGCAATCGGACGCGCCCGTTGCGACAAACCAGATATCGTGGCCGAGCAGCTCATCGTCGCCCATGGAGGCAACGGCCGAGAGCATATCCTCGGCAGAAGCACCATCAGAGGAGGTGGCGCCGCCCTTCCAACCGTCGTCGTCATCCTCGAAGTTATCCCACGAGCCAATGCCGCGACCAGACTTCTTGGCATCGTAATCGTCTTCGACGCCCAGCCAGTCGCTCATGCTGTCCTGCTCGTTCTTCTTTTTGCGACCGAACAAGCCACCCAGCCCACGCTTCTGCGGCTTGGCGCCCGTCGAAGCAGGAGCCGAGATGGTCTCGAGCGGCTGTGCGCCCGAGGAGATGGGCACGGGGGTCGCGACCGGTGCCGATGTGGGCTCGGGGCCCTGCGCCGTCGCAAAGGGATCATTTGTCTGCGCCGAAGGATCGGGAAGATCGAACAGCGACGTGCGGGACGCGACGTTGGCCTGTTGCATCGAAGGCAGCGACGGATCGGGGACCGAGGCCAGCGGCGACGAAGAGGGCGCGGGCGCGGAGGCCGGATCGGGGATATTTATTTGCTGGCGCGGAGGCACCTGAGACGAAATCTGCGCCATGAGGGAGTCGACCGTCTCGTCCTGCGTGGGAGCGACATTGGCCACCGTGGCACCGGGGTCGCTCGGCGCGGGCATGGTAAAGATCTGCGTAGAATAAGGCCTGGACTCATCCGTCTTGGGAGCCTCGTCAATCGCAGGGGGCTCCTGCTCCATAACAGGAGCCTCGACCTGCTCGGGTGCGCTGGCCTCAACGGAATCGGCCTCGTCGACAACAGAATCATCGGCGGCGTCCTGGGCATCATCGGAGATGGAAAGGGGCTCGGCAATTGCGGTGCCCTGCTTCTCAAACGTCATCGTGGCATCGAATGACATGGTGCCATCGACCGGCTGCTGCGCCTCAAAGGACGTCGTAGCCTCGGCAACGTCAGCGGATGCCGGCTGCGGAGCCTCGAAGGACGTCGTGGCGTCGGCAACATCAACGGATACCGGCTGCTCGGCGGCGTTTTGCTCAAATTCTTGTGCCGCGCGCTCGCGCTCGGCCTCGGCCGCCTGTTGCTTGGCTGCAGCCTCGCGCGCGGCTGCCTCGCGGGCAGCAGCACGCTTTTCCTCAAAGTCGTCAACGAGTTTCTTGCCCTTTTCGAATGCCCCCTTAAAGAAATGGGAGGCGCTGGCACCGATCGAAGAAAACGCGGAAGCGATATCGGCATGGGGCGTCGTCACCGGAAGCTCGGCAGAAAAATCGGTGTCGCTCTCGTAGGACACATGCTGCGGATACGCATCGTAGTCGTCCTCGGTATTATCGAGCTCCTCGGGCGCCGGGGCAGGCGCCATGACGTCCAGACCGGCTGCGGGATCGATAGCAGTCTCCGCATCGGCTTCCGTCTCGACGGCATTGGCCTCATCGGGCTGCGCAGCCACGACCGGGTCGGGCTGGGGCGCGGGCTCGAACGTCGGCTCCTCGCCCTCTTCGTAATCGAGCGTACAGGACTCGGGAAGCATTCCCAGGGCACGGATGGCATCCGAGCCAAACCGGATGTTGCCGGCGGCATTGCGATAAAGCTTGGGCTCGGGCTCGGCCTGCTCGGCCGCGGCAGGCTCCTCTGCCGACTCGGCAGCGGACTCGTCTGCAACGGGCTCCTCGGCCGGAATATCTTGGACCTGGGACTCGGGTGCAATGACGCCAATCAGGGTCTCGTCGGCAGAAGCACCTTCGAATCCATCGATTTGCTCATCAAAAGCCTCGCCCTGCTCACCCTCGGGAGCGACCGACTGGCCATACTCATCCTCGGTATAGGCAGGCTCTTCGTACTCGATGGTATTGCCGTAATCGTTTTGCTGCTGGGCCGCGGCGTACTCGGCTGCCGCGCGCGCCATCTCCTCGGCGCGACGCTTCTGCTCGCCAAAATACGTGTCAAACGGAATATCGTCGGGGAACTCGTTCTCGCCCTGATAGGGGGCGACGTTATCCATGACACCCAGCATGGCGGCAACAGAGGACTTGTTGCAAACCGAGCCGGACGTGTAGGGAAGGACAAAACGATTGGAAATGATATTGGCGGCATTAGCGAGCGCCACGAGGGAGGCAAGAATCGCGACAATCCACAGCAAGACCTTCAGCACACCGGGAAGAGGCAAGATGCGCAGGATGGCAATAGCCGCGGGAGCAATCGTGGCAATCGGGAGCAACTTGGCGATCAGCGCCCGATACGGCGCATAGGGCTCGCGAGCGAGCAGTTCGGCGCGCGGGGAGTCATAGTGCGCGACGACGACAACCGGGCGATTGCGCGGAGAGGCAAGCGGGCCCGACGCCTTGTGGTAGGCGATGACGTTTTGGCTCACGCCCGTCTTGCCCAGGCGCGAGATCACGGGGCGCCCGGTTCGCTCGAGCACAAAGAGTACGGCTCCGACAATGGCCAACAGGGTGCCGACTAAGCCGATACCGCCACCGATGCCCATAAGCAGGGCACCGGCGAATGCCAGAATGCCCGTAACGGCAAACGCCATCCTGCTCGGCGCGGGAGCATTAAACTCCTGCACCTCGGGATCAAAGCCGTGGTTGCGGAAAATTTGAGCGATATCTTCGGCAGCCAAGCGCTCTTCTTCGCTGCACGCCGGCGTGATGCCAGTGTTCTGCAACAGGTGGTTAATATAGTTCTGGGTGTTCGCCATATGCGCTCCACATCCATAATCCGACAAATAGGCCCAATGTATGCACATTAGAACCGTATATAGTCGAAAGTATACCCCGAGCGGGCGCAAACGGCCGAATTCTGGGCATCTTAACGCCCCAAGCGGACAAGGATATAGCCTAATCTCCATATCGGACTAAAATCATGGCATCAAACACCTTCCCATGCGAGGATTCTATGACGGCAAGCGATACAACCGTAACGAATAAAAATGGGGCGCCGGAACCCGGTTTCGACAAGACCGCCCAGCGCATCCTCAATCTGTTCTTTGTCCTCAACAGCTCTCCCGAGCCATTGACCACAGAGCAAATTGTCCTGGATTCCGATCTTGGCTATGGGTCGGGCAATATCGACTCGGACAAGCGCAAGTTTCGCCGCGATCGCGAAAAACTCCTCGAACGCGGAATCACGATCAAGGAAGTTCGCGCAGCAGGCGCCCAAGAAACCGAAGAAAGCGCGTGGACCATCGATCGCGAGCACACGTTTGCGGCCGGTGGCCTCATCACCGCAGACGACGCGGACATCTTGCTCGACGCTATCGACCAGACCCTTGCGACCGGTTCGGCCGCGTTTGCCACGCCGCTTGCAGACATACGCTCCAAGATCGCCTACCTCACCGGCGCATCGACCGCAGAAGAGCCTCCCGCCCGTCGCTTACCCGCCGTCGATGCGGTGTGGAGCGCTTTCGCCGAACGCTGCGCACTGCGCTTTTTGTATCAAAACGGGCACGGGGAGCAAAAAGAGCGCACCGTCTGCGTATACGGCATGTTTGAGCACGAGGGTGTGGCGTATTTTTGCGGACTCGACAACGCCACCGATGAAATCAGGACGTTTCGCTGCGACCGTATCGTTCGCGCATGGCGCCCCTCGAAGGCCTACTCCATCCCCGCCGACTTTAACCTGAACGATCGCCTGTTCTTCGAGTTTGATTTTGCCGATTGCAAGCCCGTTATGGCGACCTTTTCGTTTGCCCCGCAAGCCCAGGCCGACATGGTCAGCGGCCTAACGCGCGGTCGCGGGGAGCTCACGCACACCGAAGAGGGTTGGACCTGGACCGTCGGCGTGCGCGACCTTAATGCCGCTGCCTCGTTTTGCATGGAGCACGCCATGGACGGCATGAGACCCGTTGCCCCCGATGCACTCAAACTGGCGTGGAACCACCTCATCGAAAGGACGGTGCACGAGCATGCCCGCGCGTAAACTCACCAGCGAGCAAAGGCTCTCGCGTGCGATTGACATCATGGAGGCCCTCTACGCTGCCGGCGAGGCCGGTGTGACACGAGGGGATATCTGCAGCCGTTTTGATATCACGGGCGTGGCGCTCGACGAAATTATCGATATCGTCTCGACCCTCGCCGACCGTGAGTCGGGCGCGCGCATCATCTGCGAACGCCACGGCGAGCGCATCATCCTGACAGGCGATGCGGGTCGTGTGCTGCCCTTGCGTCTGAGCGCCGCCGAAGGCGCCGTGCTCAACCACGAGCTCGAATCGATGGGAATCGACTCTCGGGCAGCAGAGCGTATCCGACACGCCCTCCTACCCGAGAAACTCGGCTACAACCAGCGCGTCGTCGATACCGTTGCCCGAGGATCGCACTGGCAACAGCTGAACTGCGCGATTCAAGACGGCGTTCGATGCCGCATCATCTACCGTTCAATGGACGACACACGGCCGCGTGAGCGTCTCATCGACCCCCTGCGCATCGCGACGCATGGCGACCAAACATATCTGATTGCCTGGGATGTCGAAGTTGATGCGCAGCGCTCCTACCGCATGGACAAAATCGAAGGCCTTGCCCTTACCGACGATTCTGTGGAGCGCCACACATCCGTGTCCTCGTCCCTCCACGAATCCCTTTCCCAAGCGGAGCAGAGCGCAAAACTCCTCATGCCGCTCGACATGGCAGAGCGCCTAGACTGGGCCGGCATCATGTCGATTGAGCCAAACGGGGCAGACATGGCGACGGTGACCGTGCGTTATGGGTCAGAGCACTGGCTGTTCTGCCAGGTAATCGCAGCGGGCGGAGCCATCCGCATACTGGATGACCCCGCCTCGGCAAAGCGTCTATGCGATATGGCGAAGAGCCTGACCTGCCCGCTTTAACGGCGTCGCTCGTGGCGTGCACGCCACAGCTGCAAATAATGACCGATCTGCGCCGACTCGATACGCTGGTAGGAAGTCGTGGGCAGCGACGTCAAGAACTTCTTACCGTAGCCCTTTGTCACCAAGCGCGGATCTGCCAAGATGAGCACGCCGCAATCAGTCGACGAGCGGATGAGACGGCCGGCGGCCTGCTTGACTTCGAGCACCGCCTCGGGCAGCGAGTAGCGCGCCCAAGCGCGGTCCTCGCGCAGGTTGCGCTCACACGAAAGAGGATCCGTGGGGCTCGAGAACGGCAACTTGGGGATAATGACGCAACGCAGTGTCTCGCCGCTGGCGTCAAAGCCCTCCCAAAAGGCCTTGAGCGCAAAGAGCGATGAGGTCGGCTCGTTGATAAACCGATCGCGCAGGCGACGCGGGGACGAGTTGCGCTGTTGGCAATTGAGCTCCAGGCCCGCTCGCGCCAATTTGGGCTCGACACGGGCATACAGGTCCTCCATGTCGCGCCTGTTAGTGAAGAGCGTGAGCACCGATCCACCCATGGCGAGATGGGCATCGACCAGCACGCACTCGAGCGCCGAGAGATAGCGCTCACGATCGCGCGGATCGGGAATGTCCCCCGCCACGACCACGGCCATATTCGAGTCAAAGTCATAGCTCGAATCCAGGTGTAGCGATGAGGATGTCGACGCACCGATGCGATCGAGGCCGACGGCATGGTTGAAATGCTCAAAGCTCTTAGACACCGTCATGGTCGCCGAAGCGAAGATGGCTGTGTGCACCTCGGGCAGCCACTCGTTCGCCAAGGCCTCGCCGATGTCGATGCGCTCGGCGGTCATAGACTCCCCGCCCGCTCGCAGCCGGCGGTTAACCTGCAGTGAGTACACATAGTGCTCATCCGTACCCTCAATGATGAGCTTGAGATTCTCGACCAACTCGTGCAGACGGCGTGAAATGTCGCCCAGGTCGACGACGACCTCGGGCTTATCGGCAGCGACAGCTTGCACCAGCGCGTCTACGCTTTTATCCGCCTGGTCCAGTGCATCAATTGCGGTATAGGCCGACTGCAAAAAATCGTGCCAGTCATCCGACTCGCGCAGCTCGGGGCCAATCCACAGATTCGCGTTGTCATAGCCCCCGCGGGCACGGCGGCCAAGCTCGCGCACGCCATCGAACACATCGGCAATCGCCATGCTCGCGCGGGCAACCGTCGACGTTGCTTTGGCGGTGAGTCCCAGGTAGAGCGTGGAGCCCTCGGAAGTGGCCAGGTCACGGGAAACCTGACTCAGCGCGCCGGCACTCGACCCACCCAAGCGCTCAAACAGCACGCGCGACTCATCTGCCGAAACCACGCGCGCCCATTGGCGACGAGCCTCGCGCTCGATGGAATGGGCCTCGTCGACCACCCAGTGACGAATCGGAGGCAAAATCCTTCCCTCGGCGGCCACGTTGCGGAACAGCAGGGAATGGTTGGTGACCACCACGTCGGCATGTGCCGCACGGCGGCGCGCCCCGTGGACCAGGCATTTGTCAGGGAAGAACGGACACAGACGACGAGCACACTCGCGCGAAGCCGTCGTAAAGTCGGGACGGTTGACGCTGCGCCAGCGAATGCCGAGTGAATCGAGGTCGCCATCGGCAGATTGGCACACATACGCCATGATCACCGCAACCGCCGTGAGCGTGTCAGCAGGATCGCGCTTGGTGGTGATCTCAATCTGACTACGGCTCATGCGCTCGAGCTTGCGCAGACACGGATAGTGGTCATAGCCCTTGAGCGCACAAAATGACAGGCCCCCGTCCAGCTGTTCGGCGAGCTTTGGCAGCTCATGGTACATAAGCTGGTCGGCAAGATTATTCGATTTGGTCGCGATGCCGACGGTAATGTTGTTTCGGCGGGCGGCCTCGGCGAAGGGCACGAGATAGGCCATCGACTTACCGACGCCCGTGCCCGCCTCGATCACGCGATGGGTACCCGTGACCAGCGCATCGCGCACCTCAACCGCCATCGCGATCTGCTCGTCGCGCGGCTCATAGGTGGGATACATGCGATTGACCAGGCCGCCGGGGGCGTAATCTGCCTCGATCTCTTCACGGCTCGGCATCTTAAGGACCGACAGCTCGTCCGCATCAACGCGATCGTCTGCGCGATCGGCCTTGAGCACGTCGGCGCGAGCGGCGCTGAGCGAAAATATCGAACCTGGATTCTGGCCAGCCAAAAAGGAAAAAATGGGGCGATAGGACCAAGGCACGTCCGCGTGCATGTCCGCCATGCGCGCCATAAGGCCCGAAGGCAGGTCGGTAAGTGCGACCAACAGCACGCGCCACACACCGCACAGGGCATCAACGTCGGCGTTCGCGCGATGCGACACCGAATCGCACCCAAACAAGTCAGCCATAAAGGACAGTTTGTGCGATATCAGGCGCGGAAGCGCAATGCGCGACAGCGCCAGCGAATCGATCCAGATATCACTCACGTTGACGCCGCCCTTGACCGATTCGATGAACGACCGGTCAAACGTGGCGTTATGCGCGATAACAGGACAGCCGCCCACGAAGTCGGCGAGCGCCGCGACGGCCTCGACGGCCGACGGGGCATCTGCCACATCGGCGTTCGTAATGCTCGTGAGCTCGGTAATCTCTACAGGGATCAGCTGCTTGGGATGCACGAACGTATCAAAGCGGTCAATGATCTCGCGGCCCGAAAGGCGGGCCGCGGAAATCTCAATTAACTCGTTGTCCTGCACCGAAAGACCCGTGGTCTCGGTATCGAGGACGATTACGTCCTCCTCGATGAGGCCAAACGATTGCGTCTTAGCGCGCTCGGCGAGCGTAGCATAAGAATCGATGACAAACTGCGGCGTTCCAGGAGATACGGCGTCCTCGATTAGCATGCAACGCCCGCCCGGCGGAGACCCATACGGATCAGGCTGTCGCACACCTGCGGGAACGTCATGTCGTCGGTATGGCGAATCTCATCGGGATACAGCGACGTATCGGTCATGCCGGGAATGGTGTTGGTCTCGAGAATGACAGGGCCGTCCTCGCTCACGATAAAATCGCTGCGCGAAACGCCCAGACAGCCGAGAGCCTTATGGGCCGCACAGGCAAGTTCCTGGGCACGCGCATAGTTTTCGGGCGAAATCTGCGCCGGAATGCGGTGGATGTCTGTGGGGTCGACGTACTTCACATCCAGGTCGTAGAACTCGCAGTCCTCAGGCTTGCGAATCTCCACAATCGGCAGCGCGCGCACGTCGTCCTCGCCGTACACGCCCACAGTGATCTCGGTTCCCTCGATGCACTTTTCGACCAGCACTTTATCGCCGTACTCAAAAGCCTTGGCGATTGCCGCCGGCAGCTCTGAGGGCTCGTGAACGAGCGAAATGCCGTAGCTGGAGCCGTTGACGGCGGGCTTTACAAAGCACCGCTCGCCACAAATCTCGACGATACGATCGATATCGACCTCGTCGCCCGCCTCAAGCGCCAGGCCGGGGGCAATGGGGATGCCCGCCCTGGCATACAGAAGTTTTGAAACCTCTTTATCGGCGCCACATGCGCTGGCGAGCACGCCTGACGCCGTGTAGGGAATACCCAGCGTCTCCATGGCCCCCTGCATGGCGCCATCCTCACCGCCGGCGCCGTGCATGGCGATAAATGCCACGTCGAAGCCACCGGTCGCCATAGTCACCATAAAGTCATCGGCGGCGGCGTCGAGCAGCTCCACCGAGGTGTAGCCGGCCTCCTTCAGTGCCACCACGACATTCTTTCCCGAATTGAGCGAAATCTCGCGTTCGGCGGAATGGCCGCCCGCCAAGACCGCTACGTGCATGTTCTCTAGGCTTTTACCCGGCATGGGCAGACTCCTCCTCTATAATTCCTGCAGCTGATACCATATTGTAGCGATACCCTCTACGTTTCCCCAAAATCGAAAGGCTTCCATGAATCCCAGGACTAAATCTCAAGACATTCGCGACTTGAGCCAAAACGATATTCGCGAACTTGTCGCCGAACTCGGTCAACCCGCTTTTCGCGCGAAGCAGCTCATCGAATGGGTTTTTGAGAAGAACGTTTGTTCGTTTGATGACATGACCAACCTTCCCAAGGCCTTCCGCGAGCAGCTGAAGGAGGCGTTTGCCTTCGATACGCCGACCGAGCTCACCAAACAGGTGTCTAAGGATGGCTCTCGTAAGTATCTGCTTGAGTACCACGACGGCATTTCCGTCGAGACCGTAGGCATGCCCCGTCGCAACAAGCTCTCCGTTTGCGTATCCACCCAGGCCGGCTGTGGCATGGGTTGCGCTTTTTGCGCCACCGGCCTGAACGGCCTCAAGCGCTCGCTGACCGCTCAGGAGATCGTTGACCAGGTACTCCACGTTTCCAACGACTTTGGTGAGCGCGCGACGAGCGTCGTGTTCATGGGCCAGGGTGAGCCTTTCGCCAACTACGACGAGGTCCTCAAGGCGCTGCGCATCCTTAACGATCCCGACGGTATCGGTATTGGAGCCCGTCACCTCACCGTCTCTACCAGCGGCGTTATTCCCGGTATTCGCAAATTTGCCGACATCCCCGAGCAGTTCACGCTTGCTGTTTCCCTGCATTCCGCCATCCAGTCGACGCGCAATAAGCTCATGCCCGGTGTTAAGAAGTACACGCTGCTACGCCTTCACGAGGCGCTTCAGCTCTACACCGAGAAGACGGGCCGCCGCCCGACATACGAATACGCCATGATCGAGGGCGTCAATGACACAAACCCCGAGATGCAGGCGCTCTGCGACTTCTGCGAGGGCACGCTGTGCCACGTCAACCTGATCCAGCTCAACGATATCGAAGGCAGTCCTCTCAAGCCGTCGCCGATTCATAAGGTTGAAGACCTTCAGCGTCGTCTTGAGTCCCGTGGTATTGAAACCACGATCCGTAACTCTCGCGGCAACGATATCGACGCTGCTTGCGGCCAGCTCAAGCAGCGCTTCAAGGTTCAGAAGAACGCGTAGGGGAGACCAACCTAAACGTTTCACGTGAAGCATCGAACGGCCCCGGTTGCCTAATTGCAACCGGGTCCGTTTCATATCTATCATTAATCTGTATGGCGCAGTTGTTCAACACTTTTTCGCAAGAAATAAGGGGTCCCCGTTCTGGCGTTCAGAGAAGGACCCCTTTCAATAAAGGCTAGTAATTGTTAGGTACCTAAAAGCCTACATTTTCCCATTGATGATTAACCCAATCTTGATTAATCTTAGGATTCTTAGTTACCTGAGCTGTACGCATAGCGACATCCTCAGTCATAACATCCATTTTCTTTTTGGACGTATCGACGATATCTTGCGCTCCGCGAAGCAGACGACCACGCAATTCATCGTCTGTTGCGATCTTAAATCCCGCAAACGCACCAACCGCTACAGTTGCAGCCAAAGCAAGAGCAGTCAGAACTTTATACTTCATCCTGATCTCCCTGGTCAAATTGAATCATCTCGCCAAGAATGCGAGACAGCTCTTCCTCATCCTTAAACTCGATCTCGATCTTATTCTTGCCGCGCGAGCTCTTGACGCGAACGTTCGTGTTAAACACCTGACGCAGAACGCGTGCAGCTTTCTTAAAAGACTGAGGCGTTGCAGGGCGAGGTGTTTTAGGCGTCTCTCCGGCAGAAAACAGTGGAGCAAGATTTTCTGTCGCACGGACAGACAAACCCTCTGCAACAACTTTCTCTGCAAGTTTAATGCGCGCATCTTCATACGGAACAGCAAGAATTGCACGAGCATGACCAGCAGTCAGCTTGCCGTCGAATATCATGTGCTGAACTACCTCTGGAAGATCAAGCAAGCGCAACGAATTGGTGATTGCAGAGCGAGACTTGCTGACAGCCTTTGACAAGGCTTCTTGAGTCATACCGCTTGAATCGATGAGTTGTCGATATCCCTTAGCCTCTTCGACGGGGTTGAGGTCAGAGCGCTGAAGGTTTTCAATCAGCGCGAGTGCAAGCATCTCCTCATCATCAACGTCCTTAATGATGACGGGGAGCTCTTCAAGGCCAGCAAGCTTTGAAGCCTGATAACGGCGTTCACCCGCAATAATCTCATAGCCGTTACCATGCTTGCGCACAAGAAGCGGCTGCAGAACGCCGTGCTCCTGGATTGACTCACTCAACTCGCGAAGCTCGGTCTCGTTGAAATGAATTCGTGGCTGGTTTGGGTTCGGAACGATGTCTTCGATTGGAAGTTTAGTTTCCGAAGCGGCATTTGATGCTGACGCTGCAGATCCGCCAGTCTCATATTCAGCTTCCGAAACCAGTGCATTGAGTCCACGACCCAAGCCGCCGCGCTTCTTAGGACTAGGCACGCTTAATCACCTCTTTAGCAAGGTTCATATACGCCTTTGCGCCCTTATTCTGCGGCGCATAGGTAATTACAGGCTCACCGAACGAGGGCGCTTCTGAAATTTTAACTGTACGTGGAATCAAGGTCTTGAATGCCTTGTCGCCAAAATACGATTGAACCTCTTCCACAACCTGGTTCGAAAGCGATGTACGCGAATCGTACATAGTCATGAGCACGCCATAAGTATCAAGGCTCTTATTAAGGCGTGTTTTAACCATCTTCATCGATTCAAGCAGCTTTGTAACACCTTCAAGTGCGTAATATTCACACTGAATAGGAATCAAAACACTGTCCGCTGCTGTTAACGCATTGATGGTCAGCAAACCAAGCGATGGCGGGCAATCGATGAATATAAAATCAAACTCATCCTGAACAGGCTCAAGCAGATCCTTTAAGCGAGTCTCACGGGCAATCGCACTGACAAGTTCGATTTCCGCACCCGCAAGCTGGATAGTTGCCGGGATTACAAATACCTTATTGCAATTTGTATCAAGAACGAGCGATTCCGCCGGAACATCGTTCAGCAATGCATCATAGATGCAGTGATCGAGTTCTTCTTTTTCGATTCCAAAACCACTCGTACTATTACCCTGCGGGTCAAAATCGACAATTAACGTCTTTCGGCCCAGTTCACCCAACGCTGCTGCAAGATTTACAGCCGTGGTGGACTTACCTACGCCGCCTTTTTGGTTGATGATAGCAATGACACGCGTGTCTTTTGCGCTCTTAGAACGCTTAACGTCACGAAATCCCACGGTCCCTCCTGGTGTATTTAAAGCTGTTGAATGGAGGATGTTTCACGTGAAACAATCCGATTCGACATCGATTGTTATGTTTCACGTGAAACATAACAATCGACACTATCCATTATGTTTCACGTGAAACATCTAGGCAAGCGGATTCTTTTTTGCCATGCCATTAGCACGAGGAAGAGAAACCGAGGCATGACGAGTCTTTTTAAGGATAATAAATTCACGGTGACCCAGACCATTCGGCAAATCAAGGTCGTCCGTCATAAGCGTGGTAAAGCCGCATATCTTTGCAGCAGCAATACCAGATTGAAGTTCTTCATCAGATGGATTCCCCTTCGTAATAACAAAGAGACCACCATCTTTTAGAAAAGGAGAAGCATATTCAACGAGAACCGGTAATGGTGCGAGCGCACGGGCGGTCACAACTGCAAATTGCTTCTTATGGGATCGAGCATATTCCTCAAGACGATCGTGAACGGCATAAGCATGCTTGAGTCCAAGCGCACTAACGAAGGAGTTAACAGCATCTACTTTCTTGCCAACGGAATCGATATAGGTAGCCTTTCGCCCACTTGCAAGAGTCAACGGAATACCTGGAAATCCAGCACCGGTACCCATATCAAGCAAAGCACCTTCAGGAGCTTTATCAATATAGGGCAGCAAAACAAGTGAGTCCAGAATATGAAGGACGGCCGCATCATCAACATTCAGGATGCGCGTTAGATTGGTAGTCTTATTGGCCTCCAGAACAAGATCAAGATGCTTGATACAGACACGAAGGCTCTCGTCGGAGACCTTCAAAGAATAGTCTTTGCGATACGAAATAAGACGGCCCAGCATTTGGCTTGCCTGCCCATCAGTTAAAACAAACAAGACGACTCCTTTCTGACAAAAATCAGTGTATCGAGAACTTTTGACAAAAAAAGGGGACGTGGAAACCACGTCCCCTTAGCATAGACTCGAGAAGATTATCGAGCAACAATCACAACATGGCGATCGGGGTCAGAGCCCTCAGAATGCGTGTCGACAGCATCGTTACCACGAAGGGCAATATGAACCAGTCGACGTTCGTAGGCATTCATAGGCGGCAAGGAAACACTTTTATGAGTGCGAATAGCGCGCTCGGCAGCGGACTGGGCCATAGAAGCAACCTTGTCCTGTCGACGGCTCTTATAACCTTCGACGTCGACGACGACCGGATACCTAAAGCCAAGCTTGCGACTCACCAACAGGGAGAACATAACTTGAAGAGCATCGAGGGTACGACCATGACGGCCAATGAGAACAGCAAGATCAGGAGCAGTTACGTCCAGGATCAACTCGCCCTCGTCACCCTCATACTCATCGATGGGTGAGTTCGCCGCATCGAAGTGCGAAAGGATGGAACGCAGAATGGAAATAGCCACATCGGCAATGGTGTCGAGCTCCTCATCGGTCAGCTCTTCACCAGCCTTGTAACGCTGTGCAATCTCGGGATAATCGCCCGCGACCCGCGGGGCAACCTCCTCAAGCATATCCTCGACGATCTCTTCAGACATAACGAACTCCAAAAGTTAGGTACCTAAATAAGAATACTATCCCACTACTTCTTCTTGTGCGGGCGCGGCTTCTTCTCGCGACGAGTAACCTCGACCTGCAGCGGAGCGTTCTTAAGACGCTCTTCCTCATCGGCCTTGGCCTTGTCGATAACCTTCTGCGTCACGAAGATCTGCTGGACAACCTGCCAGGCAGAAGACACATCGTAGTACAGCAAAACGCCGACGGGCAGGCTCCAGCCCATCCAAAGCATCATGACGGTCATGACGACGGCCATCATGCGCATGCTCTGGGCCTGCTGACCAGTCTGATCGCGAGACATATACAGCTGCGGAATCAGGGTCAAGACAGCGAACAGAATCAGGCAAACCAGCGCAGGCAGCGCAACCATAAAGCCATCGGCAAAGGAAGCGCTCGGCGTGGTGGTAAGGTCGGGCAGGATGTTGAAGAACGAGAACGTACCGTCGCTAAAGTAGTTCGGCAGGTTACGCAGCAACGTAAACAGGGCAAACAGGACAGGCATCTGGATCAACAGCGGCAGACAACCAGCCATAGGGTTGAACTTGTTCTCGCTGTAGAACTTCTGCATTTCCTCGGCCTGGCGCTGGGGATCGTCGGCATAGCGCTCCTGAATCTCGAGCATCTTAGGCTGCAGCACCTGCATGCGAGCTGTCGACTTGGTCGACTTGAGCATGAGCGGCGTCAGCAGCAGACGGATGATGACCACCAGGATGATGATGGACAGGCCCCAGTCGACCGCAAAGGTCTGGATGAGCTTGAGCAGCTCGAAAAGGATGTTAACGATCCAATCCCACATGTAAGTTTTCCTCCGATAGCGAGTGCCCGCTAGGGCACAGGGTCATAACCGCCGACGTGCAGGGGATTGCAGCGAGCGATGCGCCTCACGGCAAGCCAGCAGCCTCTCAAAACACCGTACTTCTCAATCGCCTGAACGGCATATTGCGAGCACGTTGGGTAGTAAATGCAGGCGTCAGGTAATAAGGGCGAAATAACCTGTTGATATATGCGAATAGGAGCGATGGCAACACGTCGCAAAACGTGATTGCTCATCGCTCCTCCCCGGCAACGCCGGCGCGTTTCATAAGCGAACGCAATGCCTTGTCCATCTCCTGAGGCGAGGAGATCCTCGTCTTGGGAGTCGCGAACAAGATGATGTCATAACCCGCAACGGGAAATCCGCAGCTGCGGGCGGCCTCGCGCATCACACGCTTAGAACGGTTGCGCACGACTGCACAACCGAGCCGTTTAGCACCAACGAAGGCGACCCTTCCGGAGTCGCCTTCGCCAACCGATTCACATATGGTCATTCGAATCAGAGGGTGATTGAAACGACGCCCCTGACTGAACACATGCTCGAAATCTTGCCGAGACTTAATAGTCTTCATGCGAGATGTGTGTATCGCTGCTAGACAGTGAGACGCTTGCGGCCCTTGGCGCGGCGGCGGGCGAGCACGGCACGACCACCCTTGGTGGCCATACGGGCACGGAAGCCATGGGTCTTGGCACGCTTACGCTTATTAGGCTGATACGTACGCTTCATCTTAAGTTCCTCCTGCTGCATTTCGAGTGTCCGCGGGAGCGCGGACGCAGATATAGACACGTGAGCTTGAAGATTGTAGGGAAATCAATGTTCAAATGTCAAGAAATCAAAGGTAAAAGGTTGCGTAGTTCACACGGTTCCGCCATAAGCTCAACCGAAATTTGCGCCGCATTACAACTTTTCACGATATTTCATCGAGTTTTCGACAGGTCATGTTGGCAATGTTGATAACTTTTCGCCTGTTTTCCAAAGTTTTCAACAGGTTTTGAAAAGTTGTCGAAAGATGAGAAACATTGCACGGTGAGCTACTATTTGTTCGAAACCTTTTGAAAGATTGCGAGCAGCATGTCTGACGACTTTTACACCATGGTCGATTCCGGAGACCCGGCACCCGACAACGAGCACATCACCGGCGTGCGCGAAAAGCGTGGCGAGGAAGAGCAGGCCGCTGCGAAAACGCAGGCTGCTATGTATGCCGCACGCATCGCGGTTTATGACGACATGCTGTCGACGCCGCGCGTCATCGTCATCGAACCTAAGGACGTGCGCACCTATCTGGAAGAGACAACCAACACCGTCTACCAGTGCATGAAAGAACAGGGCGGGCACATCTCGCTCATGGTTATCCGCGAGATTGTCGAAAACTTTATCCACGCCCACTTTGCAGAGCCCATCATCTCGATCCTAGACGGCGGCGACACCATCCGATTCGCAGACCAGGGACCGGGGATCGACGACAAGGAGCGCGCATTCGACTTTGGCGTTACCAGCGCAAACAGCAACATGAAGCGATACATCCGCGGAACCGGAGCAGGATTTCCCATGGTGCAGGAGTACCTGGAAAACGCCGGCGGCGCCGTATCCATCGAGGACAACATGGGCAACGGCACCGTGGTCACGGTAAGCCTGAATCCCAAGCGCGTACAGGAAATCGAGCGCGCCGGAGGGCGAGGGGCCGCCGTGCGCCCCGAGACGGAGCAGCCGGCGTATCCCCTATCCAGCACGTTTGCACAGCAGCCCGTGGCGCAGCAGATGCAGCAGCCTGGAAGTTTTCCCATGCAAGACCCCCAGACACCGCTGGGCAACCCAGTGCAAAACATGCCGGAGGGCATAGGCTCGGCAGATCCGGACACAGGCGCCGTGCAGCAGACGGCGGCCATGCCAAACGTCGCACAAATGGGCTACCAACCGTACCCACAAGGGTATCCTCCCCAATATATGCCGCAGCAGGGATATGCCCAGCCGTATCCACAGCAGTATCCTCAGCCGTACCAGCAGCCGTATCAGCAGATGCCGCAGGGAAACCTCAACCCCTGGACTCAGCAGATGCCGCCGCAGCCTTACCAACAGTGGCCGCAAAGTTTTCAACAGCAGGTGCCGCCCATGCAGAGTTCTCAACAACCAGCAGCTCAAATGATGTATCCTAATGCGGCGAATCAATACGCACAACCGCAGTCGGACGTGTTTATAAGCGAACGCGGCAACGCTGCATTAGGGTATCTGGCCCAACATCAAGAGTGCGGCGCGACGGACTTGGCGCGGGCGTTTGGAAACTCCGCACCCACCTGGTCGCGCACGCTCAACGATTTGGCGCAGACGGGCTTGATAGTCAAACATGGACAGAAATACCATCTGACCGAAATCGGAAGCGCTCGCGTGCGGGCCCAAGCTTAAGGAACGGGAGAGACAGTGGACGAGGAAGCAAGCATCATCCTGGGGGATGCCATCGCCTTTTGTCAGCGCGACGGCCAAGATGCGCGCCTCATCAACATGCTGGGGCAATCGCGCGCCGTGAGCCTTACCGAGGACACCTTGACGATTGAGGCCCCCTCGCGATTTGCTATCGCTCAGCTCAAAAAGCATCAGCCGACCATCGAGGCGTACCTGGAAGAGATCGCCTTTGCACCGATTGCGCTCAACATCGTGGCGCCACAGGGCTCCGCGGCAGATAACGCCGCACCCGCGGCACCCGTCGTCCCCCCGGCGGCACCAGCTACCACCACAGTGTCGGCTCCCGAGCACCAAATCGGCGATGTTTCCCGTGAAACCATGCCCGCCGCACCAACGGCAGCAATTCCTATGCCCGCTGCCACACACATGCCTATCGCGCACGACGCAACACCGGGCGAGGATTCGGGCATCGCAATCAAAAACACGCTTTCGGCCGACGATTTCCGCCGCATGATGAACCAGATGAAGGGCGGGGCGCCTGCAAAGAGTGCAAAACCAGCCTCCGCATCGCCCACGAGCGTCCCCGCAGCTGCGGCACCGATCGAGCAGAACACCGATGGCGCGCCGCTCGCGGCCAACTCGAAATTCACCTTCGAAAACTTTGTCTACGGCCCCGAAAACAGCCATGCCTATCGCTCGGCCCTCAAGTTTGCCGCGCTCGCGGACGAACGCGGCACATGCACATCCCTGTTCATCTATGGCAAATCGGGGCTGGGCAAGACCCATCTGCTGCTCGCCATCAAAAACGAGCTCGCCGAAAAGTCGCCCGAGATCAAGGTGAAGTACGCCAACTCGCAAGCGTACCTCGATGACCTGATGACGGAGTTCGACCGCCAAAAGAAGAGCAACGCCCCCATCATGCAGGCATACCACGACGTGGACGTGCTCATCATCGACGACATTCAAAACATCATCGGCAAGCGCGCGAGCGTGGACTACTTCTTCCAGCTCATGGACGAGTTTATCCGCAACAACAAAAAAGTCGTCATCGCAGCCGACCGTGCGCCCAAAGACCTGAGCATGGACGAGCGCCTTACCAGCCGTTTTAATGCCGGTATGCTCTGTTTGGTGGCGGAGCCCAGCTACGAGATGAAATACAAGATCTTGCAGCGCTACTACGAGAACACGATAGCCGCCGCACCCGAGGCGGGTGACGACTCGCTGCTGGCGGCCTATGGCGGCGATGACGGGCATCTGACCGACGAGCACTTTAAGCACATGGCAGAAGTCTCGGGAACCAACATCCGCGAACTCGAGAGCTTCTGCGAACGCTGCGCCGGCGAGGCAGGAGACCGCGAACGCGAGGGCAGCGAGCTCAGTTTCGACGACATCGACGCCATCGCAAGCCAGTACTTCGATACGTCGGCCAAAAAGATCAACGTGCAGACGGTCCAGTCTGTCATTGAAGAGCAGTACGGCGTGACGCACGAGGAGCTCATCGGCCCGCGCCGCAACGCCAACATAGCCAAAGCCCGCCATATCGCCATATATCTGGCCATCGAGATGTGCGAGATGACGACTACGGCGGTGGGCGCGGAGTTTGGCAACCGCAACCACTCAACCGTCAGTACGAGCTATAAAAAGGTTCAGAAGATGATTCAGGAAGACCGCACCATAACCGAGGATCTCAAATCGCTGCGAGATAAAATTACACTGCGCTCGTAGGGAAATAGAGACACCTGTTGAAAACTTGTCGAAACGCCGGGCATAACATGTCTAAAACTCGCCACAAGGCGATGAAAAGTTTTCCGCAGGTTTTGAACGTGGAAAACACGGTCGGTTACGCACAGGGCGCTGTCGATTCTCTTTTTGGGGTTGACCAGCGCTTTTGGGAGTAATCAACAGTTTCGTCAGTGCTATTACTATTATTAAGATATTTATATCTATAGAAAGGTATTAAAAGATGAAGTTCACCGTCAGCCAAAGCTCGCTCACGCAAGCCATCGGCGTCGTTATGAAAGGCGTCGCTTCGGCATCTACCCTTCCCATCCTGTCGGGCGTGCTCGTTAAGGCGCAGGACGGCATCTTGGAATTCCAAACCTCTAACTACACCATCTCGATTCGTCATCGCATTGCCGCGCATGTCGAAGAAGAGGGCGAGATGGTGATTCCCTGCAAGATGCTCTCGAACATTACGAAGACCCTTCCCGACGCCCCGGTTACCTTTGAGCTCTCGGAGCGTCAGGTGCTGATCGGATGCGAGAAGAGCTCCTTCCGCCTCAACACGCTCGACGCCAACGATTTCCCCGAGTTCCCCGCCTATGCCATCGAAAGTGCGGTGGAGCTCCCGACCGATATCCTGTCCGAGATGGTCGGCCGCGTGTGGCGCGTCACTTCGACTGATAAGGCCCGCCCCATCCTGGGAGGCGTGCACATGAAGGTCGAGAACAACACCGTGCGCCTGGTGGCAACCGACTCCTTCCGCCTTGCCGTATGCGACACCCAGGTCGAGACCTCGACGCTCGAGGGGTCCTTTGAGCTCAACGTTCCGGCCGACGCCTTCAACGACGCCCTGAGCATCATGGCCAGCCAGGCGACCATCATGATCGGCGCCACCGACACCCAGGTTGTCTTTGAGGCCGGCAACACCACCTACGTGTCGCGCCGTATCGAGGGCGTGTACCCCAACTACAAGCAGCTCATCCCCGATTCGTGCGTAACGAGCGTCAAGATCGACGTGGCGGCTTTTAATGCCGCCCTCAAGCGCGTGGCGGTCATCGCGAGCGCGAACCCCGCCGTCAAGTTCGAGATCGATGTCGAGAACGGTCAGATGGGCCTGTCCTCCATCTCCAATGACCAGGATCTGGCGCAGGAGACGATCGATGTCGAGGCCGAGGGCGAGTCGGGCACCATCGCCTTTAACTACCACTACATCTTTGGCTGCCTCAATGCCCTGTCCAAGGAGAAGGAGATCACGCTTGAGCTCAAGAGCTACTCGCAGGCGGGTATCTTTAAGTCCTACGACAAGATCAACTACCTGTACCTGGTCATGCCGGTTCGCATCTAGCGCTGCGCCATGACCATGTTTGCCCGCAACCTTTCCGTCGCGCGCTACCGCAGTTTCGATAGCTACCGTCTTGACCTGGACGAGGGCGTGACGGTGCTTGCGGGGCCCAACGCGGCGGGAAAGACCAACCTTATAGAGGCGCTGCAGCTTTTGACGAGCGGCGTCTCGTTTAGGCATCCCACCGCTACCGAGCTCGTGCACGACGGCACGGGCTCGTGCAGGCTCGAGTTGAGGCTCGAGGGCGATGGCCGCGTGCTCGATATGGGGCTGGGCGTTGAGGACGGCAAGCGCTCGTTTAGCCGTAACGGCAAGAGATGTTCGGCCCCCGGCGTGCGCGGGGTTTTGCCGAGCGTGCTGTTTTGCCCCGATCATCTGGATATGGTCAAACGCGGTGCCAGTGTGCGCCGCGCCGCCCTCGATGACTTTGGCGTTCAGCTGAGCGCCCGTTACGCCGACCTGGCGAGCACCTACGGGCGTTGCGTGACGCAGCGCAACGCCCTGCTCAAGGAGTCCTGGTGCTGCCGCGAGATGCTTGGCGCATGGAATGACTCCATCGCCCGCGCCGGGTCAGCCCTGCTCGTACATCGTTTGGCCCTGCTCGACCGACTGGCAGGCCATGTGCGCGCCGCGTATGGGCAGGTGGCGTCCGGTGAGGACGCAGGCGTGTCCTATGTGTCCACGCTGGGGGATTTGCCTCAAACCGAGGGGCGCGAGGAACTTAAGGACTGGGCATACGAGCATATGCTCGCGGCCCTCGATGAGCGTGCCGATGAGGAGATGCGCCGCGGCGTGACGCTTGTGGGTCCGCATCGCGACGAGATTGAGTTTTCCGTCGCGGGCCGATTGGCCCGTTCATTTGCCAGCCAGGGCCAGCAGCGAACGCTGGTGCTTGCCTGGAAGGTGGCAGAAGTGGCCGTGGCGCGCGATATCCTGGGCACCGCGCCACTGCTGCTTTTGGACGACGTGATGAGCGAGCTCGATGCCGGGCGGCGAGGCGCTTTTCTGCAGCTGATCGGTGATGACATCCAGACGGTCATAACCACCACCAATCTGGGGTATTTTACCGATGACCTGCTTGATCGAGCCAAGGTGGTGAGCATGGGTGAGACGTGCTAATTACGAGCGCGAGAACGGAACGGTTGCCTTTGGCGGCTTTTTGGATGCCGAGCGTCAGCGCATCCTGGCGGTCGCAACACCTGAGCGCCGCGCGCAAATGGAGGCTGCAGAGGAATCTCGTGCGGTCTATCGCGCCTGGAATGCGGTGTGCTCGGGCACGCGCGAGGGACGCCACGTGACGGGCCTGCGCTACCTGCCCGAGTCCAATGAGCTGCTGGTGTATCTCGATTCGCCCTCGTGGACGCAGGAGATGACGCTGCTGCGCGAGATCATCCGGGCACGCATGGAGCGGGCCGGGGCGCATGTGGACGGCCTGGTGTTCAAAACGACCGCGCCCGGTCACATGCCGCCGGCTGCCAAGGAGCGCCTGCGCCCAGCCGTGACCGAGCGCCCGCCGGCTCCGCACGCCGATCTCAGCGAGGCCGAACGCGGCGAGATTGAGCGCCAAGTGGCGCCCATCGAAGATCAAAAACTGCGCGAGGCCCTCGAGAATGCCATGAGAGCTAGTGCCGAGTGGGCCAAGGGCGTGCAAAGCAAAAAAGAGCCTTAAATCGCATCTGGTGGCCTTGTAGAGCCAAATACCCTCGTTCCCGAGGGTATTTTTTTACGATAAACTAGTAAGGCTGTACACATTTTCTTAGCTGAAGGAGGACGTGTGGCAAACGAAAACGATTACGATGGCGGCGAGATTAAGATTCTCGAAGGTCTCGAGGCCGTTCGTAAGCGCCCGGGCATGTACATCGGCTCGACGAGCGCCAGCGGCCTGCATCACCTGGTGTGGGAGATCGTTGACAACTCCGTTGACGAGGCCATGGCCGGTTTCTGCACCGAGATTCAGGTGACGGTCCACGCCGACAACTCCATCACGGTCGTCGACAACGGGCGCGGCATCCCCGTCGACGAGCATCCTATCAAAAAGATCCCGACGCTCGAGGTCGTCATGACGATCCTGCACGCCGGCGGTAAGTTCGATAACTCGGCCTACAAGGTCTCGGGCGGACTGCACGGCGTGGGCATCTCCGTCGTCAACGCGCTGTCCAAGCGCGTGGTCGTGCAGGTGCGCCGTGATGGCAACGTCTACGAGATGGAGTTCTCGCGCGGCAAGACCGTCAAGAAGATGAAGGTCGTGGGCACCTCGGATTCGACGGGTACCACCGTCAACTTCTGGCCCGACGACGAGATCTTCGAGACCTGTGTCTACGATTTCGATACGCTGCACAACCGTCTGCAGGAGACGGCGTTCCTCAATAAGAATCTCAAGATTGTGCTGACCGACGAGCGCGAGGCGACTACCCACGTGGAGGAGTTCTGCTACGAGGGCGGCATCATCGACTTCGTTAAGTTCCTCAACGACGGCAAAGACGTCCCCGAGGCCTTTAAGGAGCCCATCTATATCGAGGGTAAATCGGATCCGGATGCGCCCGTGACCAAGATGGGCGAGGTCGAGGTGTCCCTGCAGTGGAATGCCGGCTATGGCGAGAACGTCATGTCGTTTGCCAACGACATCTACACCCCCGAGGGCGGCATGCATCTCGAGGGCTTCCGCACCGCCCTCACCCGCGTGATTAACGATTACGCCCGCAAGCAGAACCTGCTCAAGGAGAAGGACGCCAACCTGAGCGGTGACGACGTGCGCGAGGGCCTTTCGGCCGTCATTTCGGTTAAACTGCCCGATCCGCAGTTTGAGGGCCAGACCAAGGCCAAGCTCGGCAGCTCCTACATGCGCGCGCTCACGCTCAAGATCGTGACCGATGGACTGACCGATTATCTGGAGGAGCACCCCAAGCCCGCCCGCGAGATCGTCAAGAAGGCCCAGCAGGCCTGCAAGGCCCGCAACGCCGCCCGCAAGGCGCGCGAGGCGACCCGTCGCAAAAGTCTGCTCGAGACGGCGTCGCTGCCCGGCAAGCTCGCCGACTGCTCGGTGCGCGATGCCGAGCTGACCGAGCTCTTTATCGTAGAGGGCGACTCGGCAGGCGGTTCGGCCAAGGACGGCCGTCGCCGAGACATCCAGGCGATTCTGCCCCTGCGCGGCAAGATTTTGAACGTCGAGCGCGTGGGTGACCACCGCGCGTTCTCGAGCGACACCATCCAATCCCTGATCACCGCGATCGGCTGCGGCGTCACGACGAGCGCCGGCGACGGTGGCGACTTCGATATCAGCAAGGCGCGCTACCACAAGATCATCATCATGACCGATGCAGACGTTGACGGTGCGCATATCCGCATCCTGCTGCTGACGTTCTTCTACAAGTACATGCGCCCGCTGATCGATGCCGGCTATGTCTATGTTGCCTGCCCGCCCATCTTTGGCATTAAGGTACGCAACAAGATCCATTACGTGTATCCCAACGGCCGCCAGCCCGAAGACGAGATTCTGCGCGACACCATTCAGAGCCTGGGCCTGAACCCCGACGACAACGACGAGGACGGCAAGGCCAAGGACGGCAAGATCACCAAGAAGCGCAAGGGCTATACCGTTCAGCGCTACAAGGGCCTGGGCGAGATGGACCCCAAGCAGCTTGCCTCGACGACGATGGACCCCAAGACCCGTATCCTGCAGCGCGTATCGATCGAGGACGCCGTGGTGGCGGACCGCGCCGTGCGCGAGCTCATGGGTTCCGAGGTCGGCTATCGCCGCGAGTACATCGAGAAGCATGCGCATGATGCTCGATTCCTTGACGCTTAAGAGGAGGTAACGTGGCAGACGATATCAACAACAACGAGGGTATGGACGAGGCCGGCGACGCCGGCATGCCCGATGATCTGAAGCGCCTACTCGCCCGCGCCGAGCAGGGCGAGGACGGCGACCCGGATTCCTATAACCCCGACGCCGAGGATGAAGAGGAAGAGGATGACGACGCCGAGCTCGAGGAGAGCTTCGGCGCGGTCGATCGTGGCGCTTCGGCCGGCGAGGACATCAACGGCGGTCAACTCCAGATTTCGGAGTTTGGCCGCGAGATGAAGCAGTCGTTCATCGAGTACTCGATGTCGGTCATTACGGCGCGCGCCCTGCCGGACGTGCGCGACGGCTTAAAGCCGGTGCACCGCCGCATCCTGTACGCCATGAACGAGAGCGGTATCTACCCCAACCGCCCGCATAAGAAGTCGGCCTGGACGGTCGGCGAAGTTATCGGCAAGTACCATCCGCACGGTGACTTCGCGGTCTACGAGGCCATGGTTCGTCTGGCGCAGTGGTTCTCCATGCGCACACCGCTCATCGATGGCCACGGCAACTTCGGCAACATCGATGGCGACGGCGCGGCGGCCATGCGTTATACCGAGAGCCGCCTGGCAAAGCCCGCCATGGAGCTGCTGCGCGACCTGCAAAAGGATACCGTCGACTGGCAGCCCAACTACGACGAGTCGCTCGCCGAGCCCGTGGCGCTGCCCGCGCGCTTCCCCAACCTGCTGGTCAACGGCAGCCAGGGCATCGCCGTCGGCATGGCCACCAATATCGCCCCACATAACCTCACCGAGGCGATCGAGGCCACCTGCTACCTGATCGACAATCCCGACGCCACCGTCGACGAGCTTATGCAGATCATGCCCGGTCCGGACTTCCCCACCGGTGCCATCATCATGGGCAGCGCCGGCATTAGGCAGAGCTACGAGACCGGTCGCGGCTCCATTACCGTGCGTGCCAAGGCCCACGTGGAATCCACCAAGACCGGTCGCAGCCGCCTGGTCTTTACCGAGATTCCCTACATGGTCAACAAGGGCACCTTGCAGGAGAAGATCGCCCAGCTCGTAAACGACAAGCGCATCGAGGGCATCTCGGACATGCGCGACGAGTCCAACCAAAAGGGCATCCGTCTGGTCATCGAGCTCAAGAAGGGCGTCATTCCGCAGGTCGTGCTCAACAACCTGTATAAGTACACCTCGCTGCAGACGACTTTTGGCGCCAACAACTTGGCGCTCGTCAACGGCGTTCCCAAATGCCTGAGCCTGCGCGAGATACTGCAGCACTACATCGACCACCAGGTTGACGTCGTCACCCGCCGCACCCGCTTTGACCTTAAGAAGGCCCAGGCGCGCGCCCATATCCTCGAGGGCTATCTGATGGCTCTCGACCATATCGACGAGGTCATCAGCATTATCCGTTCCTCGCAGACCGACTCCGAGGCAAGCGGCCGCCTGATCGAGCGCTTTGGCTTTACGCCCGAGCAGACCACGGCCATCCTCGAGATGAAGCTGCGCCGCCTGACTGGCCTGGAGCGCGACAAGATCCAGGAAGAGCTGGACGGTCTGCGCCGCGCCATCGCTTACTATGAGGACTTGCTGGCACATGAGGAGAAGATCCTGGGCGTCATCAAGGAGGAGATGCGCGAGATCTCGAAGAAGTTCGGCGACAAACGCCGCACCGAGATCAGCCATGTCGAAAAGGACCTGGATGTCGAGGACCTCATCGCCGACGAGGACATGGTCGTGACCATCACCCACACCGGCTACGTGAAGCGCATCCCGGTGGCTGCCTACCGCGCCCAGAAGCGCGGCGGCAAGGGCGTGTCGGGCGTCAATCTTAAAGAGGACGACGTCATCGACGAGATGTTTATCGCATCCACGCACGAGTACGTGCTGTTCTTCTCGAGCAAGGGCAAGGTCTACCGCCTGAAGGTGCACGAGCTGCCGGTGGGTACGCGCCAGGCGCGCGGCACCGCGATCGTCAACCTGCTGCCCTTTGAGGAAGGCGAGAAGATCGCGAGCGTCATCAGCTGTCGCGAGTTCCCCGCCGACGAGTACCTGATGTTTGCCACCAAGAGCGGCATGGTCAAGAAGACCGTGATGAGCGCTTACGACCGCAGCCGCCGTGATGGCCTGATCGCCATCAACCTGAGGGACGACGACGCGCTGCTCGCCGTGCGCCGTGTGCGCGAGGGCGACAAGATCATCCTGGCCACTACTGCGGGCAAGGCGATCATGTTCCCTGAGGACCAGGTTCGCGCCACGGGACGCGACACCAGCGGCGTTCGCGGTATTAGCATGAAGGACGGCGTGAGCGTTTTGGGTATGGAGGTTACCAACGGCAACGGCGACCTGTTTGTCATCACCGAGCGCGGCTACGGCAAGCGCACGCCGGTCGCGGACTATCCGGAGCAGAACCGCGGCGGTCAGGGCGTCTACACCATCCAGATGACCGAGCGTAAGGGAAACCTCGCGGCCATGAAGACGGTGGGTCCGCAGCACGAGCTGTTCATCGTGACGGAAGGCGCGACGGTCATTCGCGTCAAGACCGATGAGATTAGCCAGACCGGCCGAGCCACCCAGGGCGTCAAGATGATGACCGTCGACGACAACGACCGTGTGTGCGCTGTCGCCCGCATGACGGCGGCTAAGGAAAAGCCCGAAGGCGAAGGCGCCGAGGCCGAGGCAACGGTCGATGCCGAAAATACCCCAGTCGACCTAGGCGACGGCAACGACATGCCAGAGGATCTCCTAGACGAGTAAGAGGCCCTAGCTGGTAGAAAATATCAGACCCCATATATCGGCGGTCGGCGCACTGCGCGCCGACCGCTTTTTTGAAAACCTCGGGACTCGCGTTCGCCCCGGCCGCACGGCGGCATGTGAAGTCGATCGCGAGTTCCGCACGAGCCAGAGAGCACTTAATGTGCTCTCTGCGCGAGTCAGGACTGTCCGAGCAGGCGACTTCATATGCCGCCGTGCGGCCGGGGCGAACACCCTCCAAAGATTTTCAAAAAAGTTGTTGACGCGCGCGTAACGACTCGTCTAATATATCCCTTGCGCGATGGACCTGTAGCTCAGTTGGTTAGAGCGTCCGGCTGATAACCGGGAGGTCACAAGTTCGAATCTTGTCAGGTCCACCATTTTCTTTCGCAATAAACACCCCAGCGAGAGCCGAGTCGCCGCTGGGGTGTTTATTACTGTCTCCGTGGGGGTTTAGCTCAGCTGGGAGAGCGCGGGCTTTGCAAGCCTGAGGTCAGGGGTTCGATCCCCCTAACCTCCACCATGATGGACCTGTAGCTCAGTTGGTTAGAGCGTCCGGCTGATAACCGGGAGGTCACAAGTTCGAATCTTGTCAGGTCCACCATCAAAACTGTGAAGAGCCTCGAGGCATGGCCTCGGGGCTTTTTTCTTGTGTGTGATAAAACTCATTTTGGTTTTGTGTGCTGTGCGAAAGATTGGGTAGTATAGCTATTCAATGCGGCGAAGGCGCCGCGTGTTAACCGCTACGTACCGGAGGTGTTCCATGGTTCGTGTCGACATAGAGACCATCGTCATGGCCGCCGGTCCCGTGCCATCGCTTATCGTACTTCGCGAGCGCTGCAGCAAATCGGACTCCCCCGCGCCGCTGCGCTCCCTTTCTATCCAAACTGGTTCCTTTGAGGCTGCGGCTATTAGCCGCGGTATCGACAGCGGTCGTGCCAAGCGCCCGATCGCCCATGACCTGCTGCTCGACACGCTTGATGCCCTGGATGCAAAACTCGAGCGCATCGAGATTGTCCGTGCCGAGCCTCCCGTGTTCTATGCGACGGTCGTTGTTTTGGCCGACAGCAACGAGCATAGGATCGATGCGCGTCCGAGCGATGCCATCGCCCTCGCCGTGCGCAGCAATGCTCCCATGTTTGTTGAGGACGACATCATGAACCGCCTGGGGACCGTCTCTCCGGTTGCCGAGGAAGTCGATGACGAGCAGGAATTTGAGAAGTTCGACGAGTTCGTCCATACGCTCTCGCCCGATGATTTTTAAATGACGAGTAGCCATGAGACGGAGTGTGCACTGATGGGTCGCGGCGTTTCAGCCGAAGCCGCCGCCATTGCCCGCGAGGCCCAGATGCGCTCGGAGGCATCCGAGGCCGCGCGCATCGCCTATGTGACGCAGGCCCGTACGCTTCGCGAGCGCCGTGCCTCCTTTATCAAGATGGTTGCCGTCTCCGCACTTGTCGCGGCAATCTCCTCGCGCCTTCGTGGTACAGTTGGTGCGCTTGGGTTTTCGATTTCGACGGGCTTGGTCATCTGGGGCGTGGTCGATGCCGTGATGCTGACCAACCAGATCAAGGTACTCGATAAGCGCGCCGCCGATATGATGCGCGCCCGCGACGCCGCCGCCGAGATCGCTGCCGAGGCACAAGAGATGTAACGACGCCGGACTCGATGGGAAGGTCTAAAAATGGCACAGGATATGCAGGACGCCGGAAACGTCTCCGCCGAGCTCGACGCCATGGTGTGCGACCTCATCGGGGCATTTTTAGACGACCTGGCCGCTGGTGAGAACCCCGGAGTTGTCGTTGCGATCGAAGACGCCGCGTCCAACCGCTATCTGGCGGCACTCGACGAGGACGGCGAGGAGGCATGCCTCGAGGCTGCCACCAACTTTATCTCCGAGCACAAGATGGGCCTTAAGGACGAGGGTCTGGGTCGCATCGCCCGTTACGCCATCGGCTACACTGGTTGTGTCGAAATCGATGGTGGCTACCATGACGCCCTGCTTGTGAGTTTCTTTGAGACGACGCTCGAGAGCGGCTTTTCGGCATACGTACTGTACGAGGGTGTGGGCGCCGGCGATGGTTTTATGTGGAGCGACCCTGAACCTGCAGGCGAGGAAACCCCTCTTATCTAAAATCGCTAAAATAAACGAGTTTTCGGTAAAAGGCTCAAAATTCCCGCCGAGCGTTGTGTTGCTGGGCGGGTCGCATACGCGTGCCGGTTGTATATAGATAGAAGATAGGGGAACTACATGCGCGTAGACAATCTGAGGAACATCGCCATCATCGCTCACGTCGACCACGGCAAGACGACGATGGTCGACAAGCTCCTGCGTGCCACGGACGCCTTCCGTGCCAACCAGCAGGTCGAGGACCGCGTCCTGGATTCTAACGACCAGGAGCGCGAGCGCGGCATTACGATTCTCGCCAAGAACATCTCTATCGAGTACAAGGACGTTAAGATCAACGTCATCGACACCCCGGGCCACGCTGACTTTGGCGGCGAGGTCGAGCGCGTGCTGCGTATGGCCGACGGCGCCCTGCTGCTGGTCGATGCCTTTGAGGGCCCCATGCCCCAGACCCGCTTCGTGCTGCGTCACGCCATCGACACCGGCCTCAAGATCATGATCGTCATCAACAAGATCGACCGTCCGGGCGCCAACCCCGAGAAGGCCTACAACGACTGCCTGGACCTGATGGCCGACCTGGGCGCCACCGACGACCAGCTTGAGTTTGCCATGGAGCACGTGGTCTACGCCAGCGCCATGAATGGCTTTGCCCGCCTTGACCCCAACGACGGCAACATGGACATGTATCCGCTGCTCGATATGATCATCGACGACATGCCCGCGCCCGAGGTTGACGAGAACGCCCCGCTGGCCATGCAGTGTGTGACCATCGACCACTCCAACTTCGTTGGCCGCATCGGTATCGGTCGCGTGTACTCCGGCACCATTCACCAGGGCGATCAGATCCTGGTCGTCAAGAACGACGGTTCCAGCGCTACCGCTACCGTCAAGCAGCTCTTTACTTTCGACTACCTGGGTCGCACCGAGTGCCAGGAAGTCGGCGCCGGTGATATCGCCGCCGTCGTGGGCATCGACCGCACCGATATCGGCGATGTCTACACCGATCCCGAGAACCCCGTTGAGCTCGAACCCATCGAGATCGACCCGCCGACCCTGTCCATCGTCTTTGAGGCTTCGACCTCCCCGCTCGTCGGCCGCGACGGCGACATCGTGGGTGCCCGTCAGCTCAAGGAGCGCCTGTTCAACGAGGCCGAGAACAACGTGACCATGAAGATCGAGGAGCTCGAGGACAAGAGCGGCGTCGAGGTTTCGGGCCGCGGCATTCTGCACCTGTCCGTCCTGATGGAGTCTATGCGCCGCGAGGGCTTTGAGTTCCAGGTCGGTCGTCCCCGCGTTCTGTTTAAGAAGGACGAGAATGGCAACAAGATGGAGCCCGTCGAGCAGGCCGTCGTCGAGTGCCCGGACGAGTACTCGGGCAAGGTCGTTGAGGTCTTCGGCACCTCCGGCGGCATCATGACGAGCATGGATACCTCGGGCATCGTGACGCACCTCGAGTTTAAGATCCCGACCCGCGGCATCATGGGTCTTAAGAACCGCATCATGAACGTCACTCACGGCGAGGGCGTGTTCTACCACACCTTCCTGGAGTACGGCCCCTATGCCGGCGAGATCGGCAACCGCCAGAACGGCGCCATGATCTCCATGACCACCGAGAAGGCCGTTGCCTACGCTCTGGGCACGCTGCAGGAGCGCGGCCAGCTGTTTGTTGAGCCGGGTAC
Source organism: uncultured Collinsella sp. (assembly GCA_902491345.1). Classification (GTDB taxonomy): domain Bacteria; phylum Actinomycetota; class Coriobacteriia; order Coriobacteriales; family Coriobacteriaceae; genus Collinsella. The sequence goes on from CABUHI010000002.1 coordinate 58,700, forward strand.
CGAGTGCTACGAGGGTATGATCGTGGGCGAGCGCAGCAAGGCCGGCGACATGGTCGTCAATATCGCCCGTACCAAGAACCTGGGCAACCAGCGTTCCTCGACCTCCGATATCTCCGTCCAGCTGGTGCCGCCCCGCACCTTCTCGCTGGAGGAGGCGCTGGAGTACATCGCCGACGACGAGCTGGTGGAGATCACTCCCAAGAACATCCGCCTGCGCAAGCGTCTGCTCAATGCCACCGACCGCAAGAAGGCCGCCGTCCGCGCCGGTCAGGTCAACAAATAAGCGCTGGGCTTTATAGCGACTAACAAGAAAGGGCGCCGACCATCGCGGTCGGTGCCCTTTTTGGTGCACAGGGATTGAGTTGGTCTGCACCACCGCAAAGGTGTCTGCCCCCTTTGTGGGGGTTGACGGCTAGGCGGAAGGAAGGCCTGGAGTATTGGCGGCCTGCTGCGGCTTGAGGCGGGCGTTGCGCCAGATGATCTGGATGACGTAGCCGAGCGTAAAGACGAAGGCTACGCCGCTGACAAAGCTGCCCATAAGGGGAAGTGCCGTGAGTGCGCCCGCGGCGATACCGCCCACGGCGGCCATGGCGTAGCGGTTCTGGTTGTGTCCGACCATGCGTGCGATCGCGGTGCCCGTAAATGCCGCCGAGACCAGAGCGATGCCGATCACGGCGCACATGAGAGCTCCGGCGAGCGACAGACCTGCAATCGAGATGGTGAGCAGCAGGGCGGCGGGAACGGCGGCCACCGTGCCCAAAAGACCGCTCACCCACAGCGGGGTGGGGCGTTGACGAAGCATACCGGCGGCGCTGGCGGTCGCGCGCGGAAGGACGAGCTCGAGGAGGATTGCGACAAAGCAGGTAGAAAGCGCCGCGGCGACGATGCCGCCGATGGTGTCGTTAATCGTTGAGGTGTCCTCGTTCTCGGTGCGGTCGATCTTGAGGGCTCCGACCTGAGCGCCCTCGGCCCGCTCGGGATCCTCGGAGATGTGGGCGTTCACCGTGCCGGTGATGCGGGCATTTTTGCCCAAGACGAGCTTATCGGCCCAGACCTCGATATCGCCATCGACGGTGCCGTCGATGGTTACCGTACTGCCCGCGAGCGCTGCCGACTTGGCGGAGCCACGCAGGGCAACCGTCTCGCCCATCGCGTAAAAACAGCTGGCGGTGCTACCGGTGTTGAGCACGACGTGCTGACCGGCTACCGTCACGCTGCCATCGATTGCGGTTTTGGAGATATCGATGGTGCGTGCCGCCAGGCGAACGGCTCCGCCTACGGTGCAGTCGCGAATCGATAGGCTGTCGCCTGCCGCGATAATATCGCGGCCGATGGAGGCATCGTCCAGGTTAAGGCTTTGGCCAGCCCAGTACAGGTCGCCCTCGGCGCTAGACGGATTTGAATCAGCTTCGGTTGCGAGTACGTTGCCCGCGGTGTCTGTGCCGGCGAACGACGCCGTGGGAAGTACGGTCAGCGCAAGCGCAATCAGTACGAATAGGAGGGCGATGCGGGCCTGCGCTTTGTGGCGCTTGGTCGACGGTTCTAGGTTGCAAGGCATAGTGAATCCTTCGTTAGATACTCGGCATATATCTAACAGGGTACCCAACGTGCGAGCGCTCTAAAAGAACCTCTCGGTTGCATTTCGAAGGGTCGTGCCGTGCTATCTACTTTTTGCGATGTAAAAAGCGCGCGATGTCTTCTTCGGTGGGGCTTTTGATGTCAAAGCGCAGCGAGAGCCAGCGCAGACCCATGGTCACGATAACGCATACGACCAGCGCGGCGACATTGCTGACCAAGCCACTCATGACGAGGCTTACATAGCTTGCCGATCCGGCGATGGCCGCGATGGCATAAAAGTTGGTGCGTTGGAAAATGCCCGGAACCACGCCCATAAAGCCGTCGCGCAGCATGCCGCCGCCCACCGCGGTGAAAAAGCCCATCATGATGCAAACGACGGGTGCAAATCCGTAGACCAGTGCCTTGTCTGCTCCGGTTGCCGCATAGATGCCGACCGAGATGATGTCGAGCAGAGGGATGAGTTTGTCGGGCTTATCGACGATTGCCGGGAAGATGTAAATGATGGCCGCCGTGGCGATGGAGAGCGGCAGCGCCATTGGCTGGTTGAGGATGTAGACGTTGCCGACCTGGAGTGTCATGTCGCGCAAAAGACCGCCGCCCAGACCGCAGACTACCGCGAGTGCGACCGCGCCCACCAGGTCGAGCTTGTGTTCGCGCGCAACCAGCACACCCGAGATCGATGCAGCGACAACGGCGAACATCTCGAGCCAAAATGGGATAGCGACCATGGCATCCGAGGCATGTGAGGTAACGGTTATGGCGGCGACGACGGGCAAGATGGGGTCCTTTGATTTACGGGATTGGACAATGCCCGTACATAGTACATGTTCGGCGACGATCGCGACCCTATTGCTCGGCAAACGGTCGGGACTGGGTGCGGTCATAGGTTTCAAGTATGTACATCAGCCTCCAAAGATGTCGGATAATGCCGTTTTTGGAGGGTGGTGTACATGTTTGGGGAGCGCGGGGCGAGCGGGTCCGTCGTTACTCAGAAGGCGACTCTCCGGCTTGATCGCTCTTCCAGTTACGGATAAGTACCTTGCGCAGTTCGTTTTGCTTTCGCTGATACTCGGCATCTATGCAACGAGGCATGCCGAGAGCTTCGCGGATATTGTTCATGGCACGGTGAAAAGCGAGTTGGCTGGCAAATTGCGTTGAGGTGAGCGTGATGATGCGATAGCCCATTTGGGCGAGCACGGCCTCCCGCTCCGCATCTGCTCCCTTGCGTTCGACCTCGTCGTGAAAGCCGCCCTTATATTCGATGCCGAGCTCTCTGCGCTTATAGGTAATGAGGGCATCGATTTTGAGCGTTCGAGCTTTGGTGCAATGCCAAAGTCGTTTAGGGATTTCGAGTGGCTTGTTGAGTTCGACACCTCGGATGCCAACGCCGCCTTCGCTTGTCGGGAGTGAAAGGGCGATAGCGGATGCGGTCTCCATGGGTGAGGCTGAGTGGTCGTAGATATGCCTGAGCGCGAGTCTGGCGCGTGTGGCACCGGGTTTGCCGGGGTGACGATCGAGCAGTTCGACAATTTCGTCCTTGGAAGTGGTGGCTGGCTGCTCGGTATAAGGGTCATCGGGGTTGAACCCCATGCGATAATCACCGCAAACTTCGTAGCCGTATTCGAGGTATTCGATTCTGTCCATCCACTCGGCAGCGAATACGAAGGTAAGGGCTTCGTCGGTGATAAAAATGCCGGGGGTCAGCTCGTCAATATGGTCGTAGGGTAGATTTTGGCCAAGAACGTGGCAAGCGACACCGTTGGCGCGGATTCGCTCGAAAGCAAATACTACGGAGATGTCGATAGTCTTGAGCATGGTGGACGGAATGCCGCAGTCGGTAAGTGCCTGCCGAATGCGCGCGATGCGTTGCTGGGTAGAGAGTCCCCGTACACCTATCTGGTAGTCGCGTTGTGCAACGGCTTGAACCAGGTTCCGCGGTGCATGATGGACGAGCCACGCCGTTTTATGCGAAATGAGAACAGGAGTATCCATTAGGGACCTCTCGCTTCGAGCTGACACCAAACTCTTATGTCCGTTGAGGTGGGGAAATATACCGGATACGAGCAAATCGACTCATGCTCGGTGCGCGTCATATGCAAACGTGTACATCACACTCCAAAAACGACATTTTTCGACATCTTTGGAGGGTGGTGTACATGTTTGGGGATCTGGGTTGATGCTGAACGCGATGGGGACGTGGCTGAATAGGAGGGATGTCTATATTTTGATCGGAGCTCAAAATTATATCCGGTCGGCTTACGCCGACCGCGCTGAGCTAAAAACGCGCCAGCGGCGCGTTTTCTTTACGCTCCGCGCCCTGGCGGGTTCGAACCCCTCCTTCTTCGCCGTATTTGCTTGTTAGGGACTCAAAACAAAAAAGCTCCCATTCCTGGGAGCTTTCTCAACCAAAATGGCGGAGGAGGAGGGATTCGAACCCTCGTGACCTTATACAGGCCAAACGGTTTTCGAGACCGCCGCATTCAACCACTCTGCCACCCCTCCGCGTGGGGTAAAAACAAAGCAGGCACTAAGGCCTGCTTTGGAATTAACTGGCGGAGAGTCAGGGATTTGAACCCTGGAGACGCTTTTGACGCCTACACGATTTCCAATCGTGCTCCTTCGGCCACTCGGACAACTCTCCGTTAAATGCGAAAGTCAGTATACACGAGGAATCGAAAAGTGCAAACAGAAAACTTGGCATTTTTTAAAGCGCTCGCTCCGCGCCCGTATCCGGGGTGTGCAAGATACGTACTAAAAAAGCATCCTGACCAGCCAGATCGCGCTCGATGACCTGTTCAAAATAGGTATTCATGAATGACGTGGCAGCGAATTTAAAAATTTTGAGGCAATCGATCGAACCGGTGGTATGCATTTCGTGACCACAACCCTGCAATCGGCGACCTGCGGTTTGACTCAGGTTGTCCTCGCCGCAGCGTATCTTGCTATCGAATTCGTCAAGCTCTTGGTCAGCATTTGGTTGGAATACGCATGAAGAGCCGTGTAAGCATGGGTATATGTGGAGGTCATGAGGTTGTAGCTGCATATTCTTGCAGCCTGGGAGGTTGAAAGATATTATTACCAAGTCTTTTCCTGCTTCAGGCGCACCTTCACGACCTGAAGCCACATTTGCCCAGAGGAGGTGACAATATGAAGGCTTATGAACTGCTGTTCTTTGTTGACCCGTCGCTCGACCCCGAGACTCGTCTCGCTGTTATGAAGCGTATCGATACCACGATCGCTGAGGGCGCTGGCAAGGTCGACTCCGTTGACGAGTGGGGCAAGCGCAAGCTCGCCTACGAGATCAACGACCTCACCGATGGTGACTACACCCTCATCAACTTCCACGCAGATCCTACCCAGATCGCCGAGCTTGATCGCGTCCTGCGCATCACCGACGCTGTGGTCCGCCACATGATCGTCCGTCGCGACGACCAGGAGTAAGACTGTCGTTTTGGACTGGGCTTGTGCCCCAAGAGGAAGTAGTGAGTTATGAGCATCAATCGAGTGAACATCACCGGTAACCTCACCCGCGATCCCGAGCTGCGCGCCACCGCCGGCGGAACCCAGGTTCTGTCCTTTGGCGTCGCCGTGAACGATCGTCGCCGCAACGCGCAGACTGGCGAGTGGGAGGACTATCCCAACTTTGTCGACTGCACTATGTTCGGCACCCGCGCCGAGGCCGTGAGCCGTTTCCTGGCAAAGGGAAACAAGGTCGCGATCGAGGGCAAGCTGCGCTACAGCTCTTGGGAGCGCGACGGTCAGCGCAGGAGCAAGCTTGAGGTCATCGTTGATGAGATCGAGTTTATGAGCTCCCGTGGTGGCCAGGGTGGCTACGATCAGGGCGGTTACGCCCCCGCAGCTCCCGCGCCCGCAGCACGTCCTGCCGCACCGGTGGCTACGCCGCCCGCGGTCGACGTCTACGATGAGGACATCCCGTTCTAAGGGTTGTTCACCTATTTTTGAGTGAGAGGCGGCTTCGGCTCGCCGAAGTTGCCAAACGAAAGGTATTTTGACATGGCTAATGATTATTCTGCACGTCAGCCGCGTCGTAAGTACTGCCAGTTCTGCAAGGAGAACACTGAGTTCATCGACTATAAGGACACTCAGCTTCTCCGTAAGTACATGACCGACCGTGGCAAGATCAAGCCCCGTCGCGTCACTGGCGCTTGCACGCAGCATCAGCATGACATCGCCAACGCCATCAAGCGCGCCCGCGAGATGGCTCTCCTGCCGTACACCGTCCCCGTGGTTTCCTCTCGTGGCAACCGCGACCGCGGCTAAGAAGGGAGACGCATCATGAAGGTTATTCTTCTCGATGAGATCAAGGGCAAGGGCGGCGAGGGTGACGTCGTAGAGGTCGCTCAGGGTTACGCTGAGAACTTCCTGTTCCCCAAGAAGCTCGCTGTTGCCGCCACCAAGGGCAACCTCAAGCAGCTCGACGAGCGTCGCAACAACATCGCCAAGCGCGAGGCCGTCCGTCTGGCTACCGCCAACGAGACCAAGGCTGCCTTCGAGGGCAAGCAGGTCACCGTTGACGTCAAGGTTGGCGACGAGGGCATCCTCTTTGGCTCCGTTACCGCCGCTATGATCGCTGACGCCATCAAGGATCAGCTCGGTATGGACATCGACCGCAAGCGCGTTGAGCTCGGTAAGCCCATCAAGGTTGCCGGTGCCCACACCGTCGCTATCTCGCTGTACCGCGAGATCAAGGCTGAGGTTGTCGTTCTCGTCGGCGTTACCGCCGAGGAGCTCGCTGCCGAGGCTGAGGTTGAGGAGACCGCTGAGGTCGCCGAGACCGAGACCGCCGAGGTCGAGACCGAGGCTGCTGCCGAGTAGCATTTGCTGCAACGCAACAATCTTGTTCTAAGAAGGGCGCTCTGGGAGACCAGGGCGCCCTTTTATTTTTTGCGCCGGGTGAGTTCATAGCAGTCATTGAGATGCGGTCCCGTGTATAGGACCGTTCATCCGTTTGGTTCGGTGATGATTGCCAAGGCGCGGCTCGATTTATAGCCGTGGCTGATACTATGGATGCTCGCAAGCGATATGAATGAGGATGCTCATGGCATATGACGATAGGGAGACGGGGCTGACGGTCGAGGACCGTGGCTCCAAGCTGGGTCTCCCCCAAAACCAAGATGCAGAGGCCAACGTGCTGGCCGCTATGCTGCTCTCGCCCGAGGTGGTCGAAGAGGCCCAAGTCGAGCTGCAGCCCGATGACTTCTACCGGCCCATTCATAAGACCATCTATACCGCGATGGTCGATATGTACAACAACCGCATTCCCATCGACTCCATCTCGCTGATCGATTACCTGCGAAGCATCAACAAGCTCGATGCCGTGGGCGGCGAGGCGTACATTTTGGAGCTGATGGGACAGACTCTGTCGCTCGTCAACTGGCAGCACCATGCCGCCATCGTTCGCCGCGACTCGATGCTGCGTGAGCTGATTGGCGCCACCAACGAGATCAACGCGCTGGCCTACAACGCCCCCACCGACACCAAAGAGGTCGTGGAGCTGGCCGAGAGCAAGCTGCTCAAGGTCACGGCGCGTGAGGTTAAGTCGAGCTACAAGACGCTGACCGAGTTTATGGTCGAGGCCTATAACGAGGCCGAGGAAGTGTGCAAGGCCGGCGGTCAGGCTGCAGGCGTGCCCACGGGCTTTCCGTCGCTCGACCGTATGCTCATGGGTTTCCGCGAGGGCCAGCTCATCATTATCGGCGCCCGCCCCGCCGTTGGTAAGACGTCGTTCGCCCTGAACTTGGCGCTCAACGCCGCCGCCGCGGGCTATACCGTCGGCTTCTTCTCACTGGAGATGTCGGGCAAGGAAATTGCCCAGCGTCTGATTTGCGCCTATGCCATGATCTCGATCAGCGACTTCCGTACGGGCCGCATTAGTCCCGAGCAGTGGGCCAACATCAATGAGGCCACGCAGACGCTGTCCAAGCTCGATATTCTGATTGACGATACGCCCGGCACCACGGTGACCGAGATTCGCGCCAAGAGCCGCCGCATGCTCCATAACAAGGAGAAGGCCATCATCATCCTGGACTATTTGCAGCTGGTGAGTCCCCCGCCTGGACGTCGTTCCGAGAGCCGCACCGTCGAGGTCTCTGAGATGTCGCGTGGTCTGAAGATTATGGCCAAGGAGCTCAAGATTCCGTTGATCGCGCTGTCGCAGCTGTCGCGTCAGGTCGAGTCCCGTACCGGCAAGCGCCCGCAGCTGTCCGACCTGCGTGAATCGGGCTCCATCGAGCAGGATGCCGATATCGTCATGTTCTTGGACCGATCCGCCGACGAGGCCGAGGCCTCGCGCGACGACCGACCCGACGAGGGCGTTACGCGTATCGTCGTGGCCAAGAACCGTTCGGGCCCGATTGGCGACGTCGACCTGATGTTCCTGCCGGCATCCACCAAGTTCTATGAGCTTGATGGGGCGCATACCGAGGAGTAGGACAGGCGCCCGTTGCACGGGTATACTGGGAATGTTTTGTGCTTCTGCGCACTTGCGGTGTGCGGACAGTCCATGAATGTGAGGAGTAAACATGCCGTCAACCGTTTTGGTCGGTGCCCAGTGGGGCGATGAGGGCAAGGGTAAGATCTGCGACCTGGTCGCCGGCGACTTTGATGCCGTCGTGCGCTACTCGGGCGGCAACAACGCCGGCCACACCATCGTCGTCAACGGCAAGAAGTACGGCCTGCACCAGGTGCCCTCCGGCATCATGTATTCCGACCACGTGTCGGTGATCGGTAACGGCTGCGTCGTCAACCCCAAGGTCGTCCTTGAGGAGATCGACATGTTCGAGGCCGACGGCATCACCACCAAGAATCTCAAGATCAGCGGCAACGCGCATGTCATCATGCCGTACCACATCGATCTGGATGGCGCCTTTGAGCAGAAGCTCGGCAAGAAGAACATCGGTACCACCAAGCGCGGCATCGGTCCGTGCTACCAGGACAAGATGGCCCGTATTGGCCTGCGTATGCAGGACATGCTGGATGAGGCGCTGTTCCGCGATAAGCTGGAGACCGCTCTTGCCCGCGTGAACCCCGAGCTAGAGCTCATCTACAACCTGCCCACCTACACCGTGGATCAGATTTGCGATGAGTACCTGCCCATGGCCGAGCGCCTGCGCCCCTACATCACCGAGACGAGCCTGCTGCTCAACAACATGATCGATGAGGGCAAGGATTTGCTGTTTGAGGGCGCCCAGGCGACGCTGCTCGACATCGATCACGGCACCTATCCGTACGTGACGTCTTCTAACTGCACCGCCGGCGGCGCCATTACCGGTTCCGGCGTCGGCATGAAGAACGTCGACCGCGTGCTGGGCGTCATGAAGGCCTATATCACCCGCGTCGGTTCGGGCCCCATGCCCACCGAGCTTTCCTATGAGTCCGAGGCCGGCCACACGCTGACCGAGGAGGGCTACGAGTACGGCGTGACCACCGGTCGCCGTCGTCGCTGCGGCTGGTTTGACGGCCCTATCGCCAACTATGCCTCACGCGTCAACGGCCTCACCGACATCGCCGTGACCAAGCTCGACGTGCTTTCGGCCTTCGACACCATTAAGGTGTGCGTTGCCTATGACGTCGACGGCGAGCGCTACACGAGCGTGCCCGAGCACCAGGTGCGTTTTGAGCATGCCAAGCCCATCTACGAGGAGCTCCCTGGCTGGAAGTGCGACATCACCGGCTGCCGCAGCTTTGATGAGCTGCCGCAGGAGGCTCAGGACTACGTGGCGTTTATCGAGGATCTGGCACACACCCGCGTGACGTTCATTGGCGTTGGCGCCGGTCGCGAGCAGATCATCAACCGATTCTGGAAGTAATCGGCGTTATTTGGTTATTGCGATATACCCCTTTGCAGCCCAGATGGGCGGCCGAGGGGTATATTTGCTTGTAATGGGCCCGCGCGGAGCGGGCCGGTAATCCATAGAGGAGGCACCCTTGAAGGCGGACACTCAAACCATCGACATCCTGTTGTTGGGCAGCGGCGGCCGCGAGCATGCTCTGGCAGCCAAGCTCGCAGCATCACCGCGCGCCGGCAAGCTCTATATCGCGCCGGGTAACGGCGGCACCGCGAGCTGCGGCGAGAATGTGGTTCTCGACGATTGCGATCCTGCGGCCGTGGCGGCGTTTGCCCAGAGCCATGGATGCGGACTCGTGGTGATTGGCCCCGAGGCTCCGCTCGTGGCGGGCGTTGCCGACGCCGTCCGCGCGGCGGGCATCCCGTGCTTTGGCCCGGGTGCCGAGGGCGCCCAGATGGAGGGCTCTAAGCTGTTCTCCAAGCAGCTCATGGAGCGCGCCGGTATCCCGACGGCAGCCTATGGCTCATTTACCGACGAGGCTTCGGCTCTTGCCTATGTGCGCGAGCAGGGCGCTCCGCTGGTCGTCAAGGCCGACGGCCTTGCCGCGGGCAAGGGCGTTATCGTGGCAACCGAGCTTTCGCAGGCCGAGGAGGCTGTGCGTGAGTGTTTTGGCGGCACCTTTGGCGATGCCGGCAACACGGTGGTCATCGAGGAGATGCTGACCGGCCCCGAGTGCTCGCTGCTGGCCTTTACCGACGGCAAGACCGTGCGTCCCATGGCCACCTCGCAGGATCACAAGCGTGCGCTCGAGGGCGACAAGGGCCCCAACACGGGCGGCATGGGCGTCTACAGCCCGGTGCCCATCGTGACCGACGAGGAGCACGCCACCATGGTGAAGGTCATGGAGCAGACCGTGGCAGAGCTCGCTGCCGAGGGTATCGACTATCGCGGCTGCCTGTACGGCGGCTTTATGCTCACCCCTGCCGGCCCCAAGGTGCTGGAGTTCAATGCCCGCTTTGGCGATCCTGAGACGCAGGTCGTGCTGCCGCGCCTTAAGAACGACCTGGTCGAGGTCATGCTGGCTTGCGCCAACTGCGAGCTCGATCAGATTGAGCTCGATTGGCGTGACGAGTGGGCCGTGGCCGTTGTCCTGACGAGCGCGGGCTATCCCGGCAGCTACGAGAAGGGCAAGGTCATTACCGGCATCGAGGATGCCGAGGCTATGGAGAACGTGACGGTGTATCACGCCGGTACTGCCGTGGTGGACGGCGAGCTCGTGACCAACGGCGGTCGTGTGCTCGCTGTGACCGCGCTGGGCGATACGTTCGAGAACGCTCGCGACCTTGCCTACGAGGCCTGCGAGAAGATCAACTTTGAGGGCAAGACCCTGCGCCACGACATTGGCCTGCGTGCGCTGCGCGGCCGCGACGCCTGGGATGCCTAAAATCCGAGAGGAATGAGACGGATGGACGAGAAGAACGAAGAGCTCGTGGACGCGCAGATCGTCGAAGAGGACAGCCGCATGTATGGGCACGCCGAGGGCGAGCCTGGCGGCGAGGTCGCTGACGAGCCGGCGCTGGTGCTGGGCGACGACGACCCGCACGATGCCGAGCTGCACGAGAAGATTCTTTCGGAGGAGTGCGCCTGGAAGGGCAAGATCCTCGACGTCCACCGTCTTGAGGTTGAGCTGCCCAACGGTCGCCGCAGCGCCCGCGATATCGTTCGCCATCCGGGTGCGGCGGCCGTTGTGGCACTGACCGAGAGCGGCAAGATCGTGCTGGTGCGTCAGTACCGCACCGCCATCGACCGCGTGACGGTCGAGATTCCCGCCGGCAAGCTCGATCCGGGCGAGGACCCGCTCGATTGCGCCAAGCGCGAGCTGCATGAGGAGACGGGCTTTAGGGCTGGTCGCATTCGCTTTTTGACGTCGATTGTCACGTCCTGCGGTTTTTGCGATGAGATCATCCACATCTACTTGGCTACCAAGCTCGAGTTTGATGCGCCCGACCCCGACGATGACGAGTTTGTCAACGTCGACCTGGTGCCACTGCATGAGCTGATCGACGCCGTACTCGACGGCAAGATCGAAGACGCCAAGACCGTTGTGGGTGCCTTGGCTTGCGACAGCATTGCTCATCGTTTGGGTGGAGCGGAACTTTAACGAGCGGGGATGATCCCGCAGGTTTGTGTAAGTCAGCGAAAGTGCTCCATTTGAGACAAGGTGGCCTAAAAGAGAAGGGAAGCGTATGGATATACGCGACCGACGATTGAAGGCCAGATTGTCCAAATGGAGCACTTGCAGCGTCGAGACGAAACGCGGTTTGGTAAAACCGCGTAAGGTGACTATGTTTAAGAGGTTTCTTTCGTATTACAAGCCCCAGATGGGGCTTTTTGTTGCTGATACTCTTTGTGCTCTGGTGCTTGCCGCCATTGACCTGGCGTTTCCCATTATCCTGCGCAATCTGACCGGAGGGTTGTTTGCCCAGGGCCAGGCTGCCATTATGCAGGCGCTCGGTATGATTGCGGTGGGGCTGGTGCTGATGTATGCCATCCGCTGCGCCTGCCGCTATTTTGTGAGCTATTGGGGCCACGTGATGGGCGCGCGTATGGAGTCCAAGATGCGTGAGGACCTGTTCGATCAGTACGAACGGTTTAGCTTTGCATACTTCGATCGCAACAGCTCGGGCGACATGATGAGCCGCGTGGTCAATGACCTGTTCGATATCTGCGAGGCGGCGCACCACGTGCCCGAATGGATCATTATCTGCGGTATCGAGATCATCGGCTCGTTTGTGATTCTGTTTACCATCGCGCCGGTGCTCGCACTCGCCATGGCTGTGGTGACGGTGGTGTTCGCGGTCATTATGTTTTGGCAGAATATGCGCATGCGCGAGGTCTTTAGCGATAACCGCAAAAAGATTAGCGGCATCAACGCGCAGCTGCAGGATTCGCTGGCGGGCATGCGTGTGGTCAAGAGCTTTGCCAATGAGCAGACCGAGCGCTCTAAGTTTCGCGCCTCGAACAATCGCTACCTTTCGTCCAAGGAGAACATGTATCACGCCATGGGCGTCTATACCGCGACGTATGGCCTGCTCTCGGGAGTGCTTTATGTGATCGTGGTGCTGCTGGGCGGTTGGCTCGTTGCCCAGGGTCAGCTGCAGGCGGTCGATATGGCAACCTTCGCACTCTACATTTCGCTGTTCTGCACGCCGCTCGAGACGCTCGTCAATTCGGCTGAGACGTATCAGAAAGCCATCGCCGGCTTTAAGCGCATGGATGAGGTGCTCTCGACTGTCCCCGATATTCAGGATAAGCCGGGTGCTGCGGATCTGCAGGTGACGGCTGGTGCTGTGGAGTACCGCGACGTGTGCTTTAGCTACGAGGATGTTGAATTGGCCGAGCGCGGCGCCGACGGACGCCCTGTTATCGACCACATGGACCTGTCCATCAAGCCCGGTCAGACCATCGCTTTGGTTGGCCCCTCGGGCGGCGGCAAATCGACGACTTGTTCGCTGTTGCCGCGCTTTTACGACGTTGCCGCCGGCTCCATTAGCATCGACGGCCAGGATGTGCGCGACGTGACGCAGCATAGTCTGCGCCGTGCCATCGGCCTGGTGCAGCAAGATGTGTACCTGTTTGATGGAACGATCGGCGAGAACATCGCCTACGGCAAGCCGGGCGCCACGGCAGAAGAGATCGCCGAAGCGGCCTGCCGCGCCAATATTGATACCTTTATCGAATCGCTTCCGCAAGGCTACGACACCGTGGTGGGCGAGCGCGGCAGCCGTCTTTCGGGTGGTCAAAAGCAGCGCGTCGCCATCGCGCGCGTTTTTCTCAAGAATCCCAAGATCCTTATTTTGGATGAGGCGACGAGTGCCCTGGATAACGAGAGCGAGGAAGCGGTGCAGGAGTCGCTCGAAGAGCTGGCACGCGGCCGTACCACGATCATCATCGCCCACCGTCTCTCGACTATTAAGCATGCTGACGAGATTGCGACCGTTGAGCATGGTCGCGTTGTGGAACGTGGCACGCACGAGGAGCTTCTCGCCCGTGGCGGCACCTATGCCCGTTACTATCGAATGCAGTTCGAAGGTGCGCGTGCGCACGAGCTCGACTGATTGATATGACAGGAAGATCATGGCTGATAAGAACCCTTTGACTCCGGAAGAAGTGACGGAGTTATTCTCCGAAATCGATGCATCCGGCGTCTTGGATCCTACGCTCGCCAAAAAGCGCACCGAGCGCATGCGCGAGAAAGAGGCCGCCGTCAAGCGCGGCGACAAGGCGACGCTGGCGCGGCTGCGCAGCGAGGATCGCGCGAGCCAGGCAAAACATATCGACCCGCTGTCCGAGGACGACCCTTCGGGCTCGCAGGTGAGCCATACCATTACGAAGACCGCCATGGCCGTGGTTATCGGCATTTTGGTGCTGATTGTGGGCATGCAGATTGGCTACGGCGTGATGCGACGTCTGAATACCGCGAACCTTTCCGAAAGTGTTTCGGTGGATACCGTTTCGACCGCGCTCAAGGGTGGACTTGAATGGGGCAATGGCTTTACGCAGTTCCCGCTCGATTTTACCGTCGACGAGGCAGATGAGCGCACGGGCACGGTTGAGGTGACGGTGCTGGACACGTCTTCTGCCAATGAACTCGAGCTGCTGTCCAACGGTCAGATTCAGGCGGCGGCGCTCGCAACCAATGCCCTGCTCAACGACAAGATCGACCGCGTGGTGTATAACGTTCACGCCTATATCGACGAGGACAGCAGGATCCAGCACGATTCCTTCTTTGGCATGTTTCCTGCTCAGGGGCACCAAAGCGCCATCCTGACGTTCGTTTGGACCAAGAGCTCGTCCAACGCCACGAGTATCGACTGGAAGATGCGCATCGTAAGCATGGACGACACCATTGCCGAGCGCATTCAAAAACAGGTCAACTCGGTTTCGTCGCTTATCGAGGACCCGGTGGTGAGCCAGACCAAGATCACGGAGGAGCAGGCCGAGCGCGATCTTGAGCATCGTCTGCACGGTCGAGAGATCTTCCGCGGCGGAAAGCCCGATCGCACGCCGTCCGAGCTGCTGGAGCAGGACAAGCAAAAGTAGTCCGCAGCCACATAGAACGATGTCATCCCGCGTGAACCGCAAGCCCACGCGGGATGATTTTTCTGGGACGGGGATTAAAAAATCATTATGCACAGGAAGTCATAATTATCATTTTGTAAACAATTCTATGTAATTAATGCCATGGGCGATGCTTGCGGTTAGAATACCGCGAGGCCTAACTACACACCTTTAAGCCGGTCCTGTGAGACCGGGAAGGAGAACTATGGCGAACAACCATATTGCGGGCGCTGCCGCCCGCACCGTCGCGCCCAGCGAGCTGTGCCAGCGTATGCTGGCTAAAACCAGCAAGGGCACCTGCGGTCCCTGCATCCTGTATCTTGAGGATGGGACCATTTTTTATGGCCGTGCATGCGGTGCCGAGGGTACCGCAACCGGCGAGGTCTGCTTTAACACGTCGCTCGAAGGCTACTTTGAGGTCATGACCGACCCGAGCTATGCCGGCCAAATCGTAATCATGACCTATCCGCAGATCGGCAACTACGGCATTGACGAGACCGATGTCCAGTCGGCCTTCCCCGGCGATACCGCTCGCCCCGCGAGCGCTCCCGCCATGCGCGGCATGGTCGTCCACGACATGTGCGCCACGCCTTCTAATTGGCGCTCGACCGTCAGCGTGCCGGAGTACCTGCGTGCACACGGCATCGTCGCTATTGAGGGCGTCGACACCCGCGCTCTCGTGCGCCACCTGCGCGACAACGGTTCCAAGATGGGCATAATCTCGACGGAGATCTTTGACGTCGACGAGCTTGCCGAGCGCCTGTCCGCCGCGCCTACGCTGGTCGGCGAGAACCTGGTCAAGACCGTGAGCTGCTCTGAACCCCACGCTTTTGCCGCGAGCGACCTGCCCGCTACGCATGACTTTGCGCTTGCCCCTGTCGCTCCTGCCCGCCACAAAGTGGTCGCCTACGACTGCGGTGTCAAGCGCGGCATCCTGGAGGGCCTGGTCCGTGCCGGCTGCAACCTCACCGTCGTGCCGTGGGATACGCCCGCGCGTCAGGTGCTCGACATGAATCCCGATGGCGTCTTTTTGTCCAATGGCCCCGGCGACCCCGATGCCGTGGTGGAGACCTACGAGCAGGTGCAGCAGTTGATCGGCAAGGTGCCAATCTTTGGTATCTGCCTCGGTCACCAGATGATCAGCTTGGCGTGCGGCGCCCAGATGGAAAAGCTCAAATTCGGTCACCGTGGCGGCAACCAGCCGGTTATGAATCTGGTCAGCCGCCGTGTGGAGATTACCGCGCAAAACCACGGCTTTGGCCTGTTGTTCCCCAGCTTGGGCAAGCTTGTTCCCGAGCTTTCGGGCGGCGAGACCGAGCACGCGGCCGATGGCGATCTGCGCGCCTGGGTGCGCCGCGGTATCGCGCCGGTCGTGATGAACGAGCGCTTCGGCCGCATTCGCCTGACGCATGTGAATCTCAATGACGGCACCGCCGAGGGCATCCAGCTGCTCGACGCGCCGTGCTTCTCGGTCCAGTACCATCCCGAGGCCTCGCCCGGCCCCACCGATGCCCACTATCTCTTTACCGCCTTTACGCGACTCATGGACGGCGAGGAGAACTATCTGGACATCGATACCGCCAAGGACCGCCTTGCCGGCTGGAACTTTGCCGACGATGGTTCCGCCGTTCTACCGAACGGCGGACCGGTCGACGCTGCGGCTGCATCTGGCACATCATCTTGCCGTTCTGCTTCGGACGCGCGGGCATAAGCCCAGCGCGCCCTCGCATCACGGCAACCTGATGCACCAGCTGCACCCTCGCTGACTTTTTCAAAACATTGAGTCAGCCTCTCTAGGAGGTTTTAAACATGCCTAAACGTACCGACATCAAGCGTATCCTCGTCATTGGCTCGGGCCCCATCGTCATTGGCCAGGCCTGCGAGTTCGATTACTCCGGCGCCCAGGCCTGCAAGGTGCTCAAGGAGGATGGCTTTGAGGTCATCCTGGTCAACTCGAACCCGGCGACCATCATGACCGACCCGGGCTTGGCCGACCGCACCTATGTCGAGCCCATCACCGCCGAATTTATCGAGCGTGTGATCAAGAAGGAGCGACCGGACGCACTGCTGCCCACGCTGGGCGGCCAGACCGGTCTGAATGCCGCCGTCGAGCTGGCAAAGGACGGCACGCTCGACAAGTACGGCGTCGAGATGATCGGCTGCGACCTTGCCGCCATCGAGCGCGGCGAGGACCGTAAGCTCTTTAACGAGGCCATGGCCGAGATCGGCCTGGAGGTTGCGCGCTCGGGCTATGCCTACAGCGTGGCAGACGCCGAGGCTATCGCCGAGCGCGTGGGATATCCCTGTGTGCTGCGTCCGAGCTTTACTCTCGGCGGCGCCGGTGGTGGCATCGCACATACTCACGAGGAGCTCGTCTCCATCGTGAGCCAGGGCCTTGAACTCTCGCCCGCTCACGAGGTGCTGGTCGAGGAGTCCATCGAGGGCTGGAAAGAGTACGAGATGGAGGTTATGCGCGACCACGCCGGCAACGGCATCATCGTGTGCTCCATCGAGAACCTCGACCCCATGGGCGTGCATACCGGTGACTCCATCACCGTGGCGCCGGCGCAGACCCTCTCCGACCTTGAGTATCAGCGCATGCGTGTCGCCTCGCTCGCCATTTTGGAGAAGATCGGCGTCGAGACCGGCGGATCCAACGTGCAGTTTGCCGTGAACCCCCAGACCGGCCGCCTGATTATCATCGAAATGAACCCGCGCGTGAGCCGTTCGTCCGCGCTGGCCTCCAAGGCCACGGGTTTCCCCATCGCCAAGGCCGCCGCTCGCCTGGCCGTGGGCTATACGCTCGACGAGATCGTCAACGACATTACCGAAGCTACGCCCGCCTGCTTTGAGCCCACGATCGACTACTGTGTGGTCAAGGTGCCGCGCTTTGCCTTTGAGAAGTTCAAGGGCACCGACCCCACGCTCACCACGCGCATGAAGGCCGTGGGCGAGATCATGGCGATCGGCCGCACCTTTGAGGAAGCCTTTGGCAAGGCCATGCGCTCGCTGGAAGACGGGCACCAGGGCATTTGTGCTGGCGGCAAGGAGGGCGCCGATAAGCTGAGCGACGATGAACTCGCCCAGGCCGTGGGCACCCCGACTGAGCACCGCATCTTCTTTGTGGTCGAGGCCCTGCGCCGTGGCTGGGATGTTGCGCGCATCCACGCCATCTGCGGTATCGATCCGTGGTATCTCAACCGCATCAACGATATGGTGCAGGTCCAGGAGAGCATCCGCGGCCTGCGCGTGGAGGACATTGACGCCGACGCGATGCGCCTGCTCAAGCAGTATGGCACGAGCGATGCCGAGATTGCCGCGCTGACCGGCTCGGATGAGCGTTTTGTTCGCGCTTACCGTAAGGGTCTGGGCGTGGTTCCCAGCATGAAGACGGTCGACACCTGCGCCGCCGAGTTCTCGAGTGCCACGGAATACCACTATAAGACCTACGAGAACATTTACCGCACGAGCCCGATCGCCAAGAAGTGCGTTGCCCCCGACGAGACCACGCCGGCAAGCAAGCCCAAGGCGATGATTCTGGGTGCCGGTCCCAACCGTATCGGCCAGGGTATTGAGTTCGACTACTGCTGCGTGCATGCGAGCTATGCGCTGGCGGCCCGCGGCTTTGAGACCATCATGGTCAACTGCAACCCAGAGACCGTCTCGACCGACTACGACACGTCAGACCGCCTGTACTTTGAGCCGCTCACCTACGAGGACGTCATGGACGTTATCGACGTTGAGCGTCCCGACGGCGTCGTGGTGACGCTCGGCGGCCAGACCCCGCTTAAGCTGGCACGCATGCTCGAGGAGAGCGGCGTGAACATTATGGGCACCAAGCCCGATGCCATCGACTTTGCCGAGGACCGCGAGCGTTTTGCCGCCTTGCTCGACAAACTGGGCATTATGTACCCGCCGGCGGGCCAGGCCACCTCGTTTGAGGAGGCCGAGGCCGTTGCAGCGCACATTGGCTACCCGCTGCTGGTGCGTCCGAGCTATGTGCTGGGCGGTCGCGGCATGATGATCGCCTACGATGCCGAGCATCTGCGCGATTACATGGCCGAGGCTGCGCGCATTAGCCCCGACTACCCGGTGTACCTCGATCGCTTCCTGGAGGGTGCAATCGAGTCCGACGTCGACGCCCTGTGCGACGGCGAGGAGGTCTACATCGGCGGCATCCTGGAGCATATCGAGGAGGCCGGTATCCACTCCGGTGACTCTGCGACCTGCATTCCGCCGTTCAGCTTTAGCGAGAGCCTGCAGGCGAAGCTTCGCGAGACCACGCGCCGCATCGCGATGGCGCTGGGAGTCCGCGGTCTGGTCAACGTGCAGTATGCCATCAAGGGCGAGACCGTCTACGTGATTGAGGCCAACCCGCGTGCCAGCCGTACCGTGCCGTTCATCTCCAAGGCCACCGGCGTGCCGCTGGCCAAGTGCGCGGCGCGTATCATGGCGGGCGATTCCATCGCGAGCCTGGGCCTGCCGAGCGATGAGCGTCAGCTGGACTGGTTCTGCATGAAGGAAGCTGTCATGCCCTGGGGCCGTTTCCCGGGAGCCGACGTTATTCTGGGGCCCGAGATGAAGTCGACGGGCGAGGTCATGGGTATCGCCAAGAGCTATCCTGAGGCATACGCCAAGACGCAGCTGGCGATTGACTACAAGCTGCCCGACCCGAGTTGCGGCAAGGTGTTCATCAGCGTGTGCGATCGTGATAAGCGCCATATCCTTTCGGTCGCCCGCATCCTGCGCTACTTGGGCTTTGACATCTGCTCTACCGAGGGTACGGCGCGCGTGCTGCGCGGAGGCAACGTGACGTGTGAGGTCGTGGAAAAGATCAGCGGCCCGCACGACGGCGAGCGTCCCAACATCGGTGACCTCATCGCCGATGGCAAGATCGCGGTGATCATCAACACACCGTACGGCCCGGGCTCGCGTGGCGACGGCTATTTGTTGCGCACCGAGGCGGTGCGCCGCGGCGTGACCTGCGTGACCGCGATGTCTGCCGCCAACACCTACGTGAGTGCCATCGAGGCGGTGCGCGAGGACCAGCAGGGTCACGGCAGCGCCAACGACATGGGCATGGACGTCATCGCCCTGCAGGACCTGCCGCAGCACACGGTGTAGTGTGACCTGGCCGGCCGGGGCGGGAGGCGGACACTTTCTCTCGGAAACTGGGCTTCGCGAAGTTTTCCGAGAGAAAGGACCGCCTCCCGCCCCGGCCTGTGGTGACTTGGCTGCACCGTGTGCTGCCGAAGGGGCTTTGTGCGATGACTAGGGCTGAATAAAAAGTGAGTGTGGGCTCCGCCGTTCGTTCGAACGGCGGAGCCCACGTTAATATTTCAGCCAACGTACGTCATGGCAATCCCCGGTAGGTCGCAGGGTGGCGGCTGAGCCTTTCCCTCGGGAAACTTCGCGAAGCCCAGTTCCCGAGGGAAAGGCTCAGCCGCCACCACAAAGACCGCAGGGACGGGAGCAGCTATACTACTCTCAGTAGTTAAGGGTCGCGGATCCGCCGCGTCGCCGCTCTCAACAGGAGGTCTTTGTTTATGGCAGATCAAAAGCCGGTTGTCGGGATCATCATGGGCTCTAAGTCCGATCTGGGCGTTATGGAAGGCTGCACCGCCGAGCTCGAGGCGCTTGGTGTGCCCTATGAGCTCGTCATTGCGAGCGCACACCGCACGCCGGCGAAGGTCCACGAGTGGGCCTCGACTGCTGCCGATCGCGGTATCAAAGTAATTATCGCTGCCGCCGGCAAGGCCGCTCACCTGGGTGGTGTCGTGGCTGCCTTTACGCCGCTGCCGGTTATCGGCGTGCCTATGAAGACAAGTGACCTGGGCGGTATGGACTCGCTGCTGTCGATGGTGCAGATGCCTTCGGGCGTGCCCGTGGCCTGCGTTGCCATCAACGGCGCCAAGAACGCCGCCATCTATGCCACGCAGATTCTGGGTGCTTGCGACCCCGAGTACCGCAAGGTTATCGAGAAAATGAAGCAGGAGATGGCCGACGCCTAAGCGGCTTGCCATTCCGCTGCAATCATAGGGAGAGTCATGTCCGACTATCAGGGAAAACGTTTCTCGGCTTCTCAGATCCCCGATCCATCCAAGGCGGGATCGGCCCGCTCCATGCAGCAGGGTCGGGCATCCTCTCCTCAACAGGCTCGTGCGCCGCGCCCCGTAACGCCGACGTCCCATCGCCGTCAGGATACGCCGGCTGCGTATCGCCCCTCGTCATATGGCACGGCAAAGAAGCGGACCCGGACGACGAGGCAACCGAGCGGCGCTCCGTCCAGCTACACCGAGCCGCCGCGCAAGAAACGCCGCTCCATCATCCCCATTCTGCTCATCATCATCGGCATCGGCCTGATTGTTGCCGCCGCTGCCATCTTTATCAATGCTCAGATTGGCTATAAGCAGGCAAGCGATTCGTACCAGAAAATCGAGAAGCAATATGTAAGCGATAAGGACGCCAGCGGCGTGCCGATTATCGACTTCGATGCACTTGCCCAGACAAATCCCGAGGTTGTGGGTTGGATTTACGCGCCGGGAACCAACATCAACTATCCCGTGGTGCAGACCAATAACAACTCCAAATACCTCAACACGCTGTTCGACGGTACGGCCAATGCGTCCGGGGCCATTTTCCTGGATAGCGATGACACCGCGCCGGGAATGGTTGACCAGCAGACCACGATCTACGGCCACCACATGAATGACGGGTCGATGTTCAACGTGATTTCGGACACCACCGACCAAGCGACATTCGATAGCATCGAGTACGTATATTACATCACGCGCGATGCAACGTATAAGCTGCGACCGCTGGCGACCAAGGTCGTCGAGGATACGTATGCCAAGGCGCGCACGCCTAATTTTGAGGGTGACGACGGGCTCAAGAACTACCTGTCCGAGATGCTCGACGGTGCTTCGGCAGTGGCGAGTGATGCAGGCGATCGCGCTGCCTCGGCAACCAAGGTCGTGACGCTCGTGACCTGTCGCTCGCTGTCATTTAGCAATACGCGCGCCGTCATGGTGCTCACGCCGGTCGAGGAATAGATTGTTAAGAGTAGCTAAAAGAGCCCCGTCCCAAATGAGCTGCTCGATGACGGTAAAAGGAGGAAATGATGCTCGAGAATGGCAAAACGATGCCTTCGATTGATGCTTGGCTGCGCGAGGCCAAAGCCGATTCGTCGGCGCCTGCGTGCGGTATGTATCTGACGCATAACGGTGTGGTGCGTGCGACGCCCAAGGCTGAGGTGCGCGGAGTTGAGACCGGTGGCGTGGCGCCGGGCCACAAGGTGGGCGGCATGGTCTTTGACTACGACGCCGAAAAGGTGCGGTCTGCTATCGAAGCCACGCGCGCGATGCCCGGCATCGGCTATGTGCGCGTGTGGCTGGCGAGCGGCGAGCTTTCCGTGGGCGACGATATCATGCTCGTGCTCATTGGCGGAGACATTCGTCCGCACGTGGTCGATGCCCTGCAGTCGCTTGTCGGCACCATCAAGAATGAATGCGTGAACGAGGTAGAGCGCGAGGCATAGGGCTTTGCGATCGATTCGAGCCCATCTGTAGCAAGAGCCCGCTGGCAGTTAGATTGAACTGCCAGCGGGCTTACTTGTCCGTTGGAACCGACTTGCAGCAGCGCCAGCGCTATACGCGTGTGGCGTCCTTGGGGCTCATGGTCATGCTCTGGAAGCGATTTTCCATGTATTCATTATCGAAATACTTGCCGTAGAACTGCGCGACGGGAATATCCGGCTCCGTGCCGTTGACGCGCTGGTACCAGTAGTCGAGCGACTGCAGCGTCATGACGCCGTCGACCAGCATAATGACGGTAAAGATGACGGTAGCCGAGTAGCGGCTCTTCCACGGAATCATGTTGATGAGCTTGAGCAGCCTCGGCAGCAGCAACTTGATCCAGATAAGGCCACCCAGGCCCCACAGGCAGGCAAAGCCCGTGCAGGTGCGTCCGCCCGTAAGGACGGCGAGTGGGTCGGGCATGCCGAACAGCTTCATGTGCGAGTAGCTCCACGAGACCACGCCAAATGAGGTCTGCATAAACCAGCCCACGAACACCTCAAAGCTCGCGCCGAGCACAGCGCTTACCAGGAAAATGATGATGGGGTTCTTTTTATAGAAGCGGTTGAGCACCATGGTCATGAGTACGGCGCCAAAGCCATAGATGGGGCTGAAGGGACCGAACAGCATGCCGGCGCGGTCCTGGTAGACGCCTGGGTCGTCGACCGTCATGTGCCAGATGTCCTCGGCAATCAGGCCGAGCACGCAGCAGACGAGGAATACCCAGAACAGGTTGAAGTAGTTGAGCTTGATGTAGCCTTCGCCGGTCTCATCGCGGCCGAGCATGCCCTCGGCGGCGGCGTCGCGATCGAGCATTTCCTGCAGGCGGCGCTGCAGCTCGCGCTCCTGACGAAGCGTGGGGTCAACGGTGGCCGAAAGCGCAACGAGGATGCCGAGCTGGATGGCGGGGCGCAGCAAGAACGGCCCGATACCCTGGAGCATCACGTCGACCAAAAGCTCGACGACGGTAAATGCGATAAGGATATAGGACAGGCGCGCGGCGTTGCGGCGCTGGTTCTTGATAAGGTCCAGGCCGAAGATGATTAAGATGACCGCGCTCGCCGCCGAGAGCATGATGCCGGCGACGATGAGTCCAACCGCGACGAGCGTGTTGTCGCCGAGCTTGGCGGCGGCGTTGCCGTTGA
Source organism: uncultured Collinsella sp. (assembly GCA_902491345.1). Lineage (GTDB taxonomy): Bacteria > Actinomycetota > Coriobacteriia > Coriobacteriales > Coriobacteriaceae > Collinsella. Next base: position 81,926 of record CABUHI010000002.1, read on the forward strand.
TGAGTGCGGTGATGACCTGCCACATAAAGGCGGCGACCGACGGGAGCGTACCCACGCCGGACAGGATGCACAGGACGGCGTACACCTTAATGATGAGGGGGATCTTCTTGACCTCCGTGGCGCTGGGGACGCTGGGGTCGAGTTCGTTTCGATCCATACAGAACCTTTCTCGTTTTGTCCTAGGCTACAAGGATACGCCGCCGACCTGCTAAAAGACAGGACGAACGTCCCAATTGCAGCAATGTAAGCCCTAACGGTCGCCGGGACGCGTCGCGACGGAAGCATACGGGGTCGTTGAGCGCGCGGGCGGGTTCCCCAATAAAATGTTTGGCCGCAAAACGGATTATAAGCTCGGTGGGCTTTTAAAAAGCGCTGCTCATGCGCGGGAGTGCTTGTCTTACCGTGCGTATAATAGGGCGGGTAACGCCAAATAACGAGGCTCTGAGGGGATGCCATGTCTCAAGAAACCATCCGCGCGGCCGAGCGTGCCACGGGACAGGTGACGACCATGTCGACGTATGATCCGGACTCCGACCAGCTGCATGAGGAATGCGGCATCTTTGGTGTGTGGGCACCCGATCGCGATGTGGCTCGGCTGACGTACTTTGGTCTGCGCGCGTTGCAGCATCGCGGCCAGGAATCGGCGGGAATCGCCGTGGGCGATGGTGGCACGGTTATGGTTCGTAAAGACCTGGGACTGCTCGATCGCGTGTTCTCCAACGCCGACCTGTCGACGCTCTCCGGCCAGCTGGCCGTGGGCCACGTGCGCTATGGCACTGCCGGCGCCAAGAGTTGGGAAGCCTCGCAGCCGCATCTTTCTACCATCAACAGCGTCATCATCGCACTTGCTCACAACGGCACTCTGGTCAACACCGACGAGCTGCGCCGCCAGCTGATCGAGCTGGGCGTGCCGTTCCTCTCCAACTCGGATTCCGAGGTCGCGACCAAACTCATCGGCTACTTTACCCAGCGTACGGGCCACCTGCGCGAGGGCATTCGCAAGACCATGGAGCTCGTGCGCGGCGGCTACGCCATGACGCTCATCAACGAGCAGGCGCTCTATGCATTCCGCGATCCGCACGGCATTCGCCCGCTGGTGCTGGGCAAGCTCGTGGACGAGGGCCTGGACCAGGCCGACGCCGCTTCTGTTTCGCAGCTGCCCTCGCAAGACGGTGCCTCGACGGTCGACTCCGCCGTCCATGTCACGCGCGCCGGCGGCTGGGTCGTTGCTTCCGAGACGTGCGCGCTCGATATCGTGGGCGCCGAGTATGTCCGTGATGTCCGCCCCGGCGAGATTTTGCGCATCAGCGCCGAGGGTCTGGTGTCCGAGCAGGGTGTGCCCGCAGCCGAAGAGTCCGCTAACTGCATCTTTGAGCAGGTCTACTTTGCCCGCCCCGACTCCATCATGAACGGCAAGAGCGTCTACGCCTGCCGCTACGACATGGGTCGTCAGTTGGCACACGAGGAGCCCGTCGAGGCCGACCTGGTCATCGGCGTGCCCGACTCCGGCCTGCCGCCCGCGGAGGGCTATTCGCACGAGAGCGGCATTCCCTTTGGCGAGGGCCTCATCAAGAATCGCTATGTGGGCCGTACGTTTATCGAGCCCACGCAGGAGCTGCGCGCCATGGGCGTGCGCATGAAGCTCAACCCGCTGCGCGACAACATCGAGGGCAAGCGCCTTGTCGTGATCGACGACTCCATCGTACGCGGCACCACCATGGTGCAGCTCGTCAAGATGCTGCGCAATGCCGGCGCCAAGGAGATTCACATCCGCATCAACTCGCCCGAGGTCATCTGGCCGTGCTTCTATGGCATCGATACCGACGTGCAGTCGCAGCTTATCAGCGCCAACAAGACGGTCGACGAGATTTGCGAGTACATTGGCGCCGATTCGCTGGCCTTCCTTTCGGTCGAGGGCCTGCTGAAGGTCATGCCCAAGGGCGGCTACTGCGATGCGTGCTTTACCGGCCGCTACCCCGTGGCGATCCCCGAGAGCTTTGGCCGCGACAAGTTTATGGAGGGCTTTAAGCCCCGCAACCTGGATAAGCCGCTGCACTTTGACGACGACGCCGTGGTCGAGAAATACGACGACCGCAGCTGGGAAGAGGAGCACGGAGAGGCTTAAAACCTGCCATGTAGGGACAGGTTTATTTTGGCAGGTTTTATCTGCTGTTTTGTTGATATGACGGCGCGTGTTCTTATGACGCGCGCCGATATGAACGCAACTATGAGCACCGTTTGACGCCTAGGCGGCGGACGGTAGTGGGAGAGGAAGGCTCAGATGAGCGACAGCAAACATGTGACGTATGAGGACGCCGGCGTCGATACCGCCGAGGGCGGCCGCGCCGTCGACGCGATTAAGCAGATGGTCAAGGACACTAACCGCCCCGAGGTCATCGGCGGCATCGGTGGCTTTGGTGGCCTGTTCTCGGCCGCCGCGCTCAAGGATATGGAAGACCCGATTCTGATCAGCGGTACCGACGGCGTGGGCACCAAGCTCGTGCTCGCCCAGATCATGGACCGTCACGAGACGGTGGGCCAGGACCTGGTCGCTATGTGCGTCAACGACATTCTGGCTTCGGGCGCCGAGCCGCTGTTCTTCCTGGACTACGTTGCCATCGGTCACATCGAGGCCGAGCACATGGCAAAGATCATCAAGGGTGTGGCCGACGGCTGCAAGCTCGCGGGCTGCGCGCTCGTGGGCGGCGAGATGGCCGAGCACCCCGGCGTCATGGCTCCTGCCGACTACGACCTTGCCGGCTTTACCGTGGGCGTTGTCGACCGTCCCAAGATGCTCGACCCCGCGAACGTTCGCCCCGGCGATGTGATCCTGGGCCTGCCTTCCACCGGCGTGCACTCCAACGGCTACTCGCTCGTTCGCAAGGTCATCGGCGTCGACGGCATCAAACCGGGCACGCTCGAGGCCGCCGCTAAGGCCGAGGAGCTGAGCCGTCCGCTCGAGGAGCTCGGTGGCGTGTCGTTGGCCGACGCCCTGTTGGCTCCCACGCGCATTTACGTCAAGCCGATTCTGGAGCTGCTCCGCGGTGGCGCTCCGGTGCACGCGATTGCCCACATCACCGGCGGCGGTATTACCGAGAACCTCAACCGCGCGCTCGCCGGCGACGTCGACGCTGTGGTCACCCGCAACGGTGCCGAGATGGGCTGGGACGTTCCGCCCGTCATCACCTATGTGTCGCGCCAGGCCGAGCTTGCGCCCAACGAGGCGTGCAAGACCTTCAACATGGGCGTTGGCCTGTGCCTGATCGTCGCTCCCGAGGACGAGGCCACAGTGACCGAGGCTCTGGTCGCGCTGGGCGAGAAGCCGTTCCGCGTGGGCGAGTGCGTCGAGGGCTCCGGTAAGGTCGTGTACTCCGATGAGCGCTAACGAGCAGATGGCTGCTGCCGAGGGCCTGGGCTTTGTGCCCTATAGCCGTCCGACCGGCACTGATACCGCCGAGCCGCTCAAGATCGGCGTGCTCATCAGCGGTTCGGGTACCAACCTGCAGGCGTTGATCGACCTGATCGCCGCTGGCAAGCTCAATGCCTCGATTGAGCTCGTGGTGTCGAGCCGTCCTTCGGCCAAGGGCTTGCAGCGCGCAGAGCGTGCGGGTATCCAGACGCTGACGCTTTCCAAGGATGTCTACGCCGACCCTATCGCCGCCGACGAGATTATTGCGCACGAGCTGCTCGAGCGCGACTGCGAGTATGTGGTCATGGCCGGCTACATGCGCATGGTACACGCGCCGCTGCTGGTGGCGTTCCCCAACCGCGTGGTCAACCTGCACCCGGCCCTGCTGCCGAGCTTTACCGGTGCCCACGCGATCGACGATGCGTTTGCCCGCGGCGTCAAGGTGACCGGCGTGACCGTGCACTTTGCCAACGAGATCTACGACAACGGTCCCATCATCGCCCAGCGTGCGCTGGCTGTTGAGGAGGGCTGGGATGTCGACACGCTCGAGGAGCACATCCACGCGATCGAGCATGTGCTGTATCCCGAGGTCGTGCAGATGCTCGCCGACGGCCGCGTCCACGTGCTGGAGAGCGGCAAGGTGGCAGTTGACCCGGCGCGCTAGTCGTTGGTTTGTGTTGGTGGTTAAGCGTCGGAGGTACGCTTAACCACCATTTTTTATGCATTGCGATCTACGTTGTTTGAGGCAAACGATTGCCACAGCTTGATGTTCATAGTCCAATTGCTTCGCCAAGAGGCGCGATCCGGCAAGAGATTAATTTAGCCTAATAGAGCCATTTGCTCTTCTTTATGCCCGGGATACGCCGGACCATAATCAAATGATAATGCGCTAAATAATCTTATGGGGATAATCAAATTATCTTTTGTACGGGTGCTGTCTGTTGGGAGCAAAGATGGGTGCACAATTATTTTCGAGACGAACAGCAATTAAAATGGCCGTTGCCGCGGCTTCTGTCCCGCTGATTGGTCTAGTTGGATGCGGTGAGAAGTCGATTGTTGGAACTTGGGCAAACGACGACGGAGACGAAATTCTCCAATTTGATGAGAATGGTGATTGTTCGGTTCCTTTTACCTATAACGGTGCGTGGCTGGAAAGCTGCGATCGCTATACGATTCAAGAAGACGAGACATTGGTTCTAAGTAGCAGTCAAGGAAATATCAGCTCTCAACATTGGAAGAAAGCCAGCAGCAAAGAGGAAGCTGAAGAGGCGGATGATAGGCTCTATTTTCTCAATGGGGATGAGCTTGTTATCAACAACGAAACGTACACGAGAGAATGAGAGCTAAGACACGCCGACCGTGTGAAGATGGGGAATGCCATAGATGAATACCATGCCGGGCTCGTGACAAACATCATTGTCACGAGCTCGGCATACATTAAAGTATAAATTGTTCACCAGTCCGCATCCTCTTTTTGCTCAGATTGAGCCGTTTGCTGCTAGTGCGGTTGTTGCTCGGATGCCGCAGGGGCGTTATCAAATGCTAATGCCTGTTTGTTTCCAGTGTGGATAATAAAGTCTGCCTAAATAATTTCGTGTTTGATTTCGAGCCCAAACGAGGGCTATGGCATTAAAGCCACCATGTTTTCTAGAAATTTGAACGGTGGGAGTCATGTCGATTGCGAGATTTGACGGGTTGGTTGCCTGACTGGAGGGTGGATCTAATGAAACCAAAAAAAGAAACCGTTGCATTGCTGTCACTTGGCTTGGGGCTTTTTGCGCTGGTCTACGGGCTTATAACAAAAGCGATGCTATCTCATCGTTATACGTTTAAAGCTCCTCTTACCAGCATGGAGCTTTCGGTTTTGGCAATTATTGGAATCGGATTTGTTTTACTGATTGTTGGCGCGCTTCTATTTATAAGCGTGCGCTATACATCCAAGAATGTTGTTGATATTGATTCGACACGGAACAAAGGCAAAGTATGTCCTTATTGCCAAACTCGAATCATAGGAGATGCAAAGCACTGTCCGAACTGTGGTCAAGAGTTGGGTCAATAAGAAGGGGCTTGAGATGTCGAGGACAACGGTAACGATTTGCGCGCACGGTCAAATTGATACGCCAAGAGTCTTAGAGATCTGGAAGAGCATCATTGAAGGCGCCGGTTTTCAACAGAAACAAATTAAGGGTGAACCTTGCTGGTCGAAGGGCGACGGCGTACTGATGCTGCAGCGCAATTTTACGATTGCTTTTGGCGAAAGGGAAATTGTGCTTGAGGGATGGATGGGCGATGCTCTCTTGGGTGAATCCGATTTGACGGGCGTTAACGGGTGGATGCAAAAGAAAAAGATGAAAGGGCTCCTGTCCCAAGCGGAGGGTGCAATTAGGAGCATAGTCTAGGCTGCATTAGATAGCGATACGGTGTTTATTGATGACTGAAATGCATGGCTGGGCCGTAAAAATATAAGGATACTGGTAGCCGGGTGCCCGATTTAATTTGGACACCCGGTGATTTCGTTAATCTTGTCAGCGAGCTTCAAGCCAACGTTATCCGGTCGCCATTGGCTTCTGGAAAGACTTAGGTTAAGTGACAAGTGATCGATGCTAGAGGCCAAGCGAAGGATATGGGTATGTCACTGTCTTCGGTTGACCGTGATTCATTTTGACTTGATGTGGGCAAGCGGTCTTTGTCGTGAGCGCCGTTAGGGTATGGCTTTTTTCATGTCTGTTGGAGGCCGAAATCTAAACAAAGTAGCCAATAGCGGCCAAAAGACTATAGGACGCTAGAAAAAAGCGATATTTGCGGATAGGGGTAAAATGAGAAAAGCAATCGATTTAATAGCAATTTTTATATTTGGAACAATGATTATATACATTGCTTCGGTCGTTTCATCCAATGGGGCGGCGGCGCAGTATGCTGCGTCGGGCTTTTGGGGCGGATGGGCGGAATCTCCCAAAACTTCAACCATCGCATTTTGGATAGTGCTTGTATATCTTGGGCTTGTGGTATTGACTTGTTCGCTGTGCTGGAAGAGTCCCCTATTGGTGTTGGCGGCTATGAGCGCAGTCTCGATTATGGTTTTCGTCAATCCCTCTTATTCAGTTTATATTTGCTACGTTATGTTCGGTCCAGGGCATTTCATTGGAGACCTGCTTATGCCCATTGCGTCATTTTGCGGAGCGGTTATTTTTGGCGGTCAATTTGCCTTTGAAAACGGATATGGCTGGTTTGTAAGGCTGATTTGTGTCTTGTTCTGGTCAATGGGATTCTTGGTGATCGTTGCAGCTCCGGGCGAGTTCTTTAGCGAGCTGTTCTCCGATTCAGGAACGACGCAGTCAATATCGAGCAGAAGCACAAGATCTGATTGCAGTGACGAGATTGATAATTTATTACGTGATGCCAAGATGGATCGGATCCAAGAAACGTTGGATGACATTAAATACTGGGAAATTCGTAACGGAGGCCGCAAGTAGCTGTGTCGAGATTACGCGGATGAAATGAAAGACCTTAATACGCGACACAAGGCAGATGATGTCGCTGTGGCGCAGAGACTTGTTATGTCTGCCGAGGTGCTGCATGTGGGGGACCAGAACGCCATCGCCTTTCGGCGATAATGGCTGGTTAGTGATTGATTGCGATAGTTAGCCAGCAAGCTAAGAGGAGGATAATATGCCACTGCTGCCAGTTGACCATGAGCCATTCCATCTTGATGCGGGTGAACGATCCACGCCGCGCATTGAGTTGATCTATGATCTTGAAGAAGAAGCGCGAAGACTTGAAGATGACTATCAGGTTCTAGTGGATGCGTTATGCGACGATATCGTTAAAAGCGAGGGCGAAGATGAAATACGGTCGAGTATTGAGCATCGAATCGGCATGCTGATAAACATCAAAGAGAGCCAGCGCCTCTGCTATGCTCAAATTGAAGATTTGGTGCCTAGACGTCATCCTTGTCCGGTCCCTCCAATGAAAAAACGTCCCAATTGTTGCGATGAGATCGAATGCCAATGCTGCGGTACAAAAAACGAGATAGATGCTCAATTCTGTACAAATTGCGCTAGTCCTATTGATATGGGCGACATATGGCGTTATTGCAAGAAGTGTAGGATTGCATACAGTAGAGAGATCAACTTTTGTCCTGAATGCGGCTCAGCAATAACCGTTGAGATTAAACGTAAAAGGAAATAGTTTCTCGTTGCTATATGTTTGCCCTTACGCGTGAAAGCGTAATTGGTGACATGCCCAAAAATGATGAGATGCGCGAATGGGGGACCCTGTCGATAACCCCCGGATACTCCTCGAGAAACCATTTGTAGCGGTCACGAGCTGGCAACAGCCTAAGTGCGGATTCGGTTTTATAATGATCGTGCCAAGCCCTTGATAGATATCGGTTAATGAGAGTTGCAAGTCCTGGATTATATTGGGCTTTATTTTGAACATCGCTTATCTTGAGAAGAACGAGCGTGCAGTCTGTTAAAGCTTCAATATAAGTCGGGGATGGAATGTCAAACTCGGGGCTAGGCATTACAGGCATGCCCGGCTCCGCCATTATGCAGTCAGTGATTTCCGAACCATCGCTTTGTAGAGAATACGAACAGGCTACCCCCTGGTTTAAAAGGTAAAACCATTTTTGTTGAGTACCCATTTCAAGGTTAATTTCTCTTTTTTGAAATTGCTGGATTGAAGCCATTGCCACTAGCTCGGCTAATAGGTTTTGGTTGTCGCACGGGGCGTACTGACAGAAAAAATTCGGATCCAGGGACATGGAATCGCTCCAACGGGCACATATCGTTAACAAATGCTAACCAAGAATAAGATACGCCATCGGGGGGGGGCATTATCAAATGCTAATGAGATTCTGGCTTTTTCGGAAATTTCAGAAATACATAAAAATGGAGTGCCGCTGCGCCACTGTTTGCCAGCTGTGTTTTTCGTTGCTGTGCCGCTGCCGCTCGATTTGTCGAAGGACATGATGCTGGATAAGGACAACGCCCATTTGCTTGGCGATAGTTGCTGGTTTAATTACATTCCCTGCTGCTTGAGTTCCTTTTGACACCGGGGCCATATCTTCTTGCCTGTCAATTACGGCAGTCGACTCTTTTGCAGAGAACAAAGCTTCCAGCATTGAGATTATCTGGGAAAATGACCAGAAAAACTTGGCCTTCAGCTTCAAATTGTGCACAATTCTATTTGTCGTCTATTTAACATCTTGTTATCAAATAAGAGTGAGGGCGGGCTGGGAACGCTCGTGACGCTCTATTGCGATTGCCCATATACTCGAATGAAAAAAGCGAACGAAAAAATGCTGTGTACTGGCATGCTTATCTTTTGTACGCCCAAGGCGAGTCGATGAGCAATCAGTCGCTGCGAGAGCGTTTCGGACTTTCCGATGAAAAGAAAAACACGGTGGCGATGTCTCGTCTAACCAGAGAGCGCCTAGAAGAGGCATTGATAAAGGAAGAGGATGAGGGTGCGGGCGCCAAATATCGAAGGTATATCCGTATTGGGCCTAAAGGGCAGAAGTGGGAAAATGAGACAGCTTGTGCTTGTTAATGACGAAGCGCTGTTGTGACTTAACTATCGAAAAAGCCGAGGGGGCTTATGGAATCACATGAGCCCCCTCGGCTTTATTGGCTCATTGATTTTGGACTCTGGATAACGTGACGGGTGTCATTTCCATCCCAAGAAATCCGATAGGGCTCCGCCCGTGTTTAGGCGGGGCCCTTTTTTGCGTGGCCTTTCATGTTTGCTATACTGCTAGCAAGTAGAGAGGAGCCGCTATGGGTACAGCAACGGTGCAGCTCAACACGCGAATCGATCCCATGCTCAAGGCTGGTGGCGATGCGGTCCTAACTCGCAATGGGTTGGGGGCGAGCGATGCTATTCGTGCACTTTGGGTCTATCTTGTCGAGCATCAAACGTTGCCGGGATTTATGGTGGCGGATAAGCTCGAGGCGCCCCGTGCGGAGAGCCTGGCCGAGCAGGGGTGTGGCCTAGCTTTTTCTTCGATGGGGCTAAGTGCATCGGATTTTGCATCGGCAGAATCTTCGGCGGACAACTGGGATGCCGTACGAGATGATATGTATGACGCGATGATTGCCGACATTGAGGCGAATTGCCGATGATTGAGGCAAAGCATCTCTTGGTAGACACGAACGTTTGGCTCGATTATTACCTGCAAGAGGGGGCGTTCGACGAAGCCAAAAGATTGGTTGAACTGGCCGAGGCAGGAACGATTGACCTTCTGTATGCGCCAACGACGGCAAAGGATGTGTTCTATATTTTGCCCCGGCGGCTAGCCCGGCGGAATGCGAATGGGATTAACGTGTCGTTTGCCTCGGCGTCATGGGCCTGCATTGAGCACATGATGCAGGTGGCAACCGCCTCTCCGCTTTCGTTGGCAGAGTGCGAGATGGCGCGCATGCTTGGCAAGCGGATGCCGGATCTTGAAGACAACCTCATCATCGCTTCGGGCGAGACGGCGGATGTTGACTACGTGGTCACGAGCGACCGGCGCATGCTGGAGGCGATGCCCGAAGTTTGCCTGACGCCTGCCCGCGCACTCGATATGATTGGGATCCTCGACTAACCCTGCCCGCCTCGTTTCGCTATCATATGGGACAATGTGAACCTCATGCAACTTTGGAGGACGGTATGGCGGATAACGCCGAGATGCTATTCTCGCCTGAGCTGGTGTTTTTTGATTGGGAGTGTGCGACGCCGGGCGAGGTGTTTGCGCAGCTCGAGGGCGAGCTCGCCCCGCGCGGCTACATTGCCGATGGCTGGCTTGACGCCGTTCGCGCACGCGAGGACGCCTATCCTACGGGCCTTGCCATGCCGGCGGCCAATATCGCCATCCCACATACTGATCCCGGATTTGTGGCTAAGCCCTATATCGCGGCGGTAAAGCCTGCTGCGCCCGTGACATTCAATGCTATGGCGGGCATGGGCGCCCCCGTGCCGGCGCAGATTATCATCAATCTGGGCATTGCCGAGCCGGGCGGTCAGGTCGAGGCCCTGCAAGCGCTCATGAATATCTTTATGGATGCCGACGCCGCAGCCGACGTGCTCGGCCAGGCCACATCCCAGGGCGTGGTCGACGCCATCCGCCGCCACTTCTAAGGTGGAGCTAAGCTGGCACTTGGGGACTGTCCCTAACTGCCAGCACAAAAGGAACGTTCCTAACTGCCGACTGCCGGGTATGTCCCCTTTGCACCAAAATGGTGCAGATTAACCTGTGTCCCATGCACCAGGTGTGCTGTGGGGGCTGCGTTGTGACACAATGGCGTTTGTTCGATTCGTGATGCGAAAGGCCAAACATGGCAAATAAGAAAAAGAACCCCGAGGTCGCGCCGACGCCCGAGCAACAGGCTCGCGCCACCTCCAGCTCTCGTAAGAAGCAGCGCAAGACCTATGTGTCCAAGACCGTCAAGATCATCCTGGTGGTCATCGGCGTGCTAGCGATGCTGCTTTCCGTCTCGGCCATGGCGTGCTCCGGCCTGATGTCGCAGTCCGAAAGCGCCAGCTCGGGCTATAAGCTCACTGGCGGCGTGGCTGCTACCATCAATGGCACCAACCTCACCGAGGACACCGTGACCAAGCAGATTATGAGCATGCGTACGTCCTACGGCTACACCAAGGACAAGGACTGGGCGCAGTACCTGGTCGACAACGACCTCACGCCCAAGAAGTATCGCAAGCAGCTCATTGACTCCTACACGCAGCAGATTCTGCTTCAGCAAGCGCAGAAGGAAAACGGCGTGACCGTCTCGGACGAGGAGGTCGAGAAGGCCTGGAAGGACGCCTGCAAGAGTGCCGGCGGCGCCAAGGCCTTTAAGAAGACGCTTAAGACCTACGGCTACACCGAGGACACCTACAAGGACTCGCTCAAGGAGAGCCTGGCACAGCAGAAACTCAAGGATGCGGTAGCGCCCACCAGCAAGCCCAAGGACAGCGAGATCGTCGATTACATCAACGAGAACCTGTCTAACTACAATGACGCCCGTCGCTCGTCGAATATTCTGATCAAGGTTGATTCCGACGCATCCGACGAGGACAAGGCCGCCGCCAAGGCCAAGGCACAGGAGTGCCTGGATAAGATCAACTCGGGCGAGCTGAGCTTTGAGGACGCCGTAAAGCAGTACTCCGACGATACCGGCTCCAAGGATAAGAAGGGCGATGTGGGCTGGGACAAGCTCACCACCTTCGTCGACAGCTACCAGGCGGCGCTCGAGGGGCTCAACAAGGGCGATGTGAGCGACGTGATCGAGTCGACGTACGGTTACCACGTCATCAAGTGCACCGACTACTTCCATGTCGATAACCAGGTCGATGACATTAAGCAGGTGCCCAAGGACATCAAGAAGTATGTTTCCAACGTGGTGAAGACGCAGGCGGCAAGCACTGCGTACAGCGAGTGGCTGGAGCAGTACAAGAAGGACGCCGACATTACCGTTAACCCCATGCCCAAGGACGTGCCCTATAACGTGAGCCTGAAGGGCGTCACCAAGAGTTCGACCGACGATTCGTCGACGACTAAGTAATCATGGGGCGGCGCTCGTGCGAGTGCCGCCCACACTATTGAGGAGGATTTGCAGATGACTAACGAAGAGCTGCAGAAGGAAATGATCGCGGCCATGAAGGCCAAGGACAAGGTTCGCCTGTCTATCATTCGCCAGGTCAAGGCCGAGGTGAAGAATATCGAGGTCAACGAGCGCCGCGATGTGACCGAGGAAGACGTCAACAGCATGATCAAGCGTCTGATTAAGCAGACGAGCGAGACGCTGGAGATGTCCATCAAGGCCGGCACCGACCAGGAGCGTACCGACAACCTGACCGAGCAGGTCAAGATTCTGGAGAGCCTGCTGCCCGCGCAGGTTTCGGGCGAGGAGCTCGAGGCCCTGATCGAGCAGGTTATCGCCGAGCTGGGTGCCACGTCCAAGAAGCAGATGGGCCAGGTCATGGGTGCGCTCGGCAAGGCCACCGGCGGCAACTTCGACAAGCCGGCAGCAGCAAAGATCGTCGGCGCAAAATTGGCGTAATTTGTTACGCGGTTTTACCAAACCGCGTAACGGCTCGACGCTGCAAACCCGTACACGCGGCAATCTGACGTTCAATTTCAAGGGCGCGACCATGAGGTCTGCGCCCTTTCATTTCACGTCACCTTGCTCGCGTGTACGGGTTTTCGCTGACTTATGCTCAACAGGGGCGGTTGTATTTTTCGGGTCTTGAGGGGCGTGACCATTGCGGTCGCGCCCCTTTTTGCTGGGTTGGGCACTCATTGGGGACAGACTTAAATGAGTACCCAATGAGCGGGCACTCATTTAAGTCTGTCCCCAATGAGTGGGTTAAAGGTTGCGGGTTCTTTACGGGAATGTAGTGTGGGCTGCGGAAACATGGTTCTTTCCGTACAATAGTTCAACTCGTGTAAACGCAGGGAAGGGACATTCATGGCAGACATGATCGAGATTAAGCATCTCAACAAGTACTTTGGCGACCTGCATGTGCTCAAAGATATCAATCTCACCGTCAAGCGCGGCGAGAAGCTCGTAATGATCGGGCCTTCCGGTTCGGGTAAGTCGACGCTCATCCGCTGTGTCGATTATCTTGAGGAACCCACGTCGGGCGAGGTCGTCATCGACGGTACGCCGCTCACCAAAAAGAATCACCTGGAGATGGCTCGCAAGTATAGCTCCATGGTGTTTCAGCAGTTCAACTTGTATCCCAACATGACGGTGCTGGGCAACCTGACGCTCGCACCCATCAAGCTGCAAAAGAAGAGCAAGGAGGAGGCGACCGAGATCGCCATCGCCGCGCTCAAGCGCGTCGGGATGGCGCATAAGGCCGGCGAGTACCCGCAGAATCTCTCGGGTGGTCAGCAGCAGCGCATCGCCATCGCCCGCGCCCTGTGCACCAAGCAGCCCATCATCCTGTTTGACGAGCCGACCTCGGCGCTCGACCCCGAGATGGTCCAGGAGGTTCTGGACGTTATGATTGAGCTCGCGCAGGAGGACATCACCATGATCTGCGTGACGCACGAGATGGGCTTTGCGCGCCAGGTGGCCGACCGCGTCATCTTTATGGAGGACGGCCGCATTCTGGAGGAGGGCACGCCCGAGCACTTCTTCGATAACCCCGAGAACCCGCGCTGCCGCGAGTTCCTGTCCAAGATTCTGCACTAGGCGCGGTGATGGACATGACGGATATGACGAGGGCGGCCGTGTCGCGCCGTCGCTTTTTGCAGCTGGCTGGCGCCGGCATGCTTGCGCTGACGGGGACTGCGCTTACCGGTTGCGGCAACTCCACCAGCGGCGAGGGTTCCGACAAGGGGTCCAAGCTTGCGGCCATCAAGTCGCGTGGCCATCTGAATGCCGGCGTTAAGAAGGACGTTCCCGGCTATGGCTATTACGACACCGCTAAGGGTCGCTTTGAGGGCATGGAAGTCGATTTGTGCTACCAGATCGCCGCGGCCGTCTTTGGCGTGAGCTACAAGGAGGCCCGCGCCCAGGAGCTTGTCGAGTTTACCGATGTAACGCCCAAGACGCGCGGCCCGCTGATCGATAACGGCCAGCTCGATGTGGTCGCGGCGACCTACACCATCACCGACGAGCGCAAAAAGAGCTGGGATTTCTCGACGCCGTATCGCACCGACTACGTGGGACTCATGGTCAAGAAGCGTTCTGGCTTTACCTCGATTGAGGACCTGGACGGCAAGGTCATCGGCGTGAGCCAGGGTGCCACCACGCAGGGTCTGATCGAGCAGATGATCAAGGACAACGGCTTTAGCTGCAAGCCCGAGTTTAGGGCCTTTAGCGGCTATCCCATCATCAAGAGTTCGCTCGACGCCGGCAATATCGACGTCTTTGCCATGGACCGCTCCACGCTGGCCGGTTACATGAACGAGACTGTTGAGCTGCTGCAGCCCGAGATCAAGTTTGGCGAGCAGGGCTACGGCGTGGCGACCAAGAAGGGCTGCGACCTTTCGGCCGTGGTCGATCAGGTGATTTGCGATCGCCTGGCCGACGGCTGGCTCGACCAAGAGGTCAAGACCTGGGGTCTTGTATAGGCGCATCGTCCAAGGAAGGAATCAAATGCTCGAAGGATTATTTGACGCCGACCGTTGGTCGACGACATTTCAAAACATGGGGCCCTTCTGGGAGGGCTTTGGCGTGACGCTGCAGGTAGTCGTTGCCGGTCTGTTGCTGTCGCTGGTGCTGGGCACGCTGTTGGGCGTGTTCTCTACCACCCGTTCGCGCGTGCTGCGCGCCATAAGCCGCGTGTACGTGGAGTTTTACCAGAATACCCCGTTGCCCGTGCAGGTGCTCTTTATGTACATGGCCGGTCCGCAGTTTTTGCAGGCCATAACCGGTGCCGACCAGCCGGTGCGCATCGCGCCGTTCGTGCTGGGCTTCTTGGGTGTGGGCCTGTATCACGCGGCCTACATTTCGGAGGTCATCCGCACCGGTATCGAGGCCGTTCCGCGCGGTCAGATGGAGGCGGCACAGAGCCAGGGCTTCACCCGTGCGCAGGCGTACTGGTACATCGTGCTGCCCCAGACATTCAAGATCATTCTGCCGCCGCTGTGTAACCAGGCGCTCAACCTGGTCAAGAACACGTCGGTGCTGGCGCTTGTGGCCGGCGGCGACCTTATGTACCGTTCCGACAACTTTGTGAGTCTGTACGGTTACCTGCAGGGATACATCGTCTGCTGCCTTATGTACTTCATCATCTGCTTTCCGCTCGCCATGCTGGTGCAGTGGCTCGAGCGCCGCTCCAAGGAGCGTCCGCGCGGTGTGAGCCTGGCCGAGCTGGGGCTCGACAACGTAGAGGAGGCCTAGCGCATGGAAATCTTCAACGCGACCAACCTGCTCTACATTTGGGGCGGCTTTGTTAAGACAATCGAGATCTCGGCGCTGTCGATCTTTTTCTCGCTCATCTTTGGCACGGTGCTGGCGCTCGTTAAGAGCTATGCGCCCCGCCCGTTCCGTATTTTGGTGAGTGCCTATATCGAGCTGTTCCGTTGCACGCCGAACCTGCTGTGGATCCTGTTTATCTACTTTACGGTGCAGGGTTTGGACATTGTGATTTCGACCATCGCCTTTACGCTGTTTACCAGCGCTGTTATGGCAGAGATTGTGCGCGGCGGCCTCAACTCGATTCCGCGCGGCCAGTTTGAGGCAGCGCAGAGCCAGGGCTTCGGCTTCTTTGCCACCATGCGCTACATCATTCTGCCGCAGACGTTTAAGACGATCATTCCGGCGCTGTTTAGCCAATGCACGACCGTCATTAAGGACAGCTCGTATCTTTCGGGCATTAACGTGGCCGAGCTCATGTACACGGCAAACGTCGTGATGGCCCACGCGATCGACCTGTCGCAGGTTCTTATGCTCTACGGCCTGGTGTTTGCGATGTACTTTGTGCTCAACTTTGGTATCTCGCTGCTGGTGAGGGCATATCAGAGGCGAATGGTGGCAGCGTAGAATGTGACAAAGGGACAGTCCCTTTGTCACATAGAGAAAGGAATCGCGATGAGCGATCTGGAGAACAAGAAGAGTCCTGTGGTCATTACTATCGCGCGCGACTTTGGTGCCGAGGGCCACGAGATTGGCCGTATCCTTGCCGATGAGCTGGGGATTCCGCTGTACGATAACGAGCTGCTGGTGCGTGCGTCGCTGCGCGCGGGCGAGTCGCTCGACAAGATGGCTGCCTACGACGAGCGCCTGGCCGTGGAGAATATGGCGTTTCTGCCCGACCGCTACGATGCGCGTTCGTACTCGGACAAGTTGTTTCAAAAGATGAGCCAGGTGATTTTGGATCTGGGCGAGACCGAGAGCTGCATTATTGAAGGTCGCCTGTCCGATTACCTGCTGCGTAACAACCCCAACCATATTGCCGTGCTGGTGACTGCGCCCTTTGAGGACCGCGTCGAGATCGTGCGCAAGAAGCGCGGCCTCAACAAAAAGAAGGGCGCCAAGCTGGTCAAGCAGCAGCAGAAGGCGCGCGAGGCGTTCTATAAGCGCTACAGTGCCGGAAAGTGGAAGATGACGAGCGGCAAGGACATCGTCGTCAACCGCACCAAGCTGGGCCGCGAGGGTTGTAAAGACGTTATCGCCGCTGCCTACCGCTACAAGGTGGCGCAGCTCGAAGGCTAACCGACCAAAACCACCACAAAGGGGACAGGCACCTTTGTGGTGGTTTTTGTTTTAGGCGGAGGGGAAGGCCTTGGTGAGACCGGCGCGCGTCTGCGTGTCGGTCTTTTGGTAGATAGAGCTCAGATGGCGCTGTACCATGCGCATCGAGATGCCGAGTTCCTCGGCGATTTGCTTGAGCGGGCGTTCGTCCTGTGTCACGGCTATGAGCACGTCAACTTCGCGTGGGGTGAGAGCGTGGTTGGCGATGAAGGCCTGGCGTTGCTCTTCGATGCTCGGCGCAGCGAGCGCTTTCTCGGCTCGTTGCTGGTGTTCGCGCTCCTGCTCGGTTTGGGGCAGGCGGAACAGGCCCGCAGCTACAAACGCCACACTTGCCGCCACAAGCAGCATGAGCGCGCCGATCATGATGAGGGCGACATTGCCCGAGGTCACAAGTGCCAGCGAGATGCCCGACGTAGTGAACGCACATACGTTGTTGGCTGCGCGGCCCATGCCAGCCCACAGTGCGGGCGTATGCATGCGCGGCGCCAGCTGCGTAAACGTGGCGGTAAAGAACGTGACAAAAAAGCCCGAGCTCAGGTAAAAGACGACAAGGCCCAAGTTGGGGTCGGCGCCGGCTTCCACGGCCAAGATCGAGATGGTGGAAAGTGCCGTGACGCCGAGCATGATGAGACCCATGTAGCGACGTTCGGCAAGATCAAAGATAAGACCGGCGGCAAGGCCGCTTGCAGCCAAAAAGAGGCGCGGCCAGGTCTGCACGGCAATGGTGCCATGAGCGTTGGAGAGCGTGACCACGTTGTCGAGGGTCGAGAACAAGCAGGCAAGAATCATGACGAGCGCGATGCTCCAACATGCCTGCTTGGCGAGGGCGTGTGAGGGCTCGGCAAAGGGGTTGACGGTGGGATTGGGACTCTCGGCAGCCTTTAGGGGAACGGCGCTGAGGGCGGAGATGGCGATAGTCACTGTGCCAAGGACGATGAGCTCTGCGATGCCGCCGCAATTGAGCAGGTTGATGGCGAACTGCATCAGGATGCCCGCGGTATAGGCCGCTCCCGCGCCGGTGGCGAGCTTGGGATCGTCTTGAAACGCCAGTGAAAAGGCGTAGTGCGTAGCGGCGCCCAACAGGCCGAGTCCGAGGAATGCGAGGCAGCCCAGAATCTCGAGGGCAAGCGAACCCGTGGGGGACTGGATCTGGGTCAATCCCAGGATGGCGATGGGAACGGCGGCGCTGACAACTGCCTGGGGCTGGCCTTTGCGTTGGGCGAGACCGAGCAGTGGTGCATATCCGATAAAGCCGATGACGCTGGCGCCAAGGATAAAGCCCTGCGCAAGCACAACGCGTTCGGCACCGGCGAGCAGCCCGACGTTGACGTCGAAGCGAAACTCGGCGGCAAGGAAGGCGAAGGTGAAGAGCGCGAGTGCCAGAAGCGCGTTGATTTTAGACCTGCTCAGGTTCAAGGACGGTCCTTTGGGTGGACGAATAATCATGCCCTCGATTGTAGCGCCCTAAGGCGAAGACACCGACAACGAAATCCATTCGAATGAAACCGCAGGTAGCCATAGGGGTTCACATCTACGAACCTAGGCGTATGCGATTGCTTGGCACATGGTGAGACTAGGAAAACCACCACAAAGGGGACAGGCACCTTTGTGGTGGTATGGTCCATCGACCGAGGGAGGCCCCTATGAACGGAAGCCATTTTGACAAGCAGACCCAGCGCGAGCGCACTTGCTCGCTGGTTCACGGTTCGTGGAAACGGGCGGGTGCCAAGCTGGCGTGCGCCGGCGCGTGTGCGCTCATGGTCGGTCAGTTGCTGCTGCCGAGCGTGGCGCTGGCGACGGAATGCGCCGATCCCGCCGCTGGGACGGATGAGGTTGCCGCGGCTCCGGTGACGCCGACGGTTGCGGAGGATGCGGCTGCAACGACCGCACCAGCTGCTTCGACCGCGCCTGCAACCGATGCTGCTCCGGCGGCGCAAGCCACCGTTGAGCCTCAGCAGACAATCCCAGCCGATGCCGTCAATGAGTCTAGCGGTGCTGCGCTCGCTGGGCAAAACGCTTCTGGCGACGACAACGCCGCCATGCCGGCGAGCAACGCCATCATGCCCTGCGGTGTGACCGATGTTGTTGGCGGCAGCGACGTTAGGGTCAATACGACCGTGGTTCCCCGCTACACGGACTGCGCGCTTCCGAGCAATGTCACACTCGAAAAGGGCCAGTCGTATACCTATGATTTTCCCGATGTTGAGGGCGGCATTCCAGAAACGCTTGCGAGCGAAGTTGTCGAGGTTAAGTACTACAGGGCCGATGCCGCTTCGGGCACTCTGGTCGAAGTTCAGGATGCGTCCATGTCCGACGTGACGGCTCGCTTCGAACCCGTTGGCAATCACATGAGGCTGACGCTGACCTTTACGGGTGGCGCGGCAGGCGGCTCGTATCGACTCACGCGCAATGAGGCTCTCTATATTGGCACGGCACTGGAGTATACCGGAACTGACTATGAAGGCAGCTCGACTATCCTCAACGAAACCAGGTACGATTATTACCTCCGCTACGCCATCAATAGCGAAATTACGCTCGTTGCGTCAGAAAACGAAGCCCTCCATAACCTGAACGTCAACGACGTGAAGACCAACTACGCGCCCGGCGAGGCGCCCCGCGCGACCGCGACGATTCCCGCTGCTGACGCCGACAAGTACGAGATCGCCTACGAGTGCTGGGAGGAGATGGATGGCAGCGACCCCGCGGAGCTCACGCCCGTTGCCTTCTGGTATTCCGACCCCGCCAAGTATCCGACGGGCGCGAGGAGGATCGAACACTTCGAAGAGGGCAAGTTCTACATGTATTCCGTCGAGCTGAGGCTCAAGGGCGACAATACCGTGGGCAATGACTGCATGATGTACGTCAACGGCCATTGGACGCACCACATCAAGACCGTCAACGGCGTCTTCGCGCCAAACGCTGACAATATGCTGTGCGAGCAGCCGATCGACGAATGGCGGGCCATCGACGTTATAGAGATCAACGGCGCCACGACCACCTTCAAGGCGGGCGATAAGCCGGTCTTTACGGCGAATGTTCCGACGGGCTCCAACTCCCTTCCTCAGTGTGAGTTCTGGACGGGTAGCGACGGCAGCGAAGTGAACTCCGTGGATTTCTGGGATCAGAACATCACGAATCACATCGACGTCTTTAAGCCTGGCGTGACCTATCGCTACGGCATCTACCTCAAGTCCGCGCGCGGCTTCTACTTTACGCCCGACACCAAGCTGGTGATCAACGGCCAGGAGTGCGGCTACCAGATGGGCGAAGCGAGTGTAGTTGATCCCGAGAGCGGCTGTATCTTCACTCTGTGGCTCAACACCGATCTGACGTTTACGCCCGAGGCCACGCCGGCTCCGGTCGACCCCGAAAAGCCCGCGCCGCAGCCTGAGGTCAAGCCTGAGCCCAAGCCCGAGGTGAAGCCCGAGACCAAGCCCGCGGCTAAACCGGTCACGACAACCACCACGGCCAAGACGGTTGAGAAAACCACGCAGGCCAAGAAGGGCGATGCTGTCCTGGCTACCACGGGGGATACCACCGCGATGACGGTCGCCGCCCTAGGCATCGCCGGCGCAACCGTAGCCGCCGCCGGCCTCGCCGCGACCAAGCGCCGCAAGCATTAGAGCTGGGTGACGGCTCTCGTTCTCGGCCTCAGCAAAATCTCAATCTGTAACACCAAGCCAGTCAAAACGGCTCTAGATGTTACAGATTGAGATGAACCGAATGGCCGCCAATCTAATGTCTCGATCTGTAACACCAGGCGGGGAATTTGACCTCTAACTGTTACAAATCGAGACAAACTGGCCGGCCGAGTCCAGAACCACCGCAAAGGTGCCTGTCCCCTTTGCGGTGGTTTGCGCAGGTAGAACGGTAGGTTCGTATATATGAACCTACCGTTCGCTTTGTTTTTGAACAACGATTACGCTGGATGACTTTTGGTTTGCAGGAAAGGAACGACCATGAGGTGGACTACTGCTCGAGCGCTTTGCCGACGGCTGACGGTTGCCACGGTGACCCTCGCGATGGTGACGGGTTCGTTTCCCGCGGGCGCGTTTGCTGAGGCCCTCAACACCGACGGCACTTTTGTGCAGACGGATAACGGCCAAGCAGCCGACGCCGCTCCCGCCGATTCGGCTGACGCCCAAACGTCAGACTCTGCTTCCGCCGACCCCGCGCCCGATGCCGGCGTTGCCGACCCCACAGTGCCCGCCGCCGATGACGTCCTTACGCCCCCGGCCTCCGAGATTGCATCGGCGGCGGGCCTGACGGGCGCCGGACAGACCGAGAGCACACCTGCGGGTACGCTTGCCACCGATCTTGTCGAGGGCAAGGAGCTCGCCGAGCAGCAAAAGCAAGAGGAGGCTTCCGGCACCGAGGCGACCTGGAACGAGGAACTTGAACTCTGGGCAACCTCGAAGGGCGCCACGGGCGTAAAAGGCGAATACGATGATGGCTACGTGGCCGGCGAGCAGACCCCCGTGCAGTACTACTTCTCGATTGATAGCCTCACCAACGAAATTTCTATCGAGTATGGCGACGCGGGCATTACCACGTTGGAGGTGCCCTCGACCATCGACGGCAAGCATGTCGTAAGCCTTAGGGGCATGGGAAACGCCGCTCTCACATCGGTCACCTTCGCCCCCGACTCGCACGTCCGCACCGTTGGCGGCCTGGGAGGCAGCAGCATCAAGGAAATCGCACTGCCCGATTCGGTTGAGGAGTTGGGCTGGAATGCGTTTACCGGAAGCAAGACACTTCAGACAGTGACCTGGCCCAACAACGCGGCCTTTACCACGATTCCCGAGCAGGCCTTTGAGGGCTGCGAACAGCTTGACGACAATGTGGTGGCAACGCTGCCACCTTCGGTTAAGACTATCGACTATCGTGCCTTCGCCAATTGCGGCGTGCCGCAGTTCTATGTCTCGGACACAACGGTACTCACCTTTACGCAGATCGATGTGCCGGGCACGGTGGAGCGGATTGAGCGCTATGCCTTTGACGGGTGCTCGCATGTGTCGTCGGTGACGATCGGCGACGGCGTTAAATCTATCGGGGCGCTCGCATTCGCCTCTCTTGATCCTGCGATTGCCGGCAAAGAGATTGTGCTACCCAAAAGCGTGGAAATGATAGAGTGGGGAGCTTTTGAGAACACGAGATACGGAAACGAGACGAACCATAATGCCGTTGCCCTGCGCGTGATGAACCCCGATCTTCAGTTTGGTGAGGCGGGCTATCCGGGCGACTATAATGAGCGCGTGACAATCGATGGCGTAACGTATGCGATTCCCTTCAGTGAAGGCCAGACCATCTATGCCTATGCGACCGATTCGGCTGGCAACCCCTCGATGGTCAAAAAGCTTGCCGATGCCGTGGCCGATCGCAAGGACTCCGTCGATTCCTCGAAGCCTGCCTACACGTTTGAGTGGATGGGCGAGGCGGCCCAGGTGACGGGCAAACTTCCCCAGGGCGCGGCGGCCGTGCTCGTGCAGGCGGGGCAGTCCACGCCGCTGGCGGTTGGCGATGACGGCAGCTTTACAGCGGACGCTCTCTCCAAGACAGCAGCCACCCTGCGCATTTCGTTCAGCGGTTACTATGACATGGTGCTGGCGCGCCCGGGCGACCAGATGACGGGCACATGGAATATCGGAGAGATTAAGGCGGAGGACTTTACCAAGATTCCGACTTCGCGCGCGATTGAACTCAATGTGGCCTATCTCGAACCGGTCGCAGGCCAGGATAAGACCGAACGCATTGAGCTCGATAGTCTCGATAACATCGATCTGACGGTGAAGAGCGGCGGCAAGACGCTCAAACCTGCCAAGGGCGACAAGGAAAACGACTACCGTATCCAGGGTACAGCGCTCGTGGTGTCGCAGGCCATTGCCGACGCGGACCAGGATCTGGAGATAACGCTCGAGCCTAAAGACAGCCTCAAGCTGGGTGGGGCGACGGCGACGGTGAAGCCCTCGGCCGGCAAGGTCGATATCGACTTGAAGCCTTGGGGTACGGCGACGGTCACGACCAAGGGCGACTACCAGGGCGCCAACCGCGTGCTGGTGTTCCGTACGTCCGACGGCAAGCTAGTTGCCGACGGTGTCACCTATTTGATGGGTTACGAAGACGATGGCACCACGCCTATCATGAAGGCCGAGACGCCGCGCCTTAAGGCCGGTTCGTACACCATCGTCGCCTTTAACAAGACGAGCTACGACATCCAAGCGACGAGCTATTCCACGTTTAGCCGTCTAGGGCTGACCGTGGGTAAGCATATCGCGCAAAAGCAGGTGAAGATTGAGGACGGCAAACAGCTCGACGTGACGCTCGACGTCCCCACGTTTGACGTGGAGACGTATCGTGCCGAGCGTGGGCTGACGGCGGGCTCGGTTATCGCTGATTCGTCCGCGGTCGTTGGCGTGGAGACCGAGCTGCGCATTCATTACGAGCTCAAAGACAGCCAGGCTGCCAAGATTGAGATTCCGCTGGCCAAGGATGCCGTCGAGGATGTGTCCGCAGGCGCTCGCGAAGCCGGCACCAGCTCCGATGCCATGTGGGCTGCCACAACTTGGGAGGGCGACAACCTCGTTCTCGATATGAAGAAGAGTGCGGGCGCCGATGTGTTTGTGCGCTTTAAGCCTAAGGCCGCGGGCATCTATGCCGTCTCGCCGCTTATTACGCTGGGCGAGGTGACATTGCCGCTGGGAAGCACCACACTCGAGGTTAGCGGATCGCGCATCGAGGTCGACAACACCGACGTTCACAGCCTGCTGGGCAATGTGGCCTACGTTTATGCAGCGCCGGGCAAGAGCGTACAGTTCGCCGTGGGGACGGGCTCGTCGGCTGCAAAGTACACCGGCAAGACCAATAAACTCGGCCGTGCCAAGATTGAATACGACCTGCCGCAGGATACGCTTGCCGCCGAGCGTGTGACGCTCGAAGCGCGCGTGGGCTCGACCGATGTTGCCGCCGCTGCTGCCGAGGTAACGGCTCGCAATTATGTGCGCTATGTTCCGAGCGCTTCGGTCTGGAACTTTGATGTGACGTATCGTGGCGGTACGCAAAACTTGGTCAAGGACGGCAAGGACACCGGCAAGAGCCTGTGGACCTTCCATCATCTGCCACAAAAGAAGAACGCCTACTGGACGTTCGATATTACGCTCGAGGTGGGCAACGAAGAGGCCGCCGACACGCTCGACCTGTACGTGGACTGCGTGGATGGCAAGACGGTGACGATTCCTCTGACTCAAAAGTCGCGCGAGGGCACCCGCGTGCGCTATGCGGCGGAGTATGTGGACGAGGGCTACCTTAAGCTGCTTAATGAGTTTAACAAGGCGAATGACTCGACCTATGTGAACTGCGGCAACTTTGAGCAAATCTTTATGCCGCAGACCTGCCGCATCTCCAATGCCCAGCTTATGACCATGCTGAGTTTTGACGCCAAAGCTTCGGCCAAAAAGCATTCCGCCGCGGCCGAGGAGCGCCAGCAGGAGTTCTCGAATGCCGTGCAGCAGTGGCACGAGTATATGATGGATAACTCGTTTAATGATGTCGACGAGGCCTTTAACGACGCGATTGACCAGATGGTCGCCGATGCGTTTGCCGAAGAGGACAAGGACGGTAAAGAGGACGAAGCCCAAGGTGGAGCTGCGCGTAAGGCTCGTCGCGCCCCTGCCGCCAGCGACGGCGAGGGTGATGGTGCTGGCAACGACGAGGCCGCGCAGTTTGCGGCTGAGCTCAAGGCCGCGGTCGGCGGGTCGTCGGCGCTGCTGACCCAGCAGGGCGACAGCTATGGCGTCAATGTGGACAAGATGATCTTTGAGGATGCTTACGGCACCAGCGAGGATTGGTATCAGGAACTCGCGGCGGCCCAGGGCGCGAACGCTGCGGATGCGGCCGCCATCAAGGAGCTCGTCGACCATGCATCGCGAGCGGAGTTTATTGCCCAGCGGGCCGAGGATCTGGTGGGCCAGTCGATGGGTATCGGCCAGCTCAACCAATACGGAAGCTGGAATGACGCAACCGCTGCGGCGCTCAACAAGTGTGCGGGCATTAAGGCCAGCGAGTACAACGGCCAGTCGACGAGCGGGTTTAACGATTTGGGCCAGGCGCTCGGCAGCTCACTGAGCTACAAGGCGGCTGACGATGATACCGTCAAGGGCTTTAAGGTCGCCGCGCCCGATGGCGAGCAGACGGCCTATATCGAGTCGGAATTTATCGAGAACTCCAATAACAACAAGAACCAGGCGCTTCTGTTTAACTCGATCGCCATGCAGTGCGACATTCTGGACGACCTGTACGACAACTGGAATGTGGTCCATAGCCTCAACAACTCCAAGGTGCGCGGATGGCTCATGGCCTGGAAGCGCAACGGCGACGTGAGCGCCCATATGAAGCTCATCCGCACGATCCGTTCGCTCAAGAGCTATAAGATCGAGTGCGAGATGTTCGGACAGGTCTTTAAGACCGATGCGTGGAAGGCGGCCGGCCAGGCGTTTCCCGCGGCGACCCAGGGCATCGGCATCTTTACCGGCATTTACGGCGTGAACGATGCCAGCAAGAACTGGGAGAACGTGAATGTCCGTATGCAGAAGGTGAAGGGCGAGCGCGAGGGCTATGAGCTTCAGCATACACGCTTGCTTGCCAAGCCCGAGAAGACCGAGGACGACTGGAAGTGCATTTACGCGCTGCGCGATGCCATGGAGAAGGCGCGTGCGTTTGAGGATCTGCTGTATCGCCAGCTCTGCCACGACAGCACCGATGTGGCGGTGGGCTCCATTATGACAATCGCCGGCGTGCTGACGGCCGGTTCGGCGGGTACCGTGGTGGGCGCTGCCTATGACGCGGCTTCGACCAGCGTAGGCTCGGAGCGCGCGATTAAGCTGACCAATGCCGAATGCGCCTACGATGTTGCCTGCGAGCAGGTGGAGCGCGCGTGCCAGAATCGTATTACGGTCAACTGGGGCGAGCTGACCGATGCCGAGGTCTACAAGGCCAACAAGGACGGCTTGATCTCGGACGAGAAGATGCAGTCGATCTTCGAGGCGCGTTATCGCAATGTGGCTGCCAAGGCTGCACCCGATCCTGCGGGCGTGGTGTACGAGGGCCTGCTGTCCAATGCGGTTGAAGGCGCGACGGTTGAGCTGTGGAGCGCCGACGATGCGGCCGGTACCAATGCAGTGCGTTGGGATGCCGAGGAGTATGAGCAGGACAATCCGCTTGCAACGGGCGCGGACGGTGCGTACAACTGGAATACGCCGACCGGCTGGTATCAGGTGCGCGTGACCAAGGACGGGTATGGGGAGGCGCGTTCGGCTTGGCTGCGCGTGCCGCCGATTCAGACTGAGGTGAACATTGGCTTGGTGTCGACGGCGGCGCCCGAGGTGGCTTCGGCCCATGCCTATACCGATTGCGTCGAGGTTGAGTTTACGCAGTATATGGACGCGAGCGACGATACCCCGGTCGCATTGTGCGCGCAGGGCTTGGGCGACGTGACGTATACGTGGCTCGACAAACAGGACGATCCCAATGGCAAGCCGCTGTCGCGCGTGCTGCGTATTCGCTATGCCGATGCGCGTGAGGCGGGCTCGACGGTGGCGTTTGAGCTCGACGGTGCTCGCAACTACGCCGGCACGGACATGGTGCGCTGGGCAAGTGGTGAGCTTGTCGTGGGCGTTCGTGCCGACAAGCTCAAGCTCAACGTGGAGCAGGCCGTGACCATGCTTGATGGCAGTGACTTTGAGCTGGTGGCGCACGTGACCGATAAGGCGGGCAAGCCGTTTGCGGGCGCCAAGGTTAGTGTTGGGCTGGAGTCCTCGGCTATCTGCTCTGTCGATGCCACCCAGGCCGTGACGGGCGAGGACGGCGCGGCGACGTTTGTGCTGCATGGTGCTCTGCCCGGTTTGACGACGTTGACGGCGGCGGTGGACGGCACGGCGCTGTCCAAGCAGGTCGACGTTCGCGTGTCTGCCGAGGCAGTGCGACCGGCGCGACCGGTGGCGACGATTGGTGCGACGACGTTTGGTGCATGGTCGCCCAAGGAGAACTACATTACGGTGCCCAAGGGCACGAAGTTGGAGCTTTCTGCCGAGGATGGCACGACGATTTGGTACACCACCAACGACACCTGCCCCTGCCGTGACGAAGGCCGCGTAAAGTACACCGAGCCTATTGCGCTCGATAGCAACATGTATGTGCGCATTGCGGCACAGCGCCCTGGCATGTCGTACAGCGAGTATTCCGAGCGTCTGAACATTACGATCACGGTGACCGATGAGCCGACGCCTGAGCCGACGCCCGAGCCGGACCCGACGCCTGACGGCGGCGAGCAGGGCGGCGGTACGGATGGCTCTGGTGGCGCCGGGGTCCCTGCGGGCAGTTCGACTTCGACGACGACCACGGTGACGACGGACAAGTCCAAGGGTAAGGGCGAGAACGGCAAGAAGTCCGGCGGCACGGAGCTTGCCAGCACGGGTGACTCCGCCGCGATGACGGTCGCTGCTCTGAGTATCGCCGGCGCAACCGTTGCCGCGGCCGGCATCGCCGCGACCAAGCGTCGCAAGCGTTAGGTTTTGGCGACAGCGCCCATCCTCGGCTTTAGCAAAATCTCAATCTGTAACACCAAGCCAGATATTTGGGCTCCAGGTGTTACAGATTGAGATGAACTGTTCGGCTGCCAACCTAATGTCTCGATCTGTAACACCAGGCGGGATATTTGGTCTCTAACTGTTACAGATTGAGACAAAACGGAGGCGGTTGGAGTGATGTCTCGATCTGTAACAACTACGATGCTCAACAGGGTCTAACTGTTACAGATTGAGACAAAACGACCGACCAAGTCCCAAACCACCACAAAGGTGCCTGTCCCCTTTGTGGTGGTGGAACGGTCGGCATAGAAAAAGTCCCCGCCGGGCGTGTGCTCGACGGGGACTTTGCCGTTTGATGGCTAGCGCTGCAGGTGATTACTCGCCCAGCAGGCTCTTGGTGATGGAAGCGGCGGCCTTCTTGCCGGCGCCCATCGCCAGAATGACCGTTGCGGCACCGGTGACGATGTCGCCGCCGGCCCAGATACGGGGATCGGTGGTCTGGCCGGTCTCCTCGTCGGCGACGATGTAGCCCCACTTGTTGAGCTCCATCTTGCCGCCGATCTTGGCAGCGAAGGGGTTGGCGTTGGTGCCGATAGCCGAGATCGCGACGTCGCAGGGGATCTCCTCGATGGCGCCCTCGATGGGCACCGGGCGACGGCGGCCGGACTCGTCGGGCTCGCCGAGCTCCATCTTCTGGACCTTGACGGCGCACACGGAGCCGTCCTCGCCAGCGACAAACTCGAGCGGGGAGACGAGCGGTAGAACCTCGACGCCCTCGGCCTTGGCATGGTGCAGCTCGGCGCGACGGCAGGGCATCTCATCCTCGGTACGACGATAGGCGATGATGGCGTGCTCGGCGCCCAGGCGCTTGGCGGTACGGACGGCGTCCATAGCCACGTTGCCGCCACCAAAGACGACGACGTTCTTGCCGTGCTTGGTGGGGGTGTCGTACTCGGGGAACTTGTTGGCCTTCATCAGGTTCACGCGGGTGAGGTACTCGTTCGCGAAGAAGACGTTGGGCAGGTTCTCGCCGGGGACGTTGAGGAACTTGGGCAGGCCGGCGCCAGTCGCCACGTAGATGGCGTCGAAGCCCTGCTCGAACAGCTCCTCGGCCGCGGCCATGTTGCCCACGACGGAGTTGTACTCAAACTTGACGCCCATGTCCTCCAGGCCGTCAATCTCGCGCTTGACGACTGCCTTGGGCAGACGGAACTCGGGGATGCCGTAGACCAGCACGCCGCCGCCGGTGAAGAATGCCTCGAAGACGGTGACGTCAAAGCCGTTACGGGCGAGCTCGCCGGCGCAGGTGATGCCGGACGGGCCGGAGCCGACGACGGCGACCTTCTTGCCGTTCTTGGGGGCCATCTTGGGCGTGGAGGCGAGCTCGGGGCGATCACCCAGGAAGCGCTCGAGCTGGCCGATGGCCACGGGCTCGGACTTCTTACCACGGATGCACTTGCCCTCGCACTGGTTCTCCTGCGGGCAGACGCGGCCGCAGATAGCGGGAAGCATGGAGTCCTCGCGGATGGTATCGAGGGCGCCGCCGAAGTCCTTCTCGCGGATCTGCTCGATAAAGCGGGGGATGTTGATGTTGACGGGGCAGCCCTCAACACAGAACGGCTTCTTGCAGTTGAGGCAGCGCTCGGCCTCGGCCAGCGCCATCTCCTCGGTGAAGCCCTTGTCGACGGGGCGGAAGTCGCAGGCGCGCTCGGCAGCCGGCTCCTCGTTATCGGGGGTGCGGGGCGACTTCATATCGGCAACGAAACGACCGTTAACTAGTGGCATGCGCAGCTCTTTTCCTCATAGGCCTTGAGGGACGCGCCCTCTTCGGAACGGTAAGCGGCCTGGCGGGCACGAAGGTCATCCCAGTCGACCAGGGTGGCATCGAAGTCGGGGCCGTCGACGCACGCGAACTTGGTCACGCCGCCCACCTCGACGCGGCAGCAGCCGCACATACCGGTGCCGTCAACCATGATGGGGTTGAGCGACGCGGTGATGGGGGTGTCGTACTTCTGGGCGGTGAGGGTCGAGAACTTCATCATCGGAACGGGGCCGACGCAGAAGACCTGGCTCACGGCCTTGTCCTGCAGCAGACGCTCCAGCGGAGCGGTGACAACGCCCTGCTCGCCGTAGGAACCGTCGTCAGTGGTGATGTGGATGTGGTCCTCGTCGAGGAGCTCGCGGAACTGATCCTCCATGAGCAGGAGGTCCTTGGTGCGGGCGCCCATGATGGCGTGCACCTCGTGACCGGTCTCGACCAGGTGCTTGGCGACCGGGAAGGCAATTGCCAGGCCGACGCCGCCGCCAATGACGGCACAGGGGCCCTCGGCCATCTCGGTGGGAACGCCCAGCGGGCCCACGACGTCGCGCAGCGACTCGCCGGCCTCGTAGGTGGAAAGCATCTCGGTGGTCTTGCCGATCACCATGAAGATGAACTCGACCCAGCCCTCGTCACCGTTCCAGCCGGCCAGAGTAAACGGGACACGCTCGCCCGTCTCGTTGGCGCGAACCATGAGGAACTGTCCAGCGTGCGCATGCTTGGCGATTGCAGGCGCCTCGATGCGGAACTTGAACACCTTCTCCGAGAACTGCGTCTTCTCCAGGATCTTATACATAGAACCCCTCTCTTGTTAGGGCCGCCGAACCGTGCCTCCACGGAAATGGACGGTAGCCCGAATAAAACCGTACGCGCACAGGCGTTGTGCAGACATACGGTGCAAATTATACCCTCATGGACATGTCGCTTACGTGTGTCTTTGGCAGGTGGGAGCAGGGTTTATCCACTTTGGCCTACCAAATAGGGGCAGGTTTATTTTGGTCAGCCTTATCGGGTAAAACGGCAAAGGGGGCCGGCCTCGGGTTGTGATGAGGCCGGCCCCCTTTGGGGTGCTATGTGTATATGGCGGCGCAGGGTTTATTGCGATGCCGCAACTAGGGCGTTTCCGCAGATAAAACCTGCCAAAATAAACCTGTCCCTAAATGATAGGTTTTAGTGCTTGCCGTTGGCGGAGGCGGCGCCGTTGACATGGTCGCGGGCATAGACCACGCCGTGCACAATCGCCAGGCCGGCGGCGTCGGCCGCGCGGGCGCAGGTGTCCTGGAAATCCTCGGCCTCGCGGGCGCGCAGCTGCTTAAGCACGTAGTCGGCGACGGCCATCTTGCCGGGAGGGTTGCCGATGCCGGTGCGGATGCGGCTGAAGTCGCGGCTGCCCATCTTGTCGATGATGGAGCGCAGGCCGTTGTGACCGGCATGGCCGCCGCCCACCTTAACACGCACGTCGCCGGCGGGAATATCGAGCTCGTCGTGGATTACGAGCAGTTCCTCGGCCTTGATCTTGTACTCGCGGCAGAGCTTGGAGATGGGACCGCCCGAGGTATTCATGTACGACTGCGGCTTGACCAGCACAATCTGGCGCTTGCCGCCCTCTTCCTCGGGGTCGTTGATGTTGATGAGCGCGACCTCGGCGCCGGCCTGGTTTTTCCAGTACGTGACGCCGGCCTGACGGGCCAGCTCGTCGATTGCCTTAAAGCCGGCGTTGTGGCGGGTCTCGGCATATTCCTCGCCCGGGTTGCCAAGTCCGGCAACCATGCGAATCTTAAGCGGCTGTGCAGCTGCCATATTTGTCCTCCGTTACGTAAAAAAGTTCAATCAACGACAAAGGCTACCACGCCCGCCGAAGGCGAGGAAAGGTTGCAGCAAAGTCATTTCAGAAAACAGCTGCCCCGAGACAGCAGGAAGCCCCGGACACGCCGGGAGGGGTTATCAAAGCGAACATCCCGCAGCCGCAAAGCGGCGAGGACGTTCGCGTGATAACCCCGCAGGCGTGTCCGGGGCTTCCGGAGGGATGCGAGGGTCGAGCGACTACAGCGCGAAGTCGCCGCCGACGAGCGTGGAGACGGGCTCCTCGTGGTAAACGGCGGAGATGGCCTGAGCGAACTCCTCGGCGACCGAGATGGTCTTGATCTTGCCGCCGACCTCGACGGGAATGGCGTCGGTGACGACGCACTCGACGATCGGGGCGTCGTTCAGGCGCTCGATGGCCGGACCGGAGAAGATGCCGTGGGTGGCGCAGACGTAGATGTCGCCAGCGCCCATAGCCTTGAGCTCCTTGACGTTGGCGCACAGGGTGCCCGCGGTGTCGATCATGTCGTCATTGATGACGCAGGTCTTGCCCTTGATGTCACCGATGATGCCCATGACCTCGGCGGCGTTGTGGCGCGGACGGCCCTTGTGGGCGATGGCCAGGTCGCAGCCGAGCATGTCGGACAGCTTCTTGGCGGCCTTGGCGCGGCCCACATCGGGGGAGACGACAACCAGGTTGTCGGTGTCGAAGTGCATGTCGTTGTAGTACTGGCCAAACAGCGGCAGTGCGGACAGGTGGTTAACCGGGATATCGAAGAAGCCCTGGATCTGGCCCTGGTGCAGGTCGAGGGTGATGATGCGGTTGACGCCGGCGCGCTCGAGCAGGTTGGCGACGAGGCGGGCGGTGATGGGCTCACGCGGGCCGGCCTTGCGGTCCTGGCGGGCATAGCCGTAGTGGGTGATAACGGCGGTGATGGAGCGGGCGGATGCGCGCTTGGCAGCGTCGGTGGCGATGAGCAGCTCCATGAGCATGTCGTTGACGTTGCCGCCGGCCACGGACTGAATCAGGAAGACGTCGGCGCCGCGGACGGTCTCGTCGTAGCGGGCGTAAATCTCACCGTTGGCGAACTGCTTTAGCGTAAGGCCCGAAAGCTCGACCCCAAGGTACTCAGCGATCTTCTGAGCGAGGGGACGGTTGGAGGAACCGGAATACACGCGGATGGACTTGCGCATATTCTCCGACTTCTCGGGATCATTAATCGGCATTACCCTTCTCCTTTATATCGAATGCCATATAGATGCCTTTTTGCATTGTAACCGCGCGACGGGGTTTATCGAGTCTTGATAACGCCTTTACCGTCAACGGACACGAACCGACCACTCATCCGGTCGCGCAGGCCACGATAGAAAAAGGAGCCGTCCCCATGGAACAGCTCCTTTTGTGCTTGGCAAAACGTTATGCCTCGTCGTCCTCGTGCAGACGGCGGCGATAATCGGCGGCCCAGCCCTCAATGTTTACCTGACGGGCGCGACCCAGGCCGAGTGCGTCGGCCGGGACCGGCTCGGTGATGACAGAGCCGGCGGCCACAAGCGCGCCGTCGCCGATCTGGGCGGGCGCGACCATCATGGTGTCGGAGCCGATGAAGGCATCCTTGCCGATGACGGTCTTGTGCTTGTGCACGCCGTCGTAGTTGCAGGTGATGGAGCCCGCGCCCACGTTGACGCCGGAGCCCATGGTGGTGTCGCCGATGTAGGACAGGTGCGGCACCTTGGAGCCCTCGCCGATCGTGGACTTCTTGATCTCCACGTGCGTGCCGGCCTTGGAGCCGTCGAGCATGTGGGTGCCCGGGCGCAGATAGGCGCGCGGGCCGCAGTCGACGCCGTTCTCGATGACGGCCTCGATGGCGATGGTCTCATCGATGACGCAGCCGCTGCCGACGGTGGTGTCGGTGAGGCGGCTGTTGGGGCCGAGCTGGCACTCCTCACCCACGGTGACGATGCCGATCAGGTGCGTCTGCGGCCACACGACGGTGTCGCGGCCGATGACGGCATCGGGGCCGATCCAGGCCTGCGTGGGGTCGATGAAGGTAACGCCCTCGGCCATCCAGTGCTCGTTGATGCGGTCGCGCGCGATGGCGGTGAGCTGCGCGAGCTGGATGCGGCTGTTGACGCCCAGGCCGTCGCGGTAGTCGTCGCAGTGGAAGATGGAGACGGCCTGGCCGTGGCCTTTGAGGATCTCGAGCATGTCGGGCAGGTAGTACTCGGACTGCGCGTTGTCGTTGCCGATCTCGTTGATGTGGGCGGCGAGCTGCGCGCCGTCAAAGGCGTAGCAGCCGGCGTTGCACTCGAGCAGCGTGGCGGCCTGCTCGGGCGTGCAGTCCTTCTGCTCGATGATACGCTCGATCTGACCATCGGCGCCCAGCTTGATGCGGCCGTAGCCGAAGGGGTCGGGCGGGGTCATGGTCATGACGGTGCAGGCGAGCTCGCCGGTGGCGACGGTCTGCGCGAACTTGGCAACGGTGTCGGCGGTGATGAGCGGCAGGTCGCCGTTGAGCACGACGACCGGGCCTTGCGTGATGCCGCAGGCCTCGAGCGCGACCTTGACGGCGTGGCCGGTGCCCAGACGCTCGGTCTGCTCGACGCACTCGACCTTGGTGGCGCTGTTGGCGTAGGCGCCGTCGATGAGGGCGCGCATCTCGTCGGCGTGGCTGCCGATGACGACCACGACGCGGCTGCAGCCGGCCTTGATGGTAGCGTCGACGATCCACTGGACCATGGGCTTGCCCAGGATCTTGTGCGAAACCTTGCAGTGGTTCGACTTCATGCGGGTGCCCTCGCCGGCGGCGAGGATAATTGCGGTTGCGTCCATGTGATCTCCTGTTACGTTATAGAGACGTGTGTTTGGAAACGATACACGGCGCAATATGATACCGCAGGCATATGTTGAGCGCGTAGCGATTGGTTTGCGGCGGTTGAGGCTTGCGCCGCCGGCGTGGCGTTTGCGCTGCTTGCGTGCGGCATTGGCGGTGCTGCGGAGCTGTCGTTTGAGCGAGGGGACGGGGGTGCCCGTGGACAACATACAAGAGGAGTTTGGCGGCGAGCCCGTCGCGGCGTTCTCGATGTCGCATCCGGCTGTGCCGGCACTCTATATAGTGCTGACGCTGGGGCTCACCATGTTCTCGATGCAACCGGTGCTGATTGCGCTGTCGCTTGCGGGCGGGCTGGCGTATGGATTTGCGACGCGTGGGGCTGCCCGCACGCTGGGCGCACTTCGCTGGCAGCTGCCGGTGATTTTGATTATCGCGCTGGTCAATCCGCTGTTTAGCGCTTCGGGTTCGACGGAGCTGCTTCGCATCGGCGTGCGCGCGGTGTATCTGGAGAGCATGGTATATGGCCTGTGCATGGGCGGACTGTTTGTGGCGAGCGTGCTGTGGTTTGAGGCCGCGGCATCGATGCTCGAATACGACAAGGTGCTTGCGCTTTTGGGTAACGCCGCGCCGGTGATCGCGCTCATGATCTCGATGTGCATGCGGCTTATCCCGCAGTTTTTGCGCCGCGGCCGCACGGTGCTGGCGGTGCAGGATGCGATTGATGTGCCGGACCGCGCGCCGGCCGATCCCGTGCGTTCGCGTTTGCGGGCATCGAGTGTGTTGATGGGCTGGGGCATGGAAGATTCGCTGGAGCGTGCGGACGCCATGCGCTCCCGTGGGTGGGGCGCCGCGACGCGTCGAACGACGTATGCGCGGTATCGGCTGGGGCGCGGCGATGTTGCCGCGCTGGTTGGACTTGCGCTGTTTGGCGTGGTCACGGTGGCAGTGGCGTGGACCGCGACGACGCAGTATTCGTTTTATCCGCAGCTCTCGGTGCCGGCGCCGTGGCCGGGCTATGTCGTGTACGCTGCCTGGATGGTGCTGCCTTACGCGTTGCACGCGATTGATGAGAAGAGGTTTGGCTGATGGCTCGGTTGGATAGGGGCCCGGTGTCGGGCGCGGCGTGCGGCCCGGATATGCCGGCGATTGAGGTGCGGAGCCTGAGCTTTGCCTACCCCGATGCTGATGCTGCGGTGCTCGAGGGGCTCGACTGGTCTGTTCCCCAAGGTGCGTTTGCGCTGCTTGTTGGCGGTACCGGTTCGGGCAAGTCGACGCTGCTGTCGCTGCTCAAGCCCGAGATCGCTCCAGCGGGCGAGCGCACTGGTGATGCGCGCGTGCTGGGCGAGCCCGTCGCCGACATGGATGTGCGGGCATCGGCGGAGCGCGTGGGCTACGTGTTTCAAGACCCCGAGAACCAAATCGTGTGCGAGACCGTGTGGCACGAGATGGCGTTTGGCTTGGAAAATCTGGGCATGTCGCGCGACGAGATGCACCGTCGCGTTGCCGAGACCAGCTATTTCTTTGGGCTAGAGGATTGGCTCCACCGTGATACCGACACGCTTTCGGGCGGTCGCAAACAGCTGCTGTCGTTGGCGGCCGTTCTGGCGCTGCGCCCGCGCGTGTTGCTGCTCGACGAGCCCACGTCTCAGCTTGATCCGGTTGCGGAGAAGAATTTTCTGCACGCGCTGTTTCGCGTGAATCGCGAGTTGGGCTGCACGGTGGTCGTGGCAACGCATCAGCCGCGCCCGATGCTCGAATACGCGACGTGTGCGTACCGGATTGAGGGCTGTCGCGTGCGCGATGTGGCGGATATGGCTTCTTTGGGACGCCGAGAACCGCTGTTTTTCGATGGTATGCCGGGGTGGGGTGCCACCCGACGTGCAAAAAACGGAGTATTCAGCAGACGCGAGGGCGATTTGGGCTCTATGGGGCCGTCCGAGGATGTGCCGGGCGCTAAAAACAGCTCGGAATTGGACAAATCGTCCGCATTTGTGGTGCAGAAGTCGCTAAGGAACAGCTCGGAAGCCTCTTTGCACACGGACGGAAGCAGAATACTCCAAAAAATGCACGGCGGGTCGGCTACCACCCTGTCGGAGGCCTGGTTTCGCTACGATCGCGCGGGCGGTTGGGTGCTGCGCGGGCTCGATGCGGCGTTCTCGGCTGGCGCGGTGCATGCGGTTGTTGGCGGTAACGGCTGCGGCAAGTCGACAATGCTTTCGGTGCTGGCCAAGACGGTCAAGTTACAGCGTGGGCATATGGAGCGCGGGGCGGCCTCGGCAGCGCTGCTGCCTCAGAATCCCAAGGCGTTGCTGGTTGCCGAGACGGTGCGCGACGAGCTGATGGAATGGGCTTCGACCTGCGGATATGACGAGGCTGCGGCGCGGGAGCGCGCGGCGAGCCTGGGGCTGTCGGGCTTGGATGGGTGCCACCCGTACGATCTTTCGGGCGGGCAGCGTCAACTGCTTGCGTTGGCAAAGCTGCTGCTGATCGGCCCCGAGCTGCTATTGCTCGATGAGCCCACCAAGGGTCTAGACCTGGCCAGCCGCCGCATCATCGCCCGCGCTCTGCGTGACCATGCGAAGTCTGGCGGCACCGTCATCATGGCCACGCACGATCTGGATTTTGCCGAGCAGGTTGCCGATGACATTGCCATGATGTTCGACGGTGAGATTGCCTGCATGGAGCCGCCGGCCGACTTCTTTGCCGACAACGTGTTTTATAGGGCGTAGGTGCATCGACGCCGCCGCGCTTGGGCTTACTGTTTGAGTGCCGTGTACTGTTGAAGGAGCGCCATGAGCCCAACGCGGCTGTTGACCCGCGTCTTTCGAAAGATATTCTCCAGGTGCTTTTTAACGGTGCCGGTGCTGATACAGAGCTCTTCGGCAATGGCCGCGTTGTCCATGCCCGATAGCACACAGCGGCATACGTCGATTTCGCGCGCCGAGACATCGTAGTCATGGGCGAACACCACCTCGGATGAGCTGCGGTCGGCCCGGACGCGCCATTTGGATAGGCGATTGGTAAGGTGGGGCTCGACCAGCTCCAGAATCTGGACTTCGCGGTCGGTGAAGTCGCCTTCCTCTTTTTTGCGATTGAGATTGAGCGATCCCAAAAAGCCCTCATCGTTAAAGAAACTCACGTTGACGACATGACGGCCGCCAAGGTAGTCCTTCATATAGCTACTCTCGATATCGCCGGGGCTGAGCTGGTCGGATTCGCGCAGCACCGTCGAGCGCGTGAGGTTGCGATGCGCGACGATCATATCCTGTTGCCAGTACTCTTCGGTGTAGCGCTCGAGCATCCCGGCGGGGACGTCGATGCCGAGCGGGTCGAGAAAGACGCGCGTCTTCCATTCCTGCGGGGTGGAAACGAGGTCTTTGGAAAGATCGCTCAGGAAAAACGCTGCCGACTCGTAGGGGATAAGAAAACGCAACTTCTTGAGGATGGTCGACCGGAATTCTCGGTCGTTGTCGATGGAATTAATCGAAAGCACAAGATCGTTTAAGCAGAGCCACTCGGAATCGGACAGAAAGCTCAAGATGACCTCCGATGAAATTGCGTAGGGTTTAAGCTGGCGTTTTAGCTATTTAGCGTAGTGATACTACTCCTTTTTTCGCATGATGATAAGCCGGATGCCGAATGGTTTCGGTGAAGGGTCAATCGCAAAATGTGGGCACCGAAGAGCCAGGGCCCGGCTCTCCAAGCTGTCTGAATACTCGACTAACCAAAGGAGTCATCATGGAAGAGAAGCTTCCTTCATGGCGCTGGGCGATCGTTTCGGTCGTTTGCTTGCTGTGCTTTATGGCTAACTACATGCAGTACCAGGTCTCGGCGCTCGCCGTCGAGGTCATGCCGATGCTCAACATCGATACCGTCGGCTTCTCGATGCTGTTCCTCGTCCCCATGCTTACTGCTGTCTTCTTCTCGATTCCGCTGGGCGCCCTCGGTGACCGCATCGGTTCCAAGAAGGTCGTTGCGGTCTGCACCGCAATTTCGGTTGCCGGCGGCTTCCTCCGCTGCTTTACGCTCGACTCGTTCACGATGCAGATGGTGTCGATGTTCCTGATCGGCATGGGCATCTCGGCGCTCAACGCCAACCTCATCAAGGTGCTCGGCACGTGGTTCCGCGAGCAGACCGGCTTTGCCATGGGCTTGTTCTACGCCGCTTCGTGCGTCGCCATCGTCGTCGCCCAGATCTGCGCCGGCATGTTCGGTAGCGTTTTCAACTCCTACATGGTTGCCGCTGTCGCCATGACCATCTCCTGGGTCCTTTGGATCGTACTCGACCGTGACGTGCCCGAGGGTCAGCCGCTTCCCGAGCCCGAGCCCGTGCTCGACTACCTCAAGGTCGCCATCAAGAGCCCCGGCGTGTGGCTGATCTCCATCGGCGTTGGCTTTGGCCTCGCCTCCACCACTGCCTATGCCGGCTTCCTGCCCCAGGCGCTCCAGCTCGGCAAGGGCATCGATGCCGCTACCGCCGGCTTCATGGCCGCCATCGTCACCGTCGGCAGCTTCTTCGGCTGCATCGTGGGACCTGCTTTCTGCGACAAGCTTGGCAAGTTCAAGGGCTTCCTCATCGTCACCACGCTCATCGGCGCTGTCTCGATGTTCGTGACGTGGTACACCCCCGTCGGCTTCCTGCTGTGGGCGATCCTGGTCACCAACGGCTTCTTCACCGCCATCAACGGTCCGATCATGCAGTCCATGCCGGTTCTGCTCCCCGAGATCGGCGACACGTACGCCGGTTCCGCTGGCGGCATCGTTGGCACCATCTCCCTGCTCATGAGCTACTTCCTGCCCATCGGCATCTCCGCTGTCGCCGGCGCCGACTACACCATGAACATGGGCCTCGAGAGCCTCTGCTTCCTGCTTTCCGTGGTGCCGGTCTTCTTCCTGCCCGAGCTCGGCCGCAAGGCTATGCAGGCTGCCGCCGCTAAGGACGGCGAGTAATCGTGGAGGCGGTGGTTCCTGCCGACATCGTCATTAAGACGACGGCGCTGTTTACGGCCGAGGAGCTTGAGCCCCATGCGGGATGCGTCGCGGTTCGCGGCAACGAGATCGTCGCCGTGGGCGCACCCGACAAGGTACAGCCGTTTGTCGGTCCCGATACCGAGGTGATCGATGCGGGCAACAAGCTGGTTATGCCCGGATTCAACGATTCGCACATGCACTTTGCGCTCGGCTCCATTCAGAAAGACGAGGACTTCTGCTGCGATTTGATGTTCTTGCCGAGCGAGCAGGCCTGCGTCGATGCCGTGGCGAAGTTTGCCGCCGAGCACCCCGACAACCCGTGGATCTACGGCCAGGGCTGGTATTCGCCCGCATGGGAGGATCCGACTGATCCCGACTGCCGTAGCCTCGATGCGCTCGACATCGATCGCCCGATTGTGCTTTCGGACTTTTCGATGCACGTGGTTTGGTGCAATACCGCCGCGCTCAAAGCGGTCGGCATCGACCGCAACACCCCGACGCCCGAGGGCGGCCTCATCCGCCACTTTGACAACGGCGAGCCCAACGGTTTTCTGTCCGAGCCCCAGGCGACGAACATTCTGCTCGATGTGGTGCTCAACAAGCCGGACCTCGATGCTTCGCTGCTCAAGTCGATGCGCAAGTTTAACAGGCTCGGCATCACTTCGATCGGCGACATGCATCCCCTGGGCGTGACTACGCCCGGCGTGTACGACATTTACGACCGACTGGCAAACGAGGACCTCAGCACGC
Organism: uncultured Collinsella sp.; assembly: GCA_902491345.1. Classification (GTDB taxonomy): domain Bacteria; phylum Actinomycetota; class Coriobacteriia; order Coriobacteriales; family Coriobacteriaceae; genus Collinsella. The sequence goes on from CABUHI010000002.1 coordinate 121,279, forward strand.
TGCGCATTAGCTATCACTCTGCGCTCGATGCTCCCATGGCGGAGTCGCAGGCTCTGAGGGCGCGCCATCATGGCGAGCGCGTGCGCATGGCGGGCCTTAAGTACATCCTGGACGGCTGCCCCGAGGCCTATACGGCATACATGCACGAGCCGTATCTCAACGCCCCCATGGGCAAGGGCTTCCGCGGCGAGCCGGCGTGCAACCAAGAGACGCTCGACCGCATGGTGCTCGAGGCCGATAAGAACGGCTTTGACGTTCGCATCCATGCCATTGGCGATGCCTCGGCCACGATGATCATCGATGCCGTCGAGCGCGCCGAGGAGGCGTGCGGCGACAAGGGGACGCGTTTTGCCATCGAGCACACCGACAACCTGCAGTTTGAGGACATTGCGCGTATGAAGCGCCTGGGCATCAACGCCGCGATTCAGCCGCAGCATCCCATTGGAGGCCTTGGGCAGGGCGTGTACGAGGGCTCGCTCGGCGAGGAGCGCATGAGCCATATGTGGCGCTACCGGGAGGAGGCCGACGGCGGAATCCATCTGGGCCTTGGTACCGACTGGCCTGCGGTCATGTCGATCGATCCCATCGACACCGTATATGCCGCGGTGACGCGCAGCGAGTTCGATGGGCATCCGGCGGAAGGCCATTTCCGCGAGAACGCGCTGACGCTTGGCGAGACGCTCCAGGCGCATACGCTCGGCTCCGCCTATGTCGAGGGTTTCGAGCGCCGTCTGGGCAGTCTTGCCGCCGGCAAGCTGGCCGACATCGTTATCCTGTCGGGTAACCCGTTTGAGATGGACCCGATGGCGCTTCGCGAGCTGGAGGTCGAGACGACCATATTCGATGGGCGTATTGTCTATCGCAAGGACGAGGCATAGTTAGGGTGATTGACGTGAGCAAAGGGACGGTCGAGAAGTACGCGTTGCTGTTTGTGGTGTGCGGCGTCGTGTTTGCCGCCAACTACGCGCAGTACCAGGTGTCGGGGTTGGCGCACATGGTTGTGTCGAGCTTGCGGTTGTCGTCTGCCGAGTTTTCGGCTGTCCTGTTTGCCCCGTTTATTCCTGCCGTGGTGTTTGGTATGCCGGCAGGCGTTTGTGCCGATCGTCGCGGCGTGAAGGCGCTCGTGTTTTTCGCATCGGCGGTTTCTGCGGCCGCGGCGGTCGCGCGCGTCGCGTGTTCCTCGTTTGCGACGCTGTTTGCAACGAGCATGCTGCTGGGCGCGGCGCCCTGCGTCATCAACGCCATTGCGTTGAAGGTGTTGGGACCTGCTTTTGGCGATGACACCGATCGCGCCATGGGGTGGTTTTATGCGGCGGGCTCCGCCGGCATTGCCTGCTCGCTTGCGACGTCTCCTCTCTTTGCGGCGGCTGGGCAGGCATACGTGTTCGCCGCTGTCTTGTTTGCGGTATTTGGGCTGCTGTGGCTGCTTGTCGCGCCGTCGGCGGACGCCGTGCGTGCAGCAAGCGATGGCGGCGCCGGTGACTCCGTGCCGATGGCGGGCGCTTTTGGAACGGTGGCCAAGATGCCGATGATTTGGCTTGTGGCGGTGCTACTTGGAGTCGCCCTCGCGTCGGCTACGGCGTACTCCGGTTATTTGGTATCGGCGCTCGAGGTTTCGATCGAGCCGCAAACCGCTGGAGTCCTGGCTTCGTTTGTAACCCTCGGATCGATTGTCGGGAGCGTGGTCGGCCCCTATATGCGCGCGCAGTTTAAGGACTACCGTGCATTTATGGCTTTGTCGGCGGTCGCCGGAGGCGTGCTCATGTGGGCTGGGGAAGCCTTTATTTCCACGTCTTCGATAGGGCTGATGTTTGCGATCGGCATCGCGAGCGCCGTTGCCGGGCCCGTCGTCCAGTCGCTGCCGTACATGCTTCCCGGCGTGCGCGATGGCCTTGCGGGAAGCGCCGGCGGTGTGGTGAGTACCGTCTCGCTGGGATTGACGTTTTTGATTCCCGTGGTGCTTTCTTGCTGCATTGGCGAGAGCTACGAAACGCTTCTTTTGGGATGCGCCGTTCTGTTTGGCGCCATGGCGCTGGCGTCTCCGCTTCTGCCCTCGCCCGATTCGCTTACGTAGTGCCACGCCCCCGTTTGTTCGATGCCGGTTGGCACAATACTAGGAGTTGATTTACTTGACGTTGAAAAAGAGCACCGTCGTGACGATCCTCAATGGCATCGTCAACCCTCTGCTCATGTGTTCGTTTTTGCCGATTATCGAGGGAAAAGCCGCACTCGATTTTCAAGGCGTCACGGGCTTTTGGGGACAGCTTGCCCTAGCCATTGCCATTGCGCAAATTGTGAGCTTTATGCCGCTCTTTGGTAAAACCGTCGGCATGTGCGTCGAGTTTTTTGGCTTTGAGCCAGGTACTCCCGGCGCGCGTGTCTGCGGAACCGTTGTAGGCGCTACGCTGCTCTTTTGCCTTATCGGACTGTTTGAGATTGCTTTTCAGACGGGCTTTGGCGTGGTCAATGGCATGCCTTATTTTTCGCGCTGGGCACGTCTTGTGACGGGTGGCTGGGCGTTTGTTGTTGTGGGCGGCTTGCTGTTTGACCCCTTTGCCGCGGCGCTTGCCGCTAAGGTGACGGGCGAATAGAGCTTGGTGCCGCTTGTGCAGCGGGTATAACAGACGAATGGCTGTCGGGGCCGACCGGGGGACTGGTCGGCTTCTTTTTTTGCGCGTGCTACCATGTACGGGCATTTGTCTGATGGAGGCTGCCGTTGTCGCGTGCGTTGCAACATATGGAGATCCCGCTGCTCCTGGCGGTGCCGGTGGTGATGGCTACTGCGCTGCCGGCGGGTATTGAGCACGCGGCGCTTGCCATGCTCGTTGTCGTGGCGTTGGTGCTCGCGCTGTTCTTTGCGGGTTACGAGGCATCGCGTCCGGGCTTGCGCCAGATTATGCCCACGCTGGTTTTGGCGGCGTTGGCGGCGGCGGGGCGCATCCTGTTCGGGCCCATTCCCGACTTTAAGCCGGTGAGCGCCATCGCCATTATCGCGGGGGCGACGCTCGGCCGACGTAATGGCTTTATGGTCGGTGCGCTGGCGGCGCTGACCAGCAATTTCTTTTTTGGACAGGGTATGTGGACGCCATGGCAGATGTATGCCTGGGGTCTGGTGGGCTATGTTGGCGGCGTGCTGGCGCATGTGGGGGCATTCGACCGCGCCGACGGCATCGTGCGCATGCCGGCGCTGTTGGCGTATGGCTTTGCCTCGGGTTTGCTCTATGGCGTTGTGATCAACGCGTATGACATCATCGGTTTTGTGCAGCCGCTCACCTGGGCGGGCGCCGTGGCGCGTCTTGCCACGGCAGTGCCGTTCGACATCACACACGGCCTGGCAACCTGCGTGTTTTTGGCTGCCTTGTATAAACCCTGGTGTCGCCGCATCAACCGCGTTGTCGTGAAGTACGGGTTGTAAGGGGAGCGAGGCAGCTAATTTGGGCCGTAGGGCTACGCCCTCCGAACTTGCGGTGGAATAGTTCCTGTTTTCGGCCATATGGCCTCCAATCAGGAACTATTTCACCGCAACTCATATGGGGATGGGAGGATGATCCGTTTTCCTCCGTCCCCAGGGGATCAGTTGGGGTTAGAGCTCTAGCGCGAGGGTGACGGGGCAGTGGTCGCTGCCGAAGATGTCGCCGCGGATGCCGGTGTCGCGTACGTTGTCGGCGATTGCGTCGCTTACCAGGAAGTAGTCGATGCGCCAGCCGGCGTTGTTCTTGCGGGCATTAAAGCGATAGCTCCACCAGCTGTAGACGCCCTCGACGTCCGGATTAGCCGTGCGCCAGGTATCGGTAAAGCCGGCGTTGAGCAGCTCGGTGAACTTGCCGCGCTCCTCGTCCGAAAAGCCTGCGTTGCCGCGGTTGGACTTGGGGTTCTTAAGGTCGATTTCCTCGTGCGCCACGTTAAAGTCGCCGCAGGTCACCACAGGCTTGCCGGTCTCGTGCTCAAGCGCGCTCAAAAAGCCGCGATAGGCATCGTCCCAGGCCATGCGCACATCGATGCGCGCGAGCTCATTTTGGGCGTTGGGCGTATAGACGTCGACAAACCAAAACTTGTCGAACTCGAGCGCGCAGACGCGGCCCTCGGTCGCGGCCTGCGCCACGAGCTCTGCCGTCTCGCCCTCGCTAGCGTAGGGTAGCAGCGCATCGGCGTGCAGTGTGCGCAGCGGTTCCTGGCGGCTAAAGACCGCAGTGCCCGAATAGCCTTTGCGCTCGGCGTAGCTCCAGGTTTGGTGATAGCCGGGCAGGTCGATATCAGCCTGCCCCTCCTGCAGCTTGGTCTCCTGCAGCGCCAGGATATCGACATTGAGCTCCTGCGCGATTTGAATGAAGCTTGGGTCCTTTTTGAGCACGGCGCGCAGGCCGTTGACGTTCCACGAGGCGAAAGTGTAAGTCTGAGGCATGGTGTCCTTTCGACGGGGTTGGCAGGCTTAAGATTAACGCAACAGAGGCGGGGCAGGACCCGCGAGCGACGGAGCAATCGCAGCCGCTCCGGCGGCACAGATGGAGGACATATATGACGCAGGCAATATCGGACCCCAGGCAGGCCTCCGCCGCGCTGGCGGATCTGTTTGACACCCACGAGCGCGTGGTGTTCTTTGGCGGCGCTGGTGTTTCCACGGCAAGCGGCATTCCCGACTTTCGCAGCGTGGACGGCCTGTATCACCAGCAGTTTGCCTATCCGCCCGAGACCATGCTGTCGCACAGCTTTTACGCGACACATCCGGCGGAGTTCTTCGACTTTTACCGAACCAAGATGATCGCGCTTGGCGCCAAGCCCAACCGCTGCCACACCAAGCTGGCCGAGCTGGAGCGCGCCGGAAAGCTAAATGCCGTGGTGACGCAAAATATCGACGGCCTGCATCAGGTGGCCGGCTCACAGCGCGTGTTCGAGCTGCACGGATCGGTCCATCGCAACATTTGCCAGTCGTGCGGTGCGGTCTATAGCGCCGAGTGGATTTGCTCGCGCGAGCACGAGGATGCCGCGGGCGTGCCTGTGTGTCCTGCGTGCGGTGGGCGCATCAAGCCCGATGTGGTGCTCTACGAGGAGCCGCTCGACGAGCACGTGCTGACCGGCGCCGTTGCCGCCATCGCCGCGGCCGATGCCCTTATCGTGGGCGGGACTTCGCTCGTGGTGTATCCGGCGGCGGGCCTTACACGCTACTTTACCGGCGATACACTGGCCATATGCAACCTTGCCCCCACCGGTCAGGATGCAAATGCCGACCTGCTGATTTCTTGCGACATCGCGGCCGCGTTTGCGTTCTAGCCCGCGCGCGCGGATACAATAGAAAGACTGAGTGCAAAGCGACCCCGCCGCCAGCTCCCCAAGCTCGGCGGCGTGGGCATTTTAGGAGGATGTTCATGGCGAACGACAGCAAGACATGGCGGTGCGGAAAGTATGAGCTCAGCTTTGACCGTCCGCGCATCATGGGCGTCCTCAACGTGACGCCCGATTCGTTTAGCGACGGCGGGGAGCACTTCGACCCGGATGCCGCCATCGAGTATGGCCTGGCGATGCTCGACGCCGGCGCCGACATCATCGACGTGGGCGGCGAGTCCACGCGCCCCGGCTTTACCCCGGTCAACCCCGACGAGGAGGCGCGCCGCGTGCTGCCCGTTGTGCGCGCGCTGGCCAAGGAGGGCGCCATCGTCTCGATCGACACGCGTCATGTGGCGGTTGCCAAGGCGGCCGTGCGCTGCGGCGCCTCGATCGTCAACGACGTGACCGGCTTCACCGACCCCAAGATGGTCGAGTTTGTTAAGACGAGCACCTGCGGCGTCATCGTGATGCATGCCGGCGAGGTCGCCGCGCCCGCGCGCACGCACGCAACGGTGCAGCTCGATACCTCGGCAGCGGCGTTTGTTGCCGAGAAGGCACGCGAGGCGGCTGCCGAGGCCGCGCGTGAGGCCGAGAAGCCGGCTCGCCGCCGTCGCGGCAAGTTGCTGGGTGAGCCCAAGGTTGAGGCCAAGCTTCCGGGCGGCGTGGTGCAGCCCTCGTTGCCGTTTGGCGAACCGGAGCCCACGTCCGAGCCTGCAACCGAGCTGGGGCAGGAGACGCCGGCCACCGAGCAGGCTGCTGCCGCCGAGACCGTCGCGCCCGCGCCCGCAGCCACCGAGGCCGCATCGGAGCCCAATGACCACCTGGCCGCCATGATGCGCCGCAACGCCCGCCGCGAGGAAGCCTACGTGCCCACCTCGCAGCTCCGCCGCTTCACCCTGCCCGATTCGGCGCCCATCATGCGCCGCGTCATGGGCTTTCTGTCCGACCAGGCCCGCGCGCTCATCCACGCCGGCGTGTCGCGCGACCGCATCTGCATCGATCCCGGTCCGGGCTTTGGCAAGACGGCCAACGAGGACATCGTCATCCAGCGCGAGACTGCCAAGATGGCGTCACTGGGCTATCCGCTCATGTGCGCCGTATCGCGCAAGCGCTTTGTGGGCGCCGTCTCGGGCGTGACCGAGGCCGCCGAGCGCGATGCCGCTACGTTTGGCGTGTGCCTGGGCGCCATCCAGGCCGGTGCCAACATCGTGCGCGTGCACGACGCCGCGGGTTTTGCGCAGTTCTTGAACGGCTACTGGGCGGTTGCCAAGCCGCAGCCGCGCCGCGCGTTTGTGGCCGTGGGTTCCAACCTGGGGCATCGTTGTGACAACATCCGCGCCGCGCGCGACATGATCGCCGAGATTCCGCTCACCTGCGTGTCCAACTCCTCCAAGATCTACGAGAGCGAGCCGGCCTACGAGACGCGCCAGGACGCGTTTGCCAACGCCGTCATCGAGATCAAGACCGAGCTGGCGCCGTTGGTGCTGCTCGACGAGCTCATGAAGATCGAGGCCGAGCTGGGCCGCGACCGTTCCAAGAAGGCCAAGGCCAACGGTCCGCGCACCATCGACCTGGATCTGCTGTGGATGGACGGCGAGACCCACGGCGGCAAAAAGCTGCGCCTGCCGCATCCGCTGATCGGCGAGCGCGACTTTGTGCTGGTGCCGCTCGAGGATCTGATGCACGACCCGGCGCGGTTCTTCCGCTACAACGGCGTCGAGGTCAAGGAGCCCGAGGATCGCGTGGGCCATATCGTGGGCGAATTGGGGCGTATGTAGATGATCGAGATGAATGCTGTTGCCGCCGGTACCGAGCTCGACGCGGCGCGTGACGCGGGCCGCGAGGGCGTGTTCGCGGGCTGGTGCGCATGGAGCGCGGGCGATGCTTCGCTGACGTTTTCGCTAGTCGTGCGCCCGGATGTGAACATGCATGCCTTCCACGGCCTGCCGTTTGTGGCGGCGATGGGCATGATGGACGCGCTCGTGGGCACGGCTTCGACGCCGGGCTTGGGCCTTGCCGGCAAGGTGGGTATTCAGTGGCCGAGCGACATTGTGTGCGGCGCGCCCGCGTTTGAGACGTCGTTCGCGCGCGTCGCCGTCAACGGTGGTGCCGGTGCTGCGGGCATGTTCGGTGCCGTGACGGTGGATATTGAGCGTTCGGCGCTGAGCGAGCTTGGTGTGGACGTGGCTGACGAAGCGCTGGTCGAGATGCTGGCCGCCGCCGTGCTGGCCCGCGTGGACGCCTGGGCGGTTGTTGCCAACACGCCGCAAGGCGCCGCAGGGCCGCTGGCTCCCGTGCTGGGCGAGTACTTCGATATGGTGCCGCTGCTCGGTCGCCAAGTTGCGGCGGTGTCGCCCAACGGCTTGCCGCTTGCGGTCGGTGTGTTTGCAGGCCTGGACATCTGGGGCCGCGCGACCATCAAGACCGATGCCGGCGAGCAAGAGTTTCCGCCCGAGGCCGTGCGCATTCGCGGGCTGTAACGCGAGCCGCCCGCGCCCAAAGATAACGATGACAACGGAAGCTCTCCTCGGCTTGCACCGGGGAGGGCTTTTGCGTGACCTGGGAGAAAGGCCGCCCTGAGCCTATTCCTCAAAAATGAAAAAATCAGTTTTGAGGAATAGGATTGGCGGTTGGTTGCTGTGAGCTGGTGTACGCGACCCGGCGTTCGCCCTATCCCAGCTCCTGCATGCGGCGGTAGATTTCGCAGATGCCCTTGATGGTGAGCTGTCCGTCGACCACGTCGAAGGCATCGGTCGAATCGGCGACGATGCCGGCGAGACCGCCCGTGGCGATAACGGTGGCATCCTCGCGGCCCAGCTCGCGCTTCATGCGCGCGACCAGGCCCTCGGCCATGGCGGCGGCGCCCATCACGGCGCCGACCTTGATGCACTCCTCGGTATCGCGGCCGATGGCGTGCTCGGGCGCCTCGAGCGGCACGCTGGCGAGCTTGGCGGCACGGGCGGCAAGCGCGTCCATGGAGATGCGAATGCCCGGCGCGATCGCTCCGCCAATGTAATAACCGTCCTCATCGATGACGTCGATATTGGTCGCGGTGCCAAAGTCCACCACGATTGCCGGCGCGCCGTAGAAGGTCTCGGCCGCAACGGCGTTAGCGACGCGATCGGCGCCTACGGCCTGGGGACGCGCCGCGCGCAGCTTGGTCACCGCGGCCGTCTGCGGCCCGATAACGATGGCGTCCGCGGCAATGCGGTCGGCCACAGTGTGCCACTCGCGCGAGAGCTGCGGCACCACGCCCGCAAAGGCGATCGCGTCGACCGCGTCGAGCGAAAGGCCGTACATCTTAAAGAAACCCATCAGGCGCACGTGGATCTCGTCGGCGGTATAGGAGCGGTCGGTGGGCATGCGCCACGACTGCACCAGCTCGTCTCCGTCAAACAGGCCCATGGCCGTCTGCGTGTTTCCCATATCGATAGCGAGCAGCATGTCTACTCCCAGTGTTGGCATAAAAGGACGCGCACCATTGTATACGCGCCGCCGACGGCGCTCGGCTGCGATTCGTTTACGGTGATAGGGGCCGAGGGGTTTAAATATGAAGGAATTATGCTCTACGAGATTTTCCTTGCCGTTTACCGAACTCCCGCGTAATATTCTTTCTTGCGCACATGAGGCGCCCAGACATTGCGGGGTGGAGCAGTCTGGTAGCTCGCCGGGCTCATAACCCGGAGGTCGTAGGTTCAAATCCTGCCCCCGCGACCAAGAACTTGCAGCTCGTCGGCCTAGCCGGCGAGCTTTTTTGTTATTTCGGGACCGTGTTTTCGGTCCAATTCTCGGCCTCTCAATCAAAGATCTCGATCTGTAACATCTAGACCCGATTTGGGCGGCTAGGTGTTACAGGTTGAGATATACCGGTGGGTTGGGTCGTGTTTGTCTAAATCTGTAACACGAGGGACGGATTTTGCCGAGTTGTTGTTATAGATTGAGATTTTCTAGCAGGTGGGTTTGGTTTGTCTCGATCTGTAACAGTAAGACCCAGTTTTGCCGAGTAACTGTTACAGATTGAGACAAACCGACGGGCCGCCCCGCCCCATCCACCTGCCGCCACCTGATATCCGCCGATTTTCGTTGTGCTGCTGTGCCCCCATGCCATATACTCTAGACAACTACGCGGCATCATCGCCGCCGCGCCTACAAGAGAGGAATATCCATGACCGCACCTGCATCCAAGCTGCTCCAGCCCATTACGGTTGGCCCCCTTGAGCTCAAGAACCGCATTATGTTCCCGCCGCTGACCACCGGCTACGAGGAGCGCGACGGTTCCATCGGCGAGCGCAGCCTGGCTTTTTACGAGCGCCTGGCCCGTGGCGGCGTGAGCTACATCGTCATCGGCGACGTCGCTCCCGTTATGACCGCGAGCCCCACGCCCAAGCTGGCGACCGACGCCCAGATCCCCACGTTTAAGGCGCTGGCCGACACCGTTCACAAGCACGGTGCCAAGGTCGCGCTGCAGCTGTTCCACCCCGAGTACGACGTGCCCGGTGTCGGCCGCATGGTCATGGGCTCCATGGCCGCTGCCAAGGCCGCGCAGGAGGCCAAAGCCGCCGGCGACGAGGAGACCTTTGCCGCCAAGATGGCCGAGTCCAACGAGATTCGCAACCAGGCCTACGCCAAGCTGCACCACGACATGCAGCACTTTGTGAACGAGGCCAGTGTGGAGCAGCTCACCCAGATCAAGGAGGCCATCGCCGCCTCGGCCGCTCGCGCGCAGCAGGCCGGGATCGACGCCATCGAGGTCCACGGCGACCGTCTGGTGGGTTCGCTGTGCTCGGCCATCCTCAACCAGCGCACCGACGAGTACGGTGGCTCGTTCGAGAATCGCGTCCGCTACGCGCTGGAGGTCGTCGCCGCCATTAAGGAAGCCGCACCGCAGCTGATGGTGGAGTACAAGCTCCCCGTGATCATGGAGAACCCCGACGGCACGCCGCGCGGCAAGGGTGGCCTGCAGCCCGACGAGGCCTGCGAGTTCGCCAAGCTGCTCGAGGGCGCGGGCATCGATATGATCCAGGTCGCGCAGGCCAACCACACCGGCAACATGGGCGACACCATTCCGCCCATGGGCGCCATGCCCTACAACTGGACGCTGCCCGTGGCCGAGCGCGTCAAGGCCCTGGTCTCCGTGCCGGTGGCAACCGTCGGCCGTGTTGTCTCGGTCGAGGCTGGCGAAAAGATTCTGGAAGACAGCGCGGCCGACATCATCGCCTATGGCCGCTCGCTCATGTGCGACCCCGACATTGCGCTGAAGGCCGCCACGGGTGAGCCCATCCGCGAGTGCCTCAACTGCAACAAGGGCTGCGTCGACGCGATTCAAAACCGCAAGTACATCTCGTGCGTGCTCAACGCCGAGAACGGTGACGAGGCGACCATCGCCATTAAGCCGGGCGAGGGCGACAAGAAGATCGCCGTGGTGGGCGGCGGCATCGCCGGCCTGGAGGCCGCACGCGTGGCGGCCAAGCGCGGCTACGACGTGACCGTCTATGAGGCGAGCGATCATCTGGGCGGCCAGATTGTGCTGGCGGCTGCGCCTCCGCGCAAGGACGAGATCATGCGCTCGGTCGAGTATTACGAGAAGATTCTGCCTGGCCTGGGCGTGAAGGTCGAGCTCAACCACGTCGCTACCGCTGAGGACCTCAACGCCGCCGACGCCGCGATTGTGGCTGTGGGCGCGCACGACGTGGTCATCCCCGTTCCGGGCGCCGACTCGGACAAGGTCGTCTCGAGCTGGGACGTGCTGGCCGGCAAGGTGGAGCTCAGCGGCCGCGTCGCCGTCATTGGCGGTGGCCTGGTGGGCACCGAGACTGCCGAGTATCTGCTGCAGCACGGCTGTGAGGTGGCGATCGTGGAGATGCTCGACAAGATTGCCGCGGGCGAGTCCGAGACCATTCTGCCGCTGATTATGAGCGACTTTGCCGAGCACAACGTGGAGCAGCACGTGAAGACCCGCCTGACCGCCATTACCGACGAGGGCGTGGAGGCCATTCGCACCACCGAGGACGGCGCCGAGGAGCCGGTGAAGATCGCCTGCGATTACGTGGTGATGGCCGTGGGCTCCAAGGCCAACGCGTTTGACCTGGATGGCGTGACGGTGCCCGTGACCTGCGTGGGCGACTGCTCGGGTGAGCGCACCGCCGACATCGCGAGCGCCATTCGCACGGCGTATCACGCGGCCAACGAGCTGTAGTTGAACATCGCGGCCAGGCGGGGCGGTAGCACGGATCCGTCTCGCCCGGCTGTGTCCCGTCGGGTGTCAACCGGTGCGGGGCCTGCAAGCGCAGCAGGTCCCGCCCTTTTTGTTTTGCTCCTGTGGATGGCAATGCGCGGTAATCATGAGGAGTGAGGACGTCTACTGCCTCGCAGATCACTCAAAATTATTGGGGGAGGGGTTAATAACTATATCCTCTACACCAAAGGACATAAAGAGATGTCAATTTTGTTGACAAGCGAATGACGATTAGCTGCGAGTCAGCTACCAGCGTAAATAATCGATAAAGAAATGTCGTAATTTGGTGCCAAATGCCCAGATAACGCCGCGTCTATTTTAATTAACTGCTTTGAGCAAACAGTAAAATGCTACTATCTAACTTGCACGTAAGAAAGCAGATTAACGGTTAAGGCTAAGAAGTGGCAGGTATGTCGGAAGCAACTAGGACTCGCACGCATGCGCCCGAGGTTAGGCAGCGCGCCGTCGAGATCCTCCAAGAGGGGGTCGGCCATCGCGCCCTCGCCGCGGAGCTTGGCATTCCCCAGGCCACGGCTCGTCAGTGGGCCCGCGCGTATGCCGTGGGCGGTGCCGACGCCGTTCTCAATGCCGGTTCGCATCATCACACCTATTCGTACGACGTAAAGCTCGCTGTGGTTAAGGACCGTCTGGAAAACGGCTTGACGGTTCGCGAGGCCATGATCAAGCTCAAGATTCCCAGCGAGTCTTCGGTCAAGGCTTGGTGCCGTCAGTACCGCGAGGGCGGTGAGACCGCACTGGTCGATAAGCCGCGCGGTCGCAAGCCGCGCGTTAAAAAGGCGGAATAGCAAACGGGATGGTGCGCCCACAGGGGCGCATTTTTCTTGCCGCGCCAACTTTTTGGACCGGTGCGAGCCTGTCGGGACATCATCCAAAGTGGCCAATAAACCGCGTGCAGTGGCCCGCGCGCCTGTCGCTGCGATAGGGGAGCGTCGCCCCACTGCTCCAAAGCGGACGTGCCCTTACCCCGTACGCCTAAAACTCCCCAGTTGACCGAAAACCCGCCGCCGCTACTCCTCAATTGAGCTATAACGTTAAACAATTGCAGCGTTTTTGCATGGGGGAGTGATGGTATGACGCTACTGTATTTCCTTACCCTGTTTCCGCTGGTACCGGCGCTGGGCATGCTGCTCGCGCGCGGTGACCGCGCCCGCGATGCGGTGGGGCTCATAGGTTCCGGCATCATTATGGCGGTGACAGTTGTAGTCGCCGTCATGTTTTTTGGCGCGGGCCCACAGAGCTTTGAGGTCGCCCCCGGCACCTCGCATGTGCTCTCGATCATCAGCTCCGCCATCGATGTCATCCTGTGCGCCGTCATCCTGTACAATGCGTATAAGTATAGGAACGCGCTCACCACGGTGCTCGGCATAGTCCAGCTGGTGGGCTCGCTCGCCTTTGCAGCCATGACGCTGCCCGCGGCCGAAGCCGTCACCGCAACGCCGCTCTACCTGGACTATATGAGCGTGATCATGGTCCTCGCCGTCGGCATTGTCGGCAGCCTTATCTGCGTGTATGCCCTGGGCTACATGAAGGACTTCCAGGCCCACGACGAGCACGAGGCCGCGCTGCGCGGACAGACCGCGCCCGACCGTCGCCCGCAGTTCCTGGCGCTTATGTTCCTGTTCCTCTCGGCCATGTTCGTCATCGTGACGAGCGACAACCTTGAGTGGTTGTTCTGCGGCTGGGAAATCACCACCGTGTGCTCGTTCCTTATGATTGGCTATACGCGCACGCCCGAGGCCATCAAGAACGCCTTCACCCAGATCATCCTCAACATGCTGGGCGGTATCGCGTTTTTGGCCGGCCTCATGTACCTGCACGTTAACGGTATGCCGCTGACCATCTCGGGTGTGATCGAGCTTTCCGGCGCCGGAACCGCGCAATCCGCGCTGCTGGTGATGCCGGTCATCCTGCTGTCGCTCGCCGCACTCACCAAGGCCGCACAGATGCCGTTCCATACCTGGCTGCTTGGCGCCATGGTCGCCCCCACGCCCACGAGCGCCCTGCTGCACTCGTCCACCATGGTCAAGGCCGGCGTGTTCCTGATGGTCAAGCTGAGCCCGCTCTATGCCATCTATCCCGTGACCGGGTTTATGGTCACGAGTGTGGGTGCCATCACGTTTTTGCTCGCTGCCCTCATGGCCATCTCGCAGAGCAACGCCAAGCGCGTGCTCGCGTACTCCACCATTTCCAACTTGGGCCTCATCAGTGCCTGCCTGGGTGTCGGTGCGCCCGAGGCCGTATGGGCGGCCATCTTCCTGATCCTGTTCCACACGGTGGCCAAGTCGCTGCTGTTCCTGTGCGTGGGCACGGCCGAGCATCATATCGGCAGCCGCAATATCGAGGACATGGACGGTATGTTCAGCCGCATGCCGCACCTGACGCGTCTGATGATGCTGGGCATCATGGGCATGTTTGTGGCGCCGTTTGGCATGCTCGTGTCCAAGTGGGGCGCCCTGGTGGCGTTTGCGCAGACCGGCAATGTGCTCATGATCATGGTGCTGGCCTTTGGCTCGGCCGCGACGTTTTACTTCTGGGGCAAGTGGCTTGCCAAGCTTTCGGGCGTCGACCCCACGGCTCAAAACGTTGAGGTCAATGTCCATAAGACCGAATGGATGGCCCTCAACACCATCGCCGCGCTGCTGATTCTGTGCTGCGTGGCGTTCCCGGTTATCTCGAGCGGTCTGGTGTCGCCTTACTTGGCCATGGTGTTTGGCCGCGTGCCGTACGTTATTGGCAAGGACGCCATGTACCTGATGGTGGTTATCGTGGCGTTTATCGCCGTGGTGCTGCTGACTTCATTCCGCGTGAGCAACAAACCGCACGTCAACGTGTACCTTTCGGGCGTGGGAACCGACAAATATCGCCATTTCCGCGGCTCGATGGGGCACGAGGTGAAGGCCGAAAAGCGCAATTGGTACTCGGAGGACGCCCTTGGCGAGAAGCGTATTGGCCCCGCGGGTAGCGTCGTGTGCTGCAGCATCATCTTGTTTGCGCTGCTGTGTTGCGCGTGGATTGGGCCCGAGAGACTTGCCATGAGCGCGCCCTCGGTGCTGCGCGGCAAGTATTTCGAGGGTTCGGGCGTCGTGGGCATTTTTATTGGCACCGTGGCGTTTGCCTTGCTGGCGCCGTTTGTGGGTGGCCTGATCGACGGCGTTGACCGTAAGCTTTCGGCCCGCATGCAGGGCCGCGTGGGCCCGCGCCTGCTGCAGCCCTTCTACGACGTTGCCAAGCTCCTGCGCAAAGCCCCTGCCAGCGTAAACACCATGGACGATACCTACATGGCGTGCGCGCTCATCTTTACCGTCGTGGGCGGCGGCATCTTTGTGTCGGGCTCCAACACGCTGCTGTGCGCTTTTATGGTGACGCTCGCCGCGATCTTTGTGGTGCTGGCGTCCGCCTCGACGCAAAGTCCGTTTGCCCAGGTCGGCGCCGACCGCGAGCTGCTGCAGGTCATGAGCTACGAGCCCGCCGTTCTACTGATGAGCGTGGGCCTGTACCTTGCCACCGATAGCTTCGATTCCATCGCCGTGACGGGGCAGTCGACCCCCATCATCGTGTACAGCGCGCCCATTTTCCTTGCGCTGCTCGCGGTGCTCACCATCAAGCTGCGCAAGTCGCCGTTCGATCTTTCGTACTCGCATCACGCGCATCAGGAGATCGTCCAGGGCGTCGCCACCGAGATGAGCGGCGGCACGCTGGCCAAGATGACCCTTATGCACTGGTGCGAGACCGTGCTGTTTTTGATGTGGGTGGGCATGTTCTTTGTTTGGGACAACCCGGTGAGCTGGGTGGTCGCCCTGGTCGTGATGGTCGCGACGTATTTTGTCGAGGTGTTGATCGATAACACCTTCGCCCGTAGCACCTGGCGCAGCTGCTTTAAGCTCGGCTGGGGCGTGGCGCTGGTGTTTGGCCTGCTCAACCTTATGCCCATCCTCGTCGACGTATTTATTTAGGAGGCGGCATCCATGGATCATAAAATGTCGCGCTCGCCGTGGGTTATTCATTACGACGGCTCGAGCTGCAACGGATGCGATATCGAGGTGCTGGCCTCGCTCACGCCACTGTTCGATGCGGAGCGCTTTGGCGTGGTCAACACCGGCAACCCCAAGCATGCGGATATCTTTTTGGTGACGGGTTCGGTCAATGCCCAGAACCTACCCGTCGTGCGCCAGATCTACAACCAGATGCTCGAGCCCAAGTGCGTGGTGGCCTGCGGCATCTGCGCGTGTTCGGGCGGCGTATTCTGCGATGCCTATAACGTGATCGGCGGCGTGGACCGTGCGATTCCCGTGGACGTGTACGCGCCCGGATGCGCCATTCGCCCCGAGACCGTGATCGATGCCATCGTGGAGGCGTGCGGCATCCTGGACCAGAAGGAGGCCGTGATGCGCGCCGGCGGCGATCCGCTCACCGTGGGCGGTGCCGCCACCTGGGACGGTGGCGTCGAGCTGGGCGAGGACGGGTTTGTGGCAGCTGCGGGGGCCGGGGCTGATGGCGCCGGTGGCGGCGACACGGCCGCTGGGACGCCTGCCACGCCCGCCACTGCAAAGGAGGCCGAGTAATGCAAAAGGCTATCTATACCACCGTTGGGATCGACGAGCTCCTGTCGCATGTTCAGACGCTCAAGGGCGTCGACGCGCGCTTTGTGCAAATGCACGCCGAGCGCAACGTCGACGACGGCACGTATCGTCTGGTCTATACGTTTATCAACGTTCATGCTGCTCAGGAGCATATTGCGCAGGACGGCAGCTATGCGATTGAGAACCTGGTAGTCGAGGGAATCGACCGGTGCCAGGAGATTCCGTCCATCAGCTCGTATTATCCGGCGGTATTCCCGTTTGAAAATGAGGTCCACGACCTGTTTGGTCTTGCCATTACCGACATGCAGATCGACTTTAAGGGCTTTTTCTACCAGGTCTCGACTGCCGAGCCCATGAGCGTTATCACGCCCGAGGTGAAGGCTGCGCGTGAGAAGGCCATGAAGGTCCGCGCGGCTGCCGAGGCCAAGGCGCGCAAGGCCGCTGCCGAGAAGGCCGCCGCGGCTGCGGCTGCTGCAGGGGAGGGCGTTGTGGGCGCCGGCGATGCCGCGGGCGCCGCTGCTCAGCCCGCTGCGGCTGCCGGCTCCGATACTCAGCACGATGAGGCTGCTGCGAAGGCCGCGCTCAAGGCCGCCGAGATGGAGGCAAAGCTCGCCGCCATGGATCCCGAGAAAGCGGCCAAGGTCCGCGCGGCGCTTGCCGCCAAGGCCGCCCGCGACAAGCAGAAAAAGGAGGCGTAAGGCCCATGGCTCATCGCTCCGTTATTCCGTTTGGCCCGCAGCACCCGGTGCTGCCCGAGCCGCTTCATCTAGACCTGGTGATCGAGGACGATCGCGTCATCGAGGCAATTCCGCAGATCGGCTTTGTGCACCGCGGACTCGAGAAGCTCACCGAAAAGCGTGACATGCATCAGTTTGGCTACATCGCCGAGCGCATCTGCGGCATTTGCGCCGTGGGCCACAGCTGCGGCTATGCCAGTGCCTGCGAGCGCATGCTCGACATCGAGGTGCCCGGCCGTGTGCAGTATATCCGCACCATTCTGCACGAGCTCTCGCGTATTCACTCGCATTTGCTGTGGCTGGGCCTGCTCGCCGATGCCTTTGGCTTCGAGGCGCTGTTCTATCGTTCGTGGACGCTGCGAGAGCAGATTCTCAAGATCTTTGAGAGCACGTGCGGCGGCCGCGTGATCCTTTCGATTAACGAGATCGGCGGCCTTAAACACGACATCGAGGACTCCGAGCTGGCGGGTATTGTCCAGGCGCTCGATGCCATGCGTCCCGACTACGAGGCCCTGGTACATACGTTTTTGGACGATGACAGCTGTGGTGAGCGCCTACATGGCGTGGGCGTGATCAGCAAGAAGGACGCGCTGGAGCTTTCGATGGTCGGCCCGTTCGGTCGCGCTTCGGGCGTGGATTACGACGTGCGCATGTTTGGCGACGGTGCCTATGCGGACTTGGCTGCGTTTGAGCCAATTGTCGCTACCGATGGCGACTGCTATGCCCGCTGCCAGGTGCGTTGCGCCGAGGTCACGCAGGCTATGGACATCATCAAGGAGCTTGTGGGCAAGATTCCGCACGACGGTATCGGTGGGCGTACCAAGCTCACGCCGGCCGACGGCGCGCGCGGCGAGGTTGTGATTGAGCAGCCGCGCGGCGAGGCGTATTACTATGTGCGCGGCAACGGCACCAAGAACCTGGACCGTTTCCGCGTGCGCACGCCGACGTCGCAAAACCTGGCGGGTCTGACGCATGCGCTGCAGGGCGTGCTCGTTGCCAACGTGCCCATGATTATCCTGACCATCGACCCCTGCATTAGCTGCACGGAAAGGTAGGCGCGGCATGAGTTTGCTGACATTTGCCAAGACGGCCTTGGGCTCTATGGTCAAGCAGCCGGTCACGGTGTGCTATCCGCAGGAGGGGCTGACGGCGCCCGAGCGCTTGCGCGGGCACATCGTCAACGACATGGACGTGTGCATTTGCTGCGGCATGTGTGCGCGCCGCTGCCCGGCGAGTGCGCTTGCGGTCGATCGCAAAGGCGGAATGTGGTCGATTGATCCGTATGCCTGCGTGGTGTGCGGCGAGTGCATCGAAAGCTGCCCCAAGCACTGCCTGACTATGGATACCGCCCGCACTCCGGTTGCGGCGGACAAGACTCCCACGGTAGAAACCAAACCGGAATAGCGCTGGAATAGGGGCCGGTGGGGCAAGAATGCCCCACCGGCCCCGCGCGTGAACGTGCGGTTGGGCCGCCGCGAACAAAACTATGCCGGATTACGGGGCTGGATAGCGAACCTCCGACCATACAGAAAGATGCAAAAACAAAACCGCAGGTAGATAGCCTGCAGTTTTGCGAAAACGTCACGCGTGGTCGGGGATCTCATTTTTATCGTAGTAAACCGGCATAGTTTTGAAATGTCGCCAATCCGTAACAGCCCTTGATCTCCCGTGGACGGAGGAAAACGGATCATTTTGGCCTGATGGCTCCGAATCGCACCCGTTTTCCTGCGAAAACGCCGCGTCTCAACTTTGGTGAGACATTTGTCTCACGCCCAAAACCGAATCTGGAACATGTGTCACCTGCCCTAATTGTGTCTCATTTCGTAACTTTAGGCTGTTGCAAGGTCTGAGACCGCGAGAAGGGAGACGCGATGAGTAAGTACACGAGGGGTCTCTTGGCGGTGATACTGGCCGTAGTGCTGGTGTTGCCGGCTGCAGCATTTGCCATGCTGCCCGAGGCCAACGCCAGGTCCAGCACCGGAATGGACGGACCGACGGCGAGCAAAAAGATAGTCGACCCCGACACTACCGGCCGCTGGCAATACTGGGCGTCGGGCGGCGAGCAGGACCAGACGACACGTTATGTAGGCCGAATCTGGACGGACAAGACGGTCGAGCCCGCAGAGGACGAAAAGTCCGACTTTGTGACAACGCTCTCCACGATGTCTTCGACTTCTGACACAACGTCGCTGGTCACTAAACCGCTCGATATCGTGATGGTGCTTGATGCCTCCGGGTCGATGGATGAGAGCATGGGCGGCAACGATCAGACCAAACGCATCACCGCACTTAAGAACGCTGCCAGTTCCTTTATCGACGCCATTGCCGAGCAGAATGCAAAGATCGATGCTTCCAAGCAGCATCAGGTTGCCATCGTAAAGTTTGCGGGAAGTAGGGCTGATTGGGTCGGCAACGACACGTATTGGGAGTCGGGGTATAGGTACAACTACTCGCAGACCATGAAGAAGCTGACGCCCTGCACGGGCGATGACGCGACGAGCCTTAAGAGTACGGTCAACTCCATCAGTCCTAATGGCGCCACGCGCGCCGACTATGGCTTACAGCTGGCTGATGGGGTATTTTCGTCTGGTCGCGCCGACGCCAAGAAGATCGTTGTCTTCTTCGCTGATGGTTCACCTACGAGTTCTAGTGGATTCCAAGCAAGTGTTGCCGATAGCGCCGTCAAAAGCGCCAAGAGTCTCAAGAATAAAGGTGCCGACATTTATACGATCGGCATCTTTAATGGTGCGAATCCCGCTGCCGATCCTACGAACTACTGGACGAGCAACGAAAACAAGTTCATGCACGCCGTGTCGAGCAACTTTCCAAACGCCACGTCCTATACAACCAATGAGCTTGGTAAGCGCACCGAGAATTCCGATTTCTACAAGGCTGCGTCGAACGCCGATGAGCTCAAGAAGGTGTTTGATGATATCTCGAGCTCTATCACCTCGGGCAAGGGCTCTCCCACTCAGATCGAGGATGGTTACGACGAGAGCAAGTCCGGCTACATCACCTTTAGTGATGAGCTGGGCGACTTTATGCAGGTCGATACGTTTGTCAGCGCTCAGATTAATGGCGTCCCCTTTGATGAAGTGACCAAGACAACCAAGGGCAATACGGACACGTACGAGTTTTCGGGCGTGGCCAAGGACCTGGTCATCACCGTCGAGCGCTCTGCCAATGCGCAGCAGGGCGATATCGTGACGGTCAAGATTCCCGCATCGCTGATTCCGCTGATCCGCTATCACGTGGACATGGAAAACGGGATCTTTGAGCGCACGTCGCTCAATGACATCAAGCCTATTCAGATTAAATACACCTCGAGCGTCAAGGACGCCGCGCGTAACAACCTGTTTACGCCCGATGACGGACTCAAGAAGTATATCGAGAAACATAAGGGTGCCGACAACCAGACGGTCTACTTCCTGGCCAACAAGTGGTCGGGCGGCGAGCTGGGCGATGTTGTCGCCGAGTTTGAGCCCGCCGATACCAACAGCTACTATTACTTCCAAAAAATCACGCCTATCTACACGGACAAGGAATGCACCCAGCGCGCGACGGTAAAGCCGCAGGGCAACGACGTCTATTACTACAAGGACGAGTTTGTGGCGATGGGCGCAAACGGCAAGCCGAAGGACGACTATGCCGTTGTGGAGTTTGAGGGGCACGAGATCGCCAGCTACGACGGCGCTCTGGTCAAAGATGACGGCTATTGGTCCTTTAATAAGGGAACCGCGCGCTTGGCCTATATCGACCAGCTGCATACCACCAAGGACGATGTGGAGGCGAACGGCAACAAGACCGAGACCGCGCGCGACGTGCTTAACCCCAGGTGGAATGACCTTTCCTCCGTTGCGACTTCCACGCACGTGCATTCGCACCTGGGCAACAACGGCAAGATTATCTTTAGCCTTGCAACCAAGCCGACAACAGTGGATACCAAGACCGACTTTGGTCTGACCAAGGTGCTCGAGGGCCGCAAGTGGGCGGATACGGATGCGTTTGAGTTTGAGCTCTCCGCGACGTCCGACAACAATGCCCCGATGCCCGACCCCGCGACCGTAACTGTGACCAATGCCGATCTCGACAAGGGCAAGGCAGCCATTAACTTTGGCAAGATTACTTATGCCGAGCCGGGCGAGTACACCTATGAGGTCCGCGAGGTCAAGGGCGACGCCGGTGGCATTACCTACAGCAAGAACGTTGCCACGTTCAAGGTGACTGTGACGGTTAACGCCAAGGGCGAGCTTAAGGCCGACGTTGAAAAGACCTCGGGTGAGACTAAGTTCACGAACACCTATAGCGCCAAGACGGAAACCCCACTGACTCTTGAGGCAACCAAGAAGCTCACGGGGCGCTCGATGGCCGATGACGAATTTAAGTTTGCGCTGAGCTATGCGGGGCATGACGAGGTTCTGCTGGATGCAACCAACAAGGGCGGCAAGGTTGAGTTCGGTCCGCTGACGTACACGACCAAGTCGCTTGCCAAGCTTGTCGAGGAAGACAAGGCGTCGTTTGACGCCAGCGCAGACAAGCCCACGTGGACCATTCATTACAATGCTGCCGAGCAGACCGGCGAGCTGCCTGCGGGCGTGAGCGCTACCACGGCGGCAATTGACGCATATGTGACCGTTGTCGACAACGGCGATGGTACCCTGACGGCGACGGCTGCCTACGGCGATGCCGGCAACAAGTTTGTGAACGCCTACACCGCCACGTCCGTCGCGGCATCGCTCGTGGGTAAGAAGAACCTGCAGGTTCCTGATGGCTTGACCCCGGCCGATATTGCCGGCAAGTTCACCTTTACCGTGACCGGTGAAGAGGGCGCACCCATGCCCGCGAACGCGAGCGTGACCAATGATGCCAAGGGCAAGGTCGACTTTGGCAAGATTACCTTTACGCTCGACGACCTTAACAAGGCTCTGGGCGAGAAGCCCGAGAAGCGCGAGCACACCTTTACCTACACCGTGACCGAGTCCGGTAAGGTTGCTGGCGTGACCAACGACGCCAAGCCTTCGCGTACGGTTTCCTTCACCGTGACCGATGATGGCAAGGGCAAACTAAGCGTGTCCCGCAACCCGGACGGCAACGCGGCATTTACGTTCACCAATACCTACAGCGTGACGCCTGTCAAGACGAGCGTCACCGACCAGATCGCCGCGACCAAGGTTCTGACCGGCCGCGACATGGCTGAGGGCGAGTTCTCCTTCGAGCTCGTCGAGGGCAAGGGCAAGGACGCCAAGGTCGTTGCCACCGGCAAGAACGCCGCCGACGGCACGATTACGATGAGCCCCGTGAAGTACGACAAGGCCGGAACGCACACCTACACGCTGCGCGAGGTCAACGGCGGAACCACCAGCAAGGGCGTCACCTACAGTGATGCCAAGTTCACCATCGTGACGACCATCACCGATAACGGCGACGGTACGCTCAGTGCCACGCATGTTCTGAAGGACGTCAAGGTTGCCGAGTTCAAGAACTCCTACAACGTGACCCCCAAGAGCTCCAGCGTCACCGACCTGATCACCGCGGACAAGGTTCTGACCGGGCGCGACCTCAAGGCTGGCGAGTTCCGTTTCGAGCTCGTTGAGGGCAATAACGTGGTCGTCACCGGTACCAACAATGCCGACGGCAAGATCGTAATGGATCCCGTCACCTACACTGCGGCTGGTGAGCACACCTACATACTGCGCGAGACCAAGGCCGGCACCACCGAAAACGGCATTACTTACAGCACCGCTGAGTACACTATTGTGACCACCGTCAAGGATAACAACGATGGCACCCTCAGCGTGGAGCACAAGCTGCAGAATGTTGACAAGGCGACCTTCGAGAACGCCTACACCGTAACCCCCAAGAGCTTCAGTGTTACTGATCAGATCACGGCGACCAAGGTCCTGACCGGGCGCGATCTCAAGGAAGGCGAGTTCTCCTTCGAGCTCGTCGAGGGCAACGATGTTGTCGCCACCGGCAAGAACGACGCCCGCGGCAAGATCAAGATGAGCTCCATCGAGTACACCGCTGCCGGCAAGCATACCTACACGCTGCACGAGGTCCCGGGCGACGCCAACAACGGCATCACCTACGACGGCAAGACCTACACCATTGAGACGACCATCACCGACAAGGGCGATGGCACGCTCGAGGCGAAGCATGTCCTGAAGGGCGACGACGAGGCGAAGTTCAACAACAGCTACAAGCCGAATCCTGACGAGTTCAGCGTCACCGACCAGATTACCGTGACCAAGTCCCTGACCGGGCGCGATCTCAAGGAAGGCGAGTTCTCCTTCGAGCTCGTCGAGGGCGAGGGCAAGGACGCCAAGGTCGTTGCCACCGGCAAGAACGCCGCCGATGGCAAGATCACGATGAGCACCATCGAGTACACCAAGGCCGGAACGCACACCTATACGCTGCGCGAGGTCAACGGTGGAACCACTAGCAAGGGCATTACCTACAGTGACGCCAAGTTCACCATCGAGACGACCATCACCGATAACGGCGACGGCACGCTCAGCGCCCAGCATGTTCTGAAGAACGCCGAGGCTGCAATCTTCAAGAACACCTACAGCGTGACCCCGCTCGAGACTGAGCTCGACTTTGGTCTGAGCAAGGCTATCGACGGTCGCGACTGGACGGATGCGGACAAGTTTAGCTTTACCATCAGCGCTCCCGAGGGTGCCCCGCTGCCCGAGTCCACGACCGTAACCGTGGGCAAGAGCGACGCGAACGCCATTAAGTTCGGCACGATCCGCTTCACGGCTGCCGGAACTTACAAGTACGAGATCCGTGAGAACGCGGGCAACGCGGCCGGCATGACGTACGACGCCCATGTCGCGACCGCCGAAGTGACCGTGACCGAGAACGGCGAGGGCAAGCTGACCGCCAACGTCACCAAGAAGGAAAGCGGCCGCTTCACCAACACGTACCGCACTGAGCTCGATTACGCCGCGGCCGGCGGCCTTAAGCTTAGCAAGGCCCTCTCCGGACGTCCCATGACCGAGGGCCAGTTCACCTTTACCGTGACGCCCGCTGACGCGGCTTCTGCCAACGCGCTCGGCCTGCACGAGGGTGCCAACGTGTACAAGTCCCCTGCAGCGACAGAGGGAACCGTCGGCCTGATCGACATTCTGGCCGGCAAGGAGGTCAAGTTTACGCAGGCTGACGCCGGCAAGACCTTCAAATACACCGTGGCCGAGACGAACGACCACAAGCCCGGTTACACCTACGACGATGCTGTCCGTACCGTGACGATCGCTGTCACCGACGATGGTGCCGGTACGATTACCGCTACGACGACCGTCTCCGGCGGTCCCGAGGGCACGCACGAGACGATCCACAAGAGCGGCGAGAACAAGGTTGAGAGCGCTCTGGTCCCGTTCAAAAACAGCTATAGCGCATCGACCGATGCGCACGGTGGTGACGTTGCTCAGATCGTTGCCACCAAGACCCTGACCGGTCGCCCGATGGTCGACGGCGAGTTCTACTTTGGCATCGCCTATGCGGGCGAGACGGAAGCCATCGAGGGTACGTGCGTTACCAACGTTAACGGCCAAGTGAGTTTTGGTGCTCTGCATTACACGACCGAGATGCTCGCCGACCTGGTAAACGCCAACCGCGCCATCCGTACCGACACGGATGCCAAGCTTGCATGGACCATCAACTACACGGCCTTCGAGTACACGTCTCCGCTCGCAGCAAAGGGCATTACCGCCGCAAAGCCGAGCTTTAGCTTTAAGGTCATCGTCGTCGACAACGGTGACGGGACTCTGACGGCGACGCCCGCCTACGACGGCATTCAGCCCTTGTTCGAGAACGTCTACGGCGCCGATGCCGCTGATGCCGCGCTCGCTGGCACCAAGAAGCTCCAGGCAGCTGAGGGCCTGACCCCGGCCGACATCGCGGGTAAGTTTACCTTTACCGTGACCGCTGACGAGGCGGGTGCCCCGATGCCCGAGCGCACGACCGCAACCAACGACGCGGCCGGCAACGTGGACTTTGGCAAGATCCACTTTACGCTCGACGACCTCAACCGCGCCCTAGGCGTGACGGACGATGCGACCGATAAGGCCGAGGCAGACGAAGCTGACGAGGCTGAGGCCGACGAGGCAGAGGCTGAAGAGGCCGACGCCGACGCTGATGTCAACGCCGACGAGCCCAGCGACGAGTCCGAGCCCGCAGCCCCCACCGCCCCGCGCTCGCACACCTTTACCTACACGGTGACCGAGTCCGGTAGCGCCTCTGGCGTGACCAACGACGTCAACGCCACGCGCAAGGTTTCCTACACCGTGACCGATGACGGTGCCGGACACCTGAGTGTCGTGCGCAATGGCGACGACGGTGCGGCCTTCACGTTCACCAACACCTACAGCGTGACGCCTACCGATTCGTCCGTGACCGATCAGGTCAAGACGGTCAAGCGTCTGACCGGACGCGACCTTGCAGCTGGCGAGTTCACGTTTGATCTGCTCGAGGACGGCGTGACTGTCGCTAGTGGCACCAACGACGCCAGCGGCAACGTTACGCTGAGCCCGATCCGCTACGAGGCGCCCGGCACGCACACGTACACGCTGCGCGAGGCTTGCCCCAACGCGCTCGGCCTGTACAAGGGCGTTACCTATGACGGTACGACCTACACCGTCGTGACCACCGTCTCCGACAATGGTGACGGCACGCTGACCGCGACGCACAAGCTCGAGGGAACCACCGAGTCGGCTGGCTTTACCAACAAGTATCACGCCATGCCCACGCAGGTCTCCATCGGCGCCATCAAGGTGCTCGAGGGACGCGAGCTCAAGAAGGACGAGTTTAGCTTTAAGCTCGTTGGCGAGGACATCGAGTCCACCGTCACCAACGATGCCGATGGCAAGATCAACTTCGACAAGTTCGAGTACGACGAGCCTGGTACGTACGTCTACACCATCAGCGAGGTCAAGGGCGACGAGGCCGGTATGACCTACGACAAGTCCGTCTTTACCGCGACCGTCAACGTGGTCGACGACGGCGAGGGCAACCTCAAGGCGAACGTCACCTTTACCAAGGGCGACAAGAGCGTCGAGGGTATCGTGTTCAACAACACGTACAAGAAGCCCGAGACGCCCGTGCCGACGCCCGATCCCGGCACGCCCAAGACCGTGACGAACATCGTCAAGACGGTCAAGGGTTTCCTGCCCACCACGGGTGACCAGCAGGCCGCTGCACTGCTCATGGCATTTGTTATTGCCATGGCCGGCGTCGGAGCCCTGGTCTGGGGTATCCGTAAGCGCTAGGCACGCTGGTAGCGCCCGGGGCCAAAAGGCCCCGGGCGGCCGGCGGGGAGCCAGAACATAGCCCCCACCCCCACCCCCAGCCGTCACGGAGGTATCTCCCTCCTCCGTGGCGGCGCTTTTGTGCGTAGGCGAGAAGGGCTTGCCACGAAATTGGCCCATCTACTACGTTTAGCCCCTTACCCCCAACCATGCCAAAAAACGCGAAAACAAAACCGCAGTTAGAACGCCTGCAGTTTTCTGGAAAACAGGGGTATGGTTGGGGGTATCGAGTCAAACGTAGTAGATGGGCCGATTTCGTGGTTGGCGCCGCCAAATGATCCCCCGGGGACGGAGGAAAACGGATCATTTTTGGCCCCACACGGCTGGTGGGTGCGTTCGCGCAGGACCGTTCAAACAAAACTATGCCGGTTTACGGGGCTAAACTCAGGACTCCCATCCATACCCGCGTTTTCTGCAAAATGACGGCTCGTCTACCTGCGGTTTTATTTTCACGAATATCGGCATGGTTGGGGACTCGTGACTCAGCCCCGGAAACCGGCATAGTTTTGAAATGGCATTAAATCGATGGCAGCCATTTTGCTATGCCGGAGCGGTCGGCCGTTGGGTAATTACCCTCGCAGGTAGGCGATGGCGATTTGGGTGCGGTTGCGCAGGCCCATTTTGGCCAGGATCGAGCTGATGTGGTTGCGCACCGTGCCTTCTCCCATATAAGCCGTGGCGGCAATCTCCTTGTTATCGAGGCCGCGGGCGATGAGCTCGGCGACTTCGAACTCGCGGTCGGTCAGGCTGGCAAAGGCTGCGGGCCGGCGGGGCGTGCCCGTCTTGTCGCCCATCCCGTCAAAGTCAACATCTTCGATCGCCTTGCCCTCGAGCACGCGTTTGCCATCCATGACCTGCGCCAACGCTGGCGGAATCGCGGCGGCATCAGTCTTGATCAGGTAACCGCGGGCGCCCAGCTTGAGCGCCGATACAATGTACTCGTCATCCGAGAATGTCGTCAGAAACACCACGCGTGCCGCGGGGTCGTGCTCAAGGATTTCGCGCGCCGCCGAAAGGCCGTCGCGCCCTGGCATCTGAATGTCGAGCAGTGCGATATCGGGTGCGAGTTCGGCGTAGAGTGCCACCGCGTCGTTGCCGTCGGCTCCGGTGCCCACCACTTCGATCTGCGGCTGGGCGCCCAGGATAATCTTGAGCGAATCGACTACCAAGCGGTCGTCGTCGACAACTATGAGCCTCATCGGGCGTCATCTCCTTGCTGTTTGGGGACGGTGGCAAACACGCGCCAGCCGGGGGCGCCGGCGCGCAGGCCGGCGGTGAAGGTTCCGCCAAGCGCCTCGACGCGCTCGCGCATGGAGACGAGCCCCATGCCTTCTGCGACGTTGCTGCTGCTCGCCGGGGTCGCGTCTGCGCCATCATCGGTAATGATGAGCTGGTAAAACGACGGATGCTCCATGCACCGCACGGTAATGGTTTTGGCATGGGCGTGGCGCATGGCGTTGGAAAGCGCCTCGCGCAGCACCGCCGCAAAGCAGTTGGCGACGTTGGCGGGCGCATGCTCGGCCAAAACCTCAAGCTCAATCTGCGGACCGCTGTCCGAGCGCGCGCCTTCAACGATGCGTTCGAGCTGCACGGAGAGGTTGGTCGCATTGTCGTTGAGCGCGTGGACGCTGGCGCGCACGAGCTGGAGTGCCTCATCGACGGTGTATTTGACGTCGGCGAAATCGGCGGCAACGCCGGGCTCGTTGGCATGGACCACGCGCAGGGCTTCGGTTTGAAGCGAAGCGCGCGTGAGCTGGTGGCCCACGTTATCGTGGATCTCGCGCGCGATGCGGGCGCGTTCGGCGAGCGTCGCGAGCTCGACTTCGTAGTCCTGGCGGTCGGCGAGGTCGCGGTTGCGTGCCTCGAGTGCCAGGGCGCGTTCTTGCAGTTTGTCGCGGGTGCGACGCATGCGTTCCTGTTCGCGCTCCAGCTGCGCGGTGCGCAGCGACAGCAACGTGGCGGCGACCGAAAGGATGGCGGTTAGCAACAGCGTTCGGGTGGTGAGCGCGCCGCAGCGAAGGTCCGTGGCAAGTGCGCAGGCAAACACGGAGCCAATCGCCAGCGCGGGCCAGATGCGTTCACGGCGCACGCGCCGCGCGATGTCATAGAGGGCGAGAGGCACAAACGGTACAAACGGCGGCACGCAGACAGCCGCGATGATGAAAGCGTAGCTCATGGCCTCGCTCGCACGGCGGGCACGGTTTCCCTGCGCGACCTCGGCCAGTGAGGTGGCAATAACGCCAAGGCAAAACGCCGCGACCAGGCGAGCGTCCACGGCAAGACCCATGGCGGCCGCAATACAGCACGCCAGCACGATCGATTTGTCGAATAGCCTGTTCATACGGGTATTGTACGCGATGCCGCGCACGGGGGAGGCGCCACTCAGAGCAACCGTGACATTCCTCCCACGCGGCAAAACGGGGGGGCGTCGGCAGGCCGACGACCAAGACCTCCCCGCACTCGTGACAAAGCTCACTGGTGCGCGCCGTCAGCTCCTGCGATGATGCAATCGTACCGGGCCGCAAGCAACAGAAGGGCCGCCTCATGACAGACATCGTCCGCGTCGAAAATCTCGTCAAGCGCTATGACGATCTTATTGCGCTCGACCACTTTAACCTGAGTATTGCCCCCGGCGAGATCTTTGGCCTGCTGGGCCCCAACGGCTCGGGCAAGACCACGTCCATCAACTGCATCCTGCAGCTGCTCGCCTACGACAAGGGCACCATCGAGCTGTTCGGCGAGCGCATGACGCCCGCCCGCTACGACCTCAAGCGCCGCATCGGTGTGGTGCCGCAGCAGGTGGCGGTGTTCGACGAGCTCACCGTGCGCGAGAACATCGACTATTTCTGCAGTCTCTACGTCAACGACCGCAAGCGCCGCCGCGCGCTGGTGGACGAGGCGATCGACTTTGTCGGCCTGGGCGACTTTACCAAGTTCCGCCCCGGCAAGCTCTCGGGCGGCCTGGCGCGTCGTCTCAACATTGCCTGCGGCATCGCGCACAAGCCCGAGCTCATCTTTTTTGACGAACCCACGGTGGCGGTCGACCCGCAAAGCCGCAACGCCATCCTGGAGGGCATCTGCCGCCTGCGCGACGAGGGCGCCACGGTGGTGTATACCAGCCATTACATGGAGGAAGTCGAGCAGATCTGCAGCCGCATCATGATCATGGACGGTGGGCGCGTGCTGGCGCAGGGCACTAACGACGAGCTCAAGCGCATGATTCAGATGGGCGAGAAGATTGTAATCGAGGTCGGCGAGGTTCCGAGTGCGGCGCTCGGTGCCGTCGCAAGCCTGCCGCACGTTCTGGACCTTTCGGCAACGGCGGGACAACTCACGTTTTCGTGCGAAGCGAGCCCGCACAACCTGACGGACATTCTCGATGCGCTGCGCTCGCATGACGTGCCGCTCGGCCGCATCTATTCCGAACCGCCGACCCTCAACGACGTGTTCCTCGAGATCACCGGCCGCGAGCTGCGCGACTAGGGGGCGGCCATGTTCAACACCATCATCACCACGGTCAAGACGCTGCTGCGCCGGCCGAGCACGTGGGTCTGGGGCGCTCTTTTTCCTATCGCGCTTTCCACGATGTTCATGTTTATGTTTGCGAACCTCAGCTCCGACGGCACGGTCGACCCGGTGCCGGTTGCCGTCGTGGCGGACGAGGCCTGGGATGCCTCGACCTTTAAGGATGTGGCAGCTTCGCTTGCCAAGGCAGGCGACGATCAGCTGCTCGATGTGAGCGAGTACGAAGACTTGGCTGCCGCGCGCAAAGCGCTCAAGGCCGGCGAGGTCGCGGGCATCTATACGGTTGATGCCGCGGGCACGCCCAGGCTCACGCTGCTATCGAGTTACGACAGCTCGCGCGCCTCGTCGGTGCTTACCGACCGCAGCATCCTTGAAACGGTGGCAAGCTCGTATACGCAAAATGCCGAGCTCATGTCCCAGATTGCCCAGGACAACCCGGCGGCGCTCGCCGATCCGGCGGCGGTTGCGCGCGCTCTGTCGCTCGAGGGCGGAACCCGCCGCGTGAGCCTGACTCGTGCCACGCCCGATGGCACGGTCATCTACTATTACGCGCTTTTTGGCCTGGTCGCGATGATGTCTGCCGAGTTTGCCGCCTTGAGCGTCGTCGATTTGCAGCCTAATTTGTCGGGCCTTGGCGCGCGCCGCTGCGTGGGCGGTCTTTCCAAGACGGCGTCGCTGGCCGGCATTTTTGTCGGCTCGTGGCTGGTTTCCTTTGCATCGATGGCGGTTGCGATCGGCTACGTGCGCCTGGTCGTGGGCGTTGACTTTGGCGGGCGCGAGGGGTTGTGCCTGCTGGGCGGGGCTGCATCCGCGCTTGCCGCCACGGGCCTGGGGCTTTTTGTGGGCACGCTTCCCGTTAAGGGCGGCAAGGCATCCAAGTCGGGCATCCTCACGGGCTTTGCCACCACGTGCGCTTTGTTCGCCGGCCTCTACGGCGAGCCGGCGATGGCGCTTGCCGACGACGTCGCTCGCGCCTGCCCGGCCGAGTGCTGGCTCAATCCCGTCAAGCTCATCTGCGACATGTTCAATCGCCTGTATTTCTTTGAGGACCTGGGGCCCTTCGCTGTTCGCGCCGGCGCGCTGGTCCTGATGGCCCTGGTGTTTGTCGCCGCCGCTACGCTGATCTTTGGAAGGAGCCGCTATGAGCACCTTTAAGACCGCGCTTCGCATGGCGCTGGCGCACCCGTTCTACCTGCTCATCTATACGGTGTTCATTTCGCTCATGGGCGTATTCATCGCGGCTTCGGTGAGCTGGAACTCGTCGCGGCTTACCGAGTACAAGCCCTACGACACCAACGTGATCGTGGTCGACCGCGACAATAGCGACCTTTCGCGGGCGCTTACCAAGCACCTGGGCTCACGCTTTGACCTGGTCACGGGCATCGGCGACGACGCGTACGACCTTGCGGACGCGCTCGCCAAGAGCAACAGCGCCAAGGGCAGTGCCGATTGCGTGTTCTTTATCCCGGAGGGGTTCGAGGACGACCTTGTCGCAGCCGCCCGTGCGGGGGAGGCCCTGCCCAAGCTCGACGTGACCTACGGTTCCGGCACCATGGCGGCGGCGCTCTCGTCTGCCGAGGCCTCGCGCTGGATCTCGCTCGCGGGCACTGCGGCGGCGCTTGAACCCGCTGCCTCCAACGGTGACGTCGCAAGGGCCGCCGAGCACGCGGCCGCAAAGCGCGCGGAGGTCCAGATCGAGCAGGTCAAGGTCGACTCGACTGCTGCTACCACGCTCGAGTCGTACTTCAACTTTGGCGCGTACGCGATCATCTCGTCGGTCATCGTGTCGGTAGGGCTGGTGTTCTCGGGCATGAACGAGCCCGAGCGCGTGCGCCGCATGGATGCCAGCCCGGTCTCTGAGCGCCAGCGTTCGCTCGCTGTGTTCGCGGCCGCCGCCGTGCTCACCGTCTGTATCTGGCTCGTGTCGAGCATGATGGGCGTCGTGGGCTTTGCCAGCGCGGTTGCCGAGGTCGGCGTGGGTCGCGTGTGCCTAGCGCTGGCGGCAACGTTTGCCCTGGCGTGCACGCCGCTGGCTGTTGGCTTTATGCTGTCGAGCCTGGGTGCGCGCGAGGAGCTGCTCAACGGTGTGGGCAACTTACTCGGCATGCTCATGACGTTTTTGGGTGGCGCCTGGATGCCATTGTCGCTGATGGGTCCGGCCGTGCAGACGGCGGCGCACTTTGTGCCGACGTATTGGGTGAGCGACGCGATCGGCAAGGCGCTTGCCTCGGACCTGACGTCTGCCGCGCTGGGCGACATCGCCTGCGACCTGGGCGTCACCGTGCTTTTCGCCGCCGCCATCGCCGCCGTAGGTCTAGCCCTCGCCCACAACAAATCCCGCGTCTAGCCACCTAGTCATTGGGGACAGTCTTTGCCGGTTCGCCGGCTCGCCGGCAGGGCTGGCAGGGACTGTCCCAATATGTCGGCACTTGGGGACCACTCATTGGGGACAGACTTAAATGAGCGATTTCACTCATTTAAGTCTGTCCCCAATGAGTAGGTTGGAAAAAAGCCGTGCACGTCGCTTAAAAATAGTTCGCCCGGGTTTACTATTAGCCTAGAAAAGTAGCAGAAGGCTAACAACGGGGGATAGCATGGCGACAAAGCGTGCCTACGTCCAGGTCAACGGACTCAAGAAACACTACGGCGACGGCGATGCGCGCCTGACGGTGCTCGACGGTATCGATACGTCCATCAACCGCGGCGAAATCTGCGTCATGCTGGGGCCCTCGGGCTCGGGCAAGTCGACCTTTCTCAACCTCATTGGCGGCCTGGAGGATGCCGACGGCGGCTCCATCATGGTGGACGGCTGCGACCTCATGGCGCTCAAGCCTACCGATCTGGGCGAGTACCGACGCCGCGAGCTGGGTTTTGTTTTCCAGTTCTACAACCTGGTGCCCGATCTCACCATCAAGGAGAACATCGAGGTCACGGCGCACCTGTCCAAAAACCCGCTCAATGTCGACGACCTGCTGCGTTCGCTGGGCCTCTACGAGCACCGCAACAAGTTCCCACGCCAGGTCTCGGGCGGCCAGCAGCAGCGCTGCGCCATCGGCCGTGCACTCGTCAAAAACCCAGGCCTGCTGCTGTGCGACGAGCCCACGGGCGCGCTTGACTACAAGACGTCTAAGGAAATCTTGCAGCTCATGGAGGATGTTAACCGCACCTACGACTGCACCATCATCATTGTCACCCACAATGCCGCCATCGCGCGCATGGCAAATCGCGTGCTGCGCCTGCGCGACGGGCGCATCGTCGAGGATGAGCTCAACGAGTCACCCGTCGCGGCCGCCGAGCTCGATTGGTAGGCGGCGCCATGACACCTCTCGCAAAACGTCTCCCGCGCGAGCTGCGCCGCAATATCGGCAAGTACCTGGGCATCTTTTTGCTTATGTGCGGAAGCATCGCCCTCACGTCGGGCTTTTTGCTCGCGGCGCATTCCATCGGCTGCCTCATTGACGACATGCGCGATGCGTACACGATTGAGGACGGCCGCGTGACTACCTCCTTCGAGGCCACCAAAGATCAGCTCAAGGCAGCCGAGGATGCAGCCGACGACGTCGGCGGCGTCACGCTCTACAAGAATTTCTCCATCGACGCCATCATAAAAAAGACTGCCGGCGACGACGGCACCAAGCGGACCCTGCGCACCTATGCGCACCGCGCTAAGGTGGACATTGCGTCCTACTGTGAGGGCAAGGAACCCAAGGCGGACGACGAGGTGGCCATCGACCGCGTCTTTGCCACCAATAACGACCTCGCCATCGGCGATAAGGTCGAGCTTGAGGGCCGCACCTACACCATCTGCGGCATCATGACCCAGCCCGATAGCCAGGCGTTGTTCCTCGACAATTCGGACTTTACGGTGAACACCATCACGTACGGCGTGGCCGAGGTCACCGACGCCGGCTTTGCCGCGCTCGAGGATGCCGGTGGTGCACCTGCCTACACCTACTCCTTTGCCTTTACCGATCGCGACCTCCCCACCGCGGATCGCATTGATGCGGAGCAGGATATGGTCGAGGCACTGACCGACGCCGATGCGCGCGTGGACGATCTGATCGATGCCGATTCCAACCAGGGCATTGGCTATGCGCGCGACGACGTGGACGGCGACTCCATGATGTGGATGACGCTGCTCGACATCATCATCGTGATCATGGCGTTCGTCTTTGTGGTCCTTACCGACGCCACCATCGAGGAGGAGAGCGCCATTATCGGCACGCTGCTCGCCAGCGGCTATCGCCGTCGCGAGATCGTGCTGCACTACCTGGCGCTTCCCGCCATCGTGGGCGTGCTCGCGGCACTTTTGGGCACCGCGCTCGGCGTTGCGTTCTTTACCGAGCCCATGCGTGGTCTCTACTACGGCTCGTACAGTCTGCCGCCCTTCCAGGTGTACTGGAGCTGGGAAATCTTTGTGAAGTGCGCTGTGGTCCCCGCCGCCGCGCTCATCCTCATCACGCTGGTGGGTCTGCTCCGCAAAATGGGCAAGACGCCGCTGCAGTTCCTTCGTCACGAGGCGAGTGGCAAGTCGGGTACCAAGCGCGGTCTGCAGCTGCCGGAACGCATGGGCTTTGTCTCCCGCTTCCGCCTGCGCGTCTTCCTGCGCAACCTGGGCAACTTCGCCACGCTCTTCGTGGGCATTGCGTTTGCCTCGCTGCTTTTGCTCTTTGGCCTGGCGATCCTGCCCACGATGACGCACTATGCGGACAACCTCGAGACGAGCCTGGTCGCCGAGCACCAGTACACGCTCAAGGCTCCGCTGGAGCTCGAGGGCACTGTCGAGGAGCGCGGGCAGTGGGCGGCGCTCGAGCGCTTGCAGGCGGTGGATGGTGCGCTGCTCTCCGCCGCTCAGGATGCCAGCGACGAGCTCGATGACGCGGCCGATGCGGCGCAGGCGGCAGCCGATGCCGCGACCAGCGTTCCGTCTGCCGAGACCCTGGCCGCGGCGCAGGACGCGCTCGCCAAGGTCCAGGACAAGAAAGATGCGCTTTATGCGCGCCTCGATGACCTTGCCGATGCCCTCGGCTGCAACCGCGACGAGGCTATCGACCTGATCGACAAGGCCTCTAAGATCGACACTGACAACGACGATATCCACCCGGTCAATTCGACCGACAACGGCGCGGGCGCAATCGCGCAGGCCGAGAAATATGCCGTCTACCAGCTGCAATACGACCGCGGCGACGGTAATGGCGAGGAGACGATTTCTGTCTACGGCATCTCGCCCGATTCGCGCTACTGGAAGGGCCTCGACGTCGGCGATGGGCGCGTTGTCTTTGGCGGCGGCCTGCTCGACAAGTTTGGCTGGAGTGAGGGCCAGAAGGTCACGCTCCACGACAAGTATGAGGGCGAGAATTATTCCTTTGAATACGCGGGCAAGGACTGCGTTTGGGGCTCTAAGTCGGACATGAATATCTATATGAGCATCGATGACTTTAACGAGCTGTTCGGCAACGACGCCGCCTACTTTAACGGCTATGTGAGCGACGAGAAGCTCGACCTCGATGCTCGTTACTTTGCCGGCGACACCACGCCCGACGACATGCGCGCCGTGGGTGACCAGTTCATCGGCATGATGAGCAAAATGATCGGAATGATGATCGGGCTCGCGGTGTTTATCTTCCTGCTGTTTATGTACCTGCTGACCAAAGCGGTGATCGACCACAGCGCCCGTTCGATCAGCTACATGAAAGTCTTTGGCTATCGCGATAGCGAGATCTCGCATCTGTACATCCGCTCGATCACGCTGTGCGTGGCGGCGTCGCTCGTGCTGAGCCTGCCGGTCATTATTGGCTCGCTCACGGCCATCTTCCGCTCGATGCTGCTCGCCTACAACGGCAATATCGAGATTTACGTGCCCGCTTGGTCCATGGCTGCATGCGTCGGCATTGGCTTTGCGACCTACCTGGTCGTGGCGCTGCTGCACACACGCTCCATCAAACGTGTGGGCCTGGCCGAAGCTCTCAAGGTGCAGGAGTAGTCATCGGGGACAGTCTTTGCCGATTCGCCGGTTCGCCGGCCGTGCTGGCAAGGACTGTCCCCAGCTGCCGGCAGGAAAGGAACGTCCCTAGCTGCCAGGTGGCGAGGCGCTCATTTAAGTCTGTCCCCAATGAGTACTCAGACAAAACTATAGGAACACCCAATGACTAGGTGCCGTACTTGACTTTAACTCTGCTTTAACTGGTACCATCCTCTTATGTCTGTAACGCCATATAGACCGAGGGGATAGATCTATGACCGCAACTGCACCCGCAGCACCCGCTAAGGTGTACTTCACCAACCTGCGCACGCATGCTCGCGAGAGCCAGCTCGACAAGCTCAAGCGCCTCATCCGTCACGCCGGAATTGAGCAGATCGACTTTGAGAACAAGTTCGTTGCTATCAAGATTCACTTTGGCGAGCTGGGCAACCTGAGCTTTTTGCGCCCCAACTACGCCCGCGCCGTCGCGGACGTCGTGAAGGAGCTGGGCGGCAAGCCCTTCCTCACCGACTGCAATACGCTCTATGTCGGTAGCCGCAAAAACGCGCTCGAGCACATCGATACCGCCTACCAGAACGGCTTTACCCCGTATGCCACGGGCTGCCAGATCATCATCGCCGACGGCCTTAAGGGCACCGACGAGGCGCTCGTCCCGGTCGAGGGCGGCGAGTACGTGCACGAGGCCAAGATCGGTCAGGCGCTCATGGATGCCGATATCGTGATCAGCCTCACCCACTTTAAGGGCCATGAGCAGGCCGGTTTTGGCGGCGCCATGAAGAACCTGGGCATGGGAGGCGGCAGCCGTGCCGGCAAAATGGAGCAGCATGCCGCCGGCAAGCCGAACGTCGCGACCGAGCACTGCGTTGGCTGCCATGCCTGCGAAAAGATCTGCGCGCACAACGCTATCTCGTTCGACGGCACCCGCGAGCGCGAGCTTGCCAGCGGCGCTACTCGCACGGTGCACGTGGCTGCCATCGACCACGATCGCTGCGTGGGCTGCGGACGCTGCATTGCGGCATGCAACCAGGACTGCATCAAGCCCGGTTATGAGGCCGCGGCCGACGTGCTCAACTGCAAGATCGCCGAGTACACCAAGGCCGTCGTCGACGGCCGCCCGAGCTTCCACATCTCGCTTGCCATGGACATCAGTCCCAACTGCGACTGCCATCCCGAAAACGATACGCCTATCGTCAACGACATCGGCATGTTCGCGAGCTTCGACCCGGTCGCCATCGACCAGGCCTGCGCCGACGCCGTCATGGCGTCTGAGCCGCTGCCCAACACCGAGCTCACCGATAGCGCGGCCAAGATGGAGCATAACCACGAGCATCTGGAGGGCGAGCAGGCCAAGGATCCCTTCTGCATCACGCATCCCGACACCGACTGGCGCGTGTGCATCGCGCATGCCGAGAAGATCGGCCTGGGCACGAGCGAGTATGAGCTCATCGAGGTCAAGTAGCACCTAGCTATTAGATAAAACAAGCGCCTTTGTAGCACAACTGTTAGCAAAAGCCGCCCGTGAGCACAGTGCCCACGGGCGGCTTTTCGGAAGTGCTAGGGGGTCAGATAGGCCAGTAAACCGTACTATTTGCCTAAAAATACTCGTCGAGGAAGTCGTCGACCGTGTTCCAGTAGAGTTCGGGGTCGACCTGCGCGCTCTTGGCGTGGGTGGCGCCATGGACGGTGAGCTTTTGCTTGACCTTGCTGGCGCACGCGTCGTAGTTTTGGTCGAGCATGCTGTACGGCACAAAGGTGTCTTGGTCACCGTGGATAAACAGCATGGGAACTGTCGCGTGTTTGAGTTGCTCCACACTGCTCGCCTCATGAAAGTCGTAGCCTGCGCGCACGTTGCACACTAAGTTTGCTACATCGAGCAAGGGAAAGCTGGGCAGGCCGAACACGTCCTTGAGCTGCAGAGAAAACTCGTCCCAAACACTCGTATAACCGCAGTCCTCGATAATGCATTTCACGTTTGCGGGCAGAGATTCCCCTGCGACGTTCATGGCGGTTGCCGCACCCATCGACTCGCCAAAGACCAGGATGCGCGCCTCGGGGTCAGCCTGAACGATTCGCTCGATCCATGCGACGATGTCGAGGCGCTCGGGCCAGCCCATGCCGATATAGTCGCCGCCGGAGCGCTCGTGGGCGCGGGCGGCGGGTGCGAGTACGTTCATGCCGCGGTCGTGGAATCGCTTGACGTATCGGGCCATACCGATGGGCTCGTTGGTATATCCATGCAGGCAGACGGCGTAGTCGTGCGTGCTCTCCGACGCAGCAAAATACCAGGCGGCAAGCTCGGTCCCGTCGTCCGCGGTGAGGTTACTGCTCTCGCGATTCTCTTTAAACCACGCCCGCGCCTCGGTTTCCTCGGCATCCGGCTGCTCACCTTCTTTGTCGTTCTTGCTATCCTGCATCATCTTCATGGTGTATGGCGCGCGGGGATTCAGCGCGAAGTCAAACAGAAAGTTGCCGGCAAATCCGAGCAGCGCAACGACAACCACCAGTGCAACGATGCCGGCTATCTTGAGCTTTCGATGGGAACGTGCGTTTTGAGCCATGCGGTATTCTCCTATAAGATGTTAATACATCAACATTTAATGCAAGCGCATTATGGACGTTCGCCGTTGATGCGTCAACAGGCAAAGAATGGGTAAACAAAGGGTCACGTATGGTGCAAATTTCGCACGTACCTAGACGCTTTGATATAGTGTTGAGAACTCTTTACGTTGGAGGATGTAACCGGCATGTCCGATTCGAGCGACAGTTCTAAGCCGCGACCCAAGACCGCGGCCGTTCCACACTACACAGTGGGCGAGGAGATCATGAACTCCGTCACCCATGGTGTCGGCTGCCTGCTGGGTATCGCGGGCCTGGTGCTCCTGATCGTATTCGCCGCCCTGCGCGGCGGAGGCCCGGCCCATATGGCCGCGGCGATTGTCTATGGCGTCAGCATTATCCTCGAATACCTAGCCTCCACGCTCTACCACGCGATTCAGCCCGCGCGCGCCAAGCGCGTGTTTCGCATCATCGACCACAGCTGCATCTACCTGCTCATTGCGGGCAGCTATACGCCGTTTTGCCTTATCACGCTCGCAAACGACGGCGGCCCTGCGCTGTTCTTTGCCGTATGGGCCATCGCCATTATCGGCATCGCCCTCGAGTGCTTCCTACGCGAGCGTCAACCGCACTGGGTAAGCGGCCTGGTCTACCTGCTGATGGGCTGGCTCGTCGTCTTTAAGCTGCCCGAGCTCGTGTCGCTGCTCAACCCCGTGGCACTCGCCCTGCTCGCTGTCGGCGGCGTGTGCTACACCGCGGGCGTGCCGTTCTATATCGCCAAAAACGTGCGCTATCTTCACAGCGTGTTTCACCTGTGGGTACTCGCCGGCAGCATCTTCCAGTTCATGGCGGTGATCCTCTTCGTAATCTAGCGACCACGCCTGCGCCCGCGGGCCCGTCCGGGCGCCCGCCGGGTGCAACTGCCCTATCCGCCATCAACGTTTTGACCTGACGTCCCGAATCTTGGAGGTTCGAGAAACTCCCGATGGACATAACCATCTCCCTTATCACCACCCTCGTTTTGACCCTCATCAACGGCTACTTCTCTATGTCAGAGATGGCGCTCACCACGGCCAAGCGCGCCGTGCTGGAGCATGAGGCCGAGGAAGGCGACAAGCGCGCCGAGCGTGCCATTAAGCTGGCTGCCGACTCCGACCAGCTGCTCGCCACCATCCAGGTTGCCATCACGCTCGTGGGCTTCGCCTCGTCCGCCGTCGCCTCGACGAGTCTGTCCGACCCGCTCGCCACGTGGCTCATGAGCTTTGGCATCGCGCCGCTCTCCGCCATCGCACGCGGCCTGGCGCCGGTCATCATCACCGTCGCGGTCGCCTTCGTGTCCATCGTGATTGGCGAGCTTGTGCCCAAACGCATTGGTCTGGCCAATGCCGAGGGCGTATCCAAGCAGGTCGTGGGACCGTTGTCGTTTTTCCAAAAGATCGCCCGTCCGCTCGTGTGGCTGACCGGCGCCTGCTCCGATGGCCTGGCCCGCATCCTGCGCATCAAGAGCGCCGACGACCGCCAGAACGTCTCGGAGGAAGAGATCAAGTACATGGTCTCGGAGCAGGACGACCTGCTCGACGAGGAAAAGCGCATGATCCACGAGATCTTCGACCTAGGCGACACCGTTGCCCGCGAGGTCATGGTGCCGCGCGTGGACACCACCATGTGCGAGGACGACGAGACGGTCGCCGACGTGCTGTCCACCATGCGCCAGACCGGCTTTAGCCGCATCCCCGTCTATCACGAGGATCCCGACAACGTCGCCGGCATTGCGCACATCAAGGACCTGATTCAGCCTGCGCTCGACGGCAAGGGCGACCAGCCCATTGCCGGTTTTTTGCGCGACGCCACCTTTGTGCCCGACACCAAGGACATCCTGCCGCTGCTGTCCGAGATGCAGACCTCTCACGACCAGATCGTGGTGGTCGTGGACGAGTACGGCGGCACGGCCGGCATTATCACCATCGAGGACATCGTCGAGGAGATCGTCGGCGAGATTGAGGACGAGTTCGACCCCGACAACAAGTATCTCACGCGCCTTTCGCGCCGCGAGTGGCTCATTGATGGGCGTTTTTCGTGCGATGACGCGATTGAGCTTGGTTGGCCGCTCGAGGAAAGCGATGATTATGAGACCATCGCCGGCTGGATTTTGGAGCTTTGCGACTCGGTGCCCGACATCGGAGAGGTGTTTGAGGTTGCCGGGTACAAGTTCAAGGTGCAGTCGATGCGTGGCCAGCGCATCTCGCTCATCCGCGTGATCGCTCCGGCCGAAACCGATAAGAAGGATTCCGAGTCTTCGGTAGACGAGCCGACGACGTCGGGTGCGGGTTCTGCGAATCCGCACGACGGCGACGAGTAGGACAAGGAAGAGTAGGGGAGAGTTATGGCAGGCCTGTTCAACATCCTTAAGGTCACCGTCAGCGAGGACAAGATCTGCGCGCATGTGCTGGTGAACCCCGGCATGCCGCTCATGACCTCGGAGGATATCGAGGCCACGGCGCGCGTGTATTACCTGGTGCCGGCGATTGCCAAGCACCTGTGCCTGGGCGATTCCGGCCGCGAGTTCCAGGACTGCATGGGCCAGACCGAGCTCTGCCACCTGCTGGAGCACGTGACGGTCGAGCTCATGAACGAGACCGGTCTTGCCGGTAGCATCTCGTGCGGCCGCACGCGCGTAAGCGAGCACGACGAGCGCGTCTTTGAGGTTGAGCTTTCGTGCCCCGACGACGCGCTGGCCATCGGTGCGCTGTCTTCGGCCACCTTTATGATGGACTGGGCGTACCTGCACGCCGACCAGTCTGCCCCCGACGTGGAAGGCACGGTCGCGGGTCTGCGCAACCTGGTGTTGGGCATGCGCGCCGAGGCCGAGGGCAAGGATCCTCGCGAGGCCGTCGCCGCTGCGAACGGCGAAGATGCTGCCGAGGACGAGGGCGCTGACGAGGGCGATGTGCCGGTCGACGCCGAGCTCGTTGCCGATGCGACCGCCGAACCCGTTCCCGCCGAGCCCCAGGGCGTCCCCAACTTTGACGACGAGCCCCAGGTGGCGATTGATACCGAGGGCGCGGTTGCCGAGAACCACGAGGCCTCCGCTGCCGTCTTTGGCGGTGCTGCGACGGTTCCGGCAGGACCTGCGCATGAGGGCGGCCTGCCGCTCGTGGACGGCGCCGGCGAGGACCCGGGTGCCACGGTGGCCATGCCGGCTATGCCTCAGGAGTAGGCCTACGCGTTTATCACCATCACGTACCTGCGCCTTTGCCGTACGCAGATGAGCGGAGCGGCAAGTGATGCGCTGCGGGTATAATGGACAGCATTCAAACGGTGGGCACCGACGTGCCCGCAGGAGAGGAATGATCATGGGTAAGACTTTCAGCTTTGTCTCCGGCGCACTTTTTGGTGCCGCTGCCGGCGCTATTGTCGGCGTTGCTCTGGCCCCGCGCTCGGGCGCCGAGACCCGCGCCATGGCTGCCGATATCGCCAACGACGCCTGGGACAATATGCGCGACACCTACGAGCACAGCGCCGAGGAGGCCCGTGCTGCGGTGAATGACTTTGGCCCGATGGTCGACGCCAAGACCGACGACCTGCGCGCCAAGGTCGACCTGGCCCGCGAGCGCATGGACCAGCTGCGCGAGCAGCTCAACGACGCCATTTCGGGCGGCAACGTGACGCCTGCCGCCGACGTCGTGGTCGAGAACGCCGTCGAGGCTGATACCGAGGCTGCGGAGCCCTCGACCGAGGCATAATGCGCGCCGGGGATTTTGTCGGCGCCAAGATCTATCGCAAGCCTACCGAGGACAAGCGCACCAAAAAGGACGGCACGCCGCGCAGCCCTAAAAAGCTCGGCAAGATTCACTTTCCGGTCTTTACCCCGGGCGGTACGCGCGTGGTCGGCTTTATGGTCCGCCAGTCCGATATCGCGGGCATGATCGAGCGTCCCGACCGATTCGTAGCGCTCGACGCCATTGGTGTCTACGAGGGCGCCATCGCGGTCGATGACGTCAAGGACACGTACGATGCCGCCGCTGCCAAGCGCCTCGACATCAACCTGGACGATTGCATCATCTGGGTCGGTATGGACGTGCGCACGGAATCAGGCGACGTCGTGGGCTATTGCTCGGACGTTGAGTTCAAGCCACGCTCGGGCATCGTGCAGGCATTCTATGTGACCGCCGGTGCTGCTTCGAGTGTTTTGGTTGGTGACACGCAGGTACCGCCGACGATGCTGCGCGGCTATGCGGACGGCGCGATGATTGTTTCGGACGAGGTCAAGTCGCTCGGGTATTCGGGCGGTGCGGCTGCCAAGGCCGCCGAGGCCAGCGTCGTGGTGGGCGACAAGGTCAAAAAGGGCGCCAAGGTGCTCGACGACAAGGGATCGGTTGCCGTGGACAAGGGCAGTCGCGCACTGGGCAAGCAGCTCGGCAAGACGCGCGGCATGTTCAAGGCGTTTAAGGACGAATACCAAAAGGCGAGCGGAGGCTCGTCAAAAGCTACAAAATAGCGACGTACCAAATGATGGGAGGCAAGCCGGAGACCTGTTGCTCCGGCTTGCTGTGTTTATGGGGGAGGGCACATGCGCCAAAACGGATCCAACTTAAACGGGCACTCCGGTGCGCGTCCGACGGCTCGCCGCGACCTGGGGCAGCTGCCCAGCGGCCAGCGCAAACGCCGTCGTAAGCCCGGCGCGATGTACCTCAACCATAGCCGCGGGTTTAGCGACCGCAGTGCGCGCATTGGCAACGGGCGCTCGCCCCGCCGTCCGTCCCGTCTGCCCTATGCACTCATCGCCGTGGGCTGCGCGCTCGTGCTGTTTATCGCTGCCGTCGTGGGCTACGTCAACCGCAGCGTGGACGTGGAGCTCAACGGACAAAAGACCGCGGTGCGCGTGGGCTCTACGCTGCAGAATCTTATCGACGACCAGGAGTTGACTGACACCTACGACGCCGGCGATCTACTGGCCGTCGACGACAGCGTGCTCAAACGCCATGGCGGCGAAAAGCTGTCGGTTAAGGTGGACGGCAAGCGCATA
This sequence comes from uncultured Collinsella sp., assembly GCA_902491345.1. GTDB lineage: Bacteria > Actinomycetota > Coriobacteriia > Coriobacteriales > Coriobacteriaceae > Collinsella. The sequence goes on from CABUHI010000002.1 coordinate 164,572, forward strand.
AAACAGGGTAAGTGGAAAAGCCGCGAACTTGAGGGCGGCGAGAAGGTGACGGTCAAGGATGGCCGTAACACCTACGAGAAGCATGAGGTTCAGGCTACGGTTATCGAGCCCAAGCTCAAGGTCGAGGGCACGGGCGCTATCGAGTATGTGCAGACGTGGGGCGTTCAGGGCCGCTCCGAGGTGTGGGTCGGTGAGCAGTCGGGCAAGACGCAGGACCGCGGCGAGGTTGTGCCCGCCACCGATTGCGTCGTTGCGTGCGCGAGCGTGGCGCCCAAGGGCAACGAAAAGTACGTGGCGCTGACGTTTGATGAGGGCCCGAGCGGAGCGACCAAGCAGATTTTGCAGGTACTCAAGGAAAAGGGCGTCACCGCGACGTTCTTCCTGTCGGGCGATGCGGTCGAGGCCTCGCCTGCCACGGCCAAGGCGATTGTCGATGCCGGGTGCGAAATCGGATCCAACAGCTACAGCGACGATTCGCTCAAGGGTCAGGACCGTGAGGCGGTACGCGAGCAGATTACGAAAGGCACCGATGCGATTAAGTCGGCGACCGGCGTGAAGACGATGCTGCTGCGTGCTCCCTACGCTGCCTTTGACGAGCAAAACTGGATTGATGCGATGGACCTGGTCTCCGCCGTGGTCTCGTGGAATATTGACTCGGGCGACTGGCTGCTCAACGGTGCCGACGAGCAGGTCTCAACGGTGCTCGATTCGGTGACGCCGGGCAATATCGTGCTGCTCACCGATAGAGACGAATGCGCCGAGCAGACGCTTGAGGCACTGCCGCAGATCATCGACGGCCTTGTCGCCGACGGCTACAAGATCGTGACGCTCAGCGACCTGGTTAAGACGGACACGTCGCTGAGCAAAAAGCTCACCTCGCTGACGAAGGTCACCATGCCCAAGGACGCCGTGTTCCCCCAACTTGCCGAGGACGATGACACCGCAGAGTAGTCATTGGGTAGTCGTTTAAGAACGTCCCCAATGGCTATGTCACGGATACGTCAGCGTTTGGTATGCCTGCAATGTGCAGCGCATAAATTCGATGCCGCAGGGCGATGCTGATGCTATAGTTACTGCGGTTAATGAGGGTCAAGAGAAAGGTTACAGGTGAAATCCAAACCTCGACCATACAGTCGATGACCCCATGCAGGTGCTTTTTGCGCATGCACGGGGTGTAAGCGTCGAGCGGCGTGCCGCCCGCGCATGCGTATACATATCCAGAAGCCCCCGGACGCCGCACGCGCGGCCGCGTCCGGAGGAATAATGATGGGGAGCACCATTGAATTATCTGAGTGAGATGCTCAAGTTGCCGGTCTTGGACGTCGACGGCGAAAAGCTCGGCGTGGTCAACGATTTTGGCATTGCTACCGGCGAAGTTTTTCCGCACGTGACGTCGCTCGCGTTCCGCGGTCCCGGCAAGACGCCGTTCATGATCAGCTGGCGCAAATGGGTCGACCGTATCGATGAGACAGGCGTGTATCTCAACACGTCTGCCACCAATATTCGCTTCTCGTACCTGCAGCCGACCGAGCTCCTCCTGGCGCGCGATGTGCTCAACAAGCAGATCGTCGACACGCAGGGCATGAAGGTCGTGCGCGTCAACGACATCAAGTTTTCCATGTCGGGCGAAAACCAGCTGCGCCTGTTGGGTGCCGAGGTCGGTGCCCGCGGTCTGCTACGCGCCATCAGCCCCGCGCTCGAGCATATCGTCGAAGGCTTTATGAAGCACCTGGGCAAGCCGCTCAGCGAGGATATCATCGCTTGGTCCTACATGGACCTGCTCGACCGCTCGACCAAGAACATTCAACTCTCGGTGTCGCACAAGACGCTCGGCGAGCTGCATCCTGCCGACATCGCCGACATTATCGAGCAGCTCGACCCGCGCCTACGTGCGCAGGTGTTTGCGCAACTCGATACCGCCCAGGCAGCCGAAGCTATCTCGGAGTTCGATGACGACGAGCTTATGACCGAGATGCTCGAGGGCCTGTCCGACACGGACGCATCGTCGATGCTGGCCATGATGGACCCGGACGACGCTGCCGACCTGATCGACGAGCTCGATTATGAGAAGGCCGAGAAGCTCCTGCGCCTGATGGGCGTCAAGGAGGAGAAGGCGATTCGTAACCTGCTGGGGTATGAGGACAACACCGCCGGCCGCATCATGACCTCGGAGTTTGTCTCCCTGCCCGCCACGGCAACGGTCGGTGACGCCATCGAGGCGATTCGCGAGCTCGACGAGGACTTCGAGAGCGTCTACTACGTCTATACCGAGGATCCGAGCGGCATGCTGACCGGTGTGCTTTCGCTGCGCACGCTGATCGTAGCCGACCGCGACGCCACGCTGGGTCAGCTGGCCTATCGCGACCTGGTCTACGTGTCGCCCGACGAGGACCAGGAAGACGTAACGGACGAGATGACCAAGTATGACCTGGTCGCCATCCCCGTCTGCGACGAGAACCGCCACATCCTGGGTATCGTGACCTTCGACGACGCCATGGACGTTATCGCCGAGGAGCATCAGGAGGACCTGCAGATCGCCGGTGTCGGCTCGGGTGACAGCGCGTCCGACGACTCGACGAACGTGCTCAGCTGGTTCGTGCATCGCCAGTACTGGGTTGTTGTATGGGGCATCGCGTCGTGCATCATGGCGACCGTACTGGGAACGGCGTTCGGCTCCGCGCATCTGGTGGTGTTCCCCATGTGCGCCATGCCGCTCGTGCTGCTGGCGGCCTCGCGCATGGTGTCGTTCGTCAAGAACTACTTCCTGGAGTATGACGGTCACGACGACGAGCCCAAGCCGTATCTGGGGTTCTTCTTCCAGAGCACGGGCATGGGCCTGATTCTGTCACTCGTGACCTATCTGTGCGCCCAGCTGGTGCGCACCGCTGCGTTCCCCGATGCGCCCATGTTTGAGGAGCAACTCTTTACCGGGTGCTTTAATATCGCTGCCATCATTTGCCTGGTTGGCAACATGAGCGCGGTGATTTACCTGATGGTGCTGTTCTGGCGTGACGAGCATGACCTCAACACGTCGGGCACCGCCATGAACGTTATTGCCGTCATGATCTCGTGTGTGGCGTATTGCATCGCCGCGGTGCTGCTCGCCATGTCAGTCATGGGTTAGGTGGTCGCGTGCAAAATACCAAGCAAAAGTCGGGCACCAAGCAAAAGCTGACCATCGCGGCCATCTTTGGCGCTATGGGTCCCGGTCTGCTGGCGGCGCTTTCGGGCAATGACGCCGGCGGCATTGCAACGTATTCCAGCGCGGGCGCCAGCTATGGCTACAAGATGCTCTGGATGCTTCCCGTCATGACTGTGCTGCTCATCGTGACGCAGGAGACCGCGGCGCGCTGCGGCTGCGTCACGGGTAAGGGCTTGGCATCGCTCATTCGCGAGCGCTTTGGCGTGCGCAAGAGTGTACTTGCTATGGCGGCGCTGTTGATCGCCAACACGGCTGTGACCATTTCGGAGTTTGCGGGCATCGCCAGCGGTCTTGCTCTCTTTGGCGTGCCGGCGAGCATCTCGGTGCCGTTGGTGGCGCTGCTGGTATGGATGCTTACCATGTCGGGTAGTTTCCAGCGCATCGAGAAGATTCTGCTGCTGGTGAGCTGTGTGTTCGTGACCTATATCGTCGCCGCGTTTATGGCTGGCCCCAACTGGGGTGAGGTCGCGGTCGACCTGGTCGTGCCTAACATTCAAAATGACCCCAGCTACGTGTCGCTCGTGGTCGCAACGATCGGTACCACCATCGCGCCGTGGATGATTTTCTTGGCGCAGAACAACGTGGTCGATAAGAACGCGGGCGAGGACGACATCGTGCTGCAGCGTATTGATACCGTGAGCGGCTCGATCGCTGCCGATATCATTGCCGGCTTTATTATCATCACGACCGGCACGGTGTTGTTCCCGGCGGGTATTCAGATTAGCGATGCTGCCGATGCTGCCCGCGCGCTGGAGCCTATTGCGGGTCAGTGGTCTACGGTACTGTTTGCCTCGGGCCTGGTCGCGGCGAGCTTCTTGGCTGCCTGCGTGCTGCCGGGCGTTACGTCGAGCGCTATCTGCGAGGCATTTGGCTGGGAGCGCGGTGCCGACCGCAGCTGGGACGAGGCCCCGGTCTATCGCGGCATCATTACTGCCATCATCGGTATTTCTGCCGTGCTGGTGCTTATGCCCGGTGTCGATCTGTTCCAGATTATGATGACCTCGCAGGTCATCAATGGCGTGCTACTGCCCGTGGTTCTGGTGTTCCAGGTGGTTATCGCCGCCGACCGTCACATTATGGGTGCCAACCGCAACGGCCGCGTGTGGAACGTGCTCACGTGGGCGACTATCGCCGTGATTACGGTGCTGACGGTCGTCATGTTTGTCCTGCAGGCGATGGGCTACAGCGCTTAGCGCCTCTTTTGGACTCCAAACAGGCCGCTGCCATGGGCTGCGGCCTGCATTTTGCCTGCTATAGGGCGTTAGTTATATGGCAGTGGACAAAAAATGCCAAATATGAGTACTGTTGTTAAGTGAATAGCATTTACATCCAAGAAGATAATGAACATAACCTATAGTATGTTCATTAAAATCGGCTCCAATATGCCTTAAACCAGTCAGGTTGGCTGCTTTAGGGGGTTGTAGGGGTAGCGCGCAGAGATGTGGTGTAAGAGGCGGGGCATGCCCCGCCTCTTCTCTTT
>CABUHI010000003.1 GCA_902491345.1 uncultured Collinsella sp.
AAAGAGAAGAGGCGGGGCATGCCCCGCCTCTTACACCACATCTCTGCGCGCTACCTCTACACCGATGTGCCTCCGCTCTATTTGGACGATGGTACGTGGGTCATTAAGTACTCGGTTCAAGCGCCGGGTACCGTTGGTTTTCGAGACCAGAATTACAACCGTAAAATGCTCAACTGCATGGAATGTGGCGTTCCAGTCGGAGTCATATTTGCAACCGAGGTGGGCTACAAGGTGCTCGGCCTTGCGTTTGTTGAACGGTTCGAGCCCGAAAACGGATGGTTTGTTCTGCACGGTCCTGTTCATAAAGGCGGACCGGACCCCCGTTTTGCGCCCGACATGAGTTATCTGAAGCACATGCCCGTCGATATTGAGTTTGCCGGACAGGGTACGACCGACGACGAAAAGGTCCGCTATGCGTTAAGGCGCGAGCGATTGGGGCAGCAATGGTTCCGCAAGCAGCTCGTTGCCGCCTATGATGGCCGTTGCGCGGTGTCGGACTGCGGCGTCAGCGAGGCTCTGGAAGCTGCGCATATCGAGAATTACTCGGGACCCAAATCGCAGGTTGCCAGCAACGGCATTCTGCTTCGGCGCGATCTTCATTCCCTATTTGATGCTCACCTGATTTCGTTTGAGCCTGTTTGCGGCGAATATCGGCTGTGCGGATCGTACCTGCTGGATAAGACCGACTACGCTTCCTTTGCGGGTGCGACGCTAAGGCAGCCGAATGAGCGTCAGTGGCGACCCGATACGGTGTTTCTTGAGGCCCATCGCATTGAGTTCGATCGCTCGGAAAAGAAGCGTGAAAAGGCGGGGCTTCTGCCGTATTAGCGTATTTGGCTTTGGCATTCTTTGACGATCGTGTTGTTTGATCGGATCGCGTGGCGATGCAATCTCGCGCCCGCCCGCCGGTGCATGCTCTTCCTGATTTGTATAGCGAGAAGGGGCATGTATGAGCTGGCGAGGCGATATTGCGATGGGGAAGTACGGAAAACTGCCGTGTGCCCTTATCGACAACAATATGTTTCCGGGCGTAGAAGTGGATTGCGGGTCGTTTGCTGTCGCCTGTCCTTGCTGCGGCTCGCAAATACCGTGTCTCGACATTCGGTTCATCGATGCACGCGACAGGTTCAGCGACGAAGTGAGGAAACGCACGGGCGTTCATATGCCGGTGTATCCGGAGAAATGCCCTGTTTGTGGCCTCGATATCGTGTACGACGCCGGCGACGAGGGATAGGTGATGCGGAGGAGTTGGCTGTGAGTGTCTTTTGCCTCTACAAATAAATCCCCTCACCGAGTTGCCTGTGGAACTCGGCGTGATGGTCGCGTGCCCAGGTAAAGAGCGCCTGGTCAAAGTCGGTACGCGTGGCCGGGACGCCAAAGACGCCGGCAACTTCGACGCGTATAAACTCCAGTGCCGGCAGCTTGTTGATGGCAGTGAGGGCAAACGGGGACGAGGGCTCCTCGAACAGATAGCGGCTGCCTTGCAGCGCGTCGCAACTGGTGCACGTGTTGCCGAGCGACGGGGCTTTGGAGGCTCGCGCGCCTACGGGCTTGTAGCCGCAGCGCTTATGAAGGTAGTCGCGGATCTCGCCCGGCACGCAGCCAAGAGCGGGCACGATGGCGAGTGCGTTGGCGTTGGCCGTGTCGATGGCAATGTGCCCGGCTTCGTTGGGCGCGTGCGCGATGGCGATGCTCTCGTCGTTATCGGCTCGATAGGGAATGCCGAAGGCCGCGACCGAGGTCTCTTTGTGACACTTCCAGCACTCGCGCTTGCCCAGTACTAGATATATATACGGTGCTGAGGGGTCGGATCGGTCAACACCGGGCAGCCACTCGGCAAAGGGCTCGGGGTTGACGCCGCTGGGTACATACCAGATCTTTTTGGTCCGGTCCCATTTGGCGCCCAGCGCCTTGGCTTCTTCTTTGTGCGAAAAGGGGACATCGAGCTCGGTGCGCATGGCGGCTCCTTGGTGCTGCAGGTGCAAGTGGCTCAAGGATACCGCAGGGCGCAGACATCGCGGCGTTTTGCCGAGAAGCTGCGGTGCGGATGGGTTCGAGACGTGTTGGTCTCGGCCTCGGTGACTATTGGGGCGGTTTTGATTGACTGCGGAGTCAGCCGGGATAGGCACTTGGGTCGCTGACGCGGTTTTGTGTATGGGCAGGGTGGTTGTTTGGGCGGTTGGAGCCGCCAGCTGATTTGGCGACATAAAACAAAACAGCCCAGAGGACATAGCCACTGAGCTGCGAACATTTGGTGGGCGTTAGAAGATTTGAACTTCTGACCTCTTCCGTGTCAGGGAAGCGCTCTCCCCCTGAGCTAAACGCCCGATCAAGGGTGCGCAAGCGCGCAAGGGATAATATAACGGAGCCTGAACTCGGTGGCAAGAACATTTTTAAAAATCGCTTACATTGTGGAATTCGGGGGCTTTGTCATAGCCATCTCAAAAGTGCCTGCTGCCGCGATTTGGCTGTCGCATAATGCAAGGCCATTGCGGTATCGAGCTATGGAAAGACGCCTGCGGAATTGTCCTACCGATAAGCGGACAAGCCTCCAGCTGGTGCCTTCGCCGTGGTAAGGTAAGCCGAATTGTTTCCAAGCTGTTTCGGGGGAGTGGAATGAGCAAAGAGTGTGTCGAGCAGGTCGAAGGCACAGGGGCTTCGGTGCCGATGACCGATATATCGAACATTGATGTGCCCGAGGGCACCGACGAGCTCAGCCGCAACACCCGTCGCGCCTGGCGCGAGCGCCTTAACGATGCGTCGTCGCGCAAGATGATCACGGGCGTCTTGGCTACGCTGGTGGGCGGTTCGTTTTGGGGCTTCTCGGGCACCAGCGCGAGCTTTCTGTTCGATATCCACCACGTCGACACCTTGTGGCTTATGAGCGTGCGTCAGATTCTCGCCGGTCTACTCTTTATGGCCGTGGTTGTTACGCGCGACCGCGAGCGCCTGATTAAGCTCTGGACCACACCCGCCGATCGCAAGCAGCTGCTGCTCTTTACCGCCTTTGGCCTGCTGTTCAACCAGTTTTGCTATCTTTCGGCCGTGCGCCTGACGAACGCCGGAACCGCGACGGTGCTCCAGTGCCTGCAACTCGTTATCATCATGGGCTACGCCTGCGTGACCGATCGCCGCATGCCGCGTACTCGCGAAGTCATCGGCATTGGCCTGGCTCTGGGTGGAACCTTTTTAATCGCCACCGGCGGCGACCCCACCAGCCTGAATATCTCGCCGCTTGGCCTGGCAGCAGGTCTTATGTGTGCGGTCAGCGCCGCGTGTATGGCGGTGATTCCCGCCAAGATCCTGCCCGAATACGGTAGCCCCATCGTCACGGGCTCGGCAATGCTCACGGCGGGCGTGGTCTCATGTGTCTTCGTGCAGCCCTGGGCGCATATGCCGGCGCTCGATGCCGCCGGCATCGAGGCGCTCGCGGTGTTCGTGGTTATCGGCTCGTTTTTTGCTTACATGCTTTATATGCAGGGCGTTAAGGACATCGGCTCGGTGCGCGCGAGCCTCATCGGAACTGTGGAGCCGGTTTCGGCGACCATCACCAGCGCCGTTATGCTGGGCACGGTGTTTTTGCCGACCGACCTTATCGGCTTTGCCATGATCATCGTGATGATGTTCCTCACGGTGTAGTTGACGCCGCCGCCAAGACAGAAAAGGTGTTGTGCCGCATTTTCGCCAATTGATGTCCGTGTCTGGAGTTTAGCTGTCGATGCTCAAAATGCCATAAACTAGTAACGTTATGGACTTTTTCATTGCGACTCAATTGCGAGGATTTCTTTATGGCTGGTAATCACTTTAAGGGCAGCGATAGCGGCCGTCCTGCAGTTCCGCCGCGTCCGAACGGGGCTGGTAAGGCCGGCATGCCGGGCGGCGCTGGACAGGGCGGTTCCGGTAAGCGCGTGTCCCCGGGCGAGACGGCGATGTTTACCGCTCTGTACGAGCAGTCTCAAAAGGCAAAAAAGACCGGCCGTGCAAAAGGGAATGTCTTTGCGGGCGGTGCAACCTCCACGTCGCAGCCGAGCGGGGCTCCTTCGGTACCTGCGAACAACGCAGGTGCTGCCAACGCCGCGAATGCCGCCGGCAACGTTAATGCCGGCAAGGCCGACAACAATACTCCCTCTGCCGGTGGCGCGGGGCTTACGGGTAACCTTGGCACGATCTACACCGGCGCCTCCGAGACTGGTACGTTCGCCCGCCTGGATGATAGCGGTGCCGAGTTTGCGGGCTCGGGTTCCAAGGAAGATTATTACGATTTTGGCTTGAACTACGGTAGCGACGCTTCGTCGAGTTCGACCTCTGACGGTCTGGTCCGTCATCGCCATCGCAAGGGCGAGCACAAAAAGCGTCACACCGGCGCCATTATTGCCGCTGTAGTCGCGGTGCTTCTCGTTGCGCTTGGCGCAAGCGGCTTTATGCTGCTTAACTCGGCAAAGACCGTAAAGAGCGAAGCGAAGGAGGCTGTCGAGATCGTCGGTGGCCTTAAGGACAAGGTCACGTCGGGCGATTTTTCGACGCTGCCTGACGACGCGAAGAAGATCGATGAGCTCTGCAACAGCATGAAGGCGGAGACCTCGAGCCCGCTGTGGGCGGCGGCTTCGTTTATCCCGGTGTATGGCAGCGATATCAATGCGGCCCGCACCATGATTGACGCCCTGTCCGATGTCTCGAGCGATGCGCTGGTTCCCATGGCCGATAACCTTTCGCAGGCTACGCCCGGCAAGCTGTTCCAGGACGGCATGATTAACGTGTCCGCGCTGCAGGCGGTCGCCGATTCGCTTTCCAGCAGCTCGAAGGTGTTCAAGAGCGCCAACGAGAAGGTCCAGGGCATTGGCGATACTCATATTTCCCAGGTGACCGAGCTGGTCGATAAGGCCAAGGACGGCTTTGCCACCCTCAACGGCGCGGTTGACGCGGCGGAGAAGGTTGCCCCCGTCCTTCCCCAGATGCTCGGCGCCAACGGCCAGACGCGCAATTACCTTATGTACGCCATGAACAACGTCGAGATTCGTGCCTGCGGCGGCTTTGGCGGTTCGCAGGGTCTGATTTCGGTCACCGACGGCCAGATGTCGATTGGCGAGTTTGTTCCCCGCATTGGACTCAGCGAGGATGAGGCAGTCGAGAGCGTCGACGAAGAGGATGAGGCGCTGTTCGGCAACCACAGTAACCTGTACAACTCGGGCAATACCTATTCGCCTGATTGGCCCCGCAACTCGCAGCGTGTCGCCGCGCTGTGGAAGTCCCAGTATGGACAGGACGTTGATGGCGTCATCGGTATCGACCCGGTGTTCCTGCAGTATCTGCTGGGCCTGGTCGGTAATGTCTCGCTGCCCGACGGAACGGTTGTCGACGGCACCAACGCCGCAAAGGTCCTCATGCACGATGTGTACTGGAACTATCCGGTCGAGGAGTCGGACGGCATCTTTGCATCCGTCGCCAGCGCTGCCTTCGACAAGATCCTTGGCGGTATCGGCGATGTCGATGTTACGAAGCTTGTCAGCGCCGTTGAGCGCGGTGCCGAAGAGGGCCGCCTGATCGCGTGGATGAGAAACGATGATGAGCAGAATGCCATCAAAGAGACGGGCATTGACGCTTCGCTGCCCAATCCGGATGACCCGAGTGCCGATCCTGTTGCCGGCGTTTACTTTAACAACCTGAGCTTCTCCAAGCTCGACTGGTACCTGAACGCTGATACGCAGATTGGCCAGGGCATCAAGAACGGTGACGGCACGTGCTCCTATCGCATCACCGTTACCCTGACGAACATCATGACGCAGGAGGAGGCTGGCAAGCTGCCCGACTACGTTGCGGCGAGCGCACCCGATGCCGCGCGTGACGACGAGCGTCTGAATGTCTCACTGTTTGCCCCGACGGGCGGCAACATTACTGATCTGACCGTCGAGGGCACCCAGTTTGGTCTCGGCGCCGCTACGTGGCATGGAATCCCCTTCTATTCGGGCACCGTTGACCTGCATGCTGGCGAGACGACGACGATCACGTATACGCTGACCACGTCGGCCGAGGCGGGGGACAAGCCGCTTACGCTGCGTCAGACTCCTACATGCCAGGCGGCTCGCGACAGCGCGTCGGCGTAGGGTTTTTCTGGTAGCGCAGATAATCGAGTACCATTTTGGGGCGGACAGGCAATCTGTTCGCCCCTATTTTGTAAGGAGAGCGCATGAAGTACTTTGGCACCGACGGCTTTCGCGGCGAGGCCAACGTTGGGCTGACGGTAGAGCACGCTTATAAGATTGGCCGTTTTGTGGGCTGGTATTACGGCGCCAACCGCGAGCGCAAGGCGCGCGTTATCGTGGGCAAGGACACACGTCGCTCGAGTTATATGTTCGAGGCGGCGCTGGTGAGCGGTCTGGTCGCGAGCGGTGCGGACGCCTATATGCTGCACGTGATCCCGACGCCGGGCGTGGCGCATCAGACCGTGGAGGGCTGCTTCGATTGCGGCATCATGATCAGCGCGAGCCACAACCCGTTTTGCGATAACGGCATTAAGCTCGTCAATAGCGACGGTTTTAAGATGGACGAGGACGTACTGGAGCTCATCGAGGACTACATCGATGGCAAGAGCGAAGTTCCGTTGGCCACGGGCAACCACATCGGTGCCACGGTGGACTACATGCAGGGCCGCAACCGCTACATTGCTTCGCTCATTGCAAGTGCGAACTTTTCGCTGCAGGGCGTCAAGATCGGTATCGACTGCGCCAACGGCTCGGCTTCCTCGGTGGCCAAGCCGGTGTTTGACGCGCTCGGTGCCGACGTGCGCGTGATCAATGCCGCGCCCGATGGCTTTAACATCAACGTCGACTGCGGCTCCACGCATATGGAGCGTCTGCAGCGCCATGTGGTGGAGCAGGGCCTGGACGTGGGTTTTGCCTACGATGGCGATGCCGACCGCTGCCTGGCCGTGGATGAGCGCGGTCGCGTGGTAGACGGCGACCAGATCCTGTACGTGTGCGGCGTGTATCTGAACAAGCACGGTCGCCTTTCGGGCGGTACCGTGGTGCCGACGATTGCCAGCAACTTTGGCCTGATCAAGTCGTTGGAGCTTGCCGGTCTGAGCGCCGTGACCAGCGGCGTGGGCGACCGTCACGTGTATGCCAAGATGCGCGAGGGCGGCTACAGCCTGGGCGGCGAGCAGACGGGCCATACGATCTTTGGCGATATCGAGCGCACGGGCGACGGCATTATGACCTCGCTGCGCGTGATGGAAGTGATTCGTGCCGAGCGCGAGACGCTCTCGCAGCTCACGGCTCCGTGCAAGCTGCTGCCGCAGGCGCAGGTGGCCGTGCGCGTGGCGGACAAGGACGCCGCGCTCGAGAACATGGGCGTGCAGAACGCCATCGCCGAGGCCGAGGTTGCGCTGGCAGGCGAGGGCCGCGTGCTCGTGCGCAAGAGCGGAACCGAGTCGGTTATCCGCGTGCTGGCCGAGGCGCCCGACCAAGCATCCGCCGATGCCGCCATGAAGCGCATCGCCAACGCGCTCGAGGCTCTGTAAGGTAGTCATTGGGGACGTTCTTAAACAACTAGGTGGAAAGGGGGCGCCGCGGATTGGTTCCGCGGCGTCCCCTTTGCGTTGACGTGTCGGTTATGCCTTACAGCTCGTAGAGCGTGGTGAACTTGTCCTGCAGGTAGCTGCAGTAGTAGCGGGCATCGAACGCCATGCCGCACGCGCCCTTGATGAGCTCCGGCGCGTCCTTGGCGCGGCCCCACTGCCAAATGTGCTCGCCCAGCCAGGCGCGGACGGGTGTCAGGTCGCCGCTCGCGCAGGCGCCGGTAAGGTCGACGCCGTCGCGGCACATGGCCGGCACAAACATGGCATCGTAGGCGCTACCCAGCGCATACGTGGGGAAGTAGCCAAACGAGCCGCCGCTCCAGTGCGTATCTTGCAGGCAGCCGCGTGTGTCGTCGGGAACGGGAATGCCCAGGTACTCGTCCATAAAGCGATTCCAAAGCGCGGGGATGTCCTTGGCCGTGGCCTCGCCGGCAAACAGCATGCGCTCAATCTCGTAACGCACCATGATATGCAGCGGGTAGGTGAGCTCGTCGGCCTCGGTACGGATCAGCGACGGCTGAGCGATGTTCACGGCGCGGTAGAGCGTGTCCTCGTCCACGTTGCCGTAGACCTCGGGCGCGTGGCGGCGCAGCACCTCGAGCAGCGGTCCCATAAAGGCGCGGCTGCGGCCCACGGTGTTCTCGAAAAAGCGGCTCTGGCTCTCGTGGATGCCCATGGAGGTGCCGCCCTCCAGGCACGTGCGCGCGTAGGCGGGGTTCACGCCCAGCTCGTACATGGCGTGGCCGGCCTCGTGGATGATGCTGTAGACGTTGGAGATGCAATCGTCCTCGTAGATGTGCGTGGCGATGCGCGCGTCGCCCACCGAGAAGCCCTCGCTAAACGGATGCTCGGTAAAGGCAAGCGTGGTGTCGTCCAGGTCCAGGCCGACAAGCTTCATCAGATCGAAGCTCATGGCGCGCTGGGCGGCCTCGGGCACGCGGGCGTGCAAAAAGTCTGCAGCGGGCTGCTGGCCGCGCTCGCCGATGGCGTGCACGAGCGGCACGACCGTGGCCTTAACCTCGTCGCAAAACGCATCGAAGCTCTCGGTGGAAAGGCCGCGCTCGTACTGGTCGAGCCACACGTCGTATGGGTCGCGCTTGGGGTCCATGAGCTCGGCCTGATGCTTGAGCTGGCTGACGATTTTGTCCACATAGGGCTCAAAGCTCGCCCAGTCGTTGGCCGCTTTGGCCTTGTGCCACACGGCGTCGGCCTCGCAGGTGAGCCTGGTCCAGGCCTCGGCCTCCTCGGTGGGGATGACGCTTGCCTCGCGCTGGTCGCGGCCGAGCACGCGAATCTCGTCAAGCAGCTGCGGGTCGTCGATCTTTCCGCCGGTGACGGTCTCGCGTGCCAGCGAACGTACAAGTTCGACAGACTTTTCGCTGGTCAGGAGCTTATGGTGCTCGCCGGCAAGGGTGCCCATGGCGTCGGCACGGGCGGCGGCACCGTTGGCGGGAGCAATGGTCGCGCCGTCAAACTCGGCAATCTTGAGCAGGTACTCGCGGGTCCACAGCTTGCCCTCGAGCTTGCGGAATTTTTTGACGGCCTTATCGACCTTCATGCCTTTGGGCGTCTTGCCCGCTGCGGGCTTGGCCTTCTTATCGTACTTCTTTCCCATACCATATCCTTAATCTCGCAGGCCGAGCGCCGCAGGCGGGTGCACGGCCAGTTTGCACAGCTACTTGCCTTGTACCCAGCGCGAACAAAACGGAACGCGGCGATGCGCTCGCGAAATGTGTTATCCTATAGCCCAATGCGTTGACGGAGAGGGTTTTGCCCGCCGCGTCGCCGGCAAGAGAGGGAAGGTCATGGGCTGCAAGCCTTCCTGCGGTGACAAGGGCCAAGCGTTCACTCCCGAGCAGCGACCTCAACGGGCGCGCGGCCAGCGGCGGCGATGTCCCCAGTAGGGAAGCCGTGAGCCTCGCGACAAGGGGCAAAGAGTGGGCGCGGCGGGCCAGACATCCGTCGGGTCAAACAAGGTGGTACCGCGGAATTCAACCGTCCTTGGGCAATGCACATGCCCGAGGACGGTTTTTTGTTACCGAACCGGGCCGCGTTTTCGCAACGCCAAGCGGCATTGGTCGCCCTGGCAAGCGAATGCGCGAGAGACGAAAGGGAAGACATGAGTCTGATTGATGATCTGGTCAAACTCGAGGAAGAGGCCAAGGAGCTCGTCGCAGGCGCCGACGACGCCGCCAAGCTCGAGGCTGCGCGCGTTGAGCTGCTCGGTCGCAAGGGTCGCATCACCGGCCTGATGCGCATGATGGGCAAGCTCGCCCCCGAGGATCGTCCCGTGATGGGCAAGCGCGCCAACGAGATGCGCCAGCTGATCGAGGGCATGCTCGACGAGCGCACCACCGAGATGAAGGCCGCCGCCCTCAAGCACGCACTCGAGCACGAGGCCGTCGACATCACGCTGCCGGGCATCCGTCCGCAGATCGGTCACCAGCACCTGATCAAGCAGATCATCGAGGAGGCCGAGGACATCTTCTGCGGCATTGGCTACACCGTCGAGTCCGGCCCCATGGTCGACACCTCCTACTACAACTTCACCGCGCTCAACGCTCCCATGGATCACCCGAGCCGCTCGGCCCGCGATACCTTCTACGTGGTCGACAACAACCCCGGCAGCGTCGCGCACCCCGAGGCTCACGCCCACGGTGAGTCCGACGTGCTGCTGCGCACCCAGACCTCGGGCGTGCAGATCCACACCATGGAGTCGCAGAAGCCGCCCATCTACATGATCTGCCCGGGCACCGTCTACCGTCCCGACACGGCCGACGCCTGCCACCTGCCGCAGTTCAACCAGATCGAGGGCCTGGTCGTCGACGAGGGCATCACCTTTGGCGATCTTAAGGGCACGCTCGACTACTTTGTTAAGTGCATGTTTGGCGAGGACCGCAAGACGCGTTATCGCCCGCACTTCTTCCCCTTCACCGAGCCGAGCTGCGAGGTGGACGTGAGCTGCCACGTCTGCGGCGGCAAGGGCTGCAACTTCTGCAAGCACAGCGGCTGGATCGAGATCTTGGGCTGCGGCATGGTCGACCCCAACGTCCTGATCAACTGCGGCATCGATCCCGAGAAGTACACCGGCTTCGCCTTTGGCATTGGCGCCGAGCGCGTCGCGGCCCTGCGCTACGACCTGCCCGACCTGCGTACGTTGATGACAGGCGATATGCGTTTCCTGAATCAGTTCTAGGCTGCGGCTTGCCCAAGCACGGCACCTCGGCGCTCATTCGTCGCTTGCGTACCAAAGTACGCGGCGCTCCTCTTTCGGGCCGATCTGTCGCACTTGGACAACCCTCGCTTTGTAAGGAATGTTCACAAAGTTGAAGTTTCCACCTGCATCTCTTCGCAGGCTTTCAGTATGAAAGGAGAGCTAGATGCGTGTTTCTTACGACTGGCTCAAGACCATGATCGATATTCCGGAGGATCCCAAGACCCTTTCGGACGAATATATCCGTACCGGCACCGAGGTCGAGGCGATCGACACCGTGGGCGAGTCCTTCGACCACGTGGTGACTGCCAAGGTGCTCACCAAGACCCCGCACCCCGATAGCGACCACATGTATGTGTGCTCGGTCGACGTGGGCGACAAGAACCTCGACGCCGACGGCAACCCCGCCCCGCTGCAGATCGTCTGCGGCGCGCAGAACTTTGAGGCCGGCGACCACATCGTCACGGCCATGATCGGTGCTGTGCTTCCCGGCGACGTTAAGATCAAGAAGAGCAAGCTTCGCGGCGTCGTGTCCATGGGCATGAACTGCTCTGCGCGCGAGCTCGGCCTGGGCGGCGATCACTCCGGCATCATGATCCTGCCCGAGGATACGCCCTGCGGCATGCCGTTTGCCGAGTACGTGGGCTCGAGCGATACCGTGCTCGACTGCGAGATCACGCCCAACCGTCCCGACTGCCTGTCCATGATTGGCATGGCCCGCGAGACCGGTGCCATCTTCGACCGCGATTTCCATGTTGAGCTGCCCGCCATCAAGGCGGAGACTGGCCGCGCGACCGACGACGAGCTTTCGGTCGAGATTGCCGACGAGGGCCTGTGCGACCGCTATGTCGCCCGCATCGTGCGCAACGTGAAGGTCGGCCCCTCGCCCGACTGGATGGTCAAGCGCCTCAACGCCCTGGGCGTGCGTCCGCACAACAACATCGTCGACATCACCAACTATGTGATGATGCTCACCGGTCAGCCGCTGCATGCCTTTGACCTGGACACCTTTGCCGAGCGCGATGGCCATCGCCGCGTGGTGGTTCGCGCCGCCCAACAGGACGAGAAGTTCACGACCCTCGACGGCGAGGAGCGCACGCTCGACGCCGGCATGGGCCTCATCACCGACGGCGAGCGTCCCGTGGCGCTGGCCGGCGTTATGGGCGGCATGGATTCCGAGATCGAGGATGACACCGTCGACGTGATGGTCGAGAGTGCCTGCTTCAACGCCGGTCGCACCTCGCACACCAGCCGCGATCTGTCGCTGATCTCCGACGCCTCCATCCGTTTTGAGCGCCAGGTCGATGAGACCGGCTGCGTGGATGTCGCCAACGTTACCTGCGCGCTGATCGAGGAGATCGCCGGCGGCGAGGTCGCTCCCGGCTACGTCGACGTGTTCCGCGCGCCCAAGACCATCGACAGCATCAAGCTGCGCCTGGCCCGCGTGCACGCCATTAGCGGTGCCGACATCGAGCCCGAGTTTATCGAGCGTTCGCTCACTCGCCTGGGCTGCACCGTCGAGCGCGACGGCGAGGACTTTATGGTCACCCCGCCGAGCTTCCGCCCCGACCTGCCGCGCGAGATCGATCTGATCGAGGAGGTCCTGCGCCTGTGGGGCATGGGCCGCGTGACGGCGACCATCCCGGCTGCCAAGAACCACATCGGCGGCCTGACCCGCGAGCAGAAGCTCACCCGCAAGGTCGGCGAGATCCTGCGCGCCTGCGGCCTCAATGAGACCACGACTTTTGGCTTTGCCGCTCCGGGCGACCTGGAGAAGATCGGCATGTCCACCGAGGGCCGCGGCTGCCCCGTGGTGCTCATGAATCCGCTGGTAGCCGAGCAGACCGAGATGCGTCGCTCGCTGCTGCCGGGCCTGCTGCAATCCGTGGCCTATAACGAGGCCCACGGCACGCCCAACGTGCACCTGTACGAGGTCGGCAGCCTGTTCCACGGTCGTGAGAACGCCAGCCTGCCCAAGGAGACCAAGTCCGTGGCGGGCGTGCTCTCGGGTCAGTGGAGCGAGCAGTCTTGGAACATGAAGTACCGCAAGCTGCGTTTCTTCTTTGGCAAGGGCATTGTCGAGGAGCTGCTCGCCCAGCTGCGCATCGAGAAGGTTCGCTTCCGTCCCGTCGAGGGCGAGGGCTACGCTTTCTTGCAGCCGGGTCGTGCGGCCGAGGTTCTGTCCGGCGGCACCGTACTGGGCTGGGTCGGCGAGATTCACCCCGAGGCGCGCGAGGCGATGGGCATCGATGAGGTCGTCGTTGCCTTTGAGCTCGATCTGGACAAGCTGATCAAGGGCGCCCGCAATCAGGAGAACTACCGCGAGTTCTCGCAGTACCCTGCCGTTGAGCACGACCTTGCTATCGTGGTCGACAATGCTGTGACCTGCGAGGATCTTGAGCGCCGCATTACCAGCGCCGGCGGCAAGCTGCTCGAGGGCGTGCGCCTGTTCGACGTCTACCGCGATCCCATCCGCATCGGAGCGGGCAAGAAGTCCATGGCCTTTGCGCTTACGTATCGCTCCGACGACCACACGCTCACCAGCGAAGAGGTCGAGAAGGCGCACCAGAAGATCGTCACCAAGGTGTGCAAGGGCGTAAACGGCGAGGTCCGCGGCTAGGTCCTGCACTGGGATATGGGTCGGCGGTGGCTGCCGCCGAGTCCTACGTGACCGCTATGCTCGGTATGAGGCACCGTTGGGCCTGTATATATGACACGCGCATTACATAACGGCGTGCTGCTTTGTCGGCAGTGCGCCGTTTTGCTATGATAGCCCGCGGCGTGTTACGAATCTAACAATACGTAACACTCTTAAGGTGATTTAAGCGGCGTTGCAATTCCGTGCGCCGATAACCGGGAGGCGTACATGCACATTCCAGATAATTATCTGTCTCCGCAGACCGATGCCGTCATGGCGGTGGCAATGGTGCCCGTTTGGGTTCACTGCATCAAGAAGGTGCGCGCCACGCTCGATCGCGAGCACATGGCGTTCCTGGGCATCTGCGCCGCATTCTCCTTCTTGCTCATGATGTTTAACGTGCCGCTGCCCGGCGGTACCACTGGTCACGCCGTTGGCGGCGCGCTCATCGCGCTGCTGCTTGGCCCCGAGGCCGCTGCCATTGCCGTCTCGGTCGCGCTAGCGCTGCAGGCGCTGCTATTTGGCGACGGCGGCGTTCTGTCGTTTGGCGCCAACTGCTTTAACATGGCCTTTGTGCTGCCGTTTGTCGCTGCTATCGTGTTTCGTGCGCTCAACAGCCGTCTGCACGACAAGAGCTGGGGCACCTCGGTTTCTGCCATCGTAAGCGGCTGGGTCGGCCTGTGCCTGGCGGCCCTGTGCGCGGCAATCGAGTTCGGTATTCAGCCGATGCTCTTCACGAATGCTTCGGGCGCTCCGCTGTACTGCCCCTTCCCGCTGTCCGTGGCTATTCCTGCCATGTTGATCCCGCATATGCTGGTTGCCGGCGTGATCGAGGGCGTGGCGACGGCCGCCATCTACGGCTTTATCAAGAAGACGGCGCCGAGCATTATCGTCGGGCCCGAGGCCATCGATGGCCAGCTTGCTGCCGAGGGCGCTGCTGTCAAGAAGACCTCGCTGGTTCCCACGCTCATTTTGGTCGCCGTGCTCGTGGTGGCCACGCCGCTGGGATTGCTTGCCACCGGTGACGCCTGGGGTGAGTGGGACGCCGAGGGCGCCGCAACTGCCGTTCAGGAGGCTGGCGACGACAGCCTGCAGGCTTCGGTCGGCCTCGATACTCCGACCTTTGCCGACGCGCTGCCCACGGGTGATTACCTGCAGGCCTATTCCGAGGAACAGGGCCTTGGCTTTGCCGGCCAGGCTGCCATGTATATCCTTTCCGGTGTGATTGGCGTGGCGGTGCTCACCATCGCATTCCGCCTGATTTCGCTGACGGTTAAGGAAAGCTGAGCGCATGCAAATGGTCGAGCTGCCTAGCTGGCTTGCGGCCGAGGAGCGATACGAGCCCGCGGGGGCTCGGCATCGTGTGATGCAAAAGAATGTCCTGCACCTGGCGAGCCTGCTTGAGCGGGTTCGCCTGGGTGGAGGTGCGCACGAGGGCGGGTCGATGGTCGACCGCGCCCTTTCTTGCGTTTCGGCTCCGGTGCGTCTGGTGGGGATGTTCGTTTGCGTCCTGTGCGTGTGTCTGACGCAAAGCCCGCTGTACCTCATGTTGATGGCGGCTATCGTGTTGGTGCTGGTCGCGGTGCGCCCGGTGCGCGGGCTGCGGGCGACTTTTGTGCCGGCATTGGCTGCCGCGGGGTTTGCCGTGGTTCTGGCACTGCCTGCTCTGCTGCTGGGTGCTTCTGCCACGGGCGCCATGCTCAAGATCGCGCTCAAGACCTTCATTAATGTGTCACTGGTGCTGGGCGTTTCGTGGACCCTCACGTGGAGCCGCATGTCGGCCGCGCTCAAGATGCTGCATCTACCCGACGAGGTTATCTTTACCTTTGATATGGCGCTCAAGCACGTTGAGGTGCTGGGCCGCACGGCGCACGATCTGTGCGAATCAGTCATGCTGCGCAGCGTCGGTTCCGCGCCTGCGGGTTTTTCGCGCACCGACTCGCTGGCGGGTATCATGGGCATGACGTTTATCAAGGCGATGGAATGCAGCCGCGCGATGGACGAGGCCATGCTGTGCCGCGGCTTCGCCGGCGTGTATCCGGCGCCTGCACGGAGCGGCTTTGGCTGGCGCGATGCGGCTTACGCGGCCGTTGTGACGTTGCTCGCCGTGTTGTGCGCGATGTTGTAGCGCGGACGGTCGAACCGTCGATGTGAGTAGGGAAGGGCGACGTTTTGGCAAACGATACGAATAACGCGATGGGTGTGAGCGGTGTTGCCGGCGCCGAGGTCACGCCGCTCATCGAGTTTCGCGACGTGGTGTTTTCCTATGCGGGTCATACGGTGGTCGACGGCGTTTCATTGCAGGTGAACCGTGGGGAGCTCGTTGCTCTGCTTGGTCCTAACGGCTGCGGCAAGACGACGATCATGCGTCTTATCAACGGCCTTGAGCTTGCGGACGCGGGTGCGTACCTGTTCGACGGGTATGCGGTCGATGCCGCATATCTCAAGGATTCCGCGACGGCCCAGCGGTTCCATCAGCGCGTGGGCTTTGTGTTCCAAAACGCCGATGCGCAGCTCTTTTGTGCCACGGTCGGCGAGGAAGTCGCGTTTGGCCCGGCTCAAATGGGGCTGCCGGCAGACGAGCTCGAGCGCCGCGTCCGCGATGCCATGGAGCTGTTCCAGGTTGCCGATCTTGCCGACGTCTCTCCCTATCAGCTCTCGGGCGGGCAAAAGAAGCGCGTTGCGCTGGCTGCGGTGGTGTCGATGAACCCGGATATCCTGGTGCTTGACGAGCCCACCAACGGACTTGACGAGGACTCGTGCGACATCGTGGTCAACTTTCTACTGGCCTATGTTGCTGCCGGCAAGACGGTCTTGATGAGCACACACCATCAGGATTTGGTGCGGCGCCTGGGTGCCCGCGCCATCTATATCGATCGATATCACCATGTGGTTGAGGCGCCGGTGTCGTCGTATGGAACCGAGAGCGGCGCTGCGGATTAGTTGCTGCGTAGAGCGTGCGTAGCCGCCCGCGCGGCTTTGCCGTGATGGTATAGTTATCCAGGTTTTTATGGGGGTGGCTATGCCAAGCTGGAACATTCATATCGCTCAGACGGAGCGTTTGCTGGAGCGCGCCGGTGCGCTTGCCAATAGCGTGCGCGACCGCAATGCCTTTTTGTTTGGCTGCGTGGTTCCGGATATCTTCGTGGGCTATATGGTCCCTGGCATCGCCGATCCCATCCCGTACCGCATTACGCACTTTGCAAAGCCCGAGCCTATCCCCAAGCCTCGTGAGCATGAGTTCTGGGATACCTATGTGGCACCGTTGCTCAAAGGCGCACCCGCGGGCGAACCTGCTGAGGCCACCTCGATTGTCGAGGAACGCGAGCGACTCAATCGGGTGCATTATCCCCAACGTTACAAGAACGCCGAGCCGGTTGCCGGTCCCGGCGCCTGTGAGTTTTCGCTCGCGCCCGATGACGTGGCGCAGTCGCTGCTCGATCTGACGCTGGGCGTTTGGTCTCACCTTGTGGCCGATACTGTGTGGAATACCCGCGTGAACCAGTACCTGGAGGCGCACGGCGGCAAGCCGTGCGAGGAATTCCGCATTAAAAAGCAAGGCGACTTTGACTGGTTTGGCAAGACGCTCAGCATTGTTTCGATTCCGCGCGCGACCGATCGCCTCTATACTGCGGCGACGCGTTTTGGTCAGTATCCCATCCATAAGGAGTATGTGCTCAAGACCATCGGCGTTATGCACGAGATTGTACGCGAAAACCCCGGCGAGCCCGATCATCCGCCGTATCGCTTGCTAACCGAGGAGTTTTTCGATGCAACGTTTACCGAGGTCGTCGAGCTAACCGAGGCTGGTTTTGCCGCCCGTGTCGAATCGCCCGATGTGTCTGCGCTGCCCCTGATTGCTAGCTGCTAGCTGGCCGGCCCGGCAGTGAATAGCTCAACCCAATCGACAAGTAGCTCTTGCCGCAGGGCATCTTCGGCAGTGCGCTCCTGTTTAGTCTTTGGGGTGTAGGGAAGCCCAGCCTTTTTATGGATGAGCTCGGCTATGTGGTTGAAGCTCTTCTCCTTGATCTGGTCATAGGTAATTTGGATGACGTCGTAGCCCATGCTTGTGAGTGCGGTGGCGCGCTCGGCATCGGAGAGGCTCGCGGCTTCGCTGTCGTGGGCGGAGCGGCCTTGGCATTCAAGGATGACGCCTATGCTGTCGGTGGCGCTTTCGATGAGGATATCGGCGTAGCAGCAGGTTTTGTCATACAGCGAACGCGCGGCTTCGCTGAGCGGGATGCGCGCGTTATTGGTGATGTCGATGCCCAGACCGCCCTCATCGCGGGGGAGCGAGATGAGAATTGACGTCTGGACTTCAAAGGGCGAGGCGGTCTGTCCTGTCATGCGTTCGGCGGCCCAGCGGAGCTGCTTAACGCCGCGCAGGCCTGCGGCCTGCTTGGCGAACGCGGCGATATCCGCTGCGGTAAGAAGCGGCGTGCGCTTCCACAAGTTGGTGTCATTGCCCTTGGTGTCGTTAGCTCGCTCTCAGCCGCAGCTGGGCGGAATGAGCTTAAGCGAAATAGCTTCATCGAGTTGTTGTTGCGTTCGCTCGCAGGGCTTAAACACTGCAAAGGAGCCGCACATCTCGTAGCAAGCCATGAGTAACTGGCTGCGTGAGACCTGCGTGGCAAGGCTGAGCAGCGTGAACTCCGGTGAAGTGACATCAAACCCATGCTCAGTCTGCCTAAATGACCCAGGAGGCGGCTCTTGGGTTAGCAGACGGCTATGAAATAGCTTTCCGTTCGCGCGCTGTTTTCTTTCGCCCACGAATCTCCAAACTGGTGTGCCGAGCAAGTCTTTAAATACTGGTTGTTTTGAGTAGTGTACCAAGCGATGGTCATGGTCGGGCGGCAGGATTGCCGGATAGAGTCCCAGTATCTGGGGCGGGATGCGATAGTACTGAAAAGCCGTGGGTCCGCAGGCAAGAAATGACATAGCGATCCGATCGTTTGAGCGTAGTTTGGGCTAGAAAAGCTATCGGTTTCGGAAGTGCGGGGAAAAAGACAAACAGGCAAAGCACAAGCGGTATTTGAGCCAACTTTATCAGGGGTTTTGTTGAAATAAAAGGGCTTGTACTCGGAGGTAAGCAATTTTTCCCCGCACTTCCGAAAACCAGGTCAATCTGACTCTTGCTAAAACGATTTAGCAGTGTCGGTTAAGGTGTGGGTTTGCCACCGGGCGAACACTTTTAGCGCTTGGGACTTTATTTTTGGGCCTCGAAGGGTGGATTTCGCGCTTTTGGTAAAGAAATGAGTGCGTGTTTTGCCGTGCGCCGGCATTGGCACAGAAAAAGGGCCCGGAAGGCAATGCCTTCCGGGCCCTTTGCAATGCAAGTGTGCTTGCAAGTGCGTTTTAGCGCACCTGAGCGACGTAAGCAACGTTGGTCGAGGAGACCTTGTCCTCGAGCTGGACGCTCATGCGGGGATCGCCGGCGGTAGCGACGGTCAGGTCTCCGGCCTCGACGTAGCCGAGCTCCTTAGCAGTCTCGATCGCCTTGACGATCGTGCCGTTGACGGTGCCCTGGGTAATCTCGGCCTGGTGCGGGATAACGCCCCAGTACATGATCATCTGCTGGACGGCCCACTCGTGGCGGGAGAACGCGCAGATCGGCATGTTGGGACGGAAGTGCGAGATCAGGCGAGCGGTGCGGCCGGTGGTCGTCGGCACGGTGATGCACTTGGCGCCAACGGTGGTAGCCATGTTCACAGCGGACATACCCACAACGTTGTTGACAACACGGGTGCCGTGGGCATCGGCCGGAACCTCGAGCGGAGCGTGAGCCGGGAGGTACTTCTCGGTCTCGAGAGCAATGCTGGCCTGCATCTTGACGGCCTCAACCGGGTACTTACCGGCAGCGGACTCGCCGGACAGCATGACGGCGTCGGTGCCGTCATAAATGGCGTTAGCAACGTCGGCAACCTCGGCGCGCGTCGGGCGCGGGTTCTGCTGCATGGAGTCGAGCATCTGCGTAGCGGTGATGACGGGCTTGTAGGCCGCGTTGCACTTGGCGATGATCTCCTTCTGGATGTGCGGAACGAGCTCGGGCTTGATCTCGATGCCCAGGTCGCCACGGGCAACCATGATGCCGTCGGAAGCCTCGAGGATCTCGTCGAAGTTCTCGACGCCCAGGGCGCACTCGATCTTCGGGAAGATCGTCACGTGCTCGCCACCGTTCTCGCGGCAAAGCTCGCGGATGCCGCGGACGGACTCGCCGTCACGGATGAAGGAAGCGGCGATGTAGTCGATGTTCTCGGTCAGGCCAAAGAGGATGTCCTGACGATCGCGCTCGGTGATAGCGGGCAGCGAGATGTTGACGTTGGGCATGTTGACGCCCTTGCGCTCGCCGATCAGGCCGTCGTTCTTGACGACGCAGGTCATGTCCTGGCCGTCGACGGACTCGACCTCGAGGGCAACCAGGCCGTCATCGATCAGGATGAGGGAGCCCTTCTCGACCTCGGAGGGCAGAGCCAGGTAGTCGAGGGAGATGTGCTCAGCGGTGCCGTGGAAATCCTCGGTCGTGGGCTGAGCGGTGACGACGATCTTGTCGCCGGTCTTGACGGCAACCTTCTTGCCATCGACCAGAAGGCCGGTGCGGACCTCGGGGCCCTTGGTGTCGAGCAGGATGCCGACGGGCATACCGAGCTCCTTGGAAATACGACGGACGCGCTCGATGCGACCGTGGTGCTCGTCGTAGGAGCCGTGCGAGAAGTTAAAACGGGCGACGTTCATGCCCGCCTTGATCATCTCGCGGATGGTCTCGTCGCTATCGCAGGCGGGACCCATGGTGCATACAATCTTAGTGCGCTTGTACATTCAGACCTCCATCTGACATCGTCTTGCGCTGATAGATAAACCATAAGAAATAAAACTGAGTTGATTATAACGAAATGGCGACCGAATACCCCAAAAAATCGACCGTATGCCGAATTAGAAGTTCATTTTTTGCGGAAAAACGGTATATGCAAAAACTTTACCAACCGTTCTAACCGCTGCTATCTGGGCGATATTTCAGTTTGATGATGCGCCGAAGAAAAAACGTTTTATCAATGTTGAGCATCACACGGCCTGCACCGTTGCTTATGGACCATATTTCCAAATGGATTGTTTTGGCTAGACGCGTTGCTTTGGGGTACCATAGCTCCACTATCAACTGCCGCTCAGCACGGCAGCCTTGATGAGCCCTTGCCCTTCTCCTGGGAATTATGATCGGGCATCAATCTGCTGAGTGGCCCGAATCCCAGGAGGGGACTCTATATGCAAAAGGAATACCTGTCCGCCGCGGCGGAGGTGCTCAGCGACCAGGGTGTCGATGAGAACCTCGGCCTGAGCGACGACGAGGCGTCGTCGCGCCTCGCTAAGACAGGCCCTAACAAGCTCGAGGAAGCCGAGAAGACGCCGCTGTGGAAGCGTTTCTTTGAGCAGATGGCCGATCCCATGGTCATCATGCTGATCGTTGCCGCCGTCATCAGTGCGCTCACGGGCATGGTCAAGGGCGAGCCCGACTTTGCCGATGTCGTCATTATCATGTTCGTCGTTATCGTCAACTCGGTGCTGGGCGTGGTCCAGGAAGCCAAGAGCGAAGAAGCCCTCGAGGCCCTGCAGGAGATGAGCGCGGCGCAGTCCAAGGTGCTGCGCGACGGTAAGCTCGTGCACCTGCCGAGTGCCGAGCTCGTGCCCGGCGACGTGATCATGCTCGAGGCGGGCGACTCCGTCCCGGCCGACTGCCGCGTGCTCGAGAGCGCTACGATGAAGATCGAAGAGGCCGCCCTTACCGGCGAGTCCGTGCCCGTCGAGAAGCATGCCAACGTGATCGAGCTCGCCGCGGGCACCGATGACGTGCCGCTCGGCGACCGCAAGAACATGTGCTATATGGGTTCCACCGTTGTGTACGGCCGTGGTCGCGCCGTCGTGGTCGGCACCGGCATGAACACCGAGATGGGCAAGATTGCCGGCGCCCTGGCCGAGGCCAAGGAAGAGCTCACGCCGCTGCAGGTGAAGCTCGCCGAGCTCAGCCGCATCCTTACCATTATGGTTATCGTCATCTGCGTCGTCATCTTTGGCGTCGACATCATCCGTCACGGCGTGGGCAACGTCCTCACCGACCCGACTGCCCTGCTCGACACCTTTATGGTCGCCGTCTCGCTTGCCGTCGCCGCCATCCCCGAGGGCCTGGTCGCCGTCGTGACCATCGTGCTTTCGCTCGGCGTGACCAAGATGGCCAAGCGCCAGGCGATCATCCGCAAGCTTTCTGCCGTCGAGACCCTTGGCTGCACGCAGACCATCTGCTCCGACAAGACCGGCACCCTTACCCAGAACAAGATGACCGTCGTCAAGCACGAGCTCGCTGCGCCCAAGGAGAAGTTCCTGGCCGGTATGGCACTGTGCTCCGATGCCCAGTGGGACGAGGAACTGGGCGAGGCCGTGGGCGAGCCGACCGAGTGTGCACTCGTCAACGATGCCGGCAAGGCTGGTCTTACTGGCCTGACTGCCGAGCACCCGCGCGTGGGCGAGGCCCCGTTCGACTCGGGCCGTAAGATGATGTCTGTGGTCGTCGAGACCCTGGACGGCGAGTACGAGCAGTACACCAAGGGCGCGCCCGACGTGGTGATTGGTCTGTGCACCCATATCTACGAGGGCGAAAAGGTCGTCCCCCTGACCGAGGAGCGTCGCGCCGAGCTCGTGGCCGCCAACAAGGCCATGGCCGACGAGGCCCTGCGCGTGCTGGCGCTGGCAAGCCGCACTTACACCGAGGTCCCGAGCGACTGCAGCCCCGCTGCGCTCGAGCACGACCTGGTCTTCTGCGGCCTATCCGGCATGATTGACCCTGTCCGCCCCGAGGTCGCCGACGCCATCCGCGAGGCCCACGATGCCGGTATTCGCACCGTCATGATCACGGGCGACCATATCGACACCGCCGTGGCCATTGCCAAGCAGCTGGGAATCGTCACCGATCGCAGCCATGCCATCACCGGTGCCGACCTCGATCGCATGAGCGACGAGGAGCTCGACGCGCACATCGAGGACTACGGCGTGTACGCTCGCGTCCAGCCCGAGCACAAGACCCGCATCGTCGAGGCCTGGAAGTCGCGCGACCAGATCGTGGCCATGACGGGCGACGGCGTCAACGACGCCCCGTCCATCAAGCGCGCCGACATCGGCGTGGGCATGGGCATCACCGGTACCGACGTCACCAAGAACGTTGCCGACATGGTGCTTGCCGACGACAACTTCGCCACCATCATCGGTGCTTGCGAAGAGGGCCGTCGCATCTACGACAATATCCGCAAGGTCATCCAGTTCCTGCTTTCGGCTAACCTTGCCGAGGTGTTCTCGGTGTTTATCGCCACGCTCATCGGCTTTACCATCTTCCAGCCGGTGCAGCTGCTGTGGGTGAACCTGGTCACCGACTGCTTCCCCGCGCTCGCGCTGGGCATGGAGGATGCCGAGGGCGACATCATGAAGCGCAAGCCGCGCAACGCCAAGGACGGCGTCTTTGCCGGTAATATGGGCCTGGACTGTGTGGTCCAGGGCTTGATCATCACCGTGCTGGTGCTGGCGAGCTTCTTTGTGGGCGTGTACTTTGACATGGGCTACATCCACATCGCCGATATGATCGCCGGCAATGCCGACGAGGAAGGCGTGATGATGGCGTTCATCACGCTCAACATGGTCGAGATTTTCCACTGCTTCAATATGCGCAGCCGTCGTGCGTCGCTGTTCACCATGAAGAAGCAGAACAAGTGGCTGTGGGCTTCCGCCGCGCTGGCACTGGTGCTGACGGTGATCGTGACCGTGCAGCCGACGCTTGCCGAGATGTTCTTCGGCCCTGTGACGCTTGAGCTCAAGGGCGTTCTTGCCGCGCTGGGTCTGGCCTTCCTGATCATCCCGCTTATGGAGATCTACAAGGCGATCATGCGCGCGGTCGAGAAGGAGTAACGTACCTGTCCGGGCCCGACCGCCTGCGGGGTTTCCACGGGCACGTCCTCGCCGCTTTGCGGCTGCGGGATGTGCCCTTAGGAAACCCCTCCCGGCGGGCGGGCCCTGCGGTATCCTTGCTGGCTTTTCTCCCGTGCGGATGAAAAGGGCTGAGGGAAAGTTTGTGAGCTGGTCGGGCTTTGCCCGGCCAGCTCTTTTTGATTTAAAATACCTGCTCAGTTGTGATTTATGGTGCTGGGAGGCGCTTGTGGGCAAGGCTAAGGCTAAAGCGAAGAAAAAGACGACGGGGGCGCGGGCTAAGCGCGATCGTCGTCGGAAGCTTGCGACCGAGGCCCCCGCATCAGCCGAGGAGCTGCTGGCAAACGTGCCGGGACTCGACGCGCTGCAGGATGTTCCGGCGTTCGATGACCTGCCGGTCGATGAAGCTCAGCAGGCGGCATTTGACGACTTTTGCGCACATGCCGAGGAGCCCGAGCAGATGCAGCTTGGTGCCGTGGTGCGCCTGGATCGTGGGTTTCCGCTGGTGGCGACTGCCGATGACACCTTTCGTGCCGAGCATGCCGTGGGGTTTGCCAAGTCGCGTGGCGAGGACGAGGTTCTGCTGCCCGCCGTGGGCGACCGCGTGGCGGTGCGTCGTGCGCCCGGGCACAACATGGGCGTGATCGAGTGCGTGCTGCCACGCCGCACGAGTTTTGAGCGCTGGCGCGGACGCGCTCGCGGCGAGCGTCAGGTGCTTTGCTCCAACGTGGATAGCGTGCTGATCGTGCAGGCGCTCGGCGCCGGCGAGGTACTGCTCGACCGCGTGGCGCGCTCGCTGGTGTTGGCACTCGACTGCGGTGCCGAGCCGGTGGTGGTACTCACCAAGGCCGACCGCTGCGACGCCGATGAGCTCGAGCGCGATCTGGACCGTGTGCACCGCTTGGTGGGTCCGGACGTGCGCGTGATCGTGACGTCCTCTGCCGAGGGTCGTGGCCTGGACGAGGTGCGCGCCTGCGTGCCCGCCGGGAGCTGCGCCATGATCTTGGGTGAATCGGGTGCTGGCAAGTCGACGCTGCTCAACGCGCTGCTGGGTCACGATACGTTGGCGACCGGCGGCGTACGTGAGCGCGATGACCAGGGTCGCCACACCACGGTCGCGCGCGTGATGGTGGTACTGCCGGGCGAAGCCGGCGTGATCGCCGATGCCCCGGGTCTGCGGAGCCTGCCGCTTGTGGGCCACGAGCGGGGGTTGGCCCGCGCGTTTCCCGAGATCGTCGAGGCGTCGCGCGCGTGCCGGTTTGGCGATTGCACACACACCCATGAGCCGGGTTGTGCCGTTCGCGAGGCCGAGGACGCGGGACAGATTGACAGCCTGCGTCTGGAGACGTTCCAAAACTTGGCGTCATCCATGCGCGTGAGTGCTCAGATGCTCGATCCCGATGTTCATCTGTAATTGAATCTATCTATGACAGCCGTCTCCCAATGGTGCGGGAGGCGGCTTTTTTATTGCCGATGCGCCCCTAAACGTGCGTTTTGCTGACGTGCTGACCAAAACCTTGCCACGAGCTTGACGGGCCGGTCAGCTTTTGGTCGGCAATTGGTTTGACACTCAAAACCAAGATCGCGATCGCACCGTTTTGCTGCTTGCCCGCTCGGACAATGGTGCTACGGGCATCCGCCCGGTGCTACCTTGAGAGGAGCGGCCGTGAACAAGAGCAAGCGCATCGCCATCAGTCTAATCGCGGGTGTGCTCGCCGCGCTGCTCTGCATGGTCTACGCATCGTCGATTCGCTCGCAGGCTGAGCAGGTCCAGGCCGAGACGCTGGCCAAGTATGGCGGCGATCGCGTCGAGGTGTGCGTCGCGGCGCGTGATATCGATGTGGGCGAGACCCTCGACGAGACCAATGTCATAACCCAGGAATGGCTGGCGAGCCTACTGCCGCGCGATGCGGCGACCGAGTTGCGCCAGGTGCGCGGCGACGTGACGACCTCACGCATCCCTAAAAATGCCGTGATTTGCGATGTCTACACCAAGGCCGAAACCCACACGCTCGAGGTGCCCAAAGGCAAGGTCGCCGTTTCGGTGGCGGTCGATGCCGAGCATTCGGTCGGGGGCGCCACGGGCGTGGGCAGCTACGTGGACGTGTACGTGCAAAAGGACGGCGTAACCGATCGGCTGTGCGGCGCGCGCGTGATCGATACCAGCGAAGAGGCCGGCGCCACGCACGAAGGCAAGATCGAATGGGTGACGCTGGCGGCCGACCCCGAAGACGTTAAGGAATTGCTGGGGGCCTCGGGCAAGGGGACGGTCAGTTTGACGATTCCCGCCACGGTGCGCGGCAAAAAGAGCGGAGGCGACGAGTGATGAAGGCGATCTGGCTTGCATGCTGCGCGTGCGGTGATTACGGATTGCTGCAGCGGGAAGTCGAGGGCCGCGATGCAGGCGCGCAGGTGCTTCGCGTGGGCGACCTGGATGGGCTGGTTTCCATGGTGCGGGCGTTTCCGTCGCGTCGTGGGGCGGCGATTATCGCGGCAGCCTTGTTCGATGCCGAAGACGTGCGAAAGACTGTTGCGCGCCTGACGGCCGAGGGCCGCGTGAGCCGCGTGGTCGTACTGATAGAGACGCTCGATCCTTCGGATATCGAGGGGCTGTTTCGCGCGGGGGCGACCGAGGTTATCGCTGCGCGTAGCATATGCGGCAACGGACGCGCGGGCGAGGGAACGGTTGATTACGACCGGTGTATGACGATTGAGCCCGATGCTTTTGTTGATAGGGAATCCGGGGCGCCTCGCGCTACAAGAGGCCCGCGTGTTGATGATTGTGGAAAAGCGGAAGCCGAGCATGATCGGTGCCCCCGGGATCCCCTTGCATACGATGAAGTCGGAGAGCCAGTGCCGTATGGCGAGGATCTTTTGGCCGTAGATATGGGATACGTGCATGGCGTGAGCCTGGTCGATGAGCTCGACGAGGTTGAGGGGCTTGCCGGGAACGACAATGTTCGTGCCGATGCGACCGTGAAGTCCCCAGATTCGGCCCCGCGGGCCGAGCAGCCTGCCATGCCGGCTTGGGCGCAGCATATGAGCGCTGCCGGGGAGACGGGGACGTTGCCGCCCGTACCGGCGCCGCCTGCCCCCGCACCGCCGGCGGATGCCGTCGCCCCGTCGCATCGAGCCCCGGTTGTCTGCGTCGTTTCGGGTTCGGGCGGTTGCGGCAAGTCGACGATCGTCGCCACCATGGCGCATGCGGCGTCGCTGCTGGGCCTGCGTGCTGCCGTGCTCGACTTGGACCTGATGTTTGGAAACCTCTACGACCTGTTGGGTGCCGATACCCCGCATGACATGGCGACGCTTATCGAGCCATCGGCTGCGGGCGCACTTGCCGAATCGGACATCGTGGGCGCCTCGATGCGTGTGGCCCCGGGCGTCACGCTTTGGGGCCCGGTCGCCGCGCCCGAACAGGCCGAGCTCATGGCGCGCCCGGTGGAGCTGCTGCTCGACGTCTTGCGCCGCGAATCCGACGTGGTTCTTGTCGACACCTCGGTCTTTTGGGGTGACGCCGTGGCGGCCGCGGTGGCGGCAAGCGATCGCTGCCTGGTCGTGGGCGATTCGGCGGTGTCGTCTGCGACGTCCGCAGCACGCGTTATCGAGCTGGCGAGCCGTGTGGGCGTGCCGCGTACGCGCATGAGCGCCGTATTCAACCGGTTTGGCGCGCGCGGTGCCGACGAGGATGTCGCCATGCGCTTTGAGATTGCCTGCGCGTTGAGCTCCAAGATCCGCATCGCCGACGGTGGGCAGGACCTGGCGGCGCTCATGGCATTCGGCCGTGCTGACGAGGCAGTGGGACAGACCAGCGCTTTTGCCGCCAGCGTGCGCGAAGCCACGCGCGAGATGCTCGTGGAGCTGGGCTGCGCCGTCGGTCCCTGGAGTGACATGGTCACCGACCGCGCGACGCGCACCGAGCGCCCACGTATCCGTCTTCCCTGGTCGCGCGAGGGTGATTCGCGATGAGCTTGCAAACAAGGATTAAGGAAGCCGGTGCGGCTGCGGCGACAGTGCCTGTTGATGCGGGGCGCCACCGTGCCGTCAAGCGCCGCACCAAGCGCGCCGTGATGGACCGCATGGGCTATGACGAGGTGGCGCGTATCAGCGCATACATCGATCCGGTGCTCGCCCGCTCGGAATTGCGTCCTGCGGTGGAGGCAGCGCTCAACGTGGAGGAGGCGACCGACCTGGCGACGCCCGAGCGCGAGGCCATCATCGACGAGATTTTGGACGACGTGGTGGGCTTGGGCCCACTGCAGCCGCTCATCGAGGACGACACCGTCACCGAGATCATGGTCAACGGTTGTCGCTCGGCTTTCTTTGAGCGCGGCGGCGTCTTATATCCCATCGAGCATGCGTTTGAGGATGACGAGCAGATCCGCGTGCTCATCGACCGCATCATCTCGCCGCTGGGCAGGCGCATCGACGAGCGCAGCCCCATCGTCAACGCACGCCTCAAGACGGGCTATCGCGTCAATGCGGTGATCCCGCCTGTGGCGATCGATGGACCGATCCTCACCATCCGCAAGTTCTCAGATCGCATTTGTTCGTTGGACGAGCTTGTGGGCCTGGGGTCGCTACCGCTTTGGTATGCACAACTGCTTTCGTGTGCGGTGTCGCTGCGTCAGGATTTGGCGGTTGCAGGTGGCACGGGGTCGGGCAAGACCACGCTGCTCAACGCGCTATCGTGCGAGATATCCACCGGCGAGCGCATCGTGACGATCGAGGATTCCGCCGAGCTCAAGTTTGCGCATCACCCGCATGTGGTTCGCCTGGAGGCGCGCGAGGCTTCAATTGAGGGCGAGGGCGCGGTGACAATCCGCGACCTGGTGACCAACGCCCTGCGCATGCGTCCTGACCGTATTGTGGTGGGCGAGGTGCGCGGCGCGGAATGCTGCGACATGTTGCAGGCCATGAACACCGGACATGATGGGTCGCTCACCACACTTCATGCGGGCACCGAACAGGAGACCGTGGTGCGTCTGACGCTGCTTGCGCGCTATGGCATCGATCTGCCGAGCGAGCTTATCGAGGAGCAGATCGCCATGGCGCTCGACGGCATCGTGATGTCCGAGCGCCATGCGGACGGCAGGCGTTTCGTGTCCTCCTATTCGGGGGTGCGACGCGGCGCGTCGGGCGGCGTGGAGCTTGAGCGCTACGTGACGTTCGATGCCGCCACGCGCACCTGGACACTCGATCGCGAGCCTCCGTTTATCGCAGAGGGCCTGCGCTCGGGAACGCTCACGCAAGAGGAGGTGGACGAATGGAGATCGTTGTGCCCCTCGTCGTAGGGGGCTTAACGGGGCTTTCTGCCGCGGCGGCATGTGGGGCGGGGCCTCGTGCGTCGCGCGTGCCGCCGGCGGAGCTGGCCAGCCATGCGCTTGAGTCGGTGGTCGAGAAGCTGCCGCGCGAGTTGGCAGAAAACGACCTGCTAAAAAAGATCGCCCGCTCCTGGGCGGCGCTGGTTCCAGCACATCGCCTTGGCCTTGTTATCGAGGATGACGAGGCGCGCCTGGCATGCTTGCTGCTGTCGAGTGGCGTCTGCGGCATCGCCCTGACTGTCGTATCGCTGTCGCCTATCGGCTTTGTTCTGGGGCTGCTCGCGCCGTTTGGCGTAGGCGCCGCTCGCGACACCTTCGACCGTCGCCGCGAGCAACACGATGTGGAAGAAGCCATGCCCGAGGCCTTTACGGCGCTCTCCATGTCGCTCGCCTCGGGCCATTCGCTGGCCCAGGGCATGAGGTTTGTGGGAACTCACGCGCAAGAGCCGGTGCATACCGAGTTTTTGCGCGTGGCGGCGGCGATCGACTGCGGCGTCTCGGCGACTGATGCGCTGGATGACCTACTCAACCGTATCGATGCCCCCGGCCTTTCGCTTGTCACCTTGGCGCTCAAGGTGTCGCAGCGAACCGGTGCCCCGCTTGCCGACCTGTTATCCGAGGCGTCGAGCATGGTGGGGGAGCGCATTGAGCTCAAGCGCCGTTTGGACGTCAAGACATCGCAGGCTCGTATGTCGGCACACATGGTCTCGGCGATGCCGGCGGGTATGTGCGCGGTGCTGGCGCTGCTTTCGGCTGACTTTCGCCGCGGCCTTGCAACGCCGGCGGGTGCCGGTGCCGTGGTGCTGGGCCTTGCCCTCAACGCCGTCGCCCTGGTGGTCATCCGA
This sequence comes from uncultured Collinsella sp., assembly GCA_902491345.1. Taxonomy (GTDB): domain Bacteria; phylum Actinomycetota; class Coriobacteriia; order Coriobacteriales; family Coriobacteriaceae; genus Collinsella. The sequence goes on from CABUHI010000003.1 coordinate 29,552, forward strand.
CGCATTATGCGGGTGGAGCTATGAGCGCCCTGGTCGGGGCCGCGGCGTGCCTGTGCGCGTTCAGCGTGTTTGTCGCGACGGGGCTCAATCGTGCGGACGCACACAAGATCGTCCAGGCCTGCAAACGCGAGGCGCTGCTGGTTGTCGCGGCTGCCCGCTCGGTGACCGATGCCCTGGCAGCACGGTTGAAGGGCATGCTCGGCACGGGTGGTACGACGCAGGTGTCGCTTGGCGAGGTGTCCGAGATGATCGACGTGGTGCGTCTGGGGCTTTCGGCTGGCCTTTCGTTCGATGCGGCGCTTGAGGTTTTTTGCGCCAATCGCCGATCGACGTTGGCGCTCCGCCTTGAGCGAGCCTGCATGGCGTGGCAGGTGGGCGTGGGGACGCGCGAGGACGAGCTTCTGGCGGCCGCGCGCGATCTAGATGTGCGGGCGCTCGAGACCTTTGCCATCACAGCGGGGCAGGCGCTTGCCCTCGGTGCCCCGCTTGCCGAGACGCTGGCGGCCCAAAGTCGCGAGATTCGCGCGGCCCATCGCGCCGCGGTCGAGCGCGAGATCGAGCGCGCGCCGGTCAAGCTGCTGATTCCCACCGGCACGCTCATCTTGCCGGCGTTGCTTCTGTCCATATTGGGCCCGCTGCTGGGAGCAGGCGGGATGATGTAGGGAGGAATACATGAATACGATGACTGACGTTGTTGGCAAGGTTTGGAGCTGGGCGTCTTGCCAGTCAATTCACGCTCGCCAGCGTGCCGAGGAACTGCTGCGGGAGGAGAGCGCGCAGGGCACCACCGAGTACGCCATCCTGGTCGGTGTGCTCGTGGTGATTGCCATCATTGCCATCGTCGCATTTAAGGGCAAGGTCCAAGATCTATGGAGCGCTATCAGCGAGGGCATCAACAGCCTGTAGAGGGCGCCCGTCCCGTCGGCGCGTTGCTGGTGCTCGCCTGTGCGGTCGTGGCGGTGGCAGTGGCGGTTTGGGGGCTTAACGCGGCGCGGCAACAACGTTTAGGGGTTGCCGCGGATGCGGGCTCGGGTTCGGCTGCGACGTCTCAAAAAGACGATGCGCAAGACGCGGACGATGCGAATGCCGCCGTCACGGCACAAACGTTCTTGCAAGCACTCGACGAGCGAGCGGGCGCTGCAACGGGTTCGTCGGCAAACAATGCCGTCGCTGTTCGTCTCGCATGGTCCGAGTGCCGACCGATGACCGAAGCGGCGGCGGATATGCTGCGTGCCTATCGCGAAGTACCCACGGCACAACTTGCTCTGAGCGGCTATCTCGACATCAAGGGCAACGTGTGGGGCGCCATCGTGCGTGACGGACGCGGCTGGGTCGATATGGTGACGGTTGCCGCGGATGCTGGTGATACTTCGTGTCGCCTGCGCGTGGTCCGTCTGACCCCGCAGACAACGAACTCAAAGAAGGGGTCGTGAAATGCATGATGTCCTGCGTGAGGAATCTGCCCAGGCAACGGTCGAGTACGCCATCGTCACGGTGGCGCTGCTTTCCATCGTGCTGGCGATCGCGGGACTTTGGCGTGCTGGCACCGATGGACGCTTGGCGGCGCTGGTTGAGCGGGCGGCATCCCATGGCGTTGCCTCGACGTCGGTTATCGACGCCGCTGCGGGCGCTAAGGACATCGCGTTGTATTGATATCGCGCGCGAGGACTGGGCGCAGTCTACGGTCGAGGCCGCTTTTTTGCTGCCGACGTTTCTGACGCTCATCCTTCTCGCACTGCAACCGGTGTGCCTGCTTTATACGCGCGCGGTCATGGAGTCTGCCGCCGCCGAGACCGCGCGGCTCATGATCACGACGACGGCGGAGGACGACGATCTTAAGGAGTTCACCCGCCGCCGGCTTGCCGCAGTGCCCAACGTTTCGATCTTTCATGCCGGCGGGCCGTTGTCGTGGGATATTGAGCTTAGCCGGGCCGATGCGGGTGGCGTCTCGTCCGTGTCCGTTTCCGGCGAGGTCAAGCCGTTGCCTGTGATCGGTGCGTTTGCGCAGGCTATGGGTGGTACCGCCGAGGGTGGCTACGTTGAGCTCAAGGTCGATGTCTCGTATCAATCACGTCCCGAATGGCTGGAGGGAGATTATGATTCGTGGATTGCTGCATGGGATTAAGCGTTTCTGGTCTAGACGCGTTTTGACGCGCCGTCCGAGCTGCCATCGCAAGCGAGGCGGCTTTATGGGCCGCGCCGGTATCGACCTGTTTATCGAAGACGGTGCCTACACCACGCTTTCTTCTGCCGTGGTCATCCTAGTGGTGCTCACGTTGTTGTTTTCGTCGACCGCGGCGATATGGAGCATGTCGCGCGCGGGGGACACCCAGGTGGCGGCCGATAGCGGCGCGCTGGCGGGTGCCAACGTAGTGTCGTCCTATCACACGGCTGCCACGGTGGTTGATGCGAGCATCTTGAGTCTGGGGCTAGCGGGGTTTGCCACGATCGGGACGGGCCTGGTCGCCATCCTCATCCCGGGTGCCGAACCAGTTGCCGGCAATATGGTCGACACCGGGATTGAGATCATTAAAACGCGCAACAAGTTTGCCAAAAGCGCATCGGAAGGCTTGCAGAAAATCGAGACGGCTCTGCCGTATCTGATTGCCGCGCGTGCCACGCAGGCGGTGTCGGCGCAGGATACCGATAGTGTGACCTATACCGGTACGGCGCTTGCCGTGCCCAGGACGTCCGAGTCGGATTTCGTTGCGCTCGAGGGTTCTGAGATCTCGACCGATGCCATTAAAGACACATCGAAAGATCTGGAGCGCGCAGCAGATGAGCTGCAGAAGGCCTTGGAGGAGACGGCGAAAGCAAAAGAACGCGCCTGGCTTGCGGATTGCGGTGGATCGGTTCCGGCTTCGGTCGGTAGCTGTTCATGCATGTGGGAACGTACGAGGAGTTTGGCAAAGCTCTCGGGTGAGCAGAACCCGCATTATGCCTCGAGCATTTCGTGGGAGCCACAGGTGGCGCTCGACCGCGCGAAGACCTACTACCGTCAACGCCTGGCAGACGAAAAACCGCAGGGTTCAAGCGTCGAGACGAAGGCGGAGTCGGCGGCGCGCAAGGCGTTTTACACCTATGCGAGTACAGAGGTCAATCGTGCATATGTAACCGAGGACGGAGATGAAGTCGCTTCCTATATCCCGCTGTTGCCGCGCAACACTGACGAGGTGCGAGCGACGGAACTCTATACCGATACGGTGTGGCCAACCAGTGCCATCGATGGCAAGACGTATCTGCATTACGGAACGAGTTGCCCCAACTATAAGAAGGGGGCGCCATGCGGGCTGGCCTCGGTTGCTGCTTATGACGGGCAGGACAAATGCAATAGATGCCATTTTGGTGTTTCGTCGCTCGGTGCCGTTGCGGCTCCTTCGACTTCTATCGAAAACGGCTTTGAGTACCACTTTGATCGATTCAAAGAGGCTCTGGAAGACTACGTCGAATGCCGCAACAAAGAACTCGAACTTGAGCGTCAGACCGAGGATGAGGCCGACCGTGCGGGCAATGCGTTTGACCAGGCCATTAAAGCGCTTTCCGGCGAGCGCCCGCGTATCGCCCCACCTGGCCGCAACGGCGTGGTCGCCTTTGCAGTTTCGGGTGACATTACCAGCCCCGATCAACTTAACTCCTCGTTTAACGCGGCAGTCAGGCTTGGCGATCGCGGTGCTATCTCTGCCGCGGTGCTGGCGCCCGATGAGGCGACGGCGCAAAACAACGTGCTTTCGCGATTTTTCTCGACATTGAAGGAACGCTCGGGCGGCGTTGCCGGCGTGCTCGACGGCGTCATGGATGTTTGGGGACGGCTACTCGTGGGATACGGAGACATCCAAGGTTCGGCCGACGAACTTATGGACGAGATGATTAAAGACCTAGGAGGGGGCAGCGGTGCGTTGGGCTCCATTGCATCGTGGCTCGGCGATACCGTTTCGGCGTCCGTGGCGGCGCTGGGTTTGGAACCGTGCGACTTGCGCCTGCGAAAGCCGGTGCTGACCGATTCCGCCAACGTCATTAAGAGTCCGGGGTCTGACATTGCGGGTCTCTCTCAAACGCAAGACAAACTGCGAAGTATTCCGTTGGGCGTGACCGATCCCAAGGCGCTTTGCGAGGCGTTGGAATATCAAGTCGAACGCACCATTAGCGGTACGGTGTTCACACTTGCGGAGATTCCTCTGCCCGGCGGCGGCTCCATCCCGCTCACCGTCGATGTCGCCACGCTGGTTGGCGCTCTGGGCGGTGGGTCGTAATGAGTATCCGCATGCGTCTGCGCGAGGAGCGCGCCCAAGCGACGGTTGAGATGGCAGTGGTTACGCCCGTTTTGCTGGTGCTGGCACTCATCGTGTACAACGTCATGATCTTTGCCAGCGCTGTTGCGCGCTTCGACCGCGTGGTGCCCGACATCGTGTTGGCGCACGCCGTGGCGTCGGAGGGGGAGGGCGACGAAAGCTCTGCCGATGCCTCGGCGACGGTTCAGACTCAAATTCTGAATGCCATGGAAGGCTATGACTTGCAGATCGAAGTGTCGAGCGAGCAAGGCGCGGAGGCATCGGATGGTGGCCTGCTCTCCCTATCCGGTACGTTTAGGACCTACACCTGCACCATGCACTATGAGCCGTGGCCGACTTCTCTCAGCATCGCTGGCGTTCCGCTGGGGGCGCCGACAACGTTGTCGCACGAGCGTGCGGTGACGGTCGATCCATGGCGTCCGGGGGTGGTCATGTGACCGCGGTCTCGTCCTACATCGTCTACGCGCGGGCACTCAATAGGCTGGGTTGGACGCCGGCCGAGTTTGTGGTGGCGGAGTCGTTTGTCGTGCGCCTGCGCGGCATGCTGGGACGGCGTCCGGTTGCCGCCAACGGCCTGCCGCTCGTCATGGCGTTTCCACGCTGCTCTTCGGTCCATACGTGTTTTATGGCCTATCCCATCGACATCGCCTTCATCGATCGCGACGGCAATATCCTCGCGCGCTACGAAAACGTCCGCCCTTGGCGCATGTGCTCCTGCCCCGGCGCCTGGGCCGTACTAGAGCGTCCTTCAATCATTGTTTCGACCCCTGCTCTCCAACGCGTGCCGGCTTAAGAATTGGCGACAGTGGACTTTCGTCATACGAAATTGGGTAAGATGGAGGAGAAGATGCATGGATGTTGAGATTCATCCCAACGCTAAAAAGCACCTGACGGAAAAGCAGGTGCTTAGCGCTTGGCTTGCGGTTACTGAGTGCATTCGTCGCGAGTCGAAGGACGAGCCGCCGAGATGGCTTGCGATTGGATGGCTCCCAGACGGACGAAGCGTGGAGCTTGTCGCGGTCGAGCTTGTCCGTGGGTGGCTTATCATTCATGCCTTGTCTCCAGTCCAGAAGAAATTTTGGCAGGAGATTGAACAGGCTCGGCAAAGGGGTCGATGATGGGCAAGACGTATACGGCCGCTAATGGTCAGGTTGTAACGGATGAAATGATTGACGCGTGGTGCGAGTCGTACGAGCGCGGAGAGTTTCCGGATGGCGAACACACCGTTGGTGGGATCGTGCATGGACGGCCCCCGCTCTCAGGTGAGGGGACGGCAACGCTGTCGGTCAAGATTCCTCTGGGAATGAAGGAGGCCATTCGTCGACGGGCGGCTGCCGAGGGGATGACGCCAAGTGAGTTTGCCCGTGCGGCTCTGAGTGAAAAACTTCTTGCTGCCGGCTGATGCCTCTGACGTGCCGATTTATAGAACCGAGGCTGTGCTCAAAAACTTTTTTAAAATTCTCGGTTGACCGGAACGCGTCCTTGGTTATACTAATCAAGCCTTGAAACAAGGCACACCTCAAATGGCTGGGTAGCTCAGTTGGTAGAGCAGAGGACTGAAAATCCTCGTGTCAGGGGTTCGATTCCCTTCCCCGCCACCTTGAATTGACTAGGACCTCTGCAAAGGGGTCCTTTTCTTTTATGTAGCCCATGCACGGAATCGAACCCCGTGAGGGCGCGGAGCTGAGGAAACGCGCAAGCGTTTTCCAGCGTAGCTCGCAAGGCGCGCAAGCGCCGCAGCGGTCCGTCCGCGCAGCGCGCGGACGCGATTCCCTTCCCCGCCACCTTGAATTGACTAGGACCTCTGCAAAGGGGTCCTTTTCTTTTATTGAGGGCTCTGCGGAAATTGCGTCCCGGAATTTGGCTTCAGAGTGGGATGCGCTTTCCGGCGCTTACTTCCGACGTGCGTGCACATCTCGGGCCCGCCCGCTCAGACATTCCTCCCGCTTTTGCGCCACTTTACAGACCGTTCGGTCGTCTGTCCGCATGCGCGGGTATACTCAAAACGATACTTTTCCTATGCAATACGATGCAGGCTCGGCCTGCACGATCCGAAGGGGGCAGTGATGGAGAGGATACTCGGCGTTAATCTCTCTGGCTGGTTTATTCCCGAGCCTTGGGTGACCCCGTCGCTATACGCGGCGACCGGTGCATCCAACGCGGCCGAGCTGCAGGAGGCCATGGGCACCGCCGCCTATAACGAGCGCATGCGCCGTCATTACGAGACGTTTGTGAGCGAGGACGATTTCCGTCGCATGGCGCAGATCGGCCTCAACGCCGTGCGCCTGCCGGTGCCTTGGTATGCCTTTGGCTCACAGGAGTCCGATGCCTCCTACATCTCGGTTGTCGATTACATCGACCGCGCGATTGAGTGGGCTGCCAAGTACAACATTCGCGTGCTGCTTGACCTGGCGACTGTGCCCGGTGGCCAGGGCGATTCCAACGATTCGCCCGCCACGCCGGAGGCTGTTGCCGAGTGGCATTCGTCCACCAACGGTCGTCATGTCGCACTCGACGTGCTCGAGCGCTTGGCCGATCGCTACGGCGAGGCCGAGAGCCTGCTGGGTATTGAGCTGCTGGATACGCCGCAGATGAGTGTCCGCAAGAGCCTCTTCACCATGACGGATGGCATTCCTGCTCACTACCTGCGCAATTTCTATCGCGATGCTTACGAGCTCGTCCGTTCGTATATGCCCGAGGATAAGATCGTCGTTTTCTCGTCGTCGGGGCATCCCAGCGAGTGGAAGCATTTTATGCGCGGCGCCAAGTACAAGAACGTCTACATGGACCTTCACCTGTACCATTACCGCGACGAGCATGCGCTCGACATCACGAGCCCCCGCGGGCTGACGACGGCGATTTCGCGTAACAAGCGCGAGCTTAAAGAAGCGATTTCAACTGGGTTCCCCGTGCTGGTGGGCGAATGGTCGGGCGCGGCGATCTTTGCCAACTCGTCGGTTACGCCCGAGGGCCGCAATGCCTACGAGCGCGTGTTTATCGCCAATCAGCTGGCTTCGTTTGCGCCGGCTGCCGGTTGGTTCTTCCAAACGTGGAAGACCGAGAAGCGCATTGCAGCATGGGACGCCCGCGCGGCGCTCGGCACGCTCGAGCGCGGCATGATTGAATAGGTTGATATGACGCAAAACAGCGCCCATACGGGCAAACTCTATGTGGTCGGCACGCCCATCGGCAACCTGGGCGACCTGTCCCCGCGCGTTGGCGAAGCCTTTGCCGCTGCCGATGTCATCTGCTGCGAAGACACGCGTGTGACGTCAAAGCTGCTGATGCACCTGGGCATTTCCAAGCCGCTTGTCCGTTGCGACGAGAATGTGATCGCCAGCCGCGCCGCCGGCCTGGTCGACCGCCTGCTGGCGGGGGAGACCCTCGCCTTTGCCTCGGACGCCGGCATGCCGAGCGTGTCCGATCCCGGCCAGGCGCTGGTCGAGGCGGCGCGTGAGGCCGATGTGCCCGTCGAAGTTATTCCCGGGCCTTCTGCTTGCGTCACGGCGCTCGTTTCGTCCGGCATTCCCTGCGAGCATTTCTTCTTCGAAGGCTTTTTGGGTCGCAAGCACGGCGACCGCGTGCGCCGACTGCAGCGTCTTGCCGTGGTGCCCGGCGCACTCATCTTCTACGAGTCTCCACATCGCATCGTGGCGACGCTCGAGGCCGTGGCGGAGGTCTTTCCCCAACGTGAGGTTGCCGTCTGCCGCGAACTCACCAAGCTGCACGAGGAGGTCTTGCGCGGGCCCGCCGCCCAGCTCGCCGAGGAGCTGCGTGCTCGCGGCGAGGTAAAGGGCGAGATTGCGCTGGTCATCGCGCCGCCGAGCGAAGATGAGGAGGCCGGTATCGTGCCGGTTGGCGCCGCGGCAGCGGATCCCGACGAGGCTCTGCGCGAGGATATCCGCGCCGCGCTCGAGGAGGGAGAGCCCGCCTCTGCGGTGGCCAAGCGCCTGTCGCAGAAGTACTCGCGCCGTAAGCGCGATGTCTATGCCATGGTGCTCGATATGCAATAGATGGAGGATATCCAGCCCTTGCGCTAGAATCATCCCCTGTATGCAACGTTTTTCTGGAGGACAAACCCCATGGATCAAAGTAAGCCTTCGTTCTTTATCACGACGCCCATCTACTACGTCAACGCCGATCCGCACCTGGGCACGGCTTATTCCACCATCATCGCCGACGTTCAGGCCCGTTATCGTCGCTCCGCCGGCTATAACGTCAAGTTCCTGACCGGCATGGACGAGCACGGCGAGAAGGTCGCCGAGGCCGCAGCCAAGCACAACATGACGCCGCAGGAGTGGACCGACAGCCAGGCTCCGCACTTCAAGGAGCTTTGGAGCAAGCTCGAGATCTCCAACGACGACTTCATCCGCACCACCGAGCCGCGCCAGCATCATGCCGTGCAGTACCTGTGGGAGCGCATGAAGGAGTCCGGCTACCTGTATAAGGGCAGCTACGACGGTTGGTATTGCGTGCCTGACGAGACCTACTTCACCGATACGCAGGTCCAGAAGGGCGACGAGGAGTACGGCAGCGTCGGCCAGCACCTGTGCCCCGACTGCCACCGTCCGCTTGAGCGCGTGCAGGAGGAGTCCTACTTCTTTAAGCTTTCCGCTTTCCAGGACAAGCTGCTCAAGCTTTACGACGAGCACCCCGACTTTGTCGAGCCTGCGTTCCGCATGAACGAGGTACGTAGCTTTGTCGAGGGCGGCCTTAATGACCTTTCCGTGAGCCGTACGAGCTTTGACTGGGGCATTCAGGTCCCGTTTGACGAGGGTCACGTGACCTACGTGTGGTTCGATGCGCTGCTCAACTATATGACGGCCGTCGGCTACGGTGTCGACACCGACGAGGCGCGTGCCGAGCTGGCCTATCGCTGGCCCGCGCAGTTCCACATCGTGGGCAAGGACATCATCCGCTTCCACTGCGTCATTTGGCCCGCCATGCTCATGGCCATCGGCGAGGCCCTGCCCGAGCACGTCTTTGCCCACGGCTTCCTGACCGTGCGCAATGCCGAGACCGGCAAGGCCGAGAAGATGTCCAAGAGCCGCGGCAACGCCATCGCTCCGCAGGACGTTATCGACATGTTGGGCGTCGAGGGCTATCGCTACTACTTTATGACCGACGTCGTCCCCGGCACCGACGGTGCCATCAGCTTCGATCGCATGGAGCAGGTCTACAACGCCGACCTGGCCAACAGCTGGGGCAACCTTATCTCGCGTTCGCTCAACATGAGCGGCAAGTACTTTGATGGTTGCGCGCCCGCCAAGCCCGCATCGTTCGATGCGTTCGACAACCCGCTGGCAAAGATCGCCGATGGTCTGGTCGAGCGCTACATGGCCAAGATGGACGTGCTCGATTATGGTGGAGCTAAGGACGAGGTCATGGAGCTCATCCATGCCGCCAACCACTACATCGAGGACTCCGAGCCCTGGGCGCTTGCCAAGGACGAGGCCAAGGCTGACGAGCTGGCGTTTGTGATCTACAACCTGCTCGAGGCCATCCGCATTGCCGCTCACCTGCTGATGCCGCTCATGCCCCAGACTTCTGCCGAGGCCCTGCGCCGCCTGTCCTGCGAGGACGAGGCCGCGAGCGACGACCTCAAGGGCATTTGCGCTTGGGGCCTGCTTGCCGGTGGTCAGCCCGTCGAGAAGGGCGAGCCGCTGTTCCCGCGTCTGGGCTAAGCCGCTGCGCGCCATATCGGCAATTTGCTGTTTAGCTGTAAGGGCATGGCCGCAACGGTCCATGCCCTTTTGCTTTACGATGCAGCCACCATGTTAAGGAGGCAACCATGACAACTTCGCCTTTGGCAAACCCCACGGCAACTAGGGAGCTGCTAGAGGAGTTTGGCCTTGCGACCAAGCATCGCCTGGGCCAGAACTTCCTGATCGACAACCATGTGATCGAACGTATCTGTGAGCTCGCTGAGCTTGCGGGCGATGAGCGCGTGCTCGAGGTCGGCCCGGGTTGCGGCACGCTGACGTTGGCCCTGCTGCAGGAGGCGGCGTGCGTTACGTCGATTGAGGCAGATCCCGAGCTCGAGCCGGTGCTCGATGCTCACGCCGCCGACTACGCCAACTTCCGCTTTATCATGGGCGACGCGCTTAAGGTGGGCCCGGAGCAGATTGAGCAGGCCGCCGGCGGCGAGCCCACGGTATTTGTCGCGAACTTGCCCTATAACGTGGCGGCGACAATCATCCTGCAGTTCTTCCAGACGATGCCCGCGCTCAAGCGCGCCGTCGTCATGGTGCAAAAGGAGGTTGCCGATCGCATTGCCGCAGTGCCGGGCAACAAGACCTATGGCGGCTATACGGCAAAGCTCGGCCTGTATGCGCAGGTGACGGGTCGCTTTGAGGTGCCGCCGCGTTGCTTTATGCCGGCGCCGCACGTGGACTCGGCCGTCGTGCGTATCGACCGTGTTGACGGCGTGGTACCCGAAGGACTCGATCGCGAATTTGTGGCCCGCGTGATTGATGCTGCATTTGCTCAGCGTCGCAAGACCATCCGCAATTCCATGAGCGCCAACGGTTTTGCCAAGGACGTGCTCGATGCCGCTTTTGAGGTTTGCGGTATCGCACCCACCACGCGCGCCGAGACGCTCGATGTTGCCGACTTTGTCCGTCTGGCCCGGGAGCTAATCCATGATGCCTAATGCCGAACGCGTGACGTTTACCAAGAAAAAGAAGACGGTTGCTTGTCCCGTGCCTTTGGCGCCGCTTGCCGACACGCATGCACATCTGCTTTCGTTTTGGGGCAAGGATGTGCCCGAGACGCTCCTGCGTGCCAAAGCCGCGGGCGTCGACCTGTTGGTGACGATGTTCGACCCCATTGCCGACAAGCGCAGCGTGGCGGACTATAGCGACTGGCTGGTGCGCGAGATTCTTCCGATGCAGGATATCCCGCAGATCAAGTATCTTGCCGGCGTGCATCCGTATGGCGCGCCGGACTATACCGACGACGTTCATGCACAGGTCGTTGCCGCACTTGATGACCCCTTATGCGCCGGTATTGGCGAAATCGGCCTGGACTATCACATGGACTATGACGACGATATCGCGCCGGCACCCCATAACGTGCAGATTGATTGCATGGCGCGCCAGCTCGAGCTTGCCGTGCGCCGCAATGTGCCGGTGGAGCTGCACCTGCGTCACGAGGACTCGGATGGGGAGCGCACCTCGCACGTTGATGCGTACAACGTACTGCGCGAGGTGGGTGTGCCCCAGGCTGGTTGTGTGCTGCACTGTTTTGGCGAGGACCGCGCCACGATGGAGCGCTTTGTGGATTTGGGCTGCTATATCGCCTATGGCGGTGCGGCCACCTTTAAGCGCAACGACGATGTGCGCGAGGCATTTGCGGCAACCCCACTCGATCGAATTTTGTTCGAGACGGATTGCCCGTATATGGCTCCGGAGCCCATCCGCGGTCTTGAATGCGAGCCCGCAATGATCTCCATTACGGCAAACACGCTGGTCAACGACCGTGTCGATCGTACCGGCGAGGATGCTGAGGCAATCGCGCAAGCCGCTTGGGAGAATGCCTGCAAACTTTTTCAAAAATAGTTCTTGCGTTCGTGGTGGCGCTCCGTTATTCTAATTCCTGCACGCGGGCGTGGCGGAATTGGCAGACGCGTACGGTTCAGGTCCGTATGGGGGCAACCCCATGAAGGTTCAAGTCCTTTCGCCCGCACCATTAAATTAAAGAGCTCCCAGCAATGGGAGCTTTTTTGTTATGGGCCCATCACAGGGACTTGAACCTGTGAAGGAGCGAGCGTAAAGAAAACGCGGAGCGTTTTTAGCGAGCTGGCGAGGACGCCGGCAGGCGGCCGAAGCCGGTGCGGATCCGCGAAGCGGATACGCGGACGTCCTTTCGCCCGCACCATTAAATGAAAGAGCTCCCAGCAATGGGAGCTTTTTTGTTATGGGCCTCTTGTTGATGTCATGTTGCTGCTTCGTGCGGGTATCCTAGTGCCAACGTGTGCCTATCAGAGGAGAGACCATGCTGTTGTCCGGTATCATCGCCGCCCTTACCAGCCTTTTGATTCCCATCATCATCCTGTTGCTGCTGCTTCCTAACGCCTGCTATGTCGTTGAACAACAGCATGCCGTGATCATTGAGCGTCTGGGCAAGTTTAACCGCATCGTCAACGCGGGCTTCCACATGAAGGTGCCCGTGATCGACCGCAAGGCCGCCACGGTGAGTCTGCGCACCATGAAAAACGGTTTTGGCATCGACGTTAAGACCCAGGACAACGTGACCATCGGCCTTGAGGTCTCTGCTCAGTACCACGTGAGCTATGACATGGGCGCCGGCCCGGCAGATTCGGGCATCTACAAGAGCTACTATATGCTGCAGGAGCCCGTCGACCAGATGCGTGACTTCATCACCGACGCTCTGCGCTCTTCGATTCCCGTCTACACACTCGATGAGGTCTTTGCCAAGAAGGATGACATCGCCAAGGACGTTAATGCCACCGTGTCCGAGCAGATGGCTGCCTACGGCTTCACCCTCGTGTCGACACTCATCACCAAAATCGCGCTGCCGACCGAGGTCGAGAACTCCATGAACGACATCAACGCTGCCCAGCGCAAGCGCGCTGCGGCACAGGAGCTCGCTGAGGCCGACCGCATCAAGCGCGTCACCGAGGCGACCGCCGAGGCCGAGGCAATGGAAAAGGCGGGCGAGGGCATCGCCAACCAGCGCAAGGCCATCGCGCTGGGTATCAAAGATTCGCTCGAGATCATCCAAGAGACGGGTGTCGGCAATGACGAGGCCAACCAACTGTTCATGTTTACGCAGTGGTCCGAGATGATGACGGAGTTCGCTCGCACGGGTAAAACCTCGACGGTCGTGCTGCCGAGCGACTTTTCGCAGTCGGCCTCGATGTTCGAGCAGATGCTGACCGCCAGCAAAGTTCAAAACGATTCGAAGGAGTAGACGCGCGTGAAATACACCGTCGTTTGCGTCGGTAAGCTCAAGGAGCGCTTTTGGAAGGACGCGTGCGCTGAGTACACCAAGCGCCTAGGTGCCTATGCCAAGGTTGATATCCGCGAGGTGGCCGATATCGACCCGGCTAAGGCGGGCGGCGTGGATGCCGCGCGCGACAAGGAGGGGGCGGCAATTCTTGCTGCATTGCCGTCTCGGGCGCATGTGATCCTGCTGGCTATCGAGGGCAAGGAGCGTTCGAGTGAGGAGCTCTCGGCGCGGCTCGACGATCTTATGCTGCGAGGCAGCAGCGACATTGCCTTTGTAATCGGCGGTTCGGACGGCGTGAGTGATGAGGTGCGCGCCCGCGCCGACGAGATGCTCAGCTTTGGACACATTACCTTGCCGCATAACCTGGCGCGTGTGGTGCTGCTAGAGCAGATTTACCGTGCCTGCAAGATCAGCCGTGGCGAGCCGTATCACAAATAGGTCGGCAATACGAAACAATGGCGTGGGACAATACCTTTCGTTTTGAGGAATGTGTCTGAAAGGACTATGCGATATGAAGATTGGATTTGTCGGTTTTGGCAATATGGCGAGCGCTATGGCCGATGGCTGGATCGCTGCCGGTGTAGCTGCGAGCGACATGTGCGCCTGTGCGGGTCGCTACGACGCACTGGTTGAGCGCTGCGAGGCGCGCGGCATGGTCGCCTGCCACGATGCCGCCGAGGTCGTCGCCGCATCCGATATCGTGGTCGCTGCGGTCAAACCGTACATGATCGAGAAGGTATTCGCCCCGCTCAAGGATGCTCTTGCCAAAAAGGTCGTTCTGTCGGTTGCCTGGACCTGGGACAGTGCCAAGTGGGAGCAGGTCCTGCCGGGCGTTGCGCATATCTCGACGGTGCCCAACACACCGGTTTCGGTGGACGAGGGCGTCATCGCTTGCGAGAAGGCTTCCACGCTTAGTGATGAGCAGAGCGCAGTGGTGCTTGATCTGCTTGGCAAGCTCGGTGCGGTGGTCGAGCTCGATACGAGCCTGCTGTTTGTGGGCGGCACGGTGGGTGGTTGCGCTCCGGCATTTGTCGCTATGGCAATCGAGGCCCTGGGCGATGCGGCGGTCAAGCACGGTATCCCGCGTGCCGATGCCTATCGCATTGTGAGCCAGATGGTGCTGGGTACGGCAAAGCTGCAGCTTGCAACTGGCCAGCATCCTGCGGCGATGAAGGATGCCGTATGCTCGCCCGGCGGCGCCACCATCAAGGGCGTCATCGCGCTCGAGGATGCCGGCATGCGCAGCGCCCTGGTCAAGGCCATCGACGCCACCCTTCAGTAAAACCTTCCATTTAGGGACAGGTTTATTTTGGCTGGTTTTCCTGCGGTTTTGTCCCTTTAGCAAAAAGCGCCCCGCAACCGGCTCGATTCCGGTTGCGGGGCGCCGGCGTTTGCCCAGATAAAACCGACCAAAATAAACCTGTCCCTTTTTGGCAGGTTAGTCCCAGAAGCTGTCTTCCTCGTCCTCGGACTTGGGTCCACGGTCGACGTACATCTTATGGGTGCGCTTCTCCATTACAAAGGCAAGAATCGCAAACAGCAGGATGCCGCCGGCGAAAAGGATGGCAAAACCGGTGCGGGTGCCAAACAAAAAGGAAAAAACTGCGTCCATTGGGTGCCTTCTTGCGTAGTTGAGTTGGGTCGTAAACGCTCATAAGTATATACTTGCCCATACATGTACAAGGTTGCAACCTAAATGGAATGTATATCGCCGGAGGATCTAATGCTTGATATCAAGTTTGTTCGCGAGAACCCCGATGCCATCGATACCGCCATGGCAAATCGCCAGACGTCTTGGGATCGCGAGAAGTTCTTTGAACTCGACGACGAGCGCCGTGCCGTCATCACCGAGGTCGAGGAGCTCCAGGCCACGCGTAACGCCGAGTCCAAGAAGATTGGCGCCCTGATGAAGGAGGGCAAGAAGGACGAGGCCGAGGCCGCCAAGGAGGCCGTGCGCGCCGTCAACGAGAAGATCGACGGTCTGGCCGAGCGCCGTACCGCTCTTGAGCAGGAGCAGTACGACTTCATGTCTCACCTGCCCAACATTCCGTGCGAGGCTACCCCGTACGGTAAGGACGAGGACGAGAACATCGAGCGTCGCCGCTGGGGCACCCCGCGCGAGTTCGACTTCGACTTTAAGCCGCACTGGGATCTGGGTACCGATTTGGACATCCTCGACTTCGAGCGTGGCAACAAGCTCTCCGGCAGCCGCTTCACTGTTCTCGGTGGCGCCGGCGCCCGCTTGGAGCGCGCCCTTATCAACTTCTTCCTGGACACGCACACGAGCCGTGGCTTCAAGGAGTGGTGGCCGCCCATCGTCGTCAAGCGTCAGACCATGTTTGGCACGGGTCAGCTGCCCAAGTTCGAGGACGACGCCTATCACGTCTCGGGCGATAACTTCCTGATTCCCACCGCCGAGGTCGTGCTTACCAACCTGCACGCCGGTGAGGTTCTCGACGCCGACACCCTGCCGCGCCGCTACACCGCCTTCACCCCCTGCTTCCGCGAGGAGGCCGGCTCCGCTGGTCGCGACACCCGCGGCATCATCCGCCAGCACGAGTTTGACAAGGTCGAGATGGTCAAGTTTGCCAAGCCGGAGGAGTCCGACGAGGAGCTTGAGAGCATGACCGCCGAGGCCGAGTTCCTGCTTCAGCAGCTGGGCCTTCCGTATCGCGTGATTAGCCTGTGCACCGGCGACCTGGGCTTCTCTGCCCGTCAGACCTACGACATCGAGGTCTGGCTGCCGAGCTACAACGCCTACAAGGAGATCAGCTCCTGCTCCAACTGCGGCGACTTCCAGGCCCGTCGCGCCAACATCAAGTATCGCGACCCCGAGAACTTCAAGGGCTCGCGCTACCTGCACACCCTCAACGGTTCCGGCCTGCCGGCTGGCCGCACCATGGCCGCCATCCTGGAGAACTACCAGAACGCCGACGGCACCATCACGATCCCTGAGGTTCTTCGTCCTTACATGGGCGGCCTCGAGAAGATCGAGCCGGTCGCGTAGGTTGCCTGCATAAGCGATTTGCGAGGGCGCTCCTTTTTGGGGCGCCCTTTTTGTGCGCAAAGCCTTACCATATCGTGCGGACAGCTCAATAGAAAACACACGAACAAACGTTCTGTATACAGCCATCTACCTGCTATGCTTTTGTTAAATTGAAGCGAGAGGAAGGGGATGCGATGGAGCTGTTTGATGAACGGGTAGTTTTGTTTGAGAGCGATGAAGGTGGGGAGCACCTACTAGTTACGTGTGAGCCATCGGGTATGGGTGGTTTGGTGGTGCGGCAGACGAGCGAGGGTCCGTTAACCCAATGGTGCTTTGAGGAGTCGCTGCATGTAGTTGAGACCTTTGTGACGCACGAGGGGCTTGTGGCGCTTGAGCAGTTCTATGGAGTTGGGACTTCTAACCAGGTAGCGCGCATGCTGAGCATCTCGTTTGCCGATTATGACTGCGCCCAGCGGGTGCGTTCGCTTTTGAGGGAACTCGGTGCCGGGTTCGATGTGGTTGAAAAACCGATTGATCGCATTGGGGATGTTGGCGCATGCGGAGCTGCGTGAGGAGCATATTCTCGAAAAAAGTTTGAGATTGTGCTTGACTCCAACTAACTAAAGTGGTTTTATATGTCTTGCGCTGCGGCGTTACCTCAGCTGGATAGAGGGTCTGACTACGAATCAGAACGTCATAGGTTCGAATCCTATACGCCGCACCAATCGAACTTGAAGCCTCCGGCAACGGGGGCTTTTCTTTTATGGCAACACCGCATGGATTCGAACCTCGGTCGAGGCGCGAGCGTAAAGAAAACGCGAAGCGTTTTTAGCGAGCGGGCGAGCACGCCGGCAGGCGGGCGAAGCCGGCGCGGATCCGCGAAGCGGATGCGCGGAATCCTATACGCCGCACCAATCGAGCTTGAAGCCTCCGGCAACGGGGGCTTTTCTTTTATGGCAACACCGCATGGATTCGAACCTCGGTCGAGGCACGAACGGTTTAATCACTACTTCGTAAAATTTTTTCAAATTATCGCTTGACCCATCGGGGGCTCGCGTGCATAATAATCCGTGCGTTGCGGCGTTACCTCAGCTGGATAGAGGGTCTGACTACGAATCAGAACGTCATAGGTTCGAATCCTATACGCCGCACCAATTGATCTTGAAGCTCCCGGCAACGGGGGCTTTTCTTATATGGGAGCATTGCGGAGATTCGAACCTCGGTCGAGGCGCGAGCGTAAAGAAAACGTGAAGCGTTTTTAGCGAGCGGGCGAGCACGCCGGCAGGCGGGCGAAGCCGGCGCGGATCCGCGAAGCGGATGCGCGGAATCCTATACGCCGCACCAATTGATCTTGAAGCTCCCGGCAACGGGGGCTTTTCTTATATCGCGATGCGTCGAAGATCGCGCCAAGTGTCCCAAATGAGTAAAAATCAAATTCAATAACTTTTTTTGAAAAAATGCTTGACCATTATTCAGTCCCTGTGCATAATAATCAACAAGTCGCGGCGTTACCTCAGCTGGATAGAGGGTCTGACTACGAATCAGAACGTCATAGGTTCGAATCCTATACGCCGCACCACTTGAGCTTGAAGCCTCCGGAAACGGGGGCTTTTCTTTTATGGCAACCATGCATGGATTCGAACCTCGGTCGAGGCGCGAGCGTGAAGCGGACGCGGAGCGTCCGTAGCGAGCGGGCGAGCACGCCGGCAGGCGGGCGAAGCCGGTGCGGATCCGCGAAGCGGATGCGCGGAATCCTATACGCCGCACCATTTGAACTTGAAGCCTCCGGAAACGGGGGCTTTTCTTTTTGACAACCATGCATGGATTCGAACCTCGGTCGAGGCGCGAGCGTGAAGCGGACTATTTCTTATCGACTCGTGTAAGATTCCGAGTAGGTGTCGCGGCCCATCCGCGACCGCTCCTTCTCTAGACGACCGATCAGGGTGATATTTCGTGGCAGAGCGTCCGACATACAAGCTCAGGTTTTTCGATCCCAAAAAGCGTTTTCCATCGATGCCCGAGCAGCCTGCGGGGCGCTCGTATGGTGTTGTCTGGAAAGTCTTTGGCGAGGATCCTAAAGAGTCGTGCTACGTCGTCGAATTCGTCGGCAAAAGCCACATATCGCTCTTGGGCTACGTGAGCGTGTCGGGCAAGGTTTATAAGGTTGACCGCCCTGTTCGGGAAGCACCGTTGCCCGAGGACCCCGACATGGAGCTGGTCCTTCACGAGTCCGATTCCAGTATTGGCGAGATTATGGTGAGGGAGGCCAACGGAGCAATGCGTGCGTGTGCGCGAACTGCCGGCTCTCCCGAAGGCCCCATGCGCGAGCAGTCCGACCTCGAGACATGGAATTCGACCCGCGCCCTTCCTTACGGCGAGTTTATGGCCTCGATGTTCTTGCGCTACGTGATATTTGCCAACTCCGAAAGCACTATTGCGAACACGGCGGGCGTCGACGGTCTCGATGCAGACATGCAAAACGCTGTCGACAAGATCAAACTCGTAAAGTTGCCCGAGCCGGTCGAGGTGTTTTTGGGCTTTGACACGGCGCCGCTCCCCGATGCTATCGAGACGCTGCTTTACCGTGTTGACCATGCCGAGAATCCGAGCGGTATCGAGCGTTATGCCGCCGCCCTGATGAGCGAGATTGACTTGCCCCGCCTGCGCACCATTGCTGCCAAGTCCGAAATGAGCCTAGCGCGCATCGACCGCTCAAAGCTTTTCTATCTCAATTTTGATCGTAGTCTGCTGGACCAGGACGAGATTGACATGCTGCTTGCCGTCGAGTGCCATCTCAACCGCCTCTCCGGCATCCTTGAGCGCATTGGGGCTGGATTGGTCCCCGCGGCGTCCTCGCCGAGCTTTGAGGGTTGTGCGCTCTTTGACGCGTGGCATATTGCCAAGACGACCAACGATGTTCCTCGACTGCTCGATACGACCTCGAGCGATAACCCATGGGCCAAACCGGGGACGGTGACTTGTCAGCCGGGCGGTGAGTGGGACGTGCGCACCCGCTTCGCGCATATCGTCGAGGCACTCAACGTGGTCACACGGCTCGACTATACCTATCGGGCAAACGTTGCCGAGGGGATTATGCTCGTTCGGTTTGGGCGCTCTGTCGTGGATGCCATGCCGCAACGTGAATACGACGCTCAGGATGACGTCTGGCGCGAGCTAGACGTGGACATGCGCGCGACTTGGGCCGCGGAGCACGACGCGCGCGTGGCGCTTACGCTTGCGGCGGCGTGTTTTGCCGCAGGTGCCTGCATTTCGCGCTGCTATGTTCAGATTGCGGCTCCCGACGGCGAGCGGGGCGAGCGCGTCATTGCAACATATTCCTTTGGGCGTGCGGCCTATCTGGCCAATTGCGTGCCTGTCGCCAAGGATCTTGAGAGCATGGACATGGACGATATGCCGTGCAAGCGCATGCTTGAGGCATATGAGTCGGACGCACCGGATGCGATTGAGCCTGCGGAGGTTCACGCTCGCCCGCGTGACGACCACCGTTCGCTGCCGCCGGCGTTGCGCGACCTGCTGCTTGCCGATACGGCTGATGAGCTAGAGGTCATGGAGGAGGACGATGACCCGTATGTGGCGCGCGTCGTTGAGTTGCGCGAGCAGGTAAAAGTTGACCATGCAAGTGCGTTTGAGGGCTTCTCCCGTCTTGTTGAGGAGCTGGAGGCAAAGTGCGCCGTCGCCGAGCTTTTGGCAACGGGTCCGGTTCAGACGCAGTTTTGCGACAACCAGCTGGTGCGTATGGTGCTGCCGGTAATGGAGGAAGATCGCTCGGTGCGCATCCTGCGCGCTCCCGACGCGCTCTACTTTGCTCAGCACGAGATCTGCAGTTATTACGCCGATCAGGAGGATTTTGAACGGGCATTGCCCGAGGTGCGTCGTCTTTACGATCTGGCTCGCTCGTCCATGCAATCGCACTTTGCGCTCATCAACGTGTTGGCGCGCCTGGAACGCTTTGACGAGATTATCGAGGTGGCGCGCCACGGCCTGCGCATTGCCAGCGACCGTTCCGCAATCGGTTATCTGTTCTATCGCTTGGCGTTTGCCTATTGGAACTGCGACCAGCTCGAGCTCGCGCTGGCATGCTACCGCCTGGTACCGCGCGGCGAGGAGTCGGGTAGCAACGCACTGGAGGAAATGCAGGGCCTTATGAATGAGATGGGTGTCAATGAGCCTCCGACGTTTGAGGAGGCCGTCGAGACCATCCGCAAGGCTGGGCTTGAATTGCCTCCCGTGTCCGCCGTGGCCAACCAGCTGGCGGATGCTGCCGTGCAGTTGGTCGATAGCGGCTTCTTTTTCCTGGCGCGCGTCTGCATCTTCCAAATGTGGCGCACCATGGGCAACGATGAGCTCGGCTCCCTCAATCGCTCGCTGGGGTAGGGGCGAAAACTGCAAGGAGGAAAGGCCGCTAGGCAATTAGAAAATTCCCTCTTGCTCAACTTCGGCTGTTTGGTTACTATAGAACGGCTGTTACGGAGAGCTGACCGAGAGGCCGAAGGTGCTCGCCTGCTAAGCGAGTATGCCCCAAAAGGGCATCTGGGGTTCGAATCCCCAGCTCTCCGCCAGTATGAATTTGTAGAAGGGTCCCATTTGGGGCCCTTTTTTATTATCAAGAATGGCGGCTGGGGATTCGAACCCTCAAAAAGGAGGCATCCTTTCGGACGTCTCCTTTTAGCGAGCGTATTGTTCTTCGATCCTACACCTCGGGTGCCTTGGCTACGGTTTCGCTTTCTGCCGCAAGCGGACGGTTTTCGATGCGACGACTCAGGCGGTCGAGCTTCACAAGAAGCCATTCAATGGGATTCGGCCCCGAGCCTTCCTCATCGGCAACCAAATCCGTGACAACGACCTTGATGCCGTCTTGTTTGAGCGTGAGGCTACCTACTTTGTCGCCCACATGCACCGTGCCCGAAAGGTCATCGTAGGCAACCTTTTCGGTTACTTCTCCGGCAAGCGAAAAGATGGTCGCCTGAGCTGCGGGATCGGCGAGTGTGGCGTCGATCGTCTTGTCCGTCCAGTCGGTCTGGCTTATGCGCGCGATGAGCGGATTGCCGTTGGCGGTCTTTTCCTGCGTGTTGGCGATCGCAACCGTCACCTTGTGGCCGTAGTACCAGTTGGCAAGGGCGGCCGTGTCGGCAAAGCGCTGGTCGTTGGTGCTGGAGTTCAAAACGACGGTATAGGTCTCGTCGCCATCGCGGTCGTAGGCTGCCGTAAAGCAGTAGCCGGCATCGTCGGTAGTGCCGGTCTTGCCGCCGATATTGCCGTCCTGCCCCAGCAGCTCGTTGTGCGTATCCATTGAATGTGAGTGGTCGGAGCCATCGGCGCCTGTAACCTCAATCCAGGAATCATCGCTCGCCACGATCTCGCGGAACGCATCGCTCTTCATTGCTTCCTGCATCATCAGGGCCGCATCGTGCGCGGTCGAGTGCATGTCGCCGGCCCACTCATCAAAGTCCAGACCGTGCGGATTCTCAAAAAGAGTTCCCGTGCAGCCGAGCTCTTTAGCGCGCTCGTTCATGGCCTTGACAAACGTGGCCTCAGCATCTTTGGTCTTGGGGTCGATCTTTTTGCCCACATGCTCGGCAAGCACGATGGCGGCGTCATTGCCCGAGGGAATCATCAGACCGCGCAGGGCCTGTTCCACTGTGAGCTCGTCGCCTTCGAGCAGGCCGGCGGTCGAATTGCCCACGGTTGCCGCGGCGCTGCTCACCGTGACCTTCTCGTCCATCTTGCAGTTCTCGATGGTCAAGATTGCGGTCATGACCTTGGTGATTGAGGCGATCTTGACCTGCTCGTCGGCACTGCGGGCGTAATAGATGGAACCGTCCTTACTCATGACGATGGCGTTGGTCGCATCGATATCGGGCAGATTATCGGCCGTGATGCCGCGGGCGTCGGCGGTCTTACCGCAAACGATATCGGTCGTAAGCACCTGGGCATTGGCGATAGACGGCGCACCGGCAGCAAGGGCGAGAGCGCAGGCAATGCCGGTGGTCAGTTGCGCGGAGCGCTTTACAAGAGAACTAAGGGTCTTCACAGATTTCGCTTTCGACGGGATGGTCTCTTTAGAGTTCAAAGTATATCGTTTACCGGCGCGGACAATCAGTGCGCGGGCGTGCGCGGCCCATGTCTGCGCCCGAACGGACATATAGGTGCTTAAGGTCGACTTAATCGCCCGCGCTTGTTGTGTGTGGCGCACACTGCCTCGGGCATAATGGAGCGCGAGAGGAGCACGCATGAACGAGCGCATTTTGGTAGTTGATGATGAGAAGGCCATCGCCGACCTGGTCGGTATCTACCTTACAAAAGAGGGCTTTGATGTGCAGATTGCCTATAGCGGCGCAGATGCTGCCAAGGCGATTTTGGAGCAGGAGTTCGATCTGGCGCTGCTGGACGTCATGCTGCCCGATATCGACGGCTTTGAGCTGCTGCGCACCATCCGCGCTAGCCATACCTATCCCGTTATTATGCTGACGGCGCGCGATGCCCAACATGACAAGATCGAGGGCCTCTCGTTGGGCGCAGACGATTACGTGGTCAAGCCGTTCCGTCCGCTGGAGCTCATTGCGCGCGTTCATGCTCAGCTCCGTCGTTACACTAGCTACAACAGCCGCGCACAGGCGGTCGAGTCGCCGACCATCCAGCTCGACGGCCTCGAGATCAACCGCGACGCTCGTTGTGTGACGGTGGACGGTGCACCGGTGCGCCTCACGCCCATCGAGTATTCCATCTTGCTGTATCTGGTCGAGCATCGTGGCAGCGTGGTGGCCGTGGGGGACCTGTTCCGCGCGGTGTGGAACGAGGATTTTATGCCCGGCTCCAACAATACGGTGATGGTGCACATCCGCCATCTGCGTGAAAAGATCGGCGACGATGCTCAAAAGCCGCGCTTTATCAAAAACGTCTGGGGCGTTGGCTACATAATCGAATAACGCCTTTGATGGTGGGGAAGTGGATATGACAAAAGACGATAGGCGGGTATTCGAGGTGCCCGATCGACTCTTTGAATACATAAGGGCGGTCGTCGACAACCGTGCGCTTGCGACGGTGCTGCTCTTTTTGCTGAGTCTGCTACTCATTGGCATTGACAATATCGTTGGTATCCTGGCAGTTCTGCTCATTAGCTTCTTGCTGATCGATCGATTTGAAATCGTTCGCCGCTGCGTGGTAATCGGCGGTGCCGCGTGGACGACTACGCTGGCGATCGGGGCCATGGCGCTTGGCGGTATTGGCGGGCCCGTGTTCTTTAATGCCGCCTTTGTGTTCAACATGCTCGGCTTTGTGCTGGCACTCGCCGTGTGTGTCCTGTTCTTTTGCGGGCGTGCCCTGTATTACCAGGGTTATGAGCAAGGCGAGCAGCGTGCCGACCGCGTGATCGCCGCCCGTATTCAGGACCGTCTGATCGACAACCCCGACACGTGGGATACCATCGACGGCGACTTTCTCGAGGTCGAGGGTGCGCTCAACCGGGCGCGCGATTGCGAGCGTAAGGTTCAACAGGCCTTGCGCGACGAATCGCATCGCAAAGATGACCTGGTTACGTACCTGGCGCACGACCTGCGCACGCCGCTTGCCAGCGTGGTGGGCTATCTTTCGCTCCTGCAGGAGGCTCCCGATTTGCCGCTTGAGCAGCGTGCACGCTTTACGGGCGTGGCGCTCGACAAAGCCCATCGGCTCGACGCGCTCATCGAGGAGTTTTTCGACATCACGCGTTTTGATTTCCACGATATCGTGCTCACCCGCGCTTACGTCGATTTGGGGCTATTGCTGGCGCAGGTGGCCGACGAGTTCTATCCCATTCTCAACGAACAGCGCAAGGAAGCCCAGGTTGATATCTGCGAGGACCTGACGGTGCTCGTGGACGGCGACAAGATGGCTCGCGTATTCAATAACATCATGAAAAACGCCGTTGCCTATAGCTATGAAGGCTCGACAATTACGATCGAGGCCAGGCGTTTGGGCGACGGTGGCGTACGCGTACGATTTGTGAACCAGGGCGATCCGATCCCCGAGCCAAAGCTCAAGGTGATCTTTGAGAAGTTCTATCGCCTGGATGCGGCGCGTGCGACCAATCGCGGCGGCGCTGGACTGGGGCTTGCCATCGCCAAGGAGATCGTATGCGCGCACGGCGGTACCGTTGCATGTGAATCGACGCCCGAACACACGATATTCACCATCGAGCTGCCCGCCGCATAGCCAGTGTGCCCTTACAAACACTTGACAATGCGCTCACGTGCATATGAGCCGCGATTCCTACTATCGATACTGCTGAATTGATATCGATGTGGAGGTATGCGGTATGACGGCTGCTGCGGCTGTGGAGCCCACGGAGCTTGAAGAACTCATGAAAGCGCAGGCCGAGGCCGCGCACGAGCGCGAGGTTGGGGATGCGACTCGCCCCACGGCAGAGGATCTTGCCGCCTCGCCGACGCGAATCGATGTTGAGGGCCTCGACCTGTTCTATGGCGACCACCATGCGCTCAAGGACGTGAATATCAAGATCCGCGACAAGCAGATTACCTCGTTCATCGGGCCTTCGGGCTGCGGAAAGTCCACGTTGCTGCGCTGCTTTAACCGCATGAACGACGGCATCAAGGACTGCCGCATCGAGGGCAAGATTGCGCTCGATGGTCAAGATATCCTGGGCGACTACGACATCTGCCGCCTTCGCCAGCGCGTGGGCATGGTGTTCCAGCGCCCCAACCCGTTTCCCATGAGCATCTACGACAACGTCGCGTATGGTCCGCGCGGTATGGGTGTGCGCGATCGCGCTGCGCTGGATGAGCTGGTCGAGGACTCCCTTCGTCGCGCTGCGCTATGGGATGAGGTCAAGGACAAGCTCAAAGAGTCGGGTCTGGGTCTTTCGGGCGGCCAGCAGCAGCGTCTGTGCATCGCCCGCGCACTTGCCGTGCAGCCCGACATTCTGCTGATGGACGAGCCGACCTCGGCACTCGACCCTGTGTCGACGCTGGTGGTGGAGCAGCTGGCCTGTGAGCTCAAAGAGACCTGCACGCTCGTGGTCGTTACGCACAATATGCAGCAGGCGGCGCGTATCTCCGATTCGGTCGCATTCTTTTTGCTGGGTGAGCTGGTGGAGCACGCGCCCACCGCGCAACTCTTCAAGAATCCGACCGATCCGCGCACGGCGGATTATTTGACGGGACGTTTTGGCTGATACCATCTAGTAAAGGTACCTTTAGGGTTAAGATGCGGTCATGCCGGCCGCAAAGGGGTTCAACATGATCTATTACGTCGAGGACGATGACAACATCAGGGATTTGACGGTCTATGCACTGCGCAAGCAGGGAATCGAGGCCGAGGGCTTTTCGTGCGACGGTGAGTTTAAGGCTGCCGTGGCGCGACGGGTACCCGATGCCGTCCTGCTCGACATCATGCTGCCCGATACCGATGGTTTGGCGATTATGCGTCGCCTGCGCGCCGACCGCCTGACGGCGACGGTGCCCATCATGATGCTTACTGCCAAGGACACCGAGCTCGACAAGGTGATGGCGCTCGATGGCGGTGCCGACGATTACCTGACTAAACCCTTCTCGCTCATGGAGCTCGCCAGCCGCTGTCGCGCACTGCTGCGTCGCGGCGGTATGGTCAAACAGGCGAGCGATGTGCTCAGCGTGGGCGACATTGTGCTCTCGCCCAGCCATCGCGAGGTGACCGTTGCCGGCGAGCCGCTTAAGCTCACCCTGCGCGAGTTCGACCTGCTCGAGTACCTCATGCGCAAGCCCGGCGTGGTTTTTACCCGCGAGTCGTTGCTGCAGAGCGTGTGGGGCTGGGACTTCGACGGCGGTTCGCGCACCGTTGACGTGCACGTGCAGACGCTTCGCCAAAAACTGGGCGAGCATGCCAGCGCCATCGAGACCGTGCGCGGCGTGGGCTACCGCTTGGCCGAGCCTTCTGCCGGTGATGGTGCCGAAGGTGACGACACCGCGGCCACCGCATCGGAGGAGTAACACGTGGTCTTCGCCCCCCAGGGAAAACATACGCTGTCGCACCGCGTTTTTGTGACGATCTTTGTCTGCGCCATGGCGGTTATCGTGGCGTTTACGGTGCTGGGTGCGTTCTTTGTGCAAAACACCTTGGCGGATGCCACGAGTGCCAACTTGGCGCAAGAAACCGAGCTCATTGCTGCCGCCCTCGACGAGCAGCAGGAGCCCATCCCGTTCTTGCGTAGCCTCGATCGAGAGGACTTGCGCATCACGCTGATTAACAAGGATGGATCGGTTGCCTACGACAACGAGGCGTCGCCTTCCACACTGCCCAACCATGGCGATCGCCCCGAGGTCATCGAGGCCTTTGAGAGTGGTTCGGGTTCCGCGGAGCGCGCAAGCTCTACGCTCGACGAGATTATGCTGTATCGCGCCGTCGCCCTTGATAACGGCCAGGTTGTCCGCTTGGCGCAGGCCCAGCCTGGCGTTGCGGCGATTTTGCTGTCGATGGTGGCGCCGATGCTGCTTATCGCAGCAGCGGGTGCGGTACTCTCGTTTTTTATGGCGCGCCGCGAGTCCCGTGCCATCATCGCGCCGTTGCAAGAGGTGGATTTGGACCACCCACGCCGTAGCTATGAGCACGCCTATGCCGAGATGGTCCCCATGCTTGAGCGTATTGAGTCGCAGCGCCAGGAGCTCAAGCGCCAAATGGCGGTGCTGGCGGACAACGACCGTATGCGCCGCGAGTTCACGGCGAATATCACCCATGAGCTCAAGACGCCGCTTACGGCGATTTCGGGCTATGCCGAGCTCATCGCAAACGGCATGGTCGAGGGCGAGGGCGACCTGCGCAACTTTGGCGGTCGCATCTATCGTGAGGCGGGCCGCTTGGCAGCGCTTGTCAACGATATCCTTACGCTGTCTAACTTGGACGAGGCCGAGCGTGCAACTGAGGGCGAGGCGGTGCCCATTGGGTCCACGGAGCCTATTGAGCTCTCGCGTGCCATCTACGCGGTTGAGCAGCGTCTTGAACAGGTCGCCCGTCAGGCGAATGTGACGATAAGTCATGAGACCAAGCCTGTGGTCATCGAGGGCGTGTCGCGCTTGATTGACGAGCTCATCTATAATCTGGCAAGCAACGCCATCCGCTACAATCGACCCGGCGGTACGGTTACGCTGCAGTGCGGCACCAACGACGAAGGCCATCCGTTCCTTGCGGTCGCCGACACGGGAATCGGTATCGCGCCTGAAGAACAGGACAAGGTATTTGAGCGGTTCTATCGCGTGGACAAGAGTAGGTCCAAGGCGCGCGGCGGAACCGGTCTGGGGCTTGCCATTGTCAAGCATGCGGCCCTGTATCATCACGCCACGCTCGATCTGTCGAGCGAGTTGGGCGTGGGAACCACCATTACGGTGACGTTTCCCATACAGCAGGACGAGCCATTCGCATAGCGATACAACATAGGTATTGATGTAGACGCCGCATTTGACTTTCGGGTGCGGCGTTGTTGTGCAATTTTACGATTGCTTCCGACATTTTTACAGGAGAGCCTGTTTCTTATGTATAGAGTTTGGTCTCGGTAAAAAGATGCGATAACATACGGACAGTTTTGTCAATCCGAACTGGGGAAATGAAAGGCAAGCTGCATGACCCTTCTCGAACTGTTCCAGCTGCTGAAGAAGCACCTTAAGCTGGTCATCACCCTTCCGGTGGTCTGCGCGATCGCCATGGGCATCGTGTCCTTCGTTGCGATGGACAACACCTATACCGCGACGACGAGCATGTACATTCTCGCCAAGACCGACGATAGCGGCCAGATGAGCTACAACGATCTCTCGGCGAGCCAGATGCTTTCCAACGATATCGCCACGCTGCTGGATAGCGATAGCGTTAAGAGCGGCGCCGCCAAGGAACTGGGCCTCACCGATCTGGATGACTACAAGGTGTCTGTTTCCTCCGAGACCACCACGCGTGTCATTACGCTTTCGGTTACCGGCACCGATGCCAAGGAGACGGCTGAGGTCGCAAAGGCCATAGCTAGCTCGGTGAGTACGGTCGCTCAGAACGTCGGCGCTGCCCAGAGCATCAACGTTATCGACGAGGCTAAGACCCCCGAAGCCCCCAGCGGCCCCAAGCGCACGCTGTATATTGCCGTCGCGTTCCTCGCCGGTATCTTTATCGCAGTCGCCTATGTCGTTTTGGCAGACATGCTCAATACCCGCATCCGCGGTGCCGAAGAGGCGGAAGAGCTCCTGGGCATTCCCGTTGTTGGCCGAATTCCGGCTATGAAAGGTGGTAAATAGGCATGGCTAAGGCAAAGAACACCGATAAGCTCGTTGTACAGAATGCCGCCAAGACCCTTCTGGCCAACATCCGCTTTGCGAGCGTGGACGACCCCATTCGCACCATTACCGTCACGTCCTCGATTCCCAACGAGGGCAAGTCTACGGTTTCCATCAACCTTGCCCAGGCTATCGCCACGAGCGGCAAGTCCGTGCTCCTGGTCGAGGCCGATATGCGCCGCAGGTCCCTTTCCGATATGCTCGGCGTTCGTTCGCGCGGCGGACTCTATGCGGTCCTTTCCGAGCAGATCTCCATTGACCAGGCAATTGTCGAGACGGGTCAGAAGAACTTCTACTTCCTCGATGCCGAGCCGCATATTCCCAATCCTGCCGACATCATTGTCTCTCACCGCTTTGCCAAGTTGGTAAAGGCACTGTCCGCCAAGTTCCAGTACGTCATCTTTGATGCTCCCCCGGTCGGCACCTTCATCGATGCTGCCGAGATTGCCAGCCTGACCGACGGTACGCTGTTCGTGGTGCGCGAGGACTTCACCAAGCGCGAGGAGGCACTCAACGCTATCGGCCAGCTTAAGAAGTCCGAAAAGGTCAAGCTCATCGGTACCGTTATGAACTACTGCGAGACCGAGACCAGCGAGTACTACTACTCCTACTACACCAAGGACGGTAAGAAGGTGAAGAAGGGCTCCGACGATCAGGGGACTTCCAAAAAGGGCATCTTCACCAACCGAGCAAACGTTTAGTTGATTAAGGCTGACCTATGCGTGACATTCATTGCCATATCTTGCCGGGTGTAGACGACGGCGCCGCCGATCTCGATGAGAGCTTGGCGATGCTCGAGGCTGCCAAGCGGGCCGGTGTAACCAGAATCGTTTGCACTCCTCACTGCCGTGATCCCTATTTTGATTACGACAAGATGTGGGATGCCTTTGAGCTGCTGCGTGATAACGCTGACGGTTTTCCGCTCCAGATGGGCTTCGAGGTCAACCATCGAAAGCTCGTTGAGCTTGGTATCGATGCCGCGGAGCACTTGCATTTCGATGGGACCAACGAGTTTCTGCTCGAGCTTTCGACGCATGCCGATGCGTATGCGTTTAGAGAGTACGAGAACACGATTTACGATTTGCAGTGCCGTGGCTACCAGGTGATCATCGCTCATCCTGAGCGCTATCGTGCGGTTCAAAAGGATGTAAGCGTGGCGGAGCGCCTGGTCGATATGGGCTGCAAGCTGCAGGCTTCGGCGGACTTTATTGCCGGCGGTCGCTTTGGTCGCGAAAAAAAGCCGGCACAGCGCCTGTTCGATCAGAACCTGTACAGCTTCATCGCGAGCGATGCCCATAACGTGGGTCATTACGACTGCCTGGCGAAGGCTCGCGCGAAGTTTAGCGTGCGCGGAGCTCATTTTCGCTAAAATCTGTCCCTAACGTTCGCGTTGAATGAAAGGGCAGCTATGGATATCCAACTTAAGACGGGATGCTTTGATGACGCGGCGCTGGTGCGCCGCGTCGTTTTTATGGACGAGCAGGGCTACGAGAATGAGTTCGACGCTATCGACGAGGATCCGAACTGCATTCATGTGACGCTCTATGCAGACGGCGAGCTTGCCGGTTGCTCGCGCGTGTTTCCCGAAGAGCTTGAGCGTGTGGCTGACGCAGAGGCCCCGGTGTTGCCGGCATGCGACATGGACGAAGGCGTTGCGGCGGGGGAGACCTACATTATGGGGCGCGTCGCCGTGCTGCCGGCTATGCGTCGTCGCGGACTGGCGAGTGCGATCGTCGAGGCCAGTGCTTCGTGTGCACGCGATGCCGGCGCTAAGCTTATTAAGCTGCATGCGCAGGAATACGTGTTGCCGCTCTATGCAAAGGCGGGCTACACGCAAATCGCCCCGGTAGATTACGAAGACGAGGGCCAGCCCCATGTCTGGATGGCCAAGCGCGTAGATGGCAGATAGGGACGTTCCTTTTCTGCCGGCAGTTGGGGACGCTCCTTGGCAATTGGCGCATCGGAGCGCTTAGACATACAGTTTTTCGATTCCGTATGTATATATGCGCGCTAATGGGTTATAAAATCTAAGTCTGAACATAGCAGGTCTGCGATTCGGCTCGGGCGACCGGGCCGTTTTTGCGGACGGGGGTAGCGCGAAAGGACTGCACATGCGTCAATTTAAGACCGAGAGCAAAAAACTGCTCGACCTCATGATCAACTCCATCTACACCAATAAGGAAATCTTCCTGCGCGAGCTTATCTCTAACGCGAGCGACGCCGTCGACAAGCTCAACTTTAAGAGTCTGCAGGACCCGAGCGTCAAGATCGACCAGGGCGACCTGGCCATTCGCGTCTCCTTTGATAAAGACGCCCGCACCATTACCATCTCGGATAACGGCATTGGCATGACCGCCGAGGAGCTCGAGCGCAACCTAGGCACTATCGCTCATTCCGGCTCCGAGGAGTTTAAGACCGAGAACGCCGAGCAGCAGGGTTCGGATGTCGACATCATCGGCCAGTTTGGCGTGGGCTTCTACTCGGCTTTTATGGTCGCCAGCCATGTGAAGGTCGTCAGCCGCGCCTACGGCGAGGATGTCGCCCATGTGTGGGAATCCGACGGTCTTGAGGGCTACACCATCGAGGACGGCGAGCGCGCCGAGCACGGTACCGATGTCATCCTGACGCTGCGCGAGAACGAGAAGCTCGACGCCGACGGCGAGGCCGAGACCTACGATCGCTTCCTGACCGAGTGGGGCCTCAAGAGCCTGATTCAGCAGTACAGCAACTATGTGCGCTACCCGATTCAGATGATGGTGTCCAAGAGCCGCCAGAAACCCAAGCCCGAGGACGCCGGCGACGATTACAAGCCCGAGTACGAGGACTACCAGGAGCTTGAGACCGTCAACTCCATGACGCCGATCTGGAAAAAGCGCAGCTCCGATGTCGAGCAGAAGGACTACGACGAGTTCTACAAGTCCACGTTCCACGACTTTGACGATCCGGCGCGCACCATCAGCTTCCACGCCGAGGGTACGCTCGAGTACGACGCACTGCTGTTTGTGCCAGGTCGCGCGCCGTTCGATCTGTACAGCAAAGATTACGAGAAGGGCCTGTCGCTCTACAGCTCCAACGTCCTGATTATGGAGAAGTGCGACGACCTGCTGCCCGACTACTACAACTTTGTCCGCGGCGTCGTGGATTCCGCCGACGTGTCGCTTAACATCTCGCGCGAGACGCTGCAGCAGAACCGTCAGCTCAAGGCCATCGCCAAGCGTGTGGAAAAGAAGATTACCGCCGACCTTGAGGATATGCGCGACAACGACCGCGAGGCCTACGAGAAGTTCTTTGAGAACTTTGGCCGCGGCCTTAAGTACGGCATCTACTCGAGCTATGGCATGAAGGCCGATGAGCTTGCCGACCTGCTGCTGTTCTGGTCTGCCAAGGAACAGAAGATGATTACCCTGGCCGAGTATGCCAAGGGCATGCCCGAGGATCAGAAGGCCATCTACTACGCCGCCGGCGATTCGCGTGAGCGCTTGGCCAAGATGCCCGTGGTAAAGGGCGTGCTCGACCGCGGCTATGACGTGCTGCTGCTGACGCAGGATGTGGATGAGTTCACGTTCCAGGCTATGCGTGAGTACGTTGCCGCCGATATGCCCAAGATCTACGAGGACGATGCTGCCCGCGAGGCTGCCGAGAAGGCCGTGGCCGACGGTGCCGAGCCCGAGGTCGAGGATCGTCATCTGGAGCTCAAGAACGTTGCGACTGGCGATCTTGATCTGGCGACCGAGGACGAGAAGAAGGAGGCCGAGGACGCCACCAAGGAGAACGAGGACCTCTTTAGCGCTATGAAGGAGGCACTCGGTGACAAGGTCGAGAAAGTTGCCGTCTCCGCACGCCTGACCGATGCCCCCGCTTGCATCACCACCGAGGGCCCGCTATCGCTCGAGATGGAGAAGGTGCTCCAGAAGGGACCCGAGGGCGCGCCCGACGACATGCCCAAGAGCCAGCGCGTGCTCGAGCTCAACGCCAAGCACCCGGTCTTTGACAAGCTTGTCTCTGCCCAGAAGGCAGGCGACGCCGACAAGATCAAGCAGTACTCCGGTCTGCTCTATGACCAGGCCCTGCTGGTCGAGGGCATCCTCCCCGAGGACCCCGTTGCCTTCGCAGCAGCTGTTTGCAACTTGATGTAGTTCGGGGATACGGCACCGTAACTAGATTAGAACGAGAGTGGATAATCTCCCACTTTTGGCTCGAATGCGGGCTTGAAGTGGGAGATTTTCCACTCTCGTTTCCTTTTGATTGCTCCCTTGGGGACGGAGGAAAACGGATCAACGAGGGGGTCGGTCTGATCAGGTGATCCGTTTTCCTCCGTCCCTAAGAGATCAATTATTTGTCGGGGTTGTGGTTTTGTGACCTGCTGAAATTTAGGATACTGTACAACTGTACGCTAACTCATCTTCGTAGTATATTGCTACCCGCAAAAGTCAATACCATTGTGCTCCGAGACGCTAAAGCGCCTACGTACAATGGTTGTCGATAGTACGATTCGATTTAACGACAGGATGGATGGTCCAAGCGTGAGTCTCGGCAGCAAACTATCCAATGCAAAGGTGTCCTTTGCGATATTTAAGCGCGACATTAAGCGACTGCTTGTGAACCCCGTCGCCTTGGTGGTTACCCTCGGCGTGTGCGTTATTCCCTCGCTGTATGCCTGGTACAACATCGTGGCGAACTGGGATCCGTACGGAAACACCCAGGGTATCAAGATTGCCATCGCGAACAACGATCAGGGCACCCAAAACGACTTGGTGGGTGAGCTCAACGCGGGCGATAAGGTCGTCGATCAGCTCAAGGAGAACGATCAGCTGGGCTGGACCTTCGTCGATTCGGCGGCCGATGCCAAGGAGGGCGTCGAGAGCGGTGAGTACTATGCGGCCATCGTAATCCCCAAGAACTTCTCGGATAACCTGGTTTCGATGCTCGACGGCAACTACCATCAGCCCAAGCTTACGTACTACGTCAATGAGAAGAAGAGCGCCATTGCACCCAAGGTTACCGACACCGGTGCAAGCACCATCGAGAAGCAGATCAACTCGGAATTTGTCTCCACGGTGGGCGAGACCGTTGCCGGTATCGCCAAGGATGCCGGTGTCGATTTAAAGGACAAGGCAACCCAGACTCAGGACTCGCTGGCAAGTTCGGTGTCCGAGGCATCCGATACCTTGGGCGAGGTGCGCGATTCGATTGGCGACATGAATGCCGCCATCGATAAGACGAGTGGCGCTATCGCCTCGGCTGATGCGGCACTTGCCGGCATGCAGGGTCAGGCGCCGTCACTGACGCAAGCGATCTCTCAGGGCAACGACCTGCTGGGTGAAGCTCGCACCACGGCGGGCAACTCTATCGCCTCGCTCTCCAAGGCGCTCTCGGAAGGCAGCCTTGCGCTCACCAAGACGTCGGCCTCCGCGAACGCTGCCATCGGCAAGCTGACGGGCACGGTCACATCTACGACCACCCGTATCGACAACTCGCTCGAGTCTCTCCAAGCGACGATCGACCACAATAAGGCCGTTATCGGGCACTTGGAGATTCTCGCCAATGACACGTCGACAGGTTCCGAGGAAATTGACGCGCGCATTGTATCGACCATCAATACGCTCCGTGAGCAGAACGAGAAGCTGCAGAGCATCAAGGACGGTCTGTCCGCGCAGTCGAGCGCCATGGCGAATGACGCCGCGGCTGTTTCGGGTGCCAGCGACGCTATCAATAACGCAATTCAGACCGGTGCGACCAACCTTGGCCAGGCCCAGACGGACCTGGGTCAAAACGCGCTGCCGAAGGCCTCGAGCGCGCTCGATTCCTTTGCCGCCGTCTCGGGTGATTTGACGGGTATCGTATCTGGCCTCACGCCCACGATTGCAAGCGCGCGCGGTACGCTTTCGCAGCTTAACGCTACGCTTGGCCAGGCCAAGACCACGCTGTCCCAGACCGATTCCTCGCTTGCCAAGGTCCAGGACAAGCTCGCAACCGCCGCCAACGACATCGCGGCGCTACAGACCTCCGAGTCCATGGGCGAGCTGGCCGACCTGATGGGCGTCGACGTCAATGACGTCGCAGACTTCATGGCATCTCCGGTTGAGCTCGCGTCCAAGTCGATCTATCCGGTTAAGAGCTTCGGCTCGGGCATTGCCCCGTTCTATACCAACCTGGCGCTTTGGGTGGGCGGCTACGTGCTTATCGCCATCTACAAGCTCGAGGTCGACCGCGAAGGCATCGGCAGCTTTACCGCGCGTCAGGGCTACTTTGGCCGCTGGTTGCTACTGGTGATCCTGGGCGCGTTGCAGGCCATCATCGTTACGGTAGGCGATCTGGTGATTGGCGTGCAGTGCGTCAGCCCGCTGCTGTTCGTGCTGGGCGGCATCGCCATTTCGTTCACCTACGTCAATATCATCTATGCGCTGTCCACCACGTTTAAGCATATCGGCAAGGCTATCGGCGTTATTCTCGTCATCGTGCAGATCCCGGGTTCGTCGGGCATGTACCCCATCGAGATGATGCCCGGCTTCTTCCAGTGGCTGCACCCGCTGCTGCCCTTTACCTACGGCATCAATCTGCTGCGCGAGACGGTCGGCGGTATGTATTCGTTCAACTACCTGTTTAACCTGTGCATTCTGGGCGTGTTCTTGATCGTGGCGCTCTTTATCGGCCTGCAGCTGCGTCCGCTGCTGCTCAACCTTAACCTGCTCTTTGATAAACAGCTTTCCACGACCGGTATGATGATTTGCGAGTCCAACGACCTGCCGCGCCAGCGCTACTCGCTGCGCACGGCTATGCGTGTCATGCTCGATTCCGATTCGTACCGTCGCGAACTGCTCGATCATGCGGTCGCCTTTGAACATCGCTACCCGTACTACATCAAGGGCGGTTTTGCCGCCGTGGTGGGCGTTCAGGTCCTGCTCTTTGTCCTGTCGACGGTTCTCGATATCGACAATAACGGCAAGATCATCCTGCTTGTCATTTGGATCATCTCGGTTATTGCCATCTGCGGCTGGCTTATCAATATCGAATATATCCGCGCGAGCCTCAATACCCAGATGCGTATCTCGGCGCTTTCGGATGAGGACCTGCGTCGCGAGATGCGCGAACACACGGCCGCCATTCCTGCCGCCCGCCACATGTTTGGCCTCAACGCCAGCGAGCGTGGTGCCAAGGGCGGCGATCAGTCCACGGGCCGCTTGCCGCATATAGGCTCGCACCATAAATCTCAGGGCAGCGACAGCACAGCCACAAATGATGGAGATACCACCGCGCTTGGCAAGCACTCCAAAGGAGGTGAGGCATAAATGAAGAACATCCTGCATCTGTTTAAGCGCGATGTCCAAAACGTGTCTCGCTCCGTGATCGGCTTGATTGTCGTGATGGGCCTCATTATCGTGCCGTGTCTGTACGCGTGGTTTAACATCGCCGGCAGCTGGGATCCGTACGGCAACACCGGCAATCTTAAGATCGCCGTGGTCAACACCGACGAGGGTTACGAGAGCGATCTGATTCCCGTTGAGGTCAACGTGGGTGAAAACGTAACCGCCACCCTGCGCGGCAACGAGAACTTCGACTGGGTCGTGCTCAACAATCGCGAAAAGGCTATCGAGGGCGTCAAGTCGGGCGCATACTACGCCGCCGTCGTTATCCCCAAGACGTTTAGCGCTGACATGATGACGCTTTTCTCGACCGACGTGAAACACGCCGATATCGAGTTTTACGAGAATCAGAAGGCCAACGCCATCGCGCAGATCGTGACCGAGAAGGGTTCGAGCGCCGTTCAGAGTCAGGTTAACGAGACCTTTACCAAGACCATCACGACCATCGGTCTCAAGACGGTGTCCAGCCTGCTCGATTACATGAGCACCGACCAGGTCAGCAACTTTATCGCCAACCTGTCCTCGACGCTTGGCGATTCGATTGAGGACCTGCGAGACGTTCAGGCCAGCGCAACGTCGCTTGCGGGCATTTTGAGCTCCACGTCCGATTCGCTGACGTCGGCGAGCGGCATGCTCAAGCAGACCGGTGCCGTCGATGAGTCGACAAAGCAGCTCATGGAGCATGCCAAAAGCGGCATCGATGATTCCAAAGAAGCGCTTAAGGCGGCAAACGATGCCATCGATGCCGCGATCGATGGAAGTGCGGGTTCGTTCGACAATGTGTCTGCCGAGCTCGCGAAGGCGTTCGACACCGCAAACCAGCATGTCGACCTTACGGTGTCCCAGCTCAACGATGCCGCTGCGGCCCTCAATGCGCGCGCCAAGGATATTGATGCGATGGCCGATCAGCTCCGCAGCCTTGCCGACCAGGTGAGCGATGAGAATTTGAAGGACGGCCTCAAGTCCGCCGCGACGTCGCTGGGCAGAATCGCCGTTGAGTACCGCAACAATGCCAAGGATCTGGCGGCCACTGCGAAGTCTCTCTCC
The DNA here is from genome assembly GCA_902491345.1 of uncultured Collinsella sp. Taxonomy (GTDB): domain Bacteria; phylum Actinomycetota; class Coriobacteriia; order Coriobacteriales; family Coriobacteriaceae; genus Collinsella. The sequence continues at coordinate 66,513 of CABUHI010000003.1, forward strand.
GATAGCATGGCCGAGGTCAACAACTCGCGTGCCGAGGTCGATCAGGCCATCGCCGATGCCAAGGCCGGCATCGCGGGCGCCAAATCCGATTACGATTCCACGTTCTCGGTTAAGGCCAAAGAGCTCAAGAAGACCGTCTCGGGCATTCTAGACTCGCTCGATGGTATCTCGGGCGATCTGGATAGCGCCGTAGACGGCCTGACCGACGCATCCGGTTCGCTGGCAAAGGGCCTCTCCAAGGCTGCAAAGCTGGTCAACAAGGCTTCCGATCAGCTGGGCAAGGCGTCGGACAAGATCAGCGCGTTTAAGGACGAGCTCGACGGTGCCTTGATGTCAGATGACCTCGCTACGATCAAGACGATGATCGGCAATGATCCCGAGGGTCTGGCCGTGTCGCTTTCCGGTCCCGTCGCGCTCGACCGCAAGCCGGTCTATCCGATCCGCAACTACGGTTCGGCCATGGCGCCGTTCTACACGATTCTGTCGCTATGGGTCGGCTCGATCGTACTGGCAGCTATGATGAAGGTCTCGGTCGACGATGAGCTTATCAACGAGCTCATCCCCGTGCGCTTACACGAGATCTACCTGGGCCGCTACCTGTTCTTTGGCGGTCTGGCCCTGCTGCAGGCAACGCTCGTGTGTGCGGGCGACATCCTGTTCTTTGGCATTCAGTGCGACAACCCGCTGCAGTTTGTGCTGGCGGGCTGGGTCGCGAGTCTCGTGTTCTCCAATATCGTCTACGCGCTTACGGTGTCGTTTGGCGATATCGGCAAGGCTTTGGCTGTAGTGTTGCTGGTCATGCAGGTCGGCGGTTCGGGCGGCACGTTCCCCATCGAGATGACCGGCCCCGTGTTCCAGGCGATCTATCCGTTCCTGCCGTTCACCCACGGCATCAACGCCATGCATGCCGCCATGGCCGGCGCCTACCATATGGAGTACTGGGTTGAGCTGGGCATTCTGGCGAGCTATCTGATTCCGTCGCTGGCCCTGGGCGTCGTCTTCCGCCGTCCGGTCATCAAAGCCAACGACTGGATTATCGAAAAGCTGGAGGCAACCAAATTGATTTAGTCCAGCGTGTAAATGCCGATGTTGCGGCAATGCCAGCGAGCGAGCCGCATTTGCGCCAAGGTGACGTGAAATTATTAAGTTACGCGGTTTTACCAAACCGCGTAACCGCTCGACGCTGCAAACGGCCCCAAGCGGCAATCTGACGTTCAATTTCAAGGGCGCGACCAGAAGGTCAGCGCCCTTTCATTTCACGTCACCTTGCTCGCTTGGGGCCGTTTTCGCTGACGTTGGCGGGACATCGAGGTTATTCAAGTCGGTACTTTAGTGGGCTGGATTGCACGGGTTGCTTGGTTGTTGCTACAGTAGCGGGGCGTGCCGGGGGTCCGGTGCGCCCCGTTTTTATTTGACCATGAGGCGGCACGCAGCCATACGCGTGCGGACACCACGCCCAGTTTGAGTGTGAGGACGTTCCATGGCCCAATACGCTGCCAACGAAATCGAAAACTTGCCCGACAGCCCTGTGGCCCGCGAAGACTTGGGTGCCGGCGGCGCCTCTCGCGGTGCCGGCGCACGCTCGCCGCTGTTCTGGAAGGTCTTGCTGCTTTCGATAGCGGTCATCTGGGGCTATTCCTTCACCACCATGAAGGATGCGCTCGATACCATTCCGGTGTTCGAGCTGCTCTACGTTCGCTTCCTCCCGGCTTCGCTGGTTATGTTCGTCATCTTCCACAAACGCATCATCGCTCATTTCAATGCCCGCAACCTAATCGTCGGGCTTGGCATGGGCGCGCTCATGTGGGGTGCCTACGGTTTGCAGACGATTGGCCTGGCACAGACCACGGCGGGCAAGAGTGCATTTTTGACGGGTACCTATTGCATCCTCGTGCCGTTTGCGAGCTACGTCCTAAGCGGCGAAAAGCTTACCCGTTACAACTTGGGCGCCGCGTTGCTGTGCCTGGCGGGCATTGGCCTGGTGGCGCTCGATAGCGTCGAGTTCAATGTCGGCGATGTCATCACACTGGGCGGCGCGGTCTTCTTTGCCATCCAGATGGCGGTGACCGCCAAGTACGGCCGCAAGATGGACATCAACGTCATCACGTTTTGGATGTTTGTGGGCAACGGCGTGCTGAGCCTGATCTCGTCGCTGCTATTCGAGACCCAGGCGCCTCTGTCCGTGTGGACGCCGAGCTTTATCGGCGTAATGGCCTTTCTCTCGGTGGGCTGCACGTGTGTGGCGCTGCTCATCCAAAACGTCGGCTTGGCGCACGTCCCGGCCTCGACGGGCTCGCTGCTCCTTTCGATGGAGTCGCCTTCGGGTGTGTTGTTTTCGGTGCTGTTGATGGGGGAGGCGCTCACCTCGCGTCTGCTCGTCGGCTTCGCGCTCATCTTCCTGTCGATTATCTTGAGCGAGACGCATTTCGATTTCTTGCGCCGAAAATCACACCCGCAATTGTAAACAACTTGTTGCGCCGCCCTCCCAGGGCGGCATTTTTTATGTCATGCCCTTACAGTTGTGCCTTGCACTTTACGCTATCAAAGTGCGTGCTGCAAAAACGTTACTGGAGGGCATCTATGGCACCAGCTCTGTCCGATTTTCAACCGCAACCAGCGCCTCAGGCTACCGCAGCGGCGCAGACCGCTATCGGTGACGGTCTTGTCGCAGAAGCTCAGGCTTTTGCAGACGAGCTCGCTGCGTGGCGACACGATCTACACCAGATGCCCGAGCTCGGTAACAATCTTCCGCAGACGTCTGCCTATATCCAGGCACGTCTGGACGAGATGGACATCCCCCATACCACGCTCGTCGATGGTTCCTGCGTTGTGGGCCTTGTCGGCGCCGGTGCCGCCGCGGCCCAGGGCAATGGCGTCTGCGCGGACGAACAGGCCGGTACGGTCGTTATGCTGCGCGGCGACATGGATGCGCTGCCCGTTGCCGAGGAATCGGGCGAGCCTTTCGCTTCCACCAACGGTTGCATGCATGCCTGCGGCCACGATATGCACGCGACGGCCCTGCTCGGTGCGGCCCGTTTGCTCAAGGCCCGCGAGGCCGAGCTTGTGGAGGCCAACGCCACGGTGAAGTTGCTGTTCCAGCCGGGCGAGGAGACCTTCGAGGGCGCCCGCGCCGCCATCGCCGACGGTCTGCTGCAGAACCCGCGCCCTCAGGCGGCCTTTGCCATGCATGTCAACAGCCAGTCGCCGCTTGGCCTGGTGCTCTACGGCAGCCCGGCGCTCTCGGGCGTGTACGGTTTTCGCATCACGCTTCAGGGCAAGGGCGGCCATGGCTCGAGCCCCGAGATTTGCATCGACCCCATCACGGCCGGCGTCCATGTGCATCTGGCGCTTCAGGAGCTCATCGCTCGCGAAGTGCCGGCGGCCAAGGAGGTCGCACTTACCGTCGGTAAGTTTGCTGGCGGCCTGGCGGCCAACGTCATCCCCGACACCTGCGTGCTCGAGGGAACGCTGCGCGGCTTTGATGTTGAGCTCATGGCTCACCTCAAGACCCGCATCGCCGAGGTCGTTAACGGCGTTGCTGCAACATATCGTACGCCGGCGACCATCGAGACGCTTTCGGATGTTCCGCCGCTTGTACTCGACAGCGATATGACCCAGGCGTCGCTTGGCTACGTGGGCGCAGTGCTGCCCAAGGCGGCTTTCTTGCCGCTTTTCCATGCCATGGCGAGTGAAGACTTCGCGCTTATCTCGAGCGAGATTCCGAGTGCGTACTTTACCGTGGGCGCGGCCGTAACCGACACGGACGAACACTTTGCCCAGCACCATCCCAAGGCACGTTTTAACGATGCCGAGCTTCCCCTCGGTGCCGCGGCCTATACCGCCGTCGCTTTGGGCTATATCGCCGACCACCGGTAGCACCCAACCTTGCCTTTCAAGCCTGCGGGCATGGCCGTAAGGCCTATGCCCTTGTCTTTCAAGGCAATCTTGGGCACTACCGGCGCCCGGCGCCGGCTATTCGTTTGTTAAATAAGGAGCAGTATGTCCCAGCAGCGTAAGCTCTTCCCCGGCTGGCTCGTTGTGACCTCCGGCTTCGTGATCATGGCCACGTGCTACACGATTTTCGTCAACTGCATGAGCCTGTTCCAGCCGCTGATCGTCAGCGACCTGGGCATTTCCCTTGCGCAGTACAACATCTCCAATGCCATCTCCACCGTGGTGAGTGTCGTGGGTTCGCTCGTTATCGGCCATGTTGCCGATAAGGTGAGTGGCCGCGTATTGGGCTCGCTTACCGTTATCGCCACCTCGACGGTGCTCGCGGGCATGAGCTTTGTGGGTGAGCTTTGGCAGGTCTATGCGCTCTTTGCCGTCTCGGGCTCCTTTGCGAGCACCTGGATCGTGTGCCTGGCGTGCTCCGTGGTCATGCTCGTGTTCCTGCTGGCATCCGAGCCCATCGCCGCCAAGCTGCGCGCGAGCGTGGCGGGGGAGTAGGTAGGCCAAAGCGCATCGCCGCTTGTCCGCTTCGTCCGCGGCGGCGCGTCTGGCCGAACGAGTCCCCATACCCTCGTTCGGTCAGGCGCGCCGCCGCGTTGCTGCTTTGTGCCGTATAATGTCCACTACCTATGACGCGATACAAAAGAAAGGTGTTTGCCCATGCAGGCACAGAAGGCGGAGGGAACCCGCGACCTTATCGGCGCCGAGATGCGCGCCTGGCAAAAGATGCAGCAGATTGCGGCCGGCGTGTTCGAGCCGTTTGGTTTTAAACCCATCGAGACGCCCGCGATCGAGCAGGTTGACGTGTTTGTCCACGGTATCGGCCAGTCGACCGACGTCGTGCGCAAGGAAATGTTCCGCGTGTTCAGCGGTGCCAACCTGGAGCGCGTCTTTACCGAGGGCACCGACACCAAACTCAAGCCCAAGCAGCGCCTGGCACTTCGCCCCGAGGGCACGGCCGGCGTGGTGCGCGCCGTCGTCGAGAACAATCTGGTGCCCCAGGGCTCCACGCCGTTTAAGGCTTACTACGCCGAGGCCATGTTCCGCGGCGAGCGTCCCCAGAAGGGCCGCCTGCGCCAGTTCCACCAGGTGGGCATCGAGTGGCTCGGCGCTCCCGATCCGGCGGCAGACGCCGAGTGCATCATCATGCTCATGGAGTTCTACAAGCGCCTGGGCTTCGATCTTTCCAAGCTTCGTCTGCTCATCAACTCGATGGGTGACGCCCAGTGCCGTCCGGCTTACCGCGAGCAGGTCAAGCAGTTCATCCTCGATCACGCAGACGAGATGTGTGACGAGTGCCGCGAGCGCGCCGAGCTCAACCCGCTGCGTGCCTTCGACTGCAAGAACGACCACTGCCGCGAGATCATGGCCGAGGCTCCGCTGATGGGTGACAACCTGTGCGATGAGTGCCGCGAGCACTACGAGCAGGTCAAGCGCTATCTGGATGCCGCCGGTATCGAGTATGTCGAGGATCCCACCTTGGTGCGCGGCCTGGACTACTACACCCGTACTGTCTTTGAGGTCGAGGCCCCTGGCGCCGGCGTCGGCTCCATCGGCGGCGGCGGCCGCTACGATGGCCTGGTCGAGCTCGAGGGTGGCAAGCCCACGGCGGGCGTCGGCTTTGCTGTCGGTTTTGAGCGCGCCCTGCTGGCCCTGCAGGCCTTTGGCAGCGATTTGGGTGCCGATGAGGCCCCGTGCGTCTATGTCGCCAACGCCGGCAAGGAGCTGCGTCAGAACGTCTTTGCCATTACGCAGGAGCTTCGCGCCGCAGGTATCGTGACCGAGGCCGACTATCAGGGTCGTTCGCTCAAGGCCCAGTTTAAGCAAGCCGATAAGGTAGGCGCCAAGCTCATCTTGGTCCTGGGTGGCGACGAGCTTGCCGCCGGCAAGGTCAAAGTGCGCGACATGCAGAGCCATGACGAGGTGCTCGCCGATCTGGACAACGTCGTCGAGGCGGTTCGCGAGCGCCTGTAGCGCATCTTTTTGAGCTTCGGGCCTGCTAACGTGCCCTGCTCATGGAGAGCGATTGTTACGGGGGTGTTTCGCTTTTATGCGGAATGCCCCCGTTTACGTATGCCGCCCACCGAGAAATACGACCATTTAGGGCAAAAACCTTTGCAATGCAGAAAATACTTTTGTGTGGTAAAGCGCAATCAGTGTCGAAAGTATTTCTCAAGCGCCTATAATGAATACCGCATGTTACGTGCATAGAAGGAGGAATGGGAGGAAACGTGGCTGAGAACCTAAGCAACCAGTCTGTACCCGAAGCCGCGGCGCGCGTCGCTGCCGTGGTCAACCGCCTCGTTAACCGAATCGGCTCGAATGCCGAGTCCAGGGAGCGTCTCGCCGAGATCGAGATCCCCGAGGAGCTGCGCGACAATCTGGCGCTGTTCTTGCGCCTGGAGCGCCGTGTGCTTAGCGAGTATGATCCCGAGATCGCGGACCTGTTCGACAAGATTTTGACAGCCGAGATTGTGGTCAATGCCGGCAACCCCGGTACCTGCGCTGCCGACGAAGCCGTCGACGAGCAGGGCGTGCCCACCGCCGACGAGCCCACTGCCGTGGCATTTCGTGAGGTCGTCGATTTGATCGACAGCCTGCCGCTCGATAAGCAGCAGGTCATCGTTCGCGCCTTTACGAGCTTTTTCCATCTGGCAAACCTGTCGGAGGAGAACTACCGTGTGGCGCAGCTGCGCGAGCGCGAGGCCGGTGCGTCGACCGATACCGAGGTCGATCCTGCCAACGAGCTTACCGTTGCCTATCACCAGCTGGTGAATGAGCTGGGTGTCGAGGGTGCCAACGAGCTGCTCGACAAGCTCGAGTTCCACCCTGTCTTTACCGCACATCCCACCGAGGCCCGTCGTAAGGCCGTCGAGGGCAAGATCCGCCGTATCTCCAACCTGCTGGAGGAGCGTCCGCGTCTGGGCGGCTCCGACCTGGTGGAGAACGAGCGCCATATGCTGCAGGAGATCGACGCCCTGGTGCGTACGAGTCCCATCGCGCTCAAGAAGCCCACGCCGGTCGAGGAAGCCGATACCATCATCGACATCTTCGATAACACGCTGTTCGACGTTATCCCCGTTATCTATCGTCGTTTTGACGATTGGGTGCTGGGCGACAAGGCCGGTACTGTGCCGCCGCTGTGCCCGGCGTTCTTCCATCCCGGCAGCTGGATCGGTTCCGACCGCGACGGTAACCCCAACGTCACCGCCAAGGTGAGCCGTGAGGTCGCCGCCAAGTACTTTACGCACATGGTGCTCAAGCTCGAGGACAAGTGCCGCCACATCGGCCGCAACCTCACGCTCGAGGCTACCTACAGCAAGCCGTCGGCCGAGCTCATTAACCTGTGGAACCATCAGGTCGAGATGAGCCCTCGTTACACGGCCCGCGCCGAGCTGATCTCCGAGCACGAGCCGCATCGCGCCGTCATGCTCGTCATGGCCGACCGCCTGAACGCCACCGTCCGTCGTATCACCGACACCATGTACCACAGCGCCGATGAGTTCCTGGAGGACCTGCGCGTCGTCCAGCGCTCGCTGGCCGCCTGCGGTGCCGTCCGTGCTGCCTACGGCCCGGTCCAGACCATCATCTGGCAGGTCGAGTCCTTCGGCTTCCATATGGTCGAGATGGAGTTCCGTCAGCACTCCGTGGTGCATGCCCGCGCCCTTAAGGATATCCACGAGAACGGTATCCATGGCGACCTGCAGCCCATGACGCGCGAGGTCATCGATACCTTCCGCGCTATCGGCTCCATCCAAAAGCGCTACGGCAAGAAGATGGCGCACCGCTACATCATCTCGTTTACCAAGAGCGCTCAGCATGTGGCCGACGTCTTTGAGCTGGCGCACCTGTCCTTTGCACACGAGGAGGATGTCCCCGAGCTCGACGTGATCCCGTTGTTCGAGCAGCTCGAGGACCTCGAGGGCTGCGTCGACGTGCTCGATCAGATGCTTACGCTGCCCGTGGTGCAAAAGCGCCTTGCCCAGACCAACCGCCGCATGGAGATCATGCTGGGCTATTCCGACTCTTCCAAGGATGCCGGTCCTACCACGGCCATGCTCGCGCTGCACTCCGCGCAGGAGCGCATCGCCAAGTGGGCAGAGAAGAACGATATCGACCTGGTGCTCATGCACGGTCGCGGCGGTGCCGTGGGCCGTGGCGGCGGCCCGGCCAACAAGGCCGTGCTGGCGCAGCCCAAGGGTTCGGTCAACTGCTTCTTTAAGCTTACCGAGCAGGGCGAGGTCATCTTTGCCCGTTACGGTAACCGCACGCTGGCTCAGCGCCATGTTGAGTCCGTTGCTGCCGCAACGCTTTTGCAGTCGGCCCCGAGTGTCGAGAAGACCAACACCGAGACCACGCAGAAGTTCTGGGATATGGCCGAGAAGCTCAACACCGCAAGCCACGAGCGCTATCTGGACCTGCTGAACACCGAGGACTTTACGCCATGGTTCTCGACCGTGACGCCGCTGACCGAGGTCGGTCTGCTGCCGATCGGCTCGCGTCCCGCCAAGCGCGGCTTGGGTGCCAAGTCGCTCGACGACCTGCGTACCATCCCGTGGATCTTCAGCTGGAGCCAGGCGCGCATTAACCTGGCCGCTTGGTACGGTCTGGGCACCGCCTGCGAGCAGCTTGGCGATCTTGACCAGCTCAAGGCTGCCTACCAGGAGTGGCCGTTCTTCCGCACCTTTATCGACAACATCGAGATGTCGATCGCCAAGACCGACCAGCGCATCGCCAAGATGTATCTGCACCTGGGCGATCGCCAGGATCTGTCCGAGAAGGTCTTCACCGAGATGCAGCTCACGCGTAAGTGGGTCCTTGCCATCGTCGGTGATGAGTGGCCGCTGCAGCGTCGCCGCGTGCTCGGTTGCGCCGTCCGCGTGCGCAACCCCTACGTCGACGCCCTGTCCATCGCCCAGGTCCGCGCCCTTCGCGAGGTGCGTATGAACCAGGACGAGATGGCCGAGGAGAAGAAGGCCGAGTACATGAGCCTGATTCTTTCGACTGTGACCGGCGTCTCGGCAGGATTGCAGAACACGGGGTAATCGATAGCCCTGTGGCTCTCACCGGGGCCCGATGGGTTTCCCTCTGAATGCGTCCTCGCACTTGAAGCCCCCTTATCCTGCTCCTTCGGAGCTGCGGATAAGGGGGCTTCGTGCTGCGGAATGCATTCAGAGGGAAACCCATCGGGCCCCTTCGTCCTCGGTCTTCAGGGATTGGGGCTGAAGGGGATAATGGCGCGCTTCGCGCTTAATGTGGAGTGCGGCGAGGGCTTCTTGCGTCCTGCGGAGTGTGCCTAAAAGTAAACTAATGGCGGGCCCTGCGATGTCCGGTCTTCGGCGGATCAGCCGCTGGGTGAGGGTGGTGCTTGGGGCGACGTGCAAAAAACGGAGTTTTCAGCAGCCAAAGATTGATGCATAAGGCCATAGCCGGCTTTCGCTGCCTTTGTTGATGCTTTTGCACGACGATTGGGCTTTGGCGACGATCATATATGGCTGGTTTCTCGCCGCATGCTATCCAGATGGGTCGAGTCATGAGGACTATCTACCTTTTGAAAGATTTTTGGCACCAAAATCTTATCCCGCGATGCTGAATACTCGCAAAAATGCACGCTCCGGAGGGTACTACCCAGTTATGGCCAGAAATCCATGCGCCATCTTATGCAATTAATTAATGAATTTATGCAAAATGGCTTACGTGCGTACGTCTCGGACTAGATGTTTGCCTCGGCGCTGCGTAAATCATCCTGTCTATAGTGTCTTTGACAGGCGGCCGCGGTCCCGTTTGGGGTCGCGGCCGTTTTGTTGTGGGTCAAATATGAACGTTGTGTTAATGAATCGGTGGACGGTGGTGTTTTTCGGTGAGCGGCGTATCCTTCCAACGGTTTATCTAGTGTGTCAGTTGAAAGGAAGAGGGCGCTCGTCATTGTTTGAATGTGAACTGCCGTTTGACCACAAGACGTTGCATCTGGAGCTCGAGGATAAGAACTTCGCGGGTGTGATGGAAGGTCATCAAAACGAGTTTAAGACTACAAAATCGCAGGAAGAGCTGGTAGAGGAGTCGCTTGCCAACCCGTATGGCTCGCCTTCGCTCGAGGGGCTTTGTGCTGGCAAGAAGGATATCGTCATTATTAGCTCCGATCACACGCGTCCCGTTCCCTCGCGTGTGACGATGCCTATTCTGCTGCATCACATCCATTCTGCTGCGCCCGAGGCTCGCGTGCGTATTCTGGTTGCTACGGGTATGCATCGTCCGTCGACGCACGAGGAGCTCGTCAACAAGTACGGCGAGGAGATCGTTGCCAACGAGGAAATCGTTATGCACGTCGCGACCGATGACAGCATGATGAAAAAGATCGGCACCCTGCCTTCTGGCGGCGAGTGCATCATCAACAAGATTGCTGCCGATTGCGATCTGCTGCTTGCCGAGGGCTTTATTGAGCCGCACTTCTTTGCCGGTTTCTCTGGTAGCCGCAAGTCCGTCCTGCCTGGTATCGCCAGCTACAAGACCATCATGTACAACCACAACGGTCAGTTTGTGAACGATTCCCATTCGCGTGCCGGCAACCTGTGCCACAACCACGTGAGCGAGGACATGTTTGCCGCTGCCGAGATGGCTCACCTTGCCTTTGTGCTCAACGTGGTGCTCAACGGCAAGCACGAGGTCATCGGCTCCTTTGCCGGCGACATCCACAAGGCGCACGAGGCTGGCTGCGAGTTCGTGAAGAGCCTTGCCGGTGTTGAGCCCGTCGAGTGCGAGATTGCCATTACCACCAACGGCGGCTACCCGCTCGACCAGAACATCTATCAGGCCGTGAAGGGCATGTGCTCTGCAGAGGCCACACTTCCCGAGGGCGGCGTGATCATCGATGTCGCCGGTTGTGCCGACGGTCACGGTGGCGAGGGCTTCTATCACAACATCGCCGACAATGATCCGGCAGAGTTTGAGCGCGCCTGCATCGACCGTCCTAAGGACGAGACCCTGCCCGACCAGTGGACGAGCCAGATCTTTGCCCGCATCCTGGCGCATCACCCTGTGATCATGGTTACCGACCTGTGCGATCACCAGATGATCAAGGATATGCACATGACGCCGGTTAACACCCTTGATGAGGCGCTCAAGCTCGCCTTTGAGATGAAGGGTGCCGATGCCAAGGTGGCCGTCATTCCCGATGGCCTGGGCGTTGTCGTCGCACAGCACTAGTACGCGGCCTAAACGAATCGTTTATAACCGACAAGAAAGATAAGGTTTTATGCTTACCAAACTCCTCTGCGAATTCGGCGCAACGGCCCTCATGATCATCTTTGGCGTGGGCGTGCACTGCGATACCGTGCTTAAGGGCACCAAGTATCAGGGCTCCGGCCACATGTTTGCCATCACCACCTGGTCTTTTGGCATCTCGGTCTGCCTGTTTATCTTTGGCGGCGCCGTGTGCATGAACCCCGCCATGGTGCTTGCCCAGTGCATCGTGGGCCTGGTGCCGTGGAGCAGCTGTATCCCCTTCATGATTGCCGATATGCTCGGCGGCTTTGTGGGCGCCGTGATCGCGTGGTTGATGTATGCCGATGAGTTCAAGGCTTCCGACGGCGTCGTCGACCCTATTGCCCAGCGCAACATCTTCTCGACCAACCCCACCACCGAGGGCACCAACTATGCCCGCAACTTCTTCTGCGAGGCTATCTGCACCTTTGTGTTCATCAGCGCCATCCTGGCTACCGCTAGCCGTGCCGGCGAGAACGTTTTGATGCTCGCTATCTGCGTCGGTCTGATCGTTTGGGCTGTTGGCATGGGCATGGGAGGTATCACTGGCTTCGCCATGAACCAGGCCCGTGACCTTGGTCCTCGCATGGCCTATCAGGTGCTGCCGATTAAGAACAAGGCTGACAACAACTGGAAGTACGGCCTGCTTGTTCCTGGCATCGCTCCGTTTGTCGGTGCCGCTCTGGCCGCGCTGTTTGTGCACGGTTTCTTGGGCATGTTCTAGTCAAAGGACGGCTCTATAAGGTCCGGGCTCGGTAGGGGTTAACTTTCCAACGCGTCCTCGGACATGCAAAAAGGCTCGCTGCGCACTTCGTGCGGCGAGCCTTTTTGCGTCCTGCGGAGTGCGTTGGAAAGTTAACCCCTACCGAGCCCTGGGCATTCTTGGCTGTGTCCGAACAAGCAACCCAACATATATATCTGAATTTGGATGGGAGGGGCTTGTTGCTGGTAGGGGCGTTGGGCTGCTGTTGGCACTTTGGGATGGATTGTGCTTTGTGTTGGGGCGGGGCTTTGAGATGAGGGCGGAACTTTGGGATGAGGGGTTTACTTAGTTGAAGAGAGGATTAATGGCTGATAAGTAGTCTTTGGCTACGTCGGCCTTATCTGCTTGGAAGTTGTGCCAGGCCCACCATTGGACCATTCCTACGAAGCTTGAGGCTATGTGGTGTAGTAGGAAGCTTCGGTCCATGGTGGCGGCGGGGCCGTTTGGGTCGGTAGGGACGGTTTCGGCTGCGCGCGACATGATGGTCTTGCGTAAGCAGTCGGCGAAGACGCGTGAGCCGGCGCCGGCTACGAGGGCGCGTACGCCCTGACGACGATCCCAGAGGTTGTTGAGGATATGCTCGACTTGCACGAGTGGGTCGTCGAGCGGCGTACCATCGTCGTCGAGGGCGTGGGTGCAGATGTCGCTCACGAGCTCGGACAGTAGGTCGTCTTTACTCTTGAAGAGGCCGTAGAACGTGGCCCGACCCACATGGGCACGAGCGATGATGTCGCCGACGGTGATCTTGCCGTAGTCTTCCTCGCGCAGGAGCTCGGAGAATGCTGCGACGATGGCGGCGCGGCTTTTTTCCTTGCGGGCATCCATGGCTATGCGTCCGCGTGAACGAGCAGACAGCGGAGCGTGCCGGAGCAACCCTCGTAGGGGCGTTTGCCGGCGCCGTAGCCGACGGCTTCGATGCGGTAGCGTGGGGGCAGTTGGTCGGACGTGCGCAGCGCGGTGACGATGGCGGCGCCCGTGGGCGTCACGAGCTCGCCGGCGAGAGGTGCAGGCGTGAGGGCGATATTGCCTGCCTGGCACAGGTTGACAACAGCGGGGACGGGAATGGGCATGAGGCCGTGGGCGCAGCGAATGGTGCCGTGGCCCTCGGAAAGCGACTCGACCACGATGTCCTCAATACCCAGGTCGTCGAGGCAGATGGCGACGGAGCAGACGTCGACGATGGAGTCGACGGCGCCCACCTCGTGGAACATGACGGTCTCGGGTGTTTTGCCGTGAGCCTTGGCCTCGGCAGCAGCGAGTACGGAAAAAATGGCGAGAGCACGACGCTTGGCGCCATCGCTTAGCTGTGAGCCGTCGATGATGGCGGTGACGTCCGCCAAAGAACGGTGGTGATGGTGATGGGCGTGATGGTGGTCCTCGTGGCCATGGCCATGGGCCTCATGGTCATGCTCGTGGCAGTGCTCGTGTACGTGCTCGCTATGATCATGATGGTGGTGCTCATGCTCGTGCGTGTGCTCGGCAGCTGCTTCGTTGCCGTAGAGCCAGGCCATGTCGTGGTCGTGGTTCTCGAGCTCCTCTGCCAGCTGAACGTCAAAGTCGCAGGCGTCGATGCCATGCTTGTTTACGCGCGTTACAGCGATCGAAAAGCCGTCGACCGGCAGCGTGGCGAGCTGTTCGCGCAGATGCTCCTCGCTGGCGCCCAGGTCGAGCAGGGCCGCGACGGTCATATCGCCGCTGATGCCCGAAGTGCCGTCGATGATAAGCGTGTGCTGATGGTTGGACATGGAATGCTCCTTAACGGGCGCAGGATGTGCCGGCGCTCAGATGATTGATAAGACTTGCCTGGTAGGCGGCACCAAAGCCGTTATCGATATTGACGACCGATACGCCGCTGGCGCAGGAGTTGAGCATGGCGAGCAGCGCGGCTACGCCTCCAAAATTTGCGCCGTAGCCCACGCTGGTGGGAACGGCGATGACCGGACAGCTCACCAGACCGCCGATAACGCTCGCCAGGGCGCCCTCCATGCCGGCGATGGCGATGACCACCTGCGCCTGGGCAAGTTCCTCGGCATGCGCGAGCAGGCGGTGCAGGCCTGCGACACCTACGTCGTAGAGGCGGTCGACCTCGTTGCCATAGAATTCGGCCGTCAACGCGGCTTCCTCGGCGACGGGCAGGTCGCTCGTACCGGCGCAGGCGACAACGATGCGTCCGTTGCCGGTAGGGGAGGGCTTGCCGCCCACGAGGGCGAGCTGTGCGTCTGGGACATATCCCAGGTCGATTTCGTTGCCGAGGAGCTCCGAGGTGCGGGCTGCCTTTTCGACGTCCAGGCGCGTGACCAGGATGCGCACCTGGCCGGCATTGAGTAATGCTTTGATAATGGCGGCAATCTGCTCGGCGGTTTTACCGGCGCCGTAGACAACCTCGCCGGCTCCCTGGCGCACCCCGCGTGAAAGATCGAGCTGCGCAAAACCCAGATCGGCGGTTGGCGCCGTCTGGATGCGCGTGAGGGCGACTGCCGGGGTGACTGTTCCGTCGGCAACATCGCTCAGCAATTGCTCAAGATCTCGCTTATCCATATATGTTCCCTTCGACGGTGCAAAGTCTAGCACGAGAAGGGTAGTTTCCGAACACTAAGACAAAATTGTTCGGAAACTATAGGACAGACTGATTCTCTTGTTAGACGGATCGACTAGTCACGCAGGATGATGTCCATGGCGAGCATCAGGTTGCGCTCGTCGATGGCAAATGGGGCGGCTTCGCGCGTCTTGGGCTTGGCGCAAAATGCGATGCCCGTGCCCGCGGCCTGAATCATGGGGATGTCGTTGGCGCCGTCGCCGATCGCGACGGTATGGGCCATATCGACACCGCACTCAACCGCCCAATCCAGCAGCTGGATGAGCTTGGACTCTTTGGTCACGATGTCTGCCGCCAGCTTGCCGGTGAGCTTGCCGTCCACGACTTCCAGGCGGTTGGCCAGGCAAAAATCGATGCCCGCGGCGGCCACGATCTTATCGGCGACCTCGTGAAAGCCGCCGCTTACCACGCCGACCTTCCAGCCCTTGCTGTGCGCCGAGCGCACAAGCTCCAGCGCGCCGGGGGTAAACGTCACGCGCTCGAAGGTGCGCTCGAACACACTCTCGTCCAAGCCGGCAAGCAGCCCCACGCGTTCCTCGAGCGCCTGCTTAAAGTCGAGCTCGCCGCGCATGGCGCGTTCGGTGATCTTCGCCACTTGCTCGCCCACGCCGGCTTCCTCGCCCAACAGGTCGATGACCTCCTGGTTGATGAGCGTGGAGTCGATATCCATAACGATGAGGCGTGCAGTCATGGCGAGCCTTTCCGAGTGCAGTTGTATTGGGGCACATTGTCGCACGCCGTGCGCCTGGGCGACGGCCGCGGTGCGTCAATTGTTTCGTCTCCGTCAAGTCTTTGGGCAGGAGCCACTTTTTCGCGGCACATCGACGCGGGTGCGATAAGATAGAACGCCATGTCTGGCTGCGCGGTTTACGCAGGCTGGGCAAATCTGTACGACGCCGCCCGGAACGACACGGGGCGGCACAGATCCATAAAGGAGGATCACTGGTATGAGCCAGACCCGTCCCATCGATGAGCATTCCATGCACACCCGTACCTGCGGCGAGCTTCGCTTCGAGAACGTGGGCGAAGAGGTCACCCTCACCGGTTGGGTGAGCCGTCGCCGCGACCACGGCGGCCTTATCTTCTGCGACCTTCGCGACCGCGAGGGCATCACGCAGCTCACCTTCGACCCCGAGCACTCCGATGGCGATGCCTTTAAGATCGCCGAGACCATGCGTCCCGAGTGGCCCATCAAGATCCACGGCGTCGTGCGCTCCCGTGGCGAGGAGACCACCAACACCAAGCTCGCGACCGGCGAGATCGAGGTCCTGACCGACCACGCCGAGGTGCTCAACACGTCCGTCACCCCGCCGTTCCAGATCGAGGACGGCATCGAGACCAGCGAGGACACCCGTCTGCGCTATCGCTATCTGGACCTCCGCCGTCCCGAGATGATGGCCAACCTCAAGCTGCGCTCCGACTTCACCTTTGCCATTCGCGAGGCGCTGCACAACCGTGAGTTCATGGAGGTCGAGACGCCCTCCCTGTTCAAGTCCACGCCCGAGGGCGCTCGCGACTTCATCGTTCCCAGCCGTATTCAGCCGGGTAACTTCTACGCCCTGCCGCAGTCCCCGCAGCTCCTGAAGCAGCTGCTCATGGTCGGTGGCGTCGAGCGCTACTACCAGGTTGCCAAGTGCTTCCGCGACGAGGACCTGCGTGCCGACCGTCAGCCCGAGTTCACCCAGGTCGATATCGAGATGTCCTTCGTGGACCAGAACGACGTCATGAGCGCGCTCGAGGAGGTCCTGTCCGATGCCTTCGGCCGCATGGGTGTCGAGATGCCCACACCGCTGCGTCGCATGGACTACTGGGAGGCCATGGACACCTATGGCTCCGACAAGCCCGATACCCGCTATGGCATGCACCTGGTCGACCTGACCGACATCTTCGCCAACTCCAAGTTCAAGGTCTTTGCGACTGCCGCAAACGAGGAGGGCTCTGTCGTCAAGGCCATCAACGCCAAGGGCGCCGGTGCCTGGGCACGTGCCAAGATCGATAAGCTCGCCGGCGTGGCCTCCACGTTTGGCGCCAAGGGCCTGGCATGGATCGCCTTCCGCGAGGACGGCTCCATCAACAGCCCCATCGTCAAGTTCTTCTCGGACGAGGAGATGGCGGCTCTGCGCGAGCGCATGGACGTCGAGCCCGGCGACCTTGTGATGTTCGCCGCCGGCCCGCGCCTGCTCTCTGACGAGATCCTGGGCGGCATGCGTTCCCACATGGCCAACGCGCTCGAGATCAAGCGCGAGGGCCACGACTTCCTGTGGGTCGTCAACTTCCCGCTGTTCCACTGGGATGAGGACCGCAAGGCCTATGCTGCCGAGCACCAGCCCTTTACCCTGCCGACCGAGACCGACATCGCCAAGATCGAGGCCGATCCGCTGGCAGCCGGTTCTTGCACCTACGACTTTGTCATGGACGGCTTTGAGGCCGGCGGCGGCGGTATGCGTATCCACAACGCCGAGATGCAGATGTCCATGCTCAAGCTCCTGGGCTTTACCGAGGAGCGTGCCGAGTCTCAGTTCGGCTTCCTCATGGAGGCGCTCAAGTTTGGTGCACCCCCGATGGGCGGTTTCGCTCTGGGCCTGGACCGCGTGTGCATGCTGCTCACCGGCTCCGACTCCATCCGCGACGTCATGGCGTTCCCCAAGACGGCCAGCGGCTCCGACCTCATGTCGGGCGCCCCGAGTGCCGTTAGTGGCGCCCAGCTCAAGGACGTCAGCCTGCGCCTGATGTAGGCGAGCGGCTACATATTGCCCGCAACGAGGGAAGGACGTGTGCCTTCCCTCGTTTTTTATGCGTGTGAGATGAGCTGTGGACCCTATGGGCAAAAATGCCAAATATGAGTACTGTTGCAAAAGAAGTGCCATATTTTCCGGTCTGTTTTGCGTGAAAAAGGGCTTAAATTCAATTTATATAACCCCCTAGAGACGTTAATCGAGGGCTTTTTATCCTCTGTAATCGCTTAAATCGGGCTTTGGGGGTGGTCTGATTTTGCTGCTACTAAATTGATGACAGTACTCATATTTGCCACTTTTTGACCACGAGGTGTTCAGAGGGGCTCTCGACAAGCATCTAACGGTACAATAACTACCACGTGGCTGGGTTTGCCGGCCGAATGTGCGATGTCGTGGGAGGGGACATGGTCGAATTTACAAAGACGATTAAAGATCCGTTGGGATTACATGCCCGCCCGGTTGCGCTGCTCTATGACATCATTGCCAAGCATCGTAGCGACGTGTCAGTCAGCATCGGCGATCGCCACACGGATGGCCGCGATGTCATGGGGCTCATGGCCCTCTACGGCGAGTGTGGCGAGGATATCGTGTTCCGTGTTTCGGGCGTGGATGAGGCCTCGTGCGTCACATCGATCAGAAATCTCTCGCTTTAACCTCAACAATGTGACAAAGGGGCAGTCCCCTCTGTTGCATCAATTGGTATCAAAAGGCACCGCAAAGAGATGGTCTTTGCGGTGCCTCTTTTGTTTCGTATAGGAAACTTTTTCGAAATCTGAATGGGGACCCTTTCCAAAAAGTTAACCACGTGTTAGTTTACTATAGCGAACATAGGCGTGGTTAACTTTTACCGCGTCGATGTTGAGGACGAACTGACGTTAGGAGCCACTCATGTCTTGCGGACCGCAGATGCCGGCAATGCCGCTTTCGATGGTAAAAGCGGGCGAAACCGTGCGCGTGTCTCGTGTAAAGGGCAATGAGGATATGAAGCACCACCTCAAGGACCTCGGCTTTGTCGAGGGCAACGAAATCCACGTGGTGAGCTCGAGTGGCGCCAATATCATCGTCACCGTGCTGGGCGCACGCTTTGGTATCGATTCCAAGGTTGCCATGCACATCATGACCGTCGGTTAGTCGACGGTATTTCTGTACGCACTGAAAGGGGGACAAGTAAATGAAGACGTTGGGTGACGTTAAGGTGGGCGAGAGCTCCACCATCGTCAAGCTTCACGGTGAGGGTGCGCTTCGCCGCCACCTTATGGACCTGGGGCTCATCAAGGGCACTTCGTTCAAGGTTGTGAAGGTTGCACCGCTCGGTGATCCGGTCGAGATCAACGTACGCGGCTACGAGCTTTCCATCCGCAAGGAGGAGGCGGCCGTCGTCGAGGTCCAGTAAGGACTCGCGGCGCATATTTCTGCAGGTAAAGTTAGGTATTTCTAACTTAATGCAGCAACTTTGAAGCACATTATCCAGCCTGTGCGGAGAAAGCAGCGCAGGCACACAAGGAAGAAGGATTGAATGGCGGATTCTCAGATCCATGTCGCGCTGGCGGGTAACCCCAACTGCGGCAAGACCACGCTTTTCAACCTGATCACCGGCGCCAACGGCTACGTTGGCAACTGGCCCGGCGTCACGGTTGAGAAAAAGGAGGCCAAGCTCCTAAGCGACAAGAACGTTACCATCACGGACCTCCCCGGCATCTACTCGCTTTCCCCCTACAGCCCCGAGGAGCAATGCTCGCGCGATTATCTCATGAGCGGCGAGCCCGATGTCGTCGTTCAGGTGGTCGATGCCACCAACCTGGAGCGCAATCTATACCTGGCGCTTCAGGTCATCGAGACCGGCCTGCCTGTGGTCGTTGCCCTCAACATGGCCGATCTGGTCGAGAAGAATGGCGACAAGATCGACACCGACAAGCTCTCCAAGAAGCTTGGTTGTCCGGTCATGATGATCTCGGCTCTTAAGAACAAGGGCATCAAGGAGCTCTTCGAGCAGGTCAAAAAGTCCGCTGCTTCTAAGGGTCAGGTGCCGGAGCACAAGTTCGATTCCTCCATCGAGGACGTTCTGACGCACATCGAGAACAACCTTCCGGCGAGCGTTCCCGCCAACAAGCGTCGCTACTACGCCGTCAAGCTGTTCGAGCGTGATGCAGACGCCTGTAAACTCATCAACCTCACTAAGGAGAAGGCTGCTCGCGTGGAGGAGCTGGTCGCCCGGTGCGAGCAGGACTGCGACGACGATGCCGAGTCCATCATCACCGGTGAGCGCTATGGCGTCATCGCGCACATTATCGACGAGTGCATGACCAAGGCTCCTGCCAAGATGAGCACCTCCGAGAAGATCGATCGCGTGGTTACCAACCGTATTCTGGGCCTGCCGATCTTTGTGGTCATCATGTTCTGCGTGTACTACATCGCCGTTTCCACCCTGGGCGGCACGGTGACCGACTTCACCAACGACCAGCTCTTCGGTACCGACGGTTGGTACGTGCTCGGCCAGGGTCGCGACGCCTACGATGCAGCCGTCGAGGCCGCAGGCGACAACGCCGACTCGGTTGACCCGGCGCAGTACGGCCCCTATGTCCCGGGTATCACCACCGTGGTGCACGACGCCCTTGTGGCGGGTGGCACCGAGGACGGCGGCCTGGTCGATTCGCTGGTCTGCGACGGTATCGTTGGTGGTCTGGGCGCCATCTTCGGCTTCGTCCCGCAGATGTTCCTGCTGTTCGTGATGCTGTCTTTCCTGGAGGACTGCGGCTATATGGCCCGCGTCGCCTTCATCATGGACCGCGTGTTCCGCCGGTTTGGCCTGTCCGGTAAGTCCTTCATCCCCATGCTCGTGTCCTCGGGCTGCGGCGTCCCCGGCGTCATGGCCACCAAGACCATCGAGAACGAGAAGGACCGCCGCATGACGGTCATGACCACCACGTTCATTCCCTGTGGCGCTAAGCTGCCGATCATCGCCCTGCTCATGGGTTCCATCATCGGCGATTCTTCCACCACCGCCGCGTGGATCAGCCCGCTCTTCTACTTCCTGGGCGTCTTTGCCGTCATCGCCTCGGGCCTCATGCTCAAGAAGACCAAGCTCTTCGCCGGCCGTCCGACCCCGTTTGTCATGGAGCTTCCTGCCTACCACTTCCCGGCGATCCGTTCCTGGGCGCTGCACGTGTGGGAGCGCTGCTGGGCCTTTATCAAGAAGGCCGGCACGGTCATCTTTGCGTCCACCGTCGTCGTTTGGTTCCTCTCCAACTTTGGTAGCTATAACGGTTCCTTTGGCTTCCTGCCTGCGATGGACGGCATCCCCGAGGAGTTTATGGACTACTCCGTGCTTGCCATGCTGGGCAACCTGGTCGCTTGGATCTTCGCCCCGCTCGGCTTTAGCACCTGGCAGGCCACCGCGCTGACTGTCTCTGGCCTCGTCGCCAAGGAGAACGTCGTCGCCACCGCCGGCTCGCTGCTGTCCGTCGCCGACGCGGGCGAGACCGACCCGAGCCTGTGGACCGCGTTTGCCGGCATGTTCCCCACCATGGGCGCTTGCGTTGCCTTCGGCGCCTTCAACCTGCTGTGCGCTCCGTGCTTTGCCGCCATTGGCACCATCCGCAACCAGATGGATTCCGGCAAGTGGACTGCGATCGCCATCGGTTACGAGTGCGCCTTCGCTTGGGTGATCGGCCTGTTCATCAACCAGTTCTACAACTTGCTTGTTCTTGGACAGTTTGGTATCTGGACGATTGTGGCCATCGTGCTGCTGGTTGCGATGCTCTTCCAGATTTTCCGTCCTATGCCCAAGCACGCTTGGACCGACGAGGACGAGACCAACACTGCTTCCGCTGCAGTTTCCGCCTAAGTCCGAATAAGGATCAACCCCTTTCCACGAGCCCGGGTATCCTAGCGATACCCGGGCTTTTTGGTGGGGGAGATGTGGCGTTTCCGCAGATAAAACCGACCAAAATGAACCTGTCCCTTTTTGGTAGGTGGAGAATGGGGTAAAGTAAGTGATGGTTAACTAGAGGAGGCTTGCTATGGCACCTATCGATATTGTTGTACTGGCTGTTATTGGTATTGCGTTTGTCGCGGTATGCGTGCGCATCTACCGCAAGGGCACCTGCGCCGACTGCGCTCAGGGTGGCGTTTGCACGGGGCATTGCTCCAATAAAAAGACCTGCGCCGCACTTAAGGGCGTGGACAAAATCGCCGAAGACTTGGGTCGCGGTATTCATTAGCCGACCGGCGTTTGGGCATGTTTGACTGCGAATGCGGCGGTTGCTGATACGATAAGTACGTTAGCAACTGCCGCCGAGCGGCTCAAACGAAAGGAACCCTGTATGGAGTCTTCCGCCTATCCGATGCTCTTTAGCCCGATCAAGGTCGGTACGACCGAGATTAAGAACCGCGTCTTTATGCCGCCGGTGTCCACCAACCTGGCCGATCATGGCTATGTGACCGACGACTTGGTCGATCATTACCGTGCCCGTGCCAAGGGCGGCGTAGGTCTGATCATCACCGAGGTCGTGACGGTCGAGCCCACCTATACCTATCTGCCGGGTGACATGTGCTGTTACGATGACACGTTTATCCCTGGCTGGGAAAAGCTCGCCGCGGCCGTCCACGAGTATGGCTGCAAGATCATGCCGCAGCTCTTCCACCCCGCCTACATGGCCTTTAACATTCCGGGTACGCCGCGCCTGATCGCTCCGTCCTTTGTGGGCCCGTCTTACGCCCGCGAGGCACCGCGTCCCATCACGGTCGATGAGATCCACGAGCTCACGCATCAGTTTGGTGACGCTGCCGTTCGTATGCAGAAGGCTGGCGTCGATGGCGTCGAGGTCCACGCGGCGCACGCCCACGGCATGCTCGGCGGCTTTTTGACCCCGCTCTATAACAAGCGCACCGACGAGTACGGCGGCTCGCTCGACGCCCGTATGCGCTTCTTGCTCGAGGTCATCGCCGAGATTCGCGAGCGCTGCGGCAAGGACTTTATCATCGACGTTCGTATCTCGGGCGATGAGTACACCGATGGCGGCCTGACCCTCAACGACATGATCTACGTCTCGCGTCGCCTGGAGAAGGCCGGCGTCGACATGATTCATGTGTCGGGTGGTACCACCATCAAGCGCGGCTCCGCAATTCCCGCCGCCGGTACTCAGCAGGCCTCGCACGCCGCCTGCTCGCGCGAGATCAAAAAGCACGTCAACATTCCTGTCGCCACGGTCGGCCGCATTAACGAGGCCTGGATCGCCGAGGAGCTGATCGAGGACGGCGCCGCCGACATCTGCATGATGGGCCGCGCCAATCTGTGCGATGCCGAGTTCTGCAATAAGGCCGCTGCCGGCAACGCCGACGACATCCGTCCTTGCATCGGCTGCCTGCGCTGCTTGAACGGCATCATGTTTGGCAAGCGCATCTCCTGCACCGTCAACCCGGACGTGGAGCGCGACGAGGCCGGCTACGAGCCTGCCGCCGAGGTCAAGAACGTGCTCGTTGTGGGCGCCGGTCCTGCGGGCATGGAGGCAGCCTACATTGCCGCCAAGCGCGGCCACAACGTGGTGCTCGTGGATAGGCAGGATGAGCCGGGCGGCGAGATGCGTATCGCGGCCGTTCCGCCGGCAAAGCAGGAACTCACCCGCGTGATCAAGTATCAGTACCGTCGTCTGGCCGAGGCGGGCGTGAAGTGCATATTTGGCACCGAGCTTACTGCCGAGGACATTCAGCGCGACTATGCCGGCTATGAGGTCGTCCTGGCTTATGGCGCCGAGCCCGTCGCTCCGGCCTTCATGCAGGGCTTTAAGCAGGTTATGACAGCTGACGACCTGCTGGGCGGCAAGGCTTTCCCGGGCAAGAAGATCGTCATCGTGGGCGGCGGCACCGTCGGTTGCGAGACGGCCGATTACCTGGCCCCGTTGGTCAACGACCTGTCGCCGGCCAATCGCGATGTCACTGTTATCGAGATGACCAAGACGCTCGCCGCCAACGAGGGCGGCGCCGGTCGCGCGGTGCTCATCACGCGCATGCTCTCCAAGGGCGTCCATGTGCTGACCGAGGCCAAGGTGACCGAGATCACCGAGGATACCATCAGCTACGAAAAGGACGGCGAGGTCCACACTATCGCCGATGCCGATACGCTGGTGCTTGCCATGGGCTATCGTCCCAATACCAAGCTGGCCGACGACCTGGCTGCAGCCGGTGTTGCCACCCACGTGCTGGGCGACGCCAACAAGTGTGGCAACATTCGCGACGCCATCGGCGATGGCTACAAGGTTGCCTGCGAGCTCTAGCCAACCCCTTGGTGCATGGGGCTGTCCCCGCGGCACCAGTCGCTAGATAGCAAAAAGCGGCGGCCGCCCCGGGTTTCGGGACGGCCGCCGCTTGCTCTTGTAATCCTGGCGGCGCAAGTGGTCTCTATCTCACCGCAACTGAGGGGATGGGGGATGCGATAGTATTACGTGGTGATATTCGACAAACCGTGGGCTTCATCCGAGGGCTTTATGGAACAACACCAGCATTATCAGAGCCTGCAAGACCAGGCATACAACGCATTGCGCTCCAAGATCATCTATGCCGAGCTCAAGCCTGGCACGCGCCTTTCGGCGATTGGTCTGGAAAAGGAGACGGGAATCGGGCGCACGCCCATTCGCGAGTCCTTTGTGCGCCTGCGCGAGCAAGAGCTGGTGGAAACGCGTCCCAAGAGCGGCACCTACGTCTCTAAGATCAGCATGGAACACGCCGAGAATGCCTGTTTCTTGCGCGAGAAGCTCGAGAGAAGCGTGCTTATTAAATGCTGTTCGGCCGCCACGCCCGATCAAAAGCATCGGCTCGAGCAGATTCTTGCCGAGTCCGAGTCGCTCGACCATAGCGAAACGCGTCGCTTTTTCGATCTGGACAACCTGTTCCACGAGAAATGTTTTGAGATTGCGGGTCGCCATATGTTGTGGGACTGGATGAAAAGCGTCAACACGCATTTTGAGCGGTATAACTGGCTGCGTATGGTGTCGCAGGACCTGGATTGGGAGCCGATTCGTCGGCAGCATCGCCGGATTCTCGAGGCCATTAAGAGAGGCGATACCGACGCGGCGAGCTATCTGGCAGAGACACACCTGCACCTGATGCCCGAGGAGCAGGGCCCGGTTATTGCCTTGCATCCCGACTATTTTGAGCTGTCTAAAGACTCGGCTATCTAGCCCATTATCGCATCTGCTCGAGACGCAAAAACGATGCTTCTCATCTGCAGCGTTTTGCAGCCGAGATTTTTAAAAATGCCTAAAATGGCTCAGATCGCCGACAATTGGGAAACGGGGTGCGTTATGGCGCAGATGAGAATCAAGGACATTGCCGCCGAGGCGGGCGTGAGCCCGGCCACGGTCTCGCGCTATCTCAACAACCGCCCTGGGCAAATGACCGAGGAAACCCGTGCTCGCATCGCGGCGGTCATCGAGCGCACCGGCTATCGCCCACGTGCCGCCGCACGCAATCTGCGCAGCTCACGCACCAACCTCATCGGCGTGATCCTGGCCGACATCGCCAACCCGTTCTCGAGCGCCATGCTCGAAGGGCTTTCCGCCAGTGCCGCCGCGCGCGGCTGCTCGCTCATGACGGCCATTAGCGGCAACGACCCCGTCAAGGAGACAGAGTCGCTCACCAGACTTATCGATGCCGGCGTGGACGGCCTGGTCGTCAACACCTGCGGAGGTAATGACGAGGCAATCGCCGCGGCAGCGGGACGTCTGCCCGTTGTGCTGCTCGACCGCGATGTTGCCGACGGCGGTGCCGATCTGGTGACATCTAACAACCGTGAGCTGGTCGCCGGCTTGGTAGACGCCTTGGCCGCTGCGGGCAGCGAGCGCATGTGCCTGCTCACCGAGGCAAGCGACGACAGCCCCGTGCGTCGAGAGCGCGCCGAGGCCTTTGCCGAGGAGCTTTCGCGCCGCGGCCTTGCGGGCGAGGTCGTTACCCTGGCCGACGGTGGCGCCACGGGCGTTGGTCGCTTAGACGAGGCCATCCGCGACTATGCGGGCAAAAAACTCGGCCTCATTGCTGTCAACGGCCTGGTCTTCCTGCGTCTGACCGAGGCGCTAGCACAGCTGGGACCCTCGCTGCCGGCGGGGCTCAAAATCGCGACGTTTGATGACTACCCCTGGAACCACGTGCTCTTTGGCGGCGTCACCACGGCCGCGCAAGACACCCTTACCATCGCCGAGCGCGTAGTCGAGCGCCTCTCCGAGCGCATCGACGTCGTTACCACCACCGTGGGCGAGGCCGCAAAGCTCGCCCCCAAACGCATCGAGGTCCCCGGTCACATCGAACACCGCGCCTCGACCTCGCGCTAGTCTGTATGATAATATATAGACAATGTCATACAGGAGGTATCCATGGCTGCGTCTGTGCTGAGTGTGCGAGTGGACTCGTCAATTAAAGACTCATTTGCCGAGCTGTGCGAAGAGCTTGGTATGACTTCGTCTGTTGCGGTCAATATGTTTATGAGGCAGATGCTGCGCGAGCGCTCTCTGCCGTTTGTTCCTTCACTTGGTAAAAGCTCTGCGAGCGAAAACGTCGCCGCAGACATTTTGGATATTGCTCGGATCGAGTCCGCCGTCCGCGAGGCAGCCAGCACGATTCCCGCCATCAAAACCGTGATTCTTTTTGGTTCGTATGCCCGGGGCGAGGCACATGTCGATAGTGATATTGACTTGCGTCTCGAAGTCGATCGCGAGCAGGGCTTTGGTCTTTTCGCGTTGTCGGCGTTTGGCGAGGCGGTTCGCAAAGAAACCGGGAGGCAGGTTGACCTTGTCTCTAGTGATCATCTTGATGGCGATCTTGCCGCGGTAATCGAGCGCGAAGGAGTGATCCTTTATGATCGCGCGTAAGTCAGACGGTCTCCGCGCCCAAGAGGTTTTGGAGGCCATCTCCGAAACGAACGAGCGCATCAAGGCTTTTGATATCACCGAGGACCAGTTTCTGCATGCGAATGACGTACGGACGAGGGCGTTGGCGGACTCCCTTTTGATGTGTGCGCTTAGGGTGACGGAAGAAGCGGGCAAATTGTCGGAACGCTCGCAGCGGCTTCATCCCGAAATCGAATGGCGTGGAATTGTCGGCATGAGAAATTATCTTGCGCATGATTACGGCAATGTCGACCGCTCGGTTGTTTGGGATGCGGTGACGATGGAGTTCCCTACGCTGGAACTAGCCTGTAGACAAATTGTCTCCGAATCTGAACGCTAGCCGCTCGTTCGTAACTGCCTGTTCGCGCACGTTTTTTGGGCGCTTGATACGCTTTAACCCTGCGGAAACATTTTTCTGCGATAGTATCTGCGATATAGACCAGTCGAAACCCGCCCGAAAGAAAGGGGAGCGACATGAACCAGCAGAACATTGATTACGTACTCCGCTCCGTAGAGCAGCGCGACATCCGCTTTGTGCGTCTGTGGTTTGTCGACATTCTCGGCCGCCTCAAGAACTTTGCCATTAGCCCCGAGGACCTCGAGGTCGCTTTTGAGGAGGGTATTGGCTTTGACGGCTCGGCCATCGAGGGCTTTGCCACGCCCGAGGAAGCCGACATGCTGGCGTTTCCCGATGCTTCGACCTTCCAGATTCTGCCGTGGCGTCCGAGCCATAACGGCGTCGCCCGCGTGTTCTGCGATGTGTGCACCCCCGACCGCAAGCCCTTTGCCGGCGACCCGCGCGACGCCCTGCGCCGCATGTTCCGCAAGGCCGAGAAGGCTGGCTATCTGCTCAACGTGGGCGCCGAGCTGGAGTATTACTACTTCCCCGACGAGCACACCCCCGAGCCGCTCGACAACGTGGGCTACTTCGATCTTTCGGTGAGCGACGCCGCTCGCGACCTGCGCCGCAACACGGTCCTCACGCTCGAGAAGATGTCCGTGCCCGTGGAGTACACCTTCCACGCCGCCGGCCGCTCGCAGCACGGCATGAGCCTGCGCCACGCCGAGGCCCTGAGCATGTCCGACGCCATCACCACGGCCAAACTCATCATTAAGCAGCAGGCCTACGAGAGCGGGTGCCACGCCTCCTTTATGCCCAAGCCGTTGGCGGGCGAGGACGGCAGCGCTATGTTTTTGCATCAGTCGCTGTTCGACCACGACGGCAACAACGTCTTTTGGGGCGAGGACGACGAGAAGTACCACCTCTCCGATATCGCCAAGCACTACATGGCCGGCATCTTGGCGCACGCGCGCGAGATCAGCGCCATCACCAACCCCACGGTCAACTCGTACAAGCGCATCACCACGGGCGGCGACTCCGTGCCGCAGTACGCCACGTGGGGCCTGCGCAACCGCGCGAGTATGGTCCGCATTCCGGTCTACAAACCCGGCAAGCAGCTGTCCACGCGCATTGAGCTTCGCAGCCCCGACCCCATGGCCAACCCGTACCTGGTCAACGCCGTCACGCTGGCGGCCGGTCTGGACGGAATCGAGCGCAAGCTGGAGCTCCCGCCCGAGGCAACGGCCGAGACGCTCAAGCTTACCGACCGTCAGATGGTCGAGGCCGGCTACACGCCGCTGCCGCGCTCGCTCAAAGAGGCGCTCGACGTGTTTGAGGACTCGCAGTTTATGAAGGATGCCCTCGGCGAGCACATCCATAGCTTCTTCCTCAAAAAGAAGCGCGCCGAGTGGCATAAGTTTGAGTCCACGATCACCGAGTGGGAGATCAAGCACTACCTGGCGAACTCCTAATCGCGCTGGCTTGTCCCAGTACGATTGAGCTCATTTCTTTGGAGGCCGATATGTCCGAAAAGAGTGCCCTGTTCATGGCGCGCACGACGCGCTTCCACGAGTTTGCCCGCAGCTTGACGACCACCCTGGGTGTCGAGGTGAGCCTGGCAACTCCCGATTCGCCGACTGCGGCGCACGACTTTGACCTGCTGATCCTCGATTCCGATGGCATCCGCAGCGACCGCATCGACCAGATTGCCAAGTGGCTTGACGATCGCGGCGGCGTCCCCATGCTGGTGATCGTCGACGACGAGGCGCTCGGTACCCTGCGTCTGCCCAATCACGCGCATGCCGACTTCGTATGCCCCACGGCGACGCCCAACGAGCTCAAGGCTCGCGCGCAGCGCCTGATGGGCGAGGAGGAGACCGTCACCGCCGACGATGTGCTCAACATCGACAACCTTGAGATTAACCTGGCAACCTACCAGGTGACGCTCGATGACGAGCCCATCGACCTGACGCTGATGGAGTACTCGCTGCTGAGCTTTTTGGCGACACATCCCAACCGTGCCTACAGCCGCGAGGTGCTGTTGCACCGCGTGTGGGGCTTTGAGTACTGCGGCGGCACGCGCACCGTCGACGTGCACATCCGACGCATCCGCTCCAAGGTGGGCCCGCAGATCGCGGCACATATCACCACCGTCCGCGGCGTGGGCTATCTGTTTAAGGACTAGCAAGTAAATAGAGGGCAATGTGAGGGTACCGGAGATTTCTCCAGTACCCTTTTCTCGTTTAGGGTGAAAAGAGGACCTTTCATCGATTAAAAGTGTGTCAGTAAAAACAATATCAAACGTATAGCACTATCTAGCGAATATCATTTAGTTACCTGCCAAGGATTTGTATAAACAGGGATATGTTGTTGATGCGAGCAAAACGATTTCGGGAATGATAACGCCAACGCAAACAGAAGTTATCAAAGAGACGAAAACCTACGCATGCGCGTTTCGGCAATGTTTTCTCTGGGAGACTCCGGTCAAATGGCAGCGGGCGCGCAATGGCAGTTGTGGGCTATGTGGCAATGCATAACACATACTCAAATGCCAAGAAGTACCTGCTTGTGGTTTGGAACGGATGGATAAACCGGCTGCAGTTTCTTCCATATGACGTATCAATTTACACGGCTCACGACGGAACATATTGCAAGGGGTGATTGTACTCGTGAATGGCGACAAGTTCATTAGAAGGGCAATACCCCTACTGGTTCTTTTTCTTGCCTTGGTCGCTGCAGTGATTTTGTCCCTGCTAGGGGCGACTAATGGGGGAGAAAACGACACGGTTGTTGCGATCGAAGTTCGCACTCTATCGGATGTTCATAACGGGTAATTTGAGGCGTTGATGCCAAGTGGTTGCCATAAAAAGATTGATATGCGTCGCAAGTCAAGTTCCGGATATGTTGCAGGGTTGAAGGCGGGTGAAAAATGGATTCTAGTTTTTGTGGAAGATGAGGAACTTGACGGGACTGTTCTATATCCCCATTCAGCCGAGAAAGCCAAATCAAGTAGACAAGGGGAATGAAGAATGATTGATGGGAAGCAGCTCTTAGGCCTGATGGCAGGAGTTCCCATTTTGATGCGAGCTGGGATGGCGGAAGCCTTGGAGCTGCCGGACGCTCGGAAGTGATTGACGCTCGTGGTTGACACGGTGGTCAGAGATGAAAATGGCAATGAAAAAACGCGAACAAGAAGCAGAGAGACTTTTTTCACGCCAGAGAGCGAAGCCGTGAGTTTTGCTATCGACTGTTATATCGAATAGACATGACGGCATAAAACGAATTGGCTTATAAGCATGTCATTACTTAAGCAAAGCTGAAATCTTGGCATCTAGTGCTCGGGACTGCCCAGCTTGGGGTACAACTCAACGTGAACAATGATGGCCCGCCACATGTTTGGCGGGCCTTTGGTTATTTGACGAAAGGATCGCAGCTATGAGCGAGTACGATTCCCAGCGTCCCCAGGATGCGGGCAACGCCGGCGAGACCCAGCAGCAGCCGCGCGTGCAGGTGGAGTCGACGCCTGCCGACAGCAACATTCCCTACGTGCAGGCCTACGACACACAGACCGGCAAGCCTCTGGGCGGGCAGCAGGTCGTGAACAAGCACACAGTGGTCAAGACCAAGACCAAAAAGCTGCCGATCTTTATTACGGCACTCGCCGGCTGTGCCTGCGGCGCCCTGCTGGTCATCGCGCTCATTATGAGCGGTACGCTCGATATCGGTGGCGGCAAGAATGCCGTGACGGCGGGTGCTTCGGGTTCGTCGACGCAAAAGATTACGATTGATTCCGAGGACACCACGCTGGCCGAGGCCGTTTCTGCCAAGGCATTGCCCTCCGTGGTTTCCATTACCGCCACTTCGAGCGGCAGCCAGAATGGCTCGCTTTCGCAGTCTGCCGACGAGTCGGATAGTTCGGGCAGCGTCGGTTCGGGCGTGGTGCTCGATACCGAGGGCCACATCCTCACCAACAACCACGTGGTCGATGGTTATGACCAGTACGTGGTGACCATGGACGACGGCACCACCTACGAGGCCGAGTTCGTGGGCAACGACGCCTCGAGCGACCTGGCCGTCATCAAGCTCAAGGACGCCGACGCCTCTAAGCTTACGCCGATCGAAATTGGCGACTCCTCCAAGCTCAACGTTGGCGAGTGGGTTATGGCGATCGGCTCGCCGTTCGGCAACGAGCAGTCTGTCTCCACGGGTATCGTGTCGGCGCTCTATCGTTCCACGGCCATGAGCTCTACCAGCGGTAACACCATCTATGCCAACATGATTCAGACCGATGCCGCCATCAACCCGGGCAACTCCGGCGGCGCGCTCGTCAACGACAACGGTGAGCTGGTGGGCATCAACTCGCTCATCGAGAGCTACTCGGGCTCCAGCTCGGGCGTGGGCTTTGCTATTCCCGTTAACTACGCCAAGAACATTGCCGACCAGATCATCGGCGGCAAGACGCCGGTGCATCCGTACATGGGCGCTACGCTTTCGAGCGTCAACGCGCTCAACGCCCGCACCAACAAGCTGAGCACCGATAGCGGCGCGTATGTGGCGAGCGTCGTTGAGGACGGTCCTGCCGCCAAGGCCGGCATTCAGGAGGGCGACGTCATCACCAAGTTGGGCGACGACGAGATCACGAGCGCCGATGGCCTGATCATCGCGCTGCGCAGCCACGAGGTGGGCGAGAAGGTCGAGATCACGCTCATGCGCGGCAAGGAAGAGAAGAAGGTCACCGTCGAGCTGGGCTCCGATGAAGAGTTGCAGAACCAGCAGCAGGACGACAGCGCGACCGATACCGGTAACGGCGGTATTACCGACGAGCAGCTGCGCCAGTACCTGGAGGAGCTGCTGGGCCAGCAGGGCCAGGGTCAAGGCTACGGTCAGGGTTTCTAACGAGCCGTATTGCACATATCGAAGCCAGAGGGGCTGTCCCATCAACGCGGGACAGCCCCTCTTTTCTTATTGATCCGTTGGGGACGGAGGAAAACGGATCATTTAGAAACGGCAAGGGCGTGGTTTGATCGCGCGATCCACCCGGTCTGGCGGCTGCCGATTCGGTGCGGTTCGAAAGGGTTATTCGGCCCCGTTGCGACCGGTGGTACTCTAGTATCCGTTTGAAATCGAGCGAAGGAGTGCCGCTATGGAGCAATCGAGCCTGTTTGGTGACGGCGTGGACATCGATACCGAAACGCCCGCGAGCACGGATACCGCTACACCGACCGACGCCCGTGCCCAGGCGGCAGCGCGCGCGGCCGAGCTGCGCCACGAGCTCGATTACCACGCCTATCGCTACTACATGCTCGATGCGCCCGAGATCACGGACGCCGCCTTTGACAAAATGCTCGTTGAGCTGCAGGAAATCGAGGCAACCTACCCCGACCTGGTGACGCCCGATAGCTATACCCAGCGCGTGGGCGGCTACGTGAGCGAGCAGTTTACGCCGGTCACGCACATGGCACGCATGTATTCCATGGACGATGCCATGGACCTGGACGAGCTCGACGTATGGCTCCAGCGTACCGAGGATGCGCTCGGTGCCGGCAGCGTCACCTATACCTGCGAGCTTAAGATCGATGGTCTGGGCGTGGCCCTTACTTACCAAAACGGCACCTTCGTGCGCGCGGCCACACGTGGCGATGGCACCACGGGCGAGGACGTGTCGCTCAACGTGCGCACCATCAAGGATGTGCCCATGCACCTGTCCGAGCCGGCGCTCGCCCACATGGGCGCCGACCGCGAGCGCTCCATTGAGGTGCGCGGCGAGGTCTATATGCCCAAGGGCAGCTTTGTTCGTCTGAACGACGAGGCCGATGCCGAGGGGCGCGACCCCTTCGCCAACCCGCGCAACGCCGCCGCCGGCAGCCTGCGCCAAAAGGACCCCAAGGTCACGGCACGCCGCGACCTGGCCACCTTTATCTATGCCATCGCCGATACCGACCCGCTGCACGTCCACAGCCAGCGCGAGTTTCTCGACTGGCTGCGTAGTGCCGGCTTTAGCGTCAACCCCAACGTAGCACGCTGCGCCACGCCCGCCGAGGTCCACGAATTCTGTGCCCAGGCGCTCGAGCATCGCGGTGACTTGGACTACGACATCGACGGCGTGGTCGTAAAGGTCGACAGCTTCCAACAGCAGCTCGACCTGGGCTTTACCGCCCGCGCACCGCGCTGGGCCATCGCCTTTAAGTTCCCGCCCGAGGAAAAGCAGACCGTCTTACGCGAAATTCGCATCCAGGTGGGCCGCACCGGTGTGCTCACGCCGGTCGCCGAGTTCGATCCGGTGACGGTTGCCGGCTCCACCATCGCGCGCGCCACGCTGCACAACATCGACGAGATCCGCCGCAAAAACGTGCGCGAGGGCGACACCATCATCGTACACAAGGCAGGCGACGTAATCCCCGAGGTTGTGGGCCCGGTGCTCGACAAGCGCCCGGCCGATTCGGTTGACTGGCACATGCCTGAGGTCTGCCCCGTGTGCGGTAGCCCCGTGGTCCACGAGGATGGCGAGGTCGCTTACCGTTGCGTCTCCATCGATTGCCCCGCACAGCTCAAGGAGCGCTTGCTCCACTGGGTGAGCCGCGGCTGCATGGACGTCGACGGCCTGGGCGACGAGATCGTCGACAAGATGATCGCCGCCGGGCTGATTCACGATGTCGCGGACTTCTACCAGCTCACGGTCGACGATATCGCCGGGCTGGACACGGGGCGCACCTATGCCAGCTCCAACAGCAAAAAGGGCGTCAAGAAGGGCGACCCCATTCCGGTGGGCCTCAAGACGGCCGAGAAAATCATCGCCGAGCTCAACAAGTCCAAGAGCCAGCCGCTCGGTCGCGTGCTGTTTGCCCTGGGCATCCGCCACGTGGGCAAGAGCGTGGGCGAAGTCATCGCCGAGCGATTCCTGTCGATTGACAAGCTCATCTTGGCGAGTGAAGAGGACATCGCCGAGTGCGAGGGCATCGGCCCCAAGATTGCAGCGAGCGTTAAGCAGTTCCTGGCCGTGCCCGAAAACCTTGCTGTGCTGGAGCGTCTGCGCCAGGCGGGCCTTTCGCTCGAGGTCGACCTGGGCGCCGCGCATGCGCAAGCCGCAGCCGACGCTGGCGTGGCAGGCGAGCTCGCCGACGCACAGCCGCTTGCGGGTCTGACCTTCGTGCTCACCGGTACGCTCGTAAACCGCACGCGCGACGAGGCGGGTGCGGCGCTCAAGGTGCTCGGCGCCAAGGTCTCGGGTAGTGTGTCAAAGAAGACGAGCTATCTGGTCGCCGGTCCCAAAGCGGGCTCCAAGCTCACCAAGGCCGAGCAGCTGGGCGTACCCGTGCTGGACGAGGACGCACTCGAACAGATCCTGGCGACTGGTCAGGTGCCCCAGGCTTAGGACATCGATAATCAAATTAGAAAACCTCCCGGAAAGGTTGATGCTTTCCGGGAGGTTTTTATCTGGATGGGTCGGCGGGCAGCATGATCTGCGTCATGTAGGTTGCTGAGGGTGACCCTGCGGAGCGGTGTCGTTTCGGAGCGATAGAAGATTCATACAAAGCAAAGGGGCCCCGCAGTGGGGCCCCACAACGGGACTGCCCCATTGTAATGAGTTTTATACACTTTAACATTAACATTAACGTGTATACTTAGCAGTGAAGATATATGTTGAGAGGAGCAGTTATGGTTACCGTCGCGTTTTCGGAACTGCGCCAAAACCTTACGCAGGTGGCCGAAAAGGTTGCCAATGAGGGCGAGGAGGTTGTGGTCTTCAAGCGGAGCAAGCCGTTGTTCAAGATCGTGCCGCTCGACTATGAAGGTCCAGTTACGGTGGAATATGACGCTGCCCAGGAGTGTGGGGGCGCAAGGCCGACGTGCGGCACGGGCAAGCCCAAGCGCGACGTGGGTACGATGTGGCATCCCAAGATCACCTGGAAGGAGATCCGTGAGATGCTCGCGGAGAATGAGGACTACCAGGAGTATCTCGATATCGTGGCTAACATGCCAAAGGGAACGCCGCTCGATACGATGACGGTTGAAGATGAAAAGCGCGTCGCGAGGGAGCGCTACCTATGAGGGCATTTCTCGATACCAATTTTCTGCTCGATTGCGTGCTGCCGGGCCGGCCGGAGCATGGGGCGGCGCAAACCATCAAGGGGCTTGTTGACGTGGGACTTATCGAGGGTGTTGTTTCGGCCTGCTCTCTCAAGGACGCGTACTACATTCTCACTAAACAGACAGGCGAGGCGCGCGCTCGCGAGGTAGTGCGCGACTGTCTTAAGAGCTACTCGGTAGAGCCTCTCGACCAAGAAGCTTGTTTTACCTCCGCCTATTCCGATGAGCCGGACTTTGAGGACGGCTGTATCCGTGCGATGGCCGAGCGTGCCGGCGTGGACTTTATCATCACGCGTGACCGGGCCGCTTTTGTGCGCTCGACCATCAAGACCTTCTCGCCTGCAGAGTTCATCCGTGCGTTTCCGATTCCGGAGGAGTAAAACCGCCATATCGGGGACTGTCCTCGACATGGCGGTTCTCCTGTAGCTGACGCTCGTTAGTTGAGCCGCACTTCGTAGCTTTCCGAGAGGTTCTTAATCGAGCACAGTAACCGGCACCGTGATCTGCGTCACGTAGGTTGTGGGATCGTCGCTAATGATGTCGTCGATGAGGGCGATCTCGCGTGAGGGACCGGCGGGTGTCAGGCCGTGTTCGCGCATATAGCCGAGCAGCTGCTTATAGCGCGGGCCCGCTTGCCCGTGTGTGCCGCGGAAGCTTATGGTCAGGCACCGCGCGGCGGGTCGCACCTCGACATCGCCCAGGTATTCATCGGTGTCATCGAGCAGCAAAAAGACCTCGTCGTAGCCGTCAAAGTCGCCGGCGGCCAGGCGCTCGGCGCCAATCCCGACGCCCAAGTTGCCCAGAAAGACAAAGGTCTCGTGTTGCCCCTTCTGCAGCTGACGAATTTGCCACTCCAGCGCATAGGCATCGGTAGGGTTGACGCGTTCGCGCAACACGGCGCAGCGGAGCTCGGGCGCATCGATTGTGCAAATGGTATCGAGCTCGGTGTTCAAGGCATCGTGGAGCAGCGCAAGCCGGTTATCAATCTTGCGCGACACGCGTTCCAACTCACGGCGCTTGCGCTCGATGAGCTCCTGCTGCTGAGCCAGCTGCCGCTGCATAAGGTCCACATCGCGCGTGGTCACAAACTCGCGGATTTGTGCTAACGGCAAGTTGAGAACGCGCAGGTGGCTGATGGTGTTGAGGGTGGAGAGCTGCCGCGATCCGTAGTAGCGGTACCCACTTGCCGGATCGATGTGCGCCGGGTCCAGCAAGCCCATCTGCTCGTAATGACGTAGCGTCCCCACGCTCAGGTTAAACAGGCGCGCCACCTCGCCAATGCGGAGCAGGCCCTCGGTATGTTCGGTTGGCGAGTCGGCCACGGGACCGCTCCTTTCGGTAAAAAGCAGGGGAGGGGCGCCAGGCTCGCGTTGCCCCGCTACGCTACCAACCTGTCAAAAGCCCCGCGCCGGTTGAGCGCGGTAAACGCGACAACGCAAATGACTGCCGACAAAATCGACCCGCACGGCGAAGCGATGCCCATGGGAAACAACGTTTCGGAATAGGCGTTCGACAGCAGCCACGCGCCCGGCACGCGAATGAGCGCCACGGCCAGCACGTTGTGCACAAAGCCGATGTAGCTCTTGCCATACGCGGCGAAAAAGCCGCTAAAGCAAATGTGGATGCCGGCAAAAATCGCGTCGAAAATATAACTGTGCATATAGCCGGTGCCGGCTGCGACTACTGCGGGGTCCTTGGCAAAAAAGCCAATAAACGCCGGTGCCACCAGCCACATCAGCACCGTGATCAGGCAGCCGTACACCACCGAGATGGTCATGGCGTCTTTGAGTACCTGACGTGCGCGGTCGCCCTTGCCCGCGCCGGCGTTTTGCGCCGTGAGTGCGCTGACGGTGGCGCCCATGGAACTCGGCACAATGAACAAAAAGCTGATCATCTTCTCGACCAGGCCCACGGCAGCGGCGTCGACGAGCCCTCGGTGGTTGGCGATGACGGTGATGAACATAAACGCCACCTGGATGCAGCCGTCCTGCACGGCCACAGGCACGCCGATCTTAAGAATGCTGCCGAGCACCTCGGGCTGGGGGCGCAGGTCGCTGCGCTTAACGTGGATGTTCGTGCGGCGGCTCTTGAGCCACACGAGCGCGAGGGCAACGCTGGCCGTCTGCGCGGTCACTGTGCCGAGCGCCGCGCCCACGGGGCCGAGCCCCATGTGGCCGATAAACAGAAAATCGAGCGCGATGTTGATGATGCATGCCACGCCGATCACGTACATGGGCGAGCGCGAATCGCCCAGGCCGCGAAAGATGGCCGAAAGAATGTTGTACGCGGCGATAAAGGGAATGCCTACAAAGCAAATGCGCAGGTAGGCGGCGGTTCCTTCGACCGCCTCGGCCGGCGTGCCAATGAGTGCCACAATCTGCGGGCAAAGCGCGAGCAGGACAGCGGCCAGCACCACCGAGACACCCATAAAGAGCGTGATGGTGTTGCCGATGGCGGTTTCGGCGCGGTCGAAGCGGCGCGAGCCCACGGCGTGGCCGACGATGACCGTCGTTCCCATGGCTAGGCCCACGAGCGTCACGGTAATGATATAGAGCGTCTGAGCGCCATTGCCCACGGCGGTGATGCCGGCAGCGCCGCTAAACTGCCCCATCATGTACAGATCGGCCATGCCGTAGAGCATCTGCAAAAAGTACGAGAGCATATAGGGCAGGGCAAAGACCGCGATGGTCTTGAGGACATTGCCGTGTGTGAGGTCGTGTTCCATAGGTGGGGCTTTCTGGCTGGGTTTGTTTACGTACCAGTGTAGTGAAAACCCTACAACGATTGTAGAGTCAAGGTTTGTGATGACGACGGGGCGAAAAATAGTCACGCTCCAAGCACGATGCTTTGACCCCTCCGCGCCTCTCACCTCGCCTCGAACCATCACAACATTCGACGTTTTTTGCCAAAACCGGGAAAAGCATCGAATGTTGTGATGGTTTTTCTGCCACTCGACCGGGCGGAATCGCTTTCTTGCGCACGAAGGTGTGCGGACCCGTGGGCAGGGGAATAAGGTTGGTTATCCGACTCCATTGGAGGGCTCATGGACCTGCCGATCGTCCTGTCCCATAAGACTGCCTGGCTGTACCACAACGTGGCGCGCCCGTCCGAGCCGCTCTCGCGAGCAAGCAGCCTATACGATGAGGACTCGCTTGCTAACGAGGCGGAGCCGACCGCGAGCCTGCCCAAATTGGGACTCGATGCCAAAGGGCTGAGGGCTTCAACGGCAGTTGGGATCGTTGCCGACTATCTGGTTTCGCTCGGTATTCCACGAGAAGAGCTCGATCATATCGATACGCTCGTCAACTTCGATTTTGAGCGCTCGACGCCGGCTGGATTTAGGTGCCACGTGTTTGGGGCGCCGGTACCTCCAGGCCATCTTATCGAGGTGGCAGAGGGCCTTCTAGTGGTTGATGAGGTCATGTGCTTTGCCCAGGCGGGCTCGTGGATGAGCGAGCCCGAACAGCTGGAATATGGCTACGAAATCTGCGCCCGATACCATTTGAATCATCTGTCGACAGGCGATTATATCGAGATGGGGCAGAGGTATACCGTTGCCGACTTGATTGCCTATTGCAATGAGAATCGATCTCGTCAGGGGGCTGTGCGCGCGGCCGCCGTGCTCAAGCGCGTGCACGATGGCGCGCGATCGCCCATGGAGACGGCCACCGCAATCATGGTCGTAGCAAAACGTTCCCAGGGCGGGCTGGGATACGCCAAGATCGAGCTCAACCATCGGGTCGATGTTCCCAGCGAGTTCAAATATCTCGCTAAGGCCGGGTATTTCGAGATCGACGTATATGCGCCTGCGAGCGGTACGGGGATTGAATACAACGGCTCGGACCATCTTGATAAACAGCGCAGCGCGTCGGATGCGGAGCGTATGACCGTGCTGAGCGCGCTGGGCTTTAGGATGATCGTTCTCACCGGGACTCAGTTTGCCCATCAGCTGCAATTGCATCGGGCGATGAATGCCATCGCGCTCGCTATGGGCCTTAAGTGCGACCGAAGCGAAGCGTTCCAGAAGCGGCAGAACGACCTGCGAGAATTCGTGATTCGGCACTGGGACGGCGGCCTTTAGGGACGTTTTGGTCCCTCTACGGGGTGCCGTGGGCAGGCAAACCATCACAACATTCGACGTTTTTCGCCAAAATCGGGAAAAGCATCGAATGTTGTGATGGTCTGTATGCTGAGGATGGGCTCGGGAAGCCGGTCTTGCTCGAAGTGGCCCGTCCTGTCGTACGGGTGTCGGCACGATTCTCTCGTGGGGTATTATGTTTTCCGAAGAATAAAACGCCGTGTGAGGGGAGGGCTGCGTGGACGGGCACGTGCAACATGACGGCTTTGGCCGCGATATCAACTACCTGCGCATTGCCGTTACCGACAAGTGCAATTTCCGCTGCATTTACTGCATGCCGGCCGATGGCGTGGCGCCCCGTGCACACGACGAGCTACTCAGCGCCGAGGAAATCGCCCGCTTTGTGCGCTTGGTGGCGGGGGAGGGCATTCGCCGCGTGCGTCTGACGGGTGGCGAGCCGCTGGTCAGCCGCCGTATCATCCCGCTTATTCGTGACATCCGTGCGATTCCGCAGATCGAGGACATCTCGCTTACCACCAATGGCGCCCTGCTTCCCAAGCTGGCGCCGCAGCTCAAAGATGCCGGGCTTAACCGCGTCAACATTTCGCTCGACACGCTCGACCCTACGCTCTTTGGAAAGATCACGCGCCTGGGTCGACTCGAGCAGACCATGGCTGGCATCGACGCGGCGCTGGCTTGGGGTTTTGAGCCCGTTAAGGTCAACTGCGTTGTGGTGCGCCGGCTCAACCAGGATGTGGCAGCCCTCGCGCGGCTGACCGTCGACCGCCCCATCCATCTGCGCTTTATCGAATACATGCCCATCGGCGACGAGCACACGAGCTCGCATTGCACTGTGGACCCGCATGCGCCCGCGCTCAATCCCGAGCTGTGGGACGCGAGCGATACCGTGCCGAGCGACGAGCTGCGGGCGCGCATCAATGCTGGGGCCGCCGCGACGGGACTGGGCGAGCTCGAGCCGCTCGACATCAACGACGCTCCTGCCGGCGCGGGCCCTGCGCGCTACTGGCACTTTCCGGGCGCGGCGGGAACGGTTGGCTTTATCAGCGCCATGTCCAACCATTTTTGTGCGAACTGCAACCGTCTGCGCCTGACGGCCGATGGCAACGTGCGTCCGTGCCTGTTCAGCGATGCCGAGTATTCGGTGCGCGACGCCCTGCGCCGTGGTGATGATATGCAGGTACTTTCGATTTGGCGCGATGCCGTGGCCCACAAACCGCAGGAACACGCGATAATTGAGGGCACGCAACGATTTATGTCCCAAATCGGAGGATGATCATATGGCCAAGAGCAGGTACGCCGATGCCACCAAGGCCGCTCGCAGGGCCGCGATGTCTGCCCACAAAGGCACGGCTGCGGCGAATGCTGGTAACGCCGACGCGTCCGCACAGCCGACTGCCAGTGCTGCCACCGAGCCCGCCCGCGACGCCCGTCGCGACGAGCTGACGCACGTGGACGCCAAGGGCGAGGTTCGCATGGTCGACGTGTCCGACAAGGCCGAGACCCATCGCATTGCTATCGCCGAGGGCACCATCCTCATGCACCCCGAGACGCAGGCCATGGTGCTGCAGGACCGCGCCAAAAAGGGCGATGTGCTCGCCTGCGCGCGCGTGGCGGGCATCATGGCCATCAAACGCACGAGCGACATCATTCCCATGTGTCATCCGTTGCTCATTACCAAGAGCAAGTGCGACATTGCGCCCATCGCTCCGGCGGGGACGCCGGCCGAGGGCGTGCCCGAGGGCTGGGCGCCGGCGCGCGCGGACGGACAGGTTGGCTTTCACGTACTGGTTACGGCGGGCGTGACGGGCAAGACGGGTATCGAGATGGAGGCCCTGACCGGCGCGAGTGCCGCGTGTCTGACCATCTACGACATGTGCAAGGCGGTCGATCGCGGCATGGAGATCGTCGACGTGCGCCTGCTGCACAAGGAGGGCGGCCGCTCGGGCGTGTGGGACCGCGTAGAGCGTCAGGCCGCTGCCGTTGAGGCCGTGGGAGCCACGGGCAACGCGCCCGCGAGCGCACCCGTCGCCGTCGCGCCCGCAGCTCCGGCCCCGGCCGTCCCCGCGATTGCGTTTATCGGCTACCAAAACTCGGGCAAGACCACGCTCGTCGAGAAGGTCATTGCCGAGCTCACCCGCCGCGGCCTGCGCGTGGGCTCGCTCAAGCATCATGGGCATCACGGCTTTGATATCGATGTGCCCGCTAAGGATACCTGGCGCCATCACCAGGCCGGATCCAAGCATGTGGGGCTCATCTGCGCCACGCGCTGGGCGGAGTACGCCGACACGCGCGAGGAGGACGAGATGCCCGCGCGCGAACTGCTGTCGCGCTACAACGATGTCGACGTGGTAATCATCGAGGGCTATAAGACCGAGGGCTTCGACAACATCGTCGTCGCGCGCTCCGGTGTTGACCGTCTGCGCGGTAAGAGCTCGCTCGACCTGGTCGACGGCCACACGCTGGCCCTTGCCTGCAACGAGGCCCTGGCACGTCAGGCCTTCGACGCCGGCTTTGCGACCCGAGCCATCAACATCAACGACGCCCGGGCCATCTGCGATCTTATCCAAGATCATCTGGCCTAAAACCTGCCAAAAGGGGACAGGTTTATTTTGGCAGGTTTTATCTGGGCAAACGTCATTTCCACCACAAAGGGGCCGGGCACCTTTGTGATGGTTTTTGCTTTAGTAGATGTGTGGGACATGCCTTACAATCTACCAAGTAGTTCATGACGGGCGAAAAACGGAGAGAAGGGGCTTGATGTGTCCTTAATGTTTCATGCGGATAGATTGATTTGACAGACGGTGGCGAATGCCTGCCGTCCGCATTCGTATGAAACAAGGAGTCTCCATGCTCGCATCCCTTCTCTCAAAGCCTCAATCATCGCTGTCCGTGCAGGCCAAGCGCCTGGTGGTGATGCGCTTTCTCATCTACACCGGGTTTCAGACCAGCTACTTTATCGGCGTTATCGGAACACTCACCTATGCGGACGATGCCTCGATCGTCGCGACATCGCTGGCCGTCCTTTTTATGAACGTATTTGTGATCTTGGGATCCTTTGCGGGCGGCGCCGCGCTCGATGCATGGGGTCCGCGCCGTCATTTCTTGCTGAGTATCGTCGGCACGCTGGCAACCGGCGCGGCAATCCTCGTTTTTGGCAGCGCGACCGGCATCGTCCTGCTCGGCGCGGTGCTCCTGGGCTTTGTGATGGGATTCGCCCAGCCCATCGCCACGTCCTATCCGGCATATCTCACCGACGACCCCGTTGAACTCAAAGACATCAACTCCGCCATCGCCATGTTTTCAAATGTGAGTATCATCGTTGGTCCCACGCTGGGCGGCTTTGTCGCGGCGGCTACGTCGTCGCGCGCGGTGTTCGTGCTCATGATGCTCTTCACCGCGTTGGCGCTCATTGCCGGTTGGGACTTTAGGCCGCAAGCAGGTCGCGTCGCCGGGGATGCGGATGCCGATTCGGCAGAGGAAGGGGAGTGTGCGGGACAAAGCCCCGACCCCAACACATCTTCCCGCGCTACCTTCGCGACCAGCATCAAGACGGTCTTTACCAACAGCGTCCTCGCCCTGCTGTTCTGCATTATTTTCCTTTCGAACTTTGGCTATGGAGCTTTCGATCCGCTGGAGTCGTTCTTCTACCGCGATGTTCTGCATGTCGGTGTTGAGTGGATGGGCTGGCTCTCGTCGGCCTGCGGCGTGGGTGCGGTGCTGGGCGCCGTCCTCGCGCTCCGCTTGCCGCGGCGCTTCGTCAGCCTCAAAACGCTGCTCGTTGCACTCATGTCCGTGGGTCTGGGAAGCCTGCTCTACGTGGGAACGCCGTACGTGGGCGTAGCCCTTGTCGGCCAGATTGCCCTGGGCGTGGCCTGGGGCGTCGTCAACCCGCTCCACAACACGATCGTGCAAACGACGGCCCCGCTCGAGCAACTCGGTCGCGTGAACTCGGTCATGGGTTTTGGCAACATGCTTGCCGGCGTGGCCCCGCTGGCGATTGCCCCGTGGCTGGCGGCGACGTTTGGCGTGCAGCAGACGCTCGTTGGTGCGGGCATGGTCGTGACGGCGGTTCCCGCGGCGCTGTTGCTGTTTGGACGCCGGCATTTGGATCGTGCCGCAAGGCAGTAAAAACCATCACAACATTCGATGAAAATCGCGATTTTGCCGAATAACGTCGAATGTTGTGATGGTTTGCGCCCCGGGTCAGGCCATCCTGCGGGTCCGGCCACCACAGAGGGGCCAGGCGCCTTTGTGGCGATCGGGCCCCAACGGCCTGTGCCTTGGTATACCATGTACGCCGTTCACGAATACACCCCACACCGCCGCACAGCCCAGAAAGGCCCCCATGGACACCACCTTCAGCCATATCAAAGCCGTGTTCTGCGATATCGACGGCACGCTGCTCACGAGCCAGCACACGGTGTCCCCGCGCACCGTGGTGGCGATCCGCGCCCTGCGCGAGCGCGGCGTGCTCTTTGGCCTGTGCACCGGGCGTGACGCCCACGCGACCGAGGCCATGTACGAGCTCTGGGGCATCGAAGGCCTGGTGGACGTGCTCGTGGGCTGCGGTGGCGCCGAGGTCATCGACCGCGCGCACGACATCAACGAGCTAAGCTACCCGCTGCCGGGCGAGACCATCGCGCGCATCTGCAAGCACATGGCGGACCTTCCGGCAACGCCCGTCTGCCCCCGAGACGGCGTGTTCTACGTGCCCGAGAGCAACGCGTGCGTCGAGCACCTGTCGCGCGTCGACGGCGTGCCCTACCAGGTGGTCGATTTTGCCGAGTTCTTGCGCGAGCCGCAGCCCAAGGTGATGTTTACCATGGCGCCCGAGGTGATGCCGCGGGTGATTGAGCGGGCGTCGACGTTTGCCGATAACACTGTTAAGGCGGCGGCTCTGCAAACCACGCAGCGGCTCTACGAGTTCATGGATCCGCGCGTGTCCAAGACGCGCGGCCTTGTGCGCGTGGCGGAGCTCAACGACATGGAGCTCCAGGACATCTGCGTGTTTGGCGATGCAGACAACGACACCTGCATGGTGGCCGACGCCGGCGTTGGCGTGGCCATGGCAAACGGCAGCGACGCCACCCGGGCCGCCGCCGACTTTGTAACCGCGAGTAACGACAAAGACGGCATCGCGATCTTTATCGAGGAGCATCTGCTTTAGCGCCGGGGGAGAACCACTACAAAGGGGACAGGCACCTTTGTAGTGGCCTCAGGCGATTTAGGCGAATTGATGCCTAAAATCTGCGCGAAAATTCAAATTTAGTTGTCTGAACATTACGCTTCTAACCACCGATGGGTTAAAGATGTTCTCATCAGTTTGGTAGGGTATTCCTCCCGGTTGATGACCTACCGCTCACGGTCGATTTTCAACCGTTCACAGGATGTTTACTCTTGAGCAAAATGTTGTGCAAATAAATAAAATGCTATTAAAAAATGATAGGCAACTAAATTACCAGCAGAAATAAAAACTAAATAGCGAATAAACGAAAGCAAATCCGAGCAAATGTCAAGAGAATTGAGAATTCGCTACAAAACTATCGGTATTTTTGCTTAGATGTTCAAACAATCGTTACAATATGTACTACAAGCGTGCGTAATTACAGATTGCGCAGATACGTTTGATAGTGAAAGAGCAAGATCGCGGTCTCTTGGGGAGGAGACATCGATGAAAGCGAATTCAGAAAAAACTAAGCAGAGTAAAAAAGCGACGCGCCGTGTACTGGCAGGCGTTTTGTGCGGAGCCTCCGTGTTGAGCCTGGTACTGTCGCTTGTCATGCCTCC
Source organism: uncultured Collinsella sp. (assembly GCA_902491345.1). Classification (GTDB taxonomy): domain Bacteria; phylum Actinomycetota; class Coriobacteriia; order Coriobacteriales; family Coriobacteriaceae; genus Collinsella. The sequence goes on from CABUHI010000003.1 coordinate 111,008, forward strand.
GATCTCGCAGGCCATTGCCAACGATGACCAGACGGTTTCTACCGAGGAAACTGTGATGGGGTGCTCAAAGTGAAGAAGTTCGCCGCATGTAGCTTTATGGCAACTGTTCTCGTAGTGAGCACTCTGTTGTCGCCGTTTAGCGCGGTCTCCACCGCAAGCGCGGAAGATGCTGGACTCCTCACTCCGGGCATTCACAAGCCAACTTCCATCGGCATCGGTACGAATATCGATGTCTCTACCCCCGATCCCGGCGTGGCCACCTACGTCGGCCGCGACATGTATATCGGTGGTAAGCCGAGCGACACTAGAACTCTTGATGCGGGTAACGCTCCCACCGGTTCATATGCCGCTGAGGCGGAGGGCCTTACCGTGGTCCGTGGCAAGCTTGCCATGAATCCACTCAAAGAGAGCTGGCCCTATGAAGGTATTGGCGCTGGTTTCCGCTTTGGCACCGTTGGTTTTGGTTCCCAGTTCCGTCCTGTCGACGGCAGCACCGTGCTTGCGGTGGCTGGAATCGACAGTGCGATCACCAACATGAGCGTTGGTTACGGCGGCGACTTGCCGGGGAAGACTACCGTTGGCGCTTGGAACAAAGGCGCTTGGGTCGGCAAAGCGAGAACGGCTGACTCCGCTGGCTATGACTACACCGCGAAGATCGCCGGTCCCATTACCTATTGGAATACTAATAACGGGCGCCAGTCTGTGGTGAAAACCCAGGGTTATTGGTACGCGGGCGAGAACGCTCAGGACAGTACTCTGTTCAACCAAGTTAACTTCCTCAAGGACATTAATGGCAAGGATTATTCGAATTACAGCGGAGAGACAGGCTATCTCAACACGCTTTCTAATCAGCTGAATTCGTTTGCGAAGACGGGCAAAGTGAGCTACGGCGTTGCTTCGGCGTGCGATAAGGACAACCGCTACATCATCAACAAGTACAACAAGACGGATTGTAGCTATGGCCTGGTGTTTGATGGGTCGTATAAGACCATCAATGAGGACTGCGCCGATACGTCGCTCAATGGTAAGCAATTCAAGAATAGCGAGCGTCTTATCACGTTTAAGGGCGACAACACCTCTATGCAGCAGGTGTTCACCATCGATGCTTCTCAGCTGAGCAATACATACAACAACGAGTATTATCGTGGCGTTGATTTCGCATTCGAGGGCATTCCCAAGGGCGCCTCGGTTGTTGTGAACGTTACTGGATTGTCGAATATTGAGTTCCACAATGGCTGGCGCTTTTGGTGGAACGGTACCGAGATTTCGCGTGGTTACGAAACTCGATATTTCGGCACACCGCTGGGCGAGGCATACGCGACGGCTTCTCAATCCGTCATGTGGAACTTTGTCGATACGCAAAGCCTTACCATTCGGGGCGGCATCGCGGGAGAGGACCGCGCGGACTGGGAATACGGTGGCGCAACCACTGGTGCCAAGTGGACTGACGACGATCCTGCGGCGGCTATGATCGGCAGCATCCTTGTACCCGATGGCAGCTTCGAGGACCACGTGACCACTAACGGCCGTGTGTACGTGGGCGGCGACTTTGAGATGTACAACCCCACGGTCGCGTGGGATTTCACGAATCTTGAGGGCAAATCGGCTTCCGTCATCGATATGGATCAAGAGCGTCACAATTTCCCGTGGTCCGGGTCGTATACACCGGACGGCTCTGCCATTGCGTGGAGCAAGGTCGACGCTGCGGACGGCAAGACGCCGCTTTCTGGTTCCTCGTGGGCTATCTATGGTTCTGTCAAGGATGCTGCCGCGGGCGAAAATGCTATTGTGACGGTGACTGACGATGGCGCAAATGATTACGCTTCGGGTGATGGCAAGCTTCAGTTCAACTATTTGAATTAGAAAGCGGATTTAACTGCCGAAATTTCTGATATGAACCCTGCCTTTACCTACTACATCAAAGAGGTGACAGCGCCGGAGGGCTACCAGAAGTCGGACACCATCTACTACGCAACCATGAACAATACCGGCGAGCAGGTGAACTATGTTCAGGGTTATGTGGATACGACGAACAACAACTTGCTGGTTCCGTTCGAGAATAACTCCACGGGTGCCATTCCCAACGCTAGGATCACCGGTACGGTGTCTTGGACCAAGGTGGCGGAGGACGACACAAAACACACTCCTTTGCCTGGTTCTGAGTGGAAGCTCACCAAGAAAAAGGACGCCGATGGTACGGCCGACCAGTCTTGGACCGTGATCGACCGGGAGAGCGACCAGTCGACTTCGAGCGATACCACGTGGGCAGACACCGACACCGCGCCTGGCAAGTTCACGCTCGAGGGTCTGCTGCCGGGTACGTACACGCTTGTTGAGACCCAGGCTCCGTTTGGCTACAACTTGAACACCACGGTTTATGAGTTCACGGTGTCCAACGAGGACGGTTCCGTCACGTGGACCGAGGGAAAGAGCCCGACGATTGACGGGAACAACGTCTACATTTCCGACGCCCTTACCACTACGTCCGTGAAGATCCCGGTGACCAAATCTGTTCGCAATACGGACTGGCCGAAGGGCGATAAAGACAAATATGTGCCGTTCGAGTTCAGCATCGAGGCTACGGGGGCAAATAAGGATAGCGCACCTAAGCTTGATCCGACGACTATTTCCGTCGCTCCCGCAGCGGGCTCCACCAAGGTCAACGACATCGTGGCATCCTTTGGCGGTATCTCGTTCTCCAAAAAGCACCTCGCCAAGATCTACGATTCGAACCCGACTGGCGCCAAGACCTACACCTACACGGTGAAGGAGGTCGCGACTGCCACCGGTGCCATCGACAAGCTTCGCTACTCCAAGGCCGAGTACCAGGTGGCCGTCACGGTGAAGGCCGTCATGGATGAGACCACTGGCAAGTACTCCGGCCTCACCACCTCCACCACGGTCACGCAGGTGAAGGACGACATGGGCAACACCGTGAGTAACACCATCGGCAAGGACGCCGCGCCCAACGCCATTCCCGCCTCCACCTTCACCAACACCTACTCCACCACTCTGCCTCTTTCCGGTATGTCGGGCGTCACTGTGACATACCTTGCCGGCGCGGCGGTGCTTTGCGCTGCTGCGGCCTGGATGCACATTCGCCGCAAGGCGAATGCGAAGGGAGGCGAGCGTCGTGAATAAGAAAGTTTGCTCCTTCCCGATCTTGTTTGCGCTGTTTGCCCTCCTGATCGGCACCTGCGCGGTTGTGTTCCCCGCTTCCGCGCAGGCCGCGCCGACCTCGACCGGTTCCATCACGGTGAGCGGCACCGTGGCGAGCAGCTACGACGCTTACCAGATCTTTAGCGCCAACGTCGTCGACGGCGACAGCGACGCTAAGATCGCCACCGACCTCGCCTGGGCAAGCAACGCCGTGCGCGACGCCGCGCTGCCTGTGCTGCACAGCGCCGGCATGCCCAATTCCCAGACCACCGCGCAGGAAGCTGCCGAGTGGCTCAACACCGATTCCCACCTTACGAGCGCGCTGAGCGCACAGCTCGCTCGATCCCTCCAGAGCTCTGGCGCCAGGCCTGCGACCCTTAACGCGGGCACGACGGCCGAGCTGCCCTGTGGCTACTGGCTCATCGTCGCCGACGACGCCATTTCCCAGAACGAAGCCGGCACCGCGCCGATCATGGCGCTGGTTGGCGGCAGCGCCGTCACCGTCAAGCCCAAGGCCGCGACCCCCAAGGTGTCCAAGCACGTGCTGGAGGACAGCACCGCCGCCTGGCAGAAGGCCGCCGACGCAACGGTCGCCGACGACCTGTACTGGCGCCTCTCGGCCACGGTCCCGGCGGGTCTTGCCGCCTACGACACCTATACGGTGCAGTTCGTCGACACCATGAGCGCGGGGCTCGACCCCTCCAAGGTCGCCGCGAGCATGCGCGTGTACGTGGCGGCGGGCGCGGACGGCGGCTTCGACGCAGTCCAGACCGGCAAGGACGGCCGCGTCGGCACCGAGCCTGCGAAGGGCTGGACCGACATCACGGCCCAGTGCGCCACCAAGGTAGCGGCCGACGGTAAGACCTTCACCGTGCGCACCGGCGACCTCATCGCCGCGCTCGGCGGGGCCGACGTCTTCACCGCGGGCGCCCGCGTGGTCGCCGTGTACAATGCGCCGCTCAACAGCGCATGCAACCACGGCATCGCGAAGGGCAACCCCAACGAGGTCTACCTGCGCTACCCGCGCTCTCCCTTTGCCGACCAGTCCGGCGACGCCGGCTTCACCCACACGCCGAGCGACGATGCATGCGCCTACACCTGGGATCTCGCGCTCACCAAGCGCGGCAGCGACGGCGACAAACCGCTTGCCGGGGCGGTCCTGAGCATCATCGACGACCGCGGTCGTACGCTAGCGGCCGACGGCACGTGGGATGCGGAGGGCAAGGCCACCGTCACCACGGGCGAGGACGGCCGCGTGACCGTCTCGGGCGTGGACTCGGGCAAGCTGGAGGTCCGCGAGCTCAAGGCGCCCAAGGGCTACACCGCCTTTGAGGGCACGCGCTCCGTGACGGTCGAGGCCGAGGGCTTGGACGTCGACCAGGTGGCCGCCGCCAAGCCCAAACTCACCATTACGGCCGAGTCGCCCCTGCGCGCCGACAGCGCGGACGGGTCGACGGGCAGCCTGGAGGCGTCGCTCATCAACACGCCCACCGGCACACCCCCTAGCATTACCACCGGAGGCTTTATGCCCTCGACTGGCGATATGGCAATGTACGCCGCGGCCGCCGCAGCGGTCGCCGGAGCCGCGCTCATCGTGGTCGCGCTCCTGGTCAAGCGGGGAGGTGGCAGCCATAAAGAGTAGCTGGCAGCCCCACAGAGAGCGGGGCGAGACGTAGCGAAGTAGATGCTAAGACACAGACAGATGATGACCGATCGAATGAGAACCAACCGGAAAACGGAGGAAAAGAAGATGGGCATGAACAAGAACATCGCACGCCTGGCAGTAACCGCCGGCCTCACAGCAGCGCTGAGCTTCGGCGGAGTCATGGCCCCGGTGACGATGGCGTTTGCTGAGGGTAAGCCAATGGTGGCTCCGAATGGCATCGTGAAGATTAACGAGCAGGATTACAATGACACGACCTTCAAGGGAATCAAGATTTTCTCGGCAAAGGTCACTCAGGATAAGAAAGACGACGGCAGCTGGAATGGCCCCAAGACGCTTTCCGACATTGAGTGGGCGGGCGGAGAAAGCGGCCCTGTGAAAAACGCAGTGATTCATGCGTTTGATGGGGATACGAAAAAGCCCGATGGTTTACCTACCTATGATGATTCAGCTCAGGCATGGGCTGAATTCATCAACAAGCACGGTTCCGAGGTTTTGGACAAAAACGTCAAAGCCGGAAGTGTGTTCGATAAGATCGCTTTTGCTGTTGAGAAGGCCAGCATTTCCGAAGGCCCTGACGGTTGGGTAACTGCTAACAACACTGGCTCTTTTGATACCTTGGCTACTGGTTACTGGCTCTTCGTGACTAAGAATGTCGGCGCGAACCCAAATGATGACAACAAGGTCAATACGGATACCTTTACTTCGCCCATTTTCGCCGTTGTTGGCGGTTCCGATGAGATCTTAACTCCCAAGAAGCAGGTTCCCACTGTAACCAAGGCCGTCAAGGATGACAAAGAAGGCGGCTCTTTTGGCGATAATGTGTTCACGAATCCCAACATGGCTGCGGACTCCCGAATGGATCAGTTTATCGATTATCAGCTTACCGGTACCGTTGCGGGTAACATCGACATTTACAGCACCTACAGGTACACCTTCACGGATAATCTTCCCAAATCCATGACGCCTAGTCTTGGGGCTGACGGCAAGACGCCAGTTGTTACGGTCAAAATTGGCAATACCGAGGTTAAGACCGGCTACACTGCCAAGTACGATAACGACACGCTGACTGTCGACTTCCTTAATCTCAAGAATTGCACGGCTGAGGGTGGCGCTCCTATCACGCTGAACGGCAACTCTAAGGTGACCGTTGAGTACCAGGCCAAGCTCGACTCTAGCAAGGTTTGCAATACTGACGGTTCGCTCAAGTCAGAATTCAGCAGTTTGCTCGGTACCGCACAGCCGAATACGGTTAAGCTTACCTACTCCAACAACCCGCACGGTGAAAGTAAAGGCACTACGGTTGACCATTCTGCCTATGACTACACCTATGGTATCGATGTTACCAAGGTCGGTAGCGACAAGGATGAGGCTGGCAAGCCTAAGAAGCTCGATGGCGTTCAGTTCACGCTACAGGAGAGTGGGTCCAGCGAGTACATCAAGGCCGACGGTACTCTGACGTCGAAAAAGAATGATGCAATTCTGACCACTAACAGCGAAGGCAAGATCAATGTCGTCGGCCTCGATGAAGGCACCTATGTTCTCACGGAGATTACTCCTGCCCCTGGTTATAACAACTCCGCAGCCAGTGGTATCAAGTTTGCCATCACGAACACTGACCTGCCCATTAACGGCGATTCTTTCAATCCTGGGTGCCGTTTCCCCGAGGAAACCTATGGGAACCTCGTCCAGTCGACTCTCGCACCTGCTGGAACCGTCGACGGCAAGGTACACCTCACTGTCACCGACCAGGAGGGCACCGGCCTTCCCCTCACCGGCCTTAACGGCGTGACCTTCACTTGGATCGCTGGTGGTGCGGTGCTGTGCATCGGTGTGGCGCACCTCATCCGCAGCCGTAAGAAGGCCGAGGAGTCCGAGCAGGAGTAACGCTCGCTCACCCATCCCTTTGGCAGGTGGGATGCGATGGCCATGAGACTTGCGGACACTTTTCTCGTCCATCGACGTTCTTGCTTTGCCATTCTCTTTTCGGGGCAGACTCTGCGCTGGAGTTTGCCCCGTTCTTTTTGGACAACACAGGCAGCCTCCACCGTCCGATGCGGACTCATCCGTCATCGCGTTTCTTGACTCGTATGAAGTTCGGTTTAAGGTCCGTAGGCGCACGCGCGGTGCGGACGGTAGAAGGCATTTGCGCCGCAACAAGCGCAAATAAGAATGCCCGGGGTTCGGAGCCCGGGCATTTAACTAAAGCTGAAAACTAGGCCGCCCGCGCTCTCGTACACTTACGCGGGGTGCGTCGTTTTCTATTGACATTGTATCCCGAATCGCCCCGCCGATCCGGGATATTTTGAAAACTCAAATGCTGGCTTATGCACGAAAGGAATCTCGTTAATTCCGAAAATAATGTATAATTACAATATAAACTGGAATCAAACGAAAACAATGGAAATGAACGAAGCGCTAATCTACTTACAAGAAGCACTAGGCCTCTCCGCCAAGACCAAAACTTGGCCTGGATCCGCACGCTTGCCGCTGCATCTGCGAGCGATTGAGGTCCGCGCTGTTGACGCAAACGGTTTTTCGTTTTTGCTTGCAAGTTTGCCTACTGGCGTCGGGCTTCCCGAGGCTAAGAGGGTCTATAGTCAGCTAGCCTTGCGTGCGGAGACTCCTGTTGTCGTTTCGTTTCCTGATGCCGACGCACGTCAGCGCAAAGCATTGGTCGCACAAGGGATTCCCTTTGTCTGTCCCGGTAGACAGGCTTTTCTTCCATTTATGGGCACAGCTTGCACGGAGAGGGGCGGTGCCCGGTTTCGCAATCACGCGACCAAGATGTCACCCAACGCGCAGGCTGCCGCAATCTGGGGAGCAGCCCAGGAGCCATATCGTCCCTATGACCTTTGTCGTGCGCTTGGGATTTCGGCAAGCCGTGCGAGTGAGGCCATAACCGAGCTTGTTGACAGGGGGCTCGCGAGGCGCGAGCGTCGCGAGCGACGTGTCGTCGTGTTCCCTGTTGCCGTTGATCTTCTGCTCAGCGAACACATGGCAGAGCTCTCCTCGCCTGTCTCGAAGGTCCTTTTTGCACGGAAGACGCCGCAGATCGACTGTCTTGTTGACGCCGGGGAGACGGCGCTCGCTGCGCGTTCGATGCTCGCTGCGCCGGGTATGGAACAAAAGGCTGTCTTAAGAAGTGCATGGCGTCAACTGAGCGACCTCGAAGTCGCAGGCGGGGAGTTGCCGGATAACGAAACGGCGATGATCCAAGTGTGGCGCTATGCGCCCGTGTTTGCCGGCTCCTCCCGTGTCGACGACATTTCGCTTGCGCTATCTTTGGCGGCAATCGACGATGAGCGAATTCAGCTCGAAGTCGATCGCATGTTTGGAAAGGAATATCCATGGCAAGAAGCGCTGTAGAAGGTCTCCAAGAATTTCAGCAGCATATGCAAGAAGCTGCAGGATCGTATGCTCTTATCGGCGGCACGGCATGCGACATTTTGCTCGCGGAGGCGGGACTTCCGTTTAGGGCGACTCACGATTTTGATGTTGTAATTGTCGCCGATGACCGGTTGCCTCAGACGGCAGAAGCTATATGGACTTTGGTGCGTGATGGCGGTTACCGCTGCGGCTGGGGCGAAGGCAAAGGCTCATGTTTTTATCGGTTTACAGAGCCTAAGAGGACGGGTTACCCCCATATGATCGAGCTCTTCGCGAAGTGCCCCGACTTTCTAAAGGGTCGTGAGGGGATTGATGTGGCACCAATTCACGTTGATGAAAACATAAGCAGTCTTTCGGCAATTTTGTTGGACGATGCTTACTACAGCTTGTTCCTTCAGGGAATCCGGACCGTAGACGGCGTTTCGGTCCTGGGTACGGAATACATTGTCCCGTTCAAAGCGAAGGCGTATCTCGACCTAAAAGCTAGAAGGGAAGCGGGGGAGAACGTTGATTCGAAGAAGGTAAAAAAGCATAAACGCGATGCGCTGAGGCTTGTTCAGCTGCTTGGCGAGTCGGAAGGTGTCGACCTGGGCGGAGAACTGAAGGACGATATGCTTGCGTTTGTTAAAGATTGCGAGGTGGGCGACGTCAATCTGAAACAGATTGGGGTTGCGGGCGTAACGATGGCGCAGTTGCTCGAGACGATGAAAGCAACATATGGCTTGATTGGTTGAGTGGGGTTACGTGGCCCGGACGGTGCAGTCTAGTTGCGTTGTCCGGCGCATGAGCTCGCTAATCGGGTATTATTTGTTTAGACAACTTGAGTTGTAGAGGAGTGACCGGCGATGGTGCAGGGCGCCAAACATATGAAGAGCAATAACGCCGCGGACAACGGCGGCTCAAGCCCTCAGCCCAAGCCCAAGCCCAGGCGCCGCCGCAAGCGACTGCCGCGCTGGGCCGACCGGCTCATCACCATCGTCATCATCCTTATTGGCGTGGGCCTTATGACCTGGCCGTGGATCTTGGACCGGCTCGAGGCCTCGGGCGTGTTCAACCAGATCAGCACCGTGTCCAGCACCGTGGACGCGCTGTCTGCCGAGGAGCGCGAGCGCATCCTGCTCCAGGCGCGCTCCTTTAACGAGCAGCTGGCGGGCGAGGCCACCGAGCTTCCCGCCGACCAGATCGAGCCCTACGCCCAGCAGCTCATCTTTGACCGCGACCCCATGATGAGCTGGGTCGAGATCCCCTCCATCGATGTGAGCATGCCCATCTACCACGGCACGAGCGAAGAAGTCCTTATGGCGGGCGTCGGCCACCTGGAGGGCACGAGCCTGCCGGTGGGCGGCACCTCGACGCATTGCGTTCTCACCGCGCACTCGGGCATGCGCAACTTGAGCATGTTCGACGACATCCATTCGCTGGAGCCCGGCGACCTGGTGCTGCTGCACACCATGAACAAGACGCTCGCCTACAAGATGGTGGACTCCGAGGTCGTGCTGCCCGAGGAGATGGAGTCGCTGACCATCGAGCCCGGCGCCGACAAGGTGACGCTCGTCACCTGCACGCCCTACGGCGTGAACGACCATCGCCTGCTGGTGCATTGCGTGCGTACCAAGTACAACAAGAAGGACGTCGACAAGCAAAAGTCGCTGGCCGGCCGCCACTGGGGCAAGCGCGAGTTTGCCGTGCTCATCGTGGTCGTGGCCATTGTGCTGTTGCTGCTGGACATCGTGATCCACGCGGTCCGCAAGCGCCGCAAGGCCAAGGCCTCGGCATAGGACATTCTCCAGAACCACCACAAAGGGGACAGGCGCCTTTGTGGTGGTCGGGGCTTCCAAACCATCACAACATTCGATGAAAATCGCGATTTTGGCGAAAGGCGTCGAATGTTGTGATGCTTTTCGTTGTGGGCTGGACGGTTATCGTTGCAGGCGAGACGGTTTTCGCTATGGACGGTGCGGTTTCGCTGCAGAACCGCCGGCCCGCCGCCTGCCAGCCCGCCTCCCTCGTTACGTTTTCGCTGCATTTGGGTAAAGCGCCTGCTCCAAGCCGGCGTTGCCCTGTATACTAGAGCGGTTTAACTGTTATGCGGAAGGGAGCGCCTATGGCACTCAGCGAGAAAGACGTGCGCGGCATCGCCGAGTACGCAAAGATCGCACTGACCGATGACGAGCTCACCCAGATGACGTCCTACATGAACGACGCCGTCCAGATGCTCGAGCCCGTCTTGCAATATGACTTGCCCGACGTGGAGCCCACGTTCCATCCCATCGGAAGCCTGTCCAACGTGATGGGCGACGACCTGCGCGAGCCCGAGCGCGACCTGCCGCTCGACGTTGCGCTCGAAAACGCCGGCAGCGCGCGCGACCGCTACTTCCGCGTGCCGTCCATTTTGGGAGAGGGGGAGAGCGAGTAATGGCGCTAAGCTTCGATTCCCTTACCGCCGCCCAGATTGCCGCGGGCGTTGCCGCCGGCGACTTTACCGCTACCGAGGTGGCCCAGGCCTCCCTTGCCGCCATCGAGGCGCGCGAGGGTGGGGTCCAGGCATTCCTGCAGGTGGCGCCCGAGCTCGCGCTCGAGGCCGCTGCGCGCGTGGATGCCGACCGTGCCGCAGGCAAGACATTGCCCCCGCTCGCGGGCGTGCCGCTGGCCATTAAGGACAACATGAACCTCGTGGGCACGCGCACTACCTGCGCTTCTCGCATGCTCGAGGATTACCAGAGCATCTACACCGCTACCTGCGTCCAGCGCATGCTCGATGCCGGCTGCCTGCCCATGGGCAAGGCCAACATGGACGAGTTTGCCTTTGGCAGCTCCACCGAGAGCTCGGCGTTCCACCGTACCAACAACCCCTGGGATACCGAGCGCGTGCCCGGCGGCTCCTCGGGCGGCTCCGCTGCCGCCGTCGCCGCGGGCGAAGTCGCGCTTTCGTTGGGCTCGGACACCGGCGGCTCCATTCGCCAGCCGGCGTCGCTGTGCGGCGTGGTGGGCTTTAAGCCCACGTATGGCGCCGTGAGCCGTTACGGCGTGGTTGCCTTTGGCTCGTCGCTCGACCAGGTGGGCCCCTTTGGCCGCACGGTCGAGGATGTCGCGCTGGCCATGAACGCGCTTACCGGTGCGGGCCACGATCCGTACGACTGCACCAGCCAGGATTGCGCCGTCGACTTTACCGAGCACCTCAACGACAGCATCGAGGGCAAGCGCGTGGGCATTATCCCTGCGTTTATGGAGGCCGAGGGCCTGACGCCCGAGGTCAAGGCCGCTGTTCATCGCGCCGCCCAGGAGCTGCAGAACCAGGGCGCCGAGCTGGTCGAGGTCGACCTGCCGCACCTGGATGCCGCCATCGCTGCCTACTACGTCATCGGCCCGGCCGAGGCGTTCTCAAACCTGGCCCGCTTCGACGGCATTCGCTACGGCTATCAGGAGGAGGGCTGCGCCAACCTGTCCGACCAGAGCTCGCTTTCGCGCGCCCACGGCTTTGGTGCCGAGGCCAAGCGCCGCCAGATGCTCGGCGCCTACCTGCTGAGCTCGGGCGTGTACGACAAGTACTACTACGCTGCGCAAAAGGCCCGCACGCTCATCACGCAGGACTACGACGCCGCGTATGCCAAGGTGGACACCATCCTTATGCCCGCCTCGCCGCGTACGGCCTTTAAGTTTGGCGAGATCAGCGACCCCACGCAGATGTACCTCTCCGATCTGTACACTATCTCGCTCAACATTTGCGGCAACGGCGGTATCTCGGTGCCGCTGGGCCTGGGCGAGGACACCAAGCTGCCCGTTTCTGCCCAGCTGGTTGGTCCGGCCTTTAAGGACCGTCAGCTGCTCACGTTTGCCCGCGCCCTGGAGCGCGGCTTTGCCGATGCCGCCACGGATGCGCCCGCGCTTTCCGTCGCGCCCGATTTTGCCGGGAAGGGAGGCGAGCTGTAATGAAGGAGCTTTCCGAGGTCCTGCAGGATTGGGAGGCCGTGATCGGCCTGGAGATCCATACCGAGCTCACCGCACTCGATACCAAGATGTTCTGCAACTGCAGGCTCAGCCACGATGACGAGCCCAACGCCAACGTGTGCCCGGTGTGCCTGGGCCTGCCCGGCGCCCTGCCGGTGCCCAACAAGCGCGCCATCGAGAGCATCGTCAAGGCAGGTCTCGCCACCAATTGCGAGATTCAGCGCCACTCGATGTTCTACCGCAAGCACTACTTCTATCCCGACATGGCCAAGAACTTCCAGACCACGCAGGGTCCGGTCGCCTTTGCCATGTACGGTCACCTGGATCTGGATGTGACCGGTCGCGGTGCCGCCGAGCGCCCCGACTGCGCGTTTGGCGAGGCCGAGGCCCAGAGCCTGGCGAGCGCTTCGGCCAACGCCGAGGGCCTGTCCACGTCCATGACGTCGACCATGCGCGAGGGCAACCAGCGCGCCGGCCACCTGGCCAGCTATGACGCGTCCAACCTGCAGATGCCTGAGCGTCGCGAGGACGGTTCCTACACGGTGCCTATTCGCATCCTGCGCATTCACATGGAGGAGGACGCCGCCAAGATGGTGCACGTGGGTGGCGCCGAGGGTCGCATTACCGCCGCGGCCGAGTCGCTCGTCGACTACAACCGCTGCGGCACGCCGCTTATCGAGCTTGTCACCGAGCCCGATTTGCGTACGCCCGAGGAAGCGCGTCTGTTTATGGAAAAGCTCCGTCGCATTTTCGTAACGCTGGGTATTTCGGACTGCTCCATGGAGAAGGGCTCCATGCGCTGCGACGGCAACGTGTCGCTGCGCCGCCGTGGCGAGACCAAGCTAGGCACCAAGACCGAGCTCAAGAACCTCAACTCATTTAAGAGCCTGCACGACGGCCTTGCCTACGAGATTTGCCGCCAGGCCGAGGTACTCGAGGAGGGCGGCATCATCTATCAGGAGACCCGCCACTGGGAGCCCAGCCGCAAGCGCACCGTGGTCATGCGTGTGAAGGAGACGGCCGACGACTATCGTCTGTTCCCCGACCCCGACTTGGCGCCGTTTGATCTGGATGATGAGTTCATCGACCGCTGCCGTGGTGAGATTCCCGAGCTGCCCGATGCCAAGCGTGCCCGTTTTGAGGCCGACTTTGGCATTAAGGCGGCCGATGCCGAGCAGATTGCAGGCGACCCCGAGTTTGCCGAGTTCTTTGAGGCGGCCGCTGCCGGCATGGCTGGCAAGGAGGCCCAGACGGTCGCAAACCTGCTGGTCAACGAGATGATCGCCTACCTTAAGGGCGCGGGCGTGTCGTTGAGTGAGTCCGGCATTGCGCCGACTCAGGTGGCAGCGCTTGCCAAGCTGCTGGCGACCGATGCCATTAGCTCCAACCAGGCGCACGAAGTCTTTAAGGCCATGGCTCAGACCGGCGACGACCCCAACAAGATCGTCGACGAGCGCGGTATGCGCCAGGTGAGCGATGCCGGCGCGCTGCAGCCGATCGTGGACGAGGTGCTTGCAAACTGTGCCGATCAGGCGCAGCAGTATCGTGACGGTAACCAGAAGGTCATCGGCTTTTTGGTGGGCCAGTGCATGAAGGCGAGCCGCGGCAAGGGCAACCCGAAGCTCTTCAACGAGT
>CABUHI010000004.1 GCA_902491345.1 uncultured Collinsella sp.
CGGTCTTTCATGCAGCAGGGGCTCTCAATGTTTTTATGTCCTGCTCATATCGTCTGTGCCGGTACTTGGGGACGGCCCTTGCACCAATCTGTCGATTGAACGTCGCTGTGTGTTCGCGCTATCATGCATGGTTACAATTGGTTAGCCATGGCAAACGGTTAGCCAAGATAAACAAAATGCAACGCCCTGTGGGCGCCGGGGGAGGAACACGGACGTGAAGCTCGATACACTCGAGATTGGAAAGGACGCCGTTGTCGCATCGGTGGCATCGGACGATCAGGCACTCCGACAGCATATTTTGGACATGGGTCTAACGCCGGGCACCGAAGTCACCATGATGAAGTACGCCCCCATGGGTGACCCGCTCGAGATCCGCCTGCGTGGCTACGAGTTGACACTGCGTAAGGACGATGCCGCTCGCATCGAGCTCGTGGGTATTCACGACACCGATACAGGTCCGCGCGCTAACGCCGCAATCGGCACGACGGAGCATCCGGCACTTGGCGAGGGGACGTATTCGCCCCGTGCGGCAAAGACGGCCGTGCCCGAGGGCGCGCCGCTGCACTTTGCCCTCGCCGGCAACCAAAACTGCGGCAAGACCACGTTATTCAACCAGCTGACGGGCTCCAACCAGCACGTCGGTAACTTTCCCGGCGTGACTGTCGACCGCAAAGATGGCACCATCCGTAACCATCCCGAGGCGAGCGTTACCGATCTGCCTGGCATTTACTCCCTGTCGCCGTACACAGGCGAAGAGGTCGTGAGCCGTCAGTTCATCCTCGACGAGCGCCCGGACGCCATCATCGACATCATTGACGCTACCAACATCGAGCGTAACCTGTACTTGACACTGCAGCTCATGGAGCTCGACCGCCCCATGGTCATCGCGCTCAACATGATGGACGAGGTGACCGCCAACGGCGGCGCCGTAGACGTCAACTTGCTCGAGAGCCTGATGGGCGTGCCCGTTGTCCCCATTAGCGCTGCCCGCAACGAGGGTATCGGCGAGCTGGTGGATCATGCCTTGCACGTCGCGCGGTTCCGCGAGCGCCCCGGTCGCCTGGACTTTTGCGCGCCCGACGGTCCGGACGGCGGTGCGCTGCATCGCTGCATCCACGGTATTGCTAACCTGATCGAGGACCATGCCGTGACGGCGCACATCCCGGTGCGCTTTGCGGCGACCAAGCTGGTCGAGGGCGATGAGCTGGTAACTGAGGCGCTTCACCTGGATCGCAATGAGCTCGACGCTATCGAGCACATCATTACCCAGATGGAGGGCGAGGCCGGCACCGACCGCCTGTCCGCGCTGGCCGATATGCGCTTTAGCTTTATCGGCGACGTGTGTGGGCGCTGCGTCGTCAAGCCGCATGAGAGCCGCGAGCACGTGCGCTCCGTCAAGATCGACCGTATCCTGACAGGTCGTTACACGGCCATTCCGGCGTTCCTGGTGATCATGGGTCTCGTTTTTTGGCTGACGTTTGGCGTGATCGGCGCGGCGTTGCAGGGACTCATGGAGGACGGTATCGCTGCCATCATCGCCTCGGCCGATGCGGGCCTCAAGGCGTTCGGCACCAACGACGTGGTGCGCTCGCTGGCTGTCGACGGCGTGCTTACGGGTGTGGGCAGCGTGCTGACCTTCCTGCCGATTATCGTCGTGCTCTTCTTGTTCCTCTCCATTCTGGAAGACTCCGGCTACATGGCGCGCGTGGCCTTTGTCATGGATAAGGTGTTGCGTCGCTTTGGCCTGTCGGGCCGTAGCTTCGTGCCTATGCTCGTCGGTTTTGGCTGCACCGTGCCGGCTATCATGTCGACCCGTACGCTCCCATCCGAGCACGACCGCAAGATGACGGTCATGCTCACGCCGTTCATGAGCTGTTCGGCCAAGTTGCCGGTCTACGGCCTGCTGTGCGGGGCGTTTTTCCCGCAGGCGACGGTTCCCGCCATGGTCTCGCTCTATCTGATTGGCATTGCGGTCGGTTGCATCGCAGCTTTGGTGCTCAACCGCACGGCATTTAAGGGCGACCCGGTGCCGTTTATCATGGAGCTTCCCAACTACCGCCTGCCGAGCGTCAAGACGACAGTGATGCTGGCATGGGATAAGGCCAAGGACTTTATTACCAAGGCCTTTACCATTATCTTTGCCGCTACCGTGGTCATCTGGTTCCTTCAGACGTTCGACATTCGCTTTAATGTGGTCGCCGATCAGTCGCAAAGCCTGCTTGCGGGCCTCGGCAGCATCATCGCGCCGGCGCTGGCGCCGCTTGGGTTTGGCGACTGGCGTGCGTCCACGGCGCTCGTCACCGGACTTATCGCCAAGGAGAGCGTCATATCGACGCTCACGGTGCTTTTGGGCGCGACCTCGCCCGCGGCACTGTCGACCATGTTTTCGCCGTTTACTGCCTATGTGTTTCTGGTCTTTACGCTGCTGTATCCGCCCTGCGTGGCTGCCATCGGCGCCGTCAAGAGCGAGCTGGGCGCGCGCTACGCCGTTGCCGTGTTCGCGTTTCAAGTGACGGTCGCCTGGATCGTGGCGTTTGTCGTGCATTCGGCGGGCATATTGCTGGGGTTGGCTTAGTTTTTTATTGACGGCGCGACCTCTGTGTATCGAATTGTTTTCGGCCCCGCATTTGTTGCTGACGGATGCGGGGCCGTTGCTATATAATCGCCTCCACTCAAAATGATTGGAGACGTTATATATGAGTCAGGCAAGGCAAGACGGCATCACGCTCAGGCAGTGGCTCCCGCTCGTCGGGCTCACCTGCTGTGCGTTCGTGTTCAACACGTCGGAGTTTATGCCCATCGGCCTTTTGACTGATATCGCCGCGTCGTTCTCGCTCACCGAGGCCCAGGCGGGCATCATGATCTCGGTCTATGCCTGGGGCGTCATGCTGCTGTCGTTGCCGCTCATGGTGTTCGCTTCGCGTTTCGAGTTCAAGCGGATGCTGCTGGGCGTGCTCGCCGTGTTCTCGCTGGGCCAGTTCCTGTCCGCCGTGGCGCCCACCTATCCCATCCTGGTCTGCGCGCGCCTGGTGGTCGCTTGCGCACATGCCGTGTTCTGGTCAGTCGCCTCGATTATGGCCTCGCGCCTGGTCGACACTCGCCACGGCGCGCTCGCCATCAGCATGATCGCCACGGGCTCTTCCATCGCACAGATCTTCGGCCTGCCGCTCGGCCGCGCCATTGGCCTGGCCGTGGGCTGGCGTATGACGTTTGCCGTGGTCGGAGCACTGTCTGCTGTCGCGGTCGTCTACCAGGCGACCGTGTTTCCAACCATGCCGGCGGGCGAGCGCTTTACCGTCAAGCAACTGCCCGAGCTGCTCAAGAACCCGTTACTGATCGCGCTCTATGCGGTCACGGTGTTCATGGCAACTGGCTATTACGCAAGCTACAGCTATATTGAGCCCTTCCTGGCGCAGGTCGCGCACGTCGATGCGGGCGCCATTACCATGACGCTGACGGCGTTTGGCTGCTCTGGTTTGCTCGGAAGCTGGCTGTTTGGCCGCCTGTTCGATGGGCATCGCTTCCCGTTCTTGGCTATCACGCTCTCCGGCGTGCCGGTGGCCCTGCTGCTCATGGGGCCGGCCGCATCGTCGCTCGTGACAGTGCTTGCCGTCTGCGCACTGTGGGGTTGCTGTGCCACGGCCTTTAACGTGGCGTTTCAGGCCGAGCTCATCAAGCACACGCCGGCAGATTCGTCGGCCGTCGCCATGTCGATCTTCTCGGGCCTGTTCAACCTCGGTATCGGCACGGGTACCGCGATCGGCGGAGCCGTGGTTTCGGGTCCCGGTATCGCCTGGATCGGCTTTGTGGGCGGGGCGATTGCCGTCGTGGGCGTTATCCTCGCCGTCACGGTGATGTTCCCAGCCATCCGCCGCGCCAAGCCCGTCGCCTAGCCACGTCCCCTCATCAGTTGCGGTGGAATAGTTCCTGTTTAAGGCCTTTGAAGGCCCAAGCAGGAACTATTCCACCGCAACTTATTTTGGGGGAGGGGATACAAGCTGGGCATACAATGGATGTCGTTGTGTTGAGCTTACCGGGAGGTTGCTATGTGGGCATACGAGACGACGTTCTATCAGGTCTATCCGCTGGGCTTTTGCGGAGCTCCGCGCGAAAACGCCGCCCCCGTTGCCGAGGATGAGCTCGCCCAGGCCGCCGATGTCGAACCCAACCCCGATGCTCCTATCATGAAGATTGCCCAATGGGCCGACTACCTGCAAAAACTCGGCGTTGGCGCTGTGCTCATCAACCCGCCGCTCGAGTCCGATAGTCACGGCTACGATACACGCAGCCTGCGCCATATCGACCGTCGCCTGGGTGGGGACGCCGACTTTGCCGCCGTGTGCGACACACTGCATGCTCACGGCATCCGCGTGGTGCTCGACGCCGTCTTCAACCACGTCGGCCGCGGCTTTTGGGCCTTCCGCGATGTGCAGGAGCGTAAGTGGGACTCGCCGTACAAGGACTGGTTCCACATTAGCTTTGACGGTGACTCGTGCTACGGCGACGGCTTTTGGTACGAGGGTTGGGAAGGCCATTTTGAGCTCGTGAAGCTCAACTTGCAAAACCCTGCCGTGGTCGATTACCTGCTAGAGTCCGTGCACCGCTGGGCCGAGGTCTTTGGCGTCGACGGCCTGCGCCTGGACGTTGCCTATATGCTCGACCGCGACTTCATGCGTCGTCTGCATAGCTTCGCCCGTGAGCTCAAGCCCGACTTCGTGCTGATCGGCGAGACGCTCCACGGCGACTACAACCAGATCGTCAACGACGAGATGCTCGACTCCTGCACCAACTACGAGTGCTACAAGGGCCTGTACTCCAGCTTTAACTCGGTCAACATGTTCGAGATCGCCCATTCGCTGCACCGTCAGTTTGGCGGCGACCCCTGGTGCATCTACCGCGGCAAACATCTGCTGTCGTTTGTCGACAACCACGATGTGCCGCGCCTGGCGAGCATCCTCACCGACAAGTCCTGTCTGCGTCCCGCCTACGGCATGCTCTTTGGCATGCCGGGCATCCCGTGCGTCTACTATGGCAGCGAGTGGGGAATTGCTGGCGAAAAGGGCGGCCCCGATGGCGACTGGGCGCTACGTCCTGCGCTCGATGAGCCTGCGCCCAACGAGCTGACGGCGTTCATCACGCAACTCGCACACCTTCGCTCGGCCGACGACGCGGCTGCCCGTGCTCTCAACTACGGTGCCTATCGCAACGTGGTGATCCAGAACAAGCAGCTGCTGTTCGAGCGCGCCTGCGACGACGCGACGGTGCTCGTGGCGGTGAACGCCGTGGACGAGCCTTACACCTTTGGCGCCGGCGAGCTCAACAGCTCCTTTGTCGATTTGCTTGCCGACGATGCGCCCACGGTCGAGCTGACGGGTACCCTTGAGCTTGCGCCCTACGAGGTGCGCTATCTGTTGAGGGCCTAGATCATGACAGCGCCGGATGAGGGCTATCAACATATTGAGCATGGGTTTGAACCCGTGTTTGACGAGCACTCGCGCGTTTTGGTGCTGGGGTCGTTTCCCTCGGTGCTTTCGCGCGCCAATGCCTTTTATTACGGCAATCCTCAGAACCGCTTTTGGCGCGTGATGGCTGCGTGTCTTAGTGTGCCCGTGCCGCCCAACGAGGGCGACCCTTTGGCAAGCGGTGAGCCCGCGACGCTCGACGCCTCGATTGCCGCCAAGCGATCCATGCTGTTGAACGGTGGCGTGGCCCTGTGGGATGTGATTGAGAGCTGCGACATTAAGGGCTCGAGCGACGCGAGCATTCGCAACGTTGTGCCGGCACATATCGAGCGCATTACCGGCGCAGCTCCCATTGAGCAGGTGATATGCAACGGTGGTACAGCTGGCCGGCTCTACAAGCGCTATCTACAAGAACGCACCGGGCTGCCTGCCATCGTCCTGCCCTCGACAAGTCCCGCCAATGCCGCCTGGCGCCTGGAGCGTCTTGTTGAGCGTTGGCACGAAGCCGTTGGCTGGGCTGTTATTTAATTTAGATTTTTGTTTGAGCGTGGGCACCCAGACGTTTCAGAACGCCTCGCCAGATCGGCGCGGGCACGGCTGGCTTGGCGCAAACCATACCGTCGGTGTCGACGTTGGCGGCATTGCCGCCGCCAAGTTGCTGTGCATGCTCGACGGAGCAGCCCATGCGCACAGCGCCCACAAGCTTATCCATCGCTTCCGAAAATGGTCGGCGCAAGAGGCCCATGCGTGGGGAATGGCGAAGCGCTGCGATGCCGCTGCCGGCGCAGATGGCAACGCCGCCACACCACAATTGGTCATGGCGCTCACATGCCTTGTGCAGGCGAACGGCGGTCCCACGCGCCTGCTCAGTGCCCTCTTGTGCGGCTCGAATTGCGGCATAGACGCGCGTTCCCGTACCGCCAAAGCGCTCAAGCGCCTGCTCGATAGCTGTCAACGCCTCATCGTCAGCCACATCTTCAATGGCCAGCACGATGCCATCGGCAACGCTGCCGGCGTCATTTGCCTTCGAGCCGACTGGGCGGGGGAGTACAGTGTCGGAAAGCTGAGCATAGGCGGCGATGGCATCCTGCAGGTCCCAGAGCAAAAAATCAAGATCGGCGCTATTGGGAATGCTGATATACGCAATGGTCTGCAACGTTTTTGGTGCATCGCCGCGTGCGGTCGTCTCCATGCCGCCTCCTTTCCGGTTGGTTTCCGTTTAGGTTACACCGTCTGGCGGTGCCTCGCCGCGCTATCCTAGTGCAACCCTTACGAAAGGAACGCCATGCGTCTGCCCATGAATACCTCGCTTGCCACGCTCAAGCCCTCCGGCATCCGCCGGATCAACGCACTCGCCGCCCAGCATCCGGGGTGCATCGCGCTCGCGCTCGGCGAGCCCGATTTTCCCACGCCCGATGTGATTAGCGCCGAGGTGACTGCTTCGTTGGGCCGTGGTGACACGCACTATCCGCCCAACAACGGGCGCCCCGCCCTGCGTGAGGCGTTATCTGCCTACATGGGGGACGCGGGCCTTACGTTTTCCGCCGATGAGGTCATCCTGACCGACGGTGCGACCGAGGCACTGTCGGCAACATTCATGGCTATGCTCAACCCCGGCGACGAGGTCATCATCCCCACGCCTGCCTTTGGCCTGTACGAGAGCATCGTCGTGGCCAACCACGCCAAGGCGGTCTTTTTGGATACGGAGCCTGCGCAATTTCAGATCGACGAGGACGCACTTTGTGCTTGCGTGACGCCGGCGACCAAGGCCATCGTCATCTGCTCGCCCAACAATCCTACGGGTTGCATCCTCGACGCGGCATCGCTCGACGCCGTGGCACGCGTGGCAGAGCAGGCAGGCATCTACGTGGTCTGCGACGACGTATACAACCGCCTGGTTTATGTGGATGGCTACGAGCGCTTTGCCCAGCGCCACCCGGAGCTGCGTGAGCAGACGGTAGTCATCGAGAGCTTCTCCAAACCCTGGGCTATGACCGGCTGGCGCCTGGGTTGGCTCGCAGCCGCAGCCCCCGTCATCGCCGAGATCGCAAAAGCTCACCAATACCTAGTATCGAGCGCCGTCTCCTTTGAGATGGATGCCGCAACGCGAGCCCTCACCGTCGACCCAACCCCCATGCTCAAAGTCTACCGAGCCCGCCGCGAACGCGTACTCGCAGCCTTAGACGCCATGGGCCTCGACGTAGTAGAGCCCGCAGGAGCCTTCTACACTTTCCCGAGCATCAAAAAGTTCGGCCTAACCAGCGAAGACTTCTGCATCAAAGCCATCAAAGAGGCAAACGTAGCCCTAGTCCCGGGCGACTGCTTCGGAACCGAAGGCCACGTCCGCCTCAGCTACTGCGTTTCCGACCAAGATTTGGACGAAGGCCTAAATCGCCTGTCCACCTTCATTTCAACTTTATAGCCCAACGGGACGCAACACATCAGCCCACCGACCCAAGCATTATGAGTGGGGGCGTCAGCCAACGAAAACCCGGGCTGCCCAAAGTCAACGCAGGCACGCGCCGCCGAAGGCCAGGCGCAAGGTTTCCGTAGATTCCGCACGAGCCGGAAAGCACTTAATGTGCTTTCCGAGCGAGCCCAGGACCTGACCGAGCGGAAACCTTGCGCCTGGCCTTCGGCGGAGCGTGCCGGATGGTGGAATTGTGTGCAGCCCGGTTTTCCGTTGACCGACGCCGGGGTCCCCGCCATAATACTTTCGGTTCACGCACGAATCCGCTGCCAGAGACAGCCGGCGCAAACGGGTCTTACCCGCGAGCTTAATGGGACATCCCGCCAGCCGAGGTGGTCGAGTAGATATGTCTTCTCGCCCCCGTCGCTCATGCAGCGCGGGGGCTTTCTTTTTGGACATGCCCCCGTCACGTCCTTGTGGCGGACCGTGCCCGGAAAGAATTCGAGGAGGTGTAATTCATGCCCCAGCAGTACAAAATCGACAAGGTTGCAGAGATCGAGTCCCGTATCGCCGAGAACGCCGGTCTGTTCGTCGTCAACTACAACGGTCTGACGGTTAAGCAGGCTCAGGAGCTGCGTCATCAGCTTCGCGAGTGCGGCGCCGAGATGAAGGTCTACAAGAACAACCTGGTCAAGATCGCTCTCAAGAACCAGGAGCAGCCCGAGCTCGACGAGATCCTCGCCGGCCCCGTCGCTTATGTGTTCTACGAGTCCGAGCCGGTCGAGGCCGCTAAGGCCCTTAAGGACTTCTCCGCTCAGTCCAAGGGCGTCCTTGAGATCAAGGGCGGTATCTCCGACGGCAAGGCCGTTTCCGCTGATGATGTTAAGGCTATCGCCGAGCTGCCCACCAAGGATCAGCTTCTCGGCCAGATCGCCGGTCTCATCTCCGGTTTCGCTCGCGACATCGCTGTCTGCGTCAACGGCGTTTCCTCTGGTCTCGCTCGTTCGATCCAGCAGGTCTCCGAGCAGAAGGCAGCCTAGTCGCTGTTTTCACCCGCGGCGGCAACGCCGCACCCCTGGCGCATTCGCGCCGTGTTTTAACTGATCTCCGTGCATTTGCACGGAAACCGAAAGGACTTAGAAATGGCTAAGCTTACCACCGATGAGATCATCGATGCTCTTAAGGAAATGACCCTTCTCGAGGCTTCCGAGCTCGTCAAGGCTATCGAGGACACCTTCGGCGTTTCCGCCGCTGCTCCTGCCGCTGTTGTCGCCGCTCCCGCTGCTGGCGCTGCTGAGGCCGAGGAGAAGACCGAGTTTGACGTCGTGCTCGAGGGCTTCGGCGACAACAAGATCCAGGTCATCAAGGCCGTCCGTGAGCTCACCAACCTTGGCCTGAAGGAGGCCAAGGAGGTCGTCGAGGGCGCTCCCAAGGCTGTTCTCGAGGGTGCCAAGAAGGAGGACGCCGAGGCTGCCAAGGAGAAGCTCGAGGCTGCTGGCGCTGCTGTCACCCTCAAGTAATCAGGCTCTCTCGCCAGATTTCTTTGCAGACGGGGTTCGCATTGCGAGCCCCGTCTTTTTTGTTATGACCCCTCTATTTTGCTGGCTCGGCATGCAAATTGTTGCCGTTTGCGGTGGTTTGGGGGCGCTACCGTTGGTCGATAAAATTGCACCATTCGAGCAATAATTTGCGTTGACCTGCTGAAGAATGGCGCTTGCCTGCATTAGCGTTAATTAGCAGCGGTAAGATACTTCAGTATCGCAATTTGGTCTGCGGCCGCCGTGCCGCACGCACAGGGCGCATCCTGCGCCTGCGAAAGGATCCTTGAATAATATGAAGGCAATCATCCCCGCCGCCGGTCTTGGCACGCGTTTTCTGCCTGGCACCAAGTGCACGCCCAAAGAGATGCTGCCGGTGCTCGACAAGCCGGTCATCCAGTACGTCGTCGAGGAGGCGCTCGATCCCGAGGAGGTCGACGACGCCATCATCGTTACCTCGCCCGGCAAGCCCGAGCTGCTGAACTATTTCCAGCCCGACCGTTCGCTCGAGAACCTGCTGCGCGAGCGCGGTAAGGACGCCTACGCCGACGCTGTCGCCCATGCGGGCGGTATGCCGGTTGACTTCCGTTATCAGTACGAGCCCAAGGGCCTCGGTCACGCCATTCGCTCTGCTGCCGACGCTGTGGCAGGGGAGAACTTCCTGGTTCTTCTGGGCGACTACGTTGTGCCCAACCGCGACATCTGCGACAAGATGCTCGCCGTTTCCAAGGAGCACGGTGGCGCTTCGGTTATCGCCGTTGCCGCGTGCGCTCCCGAGGAAGTCAGCCGCTATGGCGTCATCGCCGGCGATCGCGTGGGCTCTCTCGAGGGCTTTGAGAATGCCGCTGACGACGAGCCGGGTGCCGTGTGGCGCATCGGCGGTCTGGTTGAGAAGCCCGCTCCCGAGGCGGCTCCGTCCAACCTGTACATCGTCGGTCGCTACCTGCTGAGCCCGCTGGTCATGGACCTTCTTGCCGACCAGCAGGCCGGTAAGGGTGGCGAGATTCAGCTGACCGACGCTATGGCCCGTTCGCTCGATCGCGAGGCCATGTATGCCGTCGTCATCGACCCGCTGTCGGGCTACGACACCGGTACCCCGTCTGGTTGGATGGCTACCAACGCCCTCATGGCTGCAAGCGACCCTCGCTTTGCAAGCGCCTTCTGGGATGCCATCGACGAGCGCGGCGGCTTGATGCGCAAGTAAGCCTTCGGGCAACGATATTTACGGGTGCGGACTTCGGTCTGCACCCGTTTTTTTATAAGAGCTGCGATTGCCGGTTCTCTGTTCACAGAAACTATATGAACAGGTGTTCGACACACATACATCTACCTGCGCATTTTCTGTCGAAAAACTTTGCTACTCCAAAAACTCAATCGCGTCAAGGCTTTTCTTGCCCAACGGTCGGTACCTGATAAACTATTAGGTTGCGATAACTGGCGAAGCTATGCCTCGCCAACCCACCGAGCATTTCCGTGAAGGAGGAAAAACCTGGTGACCTACGCATACACTGCCACTGAGCGCAAGCGCGTCAGCTTCGGGAAAATCCCGGAGGCCATGGAGCTCCCCAACCTTATCTCTGTTCAAAGGGAATCCTTTGAGCGTTTTAAGGACGAGGGTCTTCGTGAGGCGTTCAAGGAATCCAGCCCCATCCAGAGCCAGAACCATGTTCTCGAGGTTACCTTCGGCGAGCATCAGTTCGGCGACCCCGCGCACACCGTCGAGGAGTGCCGCGAGAAGGATATGACCTATCAGGCTCCGCTTCTGACCGACGTCCGTCTCACCAACAAGGAGACCGGCGAGATCAAGGAGCAGCTCGTCTTCATGGGCGACTTCCCCATGATGACCGATCAGGGCACCTTCATCATCAACGGTACCGAGCGTATCGTCGTCTCGCAGCTCGTCCGTTCCCCGGGCGTGTACTACAGCTCCGAGATGGATTCGGGCAAGCAGATCTACAAGGCCCAGATCATCCCGTCCCGCGGTGCCTGGCTCGAGTTTGAGGTCGACAAGCGCGACCAGCTCATGGTCTCCATCGACCGTAAGCGCAAGCAGAGCGCCACGATGTTCCTGCGCGCCCTTGGCATCGCCGTCACCAACGACGACATCATCGAGCTGCTCGGCAACTCCGATGTGATCAAGCGCACCCTCGAGCGCGATACCGCCCTCACCCGCGAGGACGCCCTCATCGAGATCTACCGTCGCCTGCGCCCGGGCGAGCCTCCCACCGTGGACGCTTCCCGCAGCCTGCTCGAGGGCTTGCTCTTCAACCCGCAGCGCTACGATCTGGCCCGCGTCGGTCGCTACAAGGTCAACAAGAAGCTCAACCTCACCACCGAGGAAGAGGTCACGGTGCTCACCGACGAGGATATCGTCGCGACGCTGCGCTACCTGCTGTCCCTCGCTGCCGGCGAGCAGGGCTTCAAGGTCGACGACATCGACCACTTTGGCAACCGCCGTATCCGCACCGTCGGCGAGCTCGTCGCCAACCAGTTCCGTATCGGCATGAGCCGTATGGAGCGCGTCGTCCGTGAGCGCATGAGCTCCCAGGACATCGACGAGATCACTCCGCAGTCGCTCATCAACATCCGCCCGATCGTGGCCTCCATCAAGGAGTTCTTCGGTTCCTCGCAGCTCTCGCAGTTCATGGACCAGGCGAACCCCCTGACCGGTCTGACCCACAAGCGCCGTCTGTCCGCACTCGGCCCTGGCGGTCTTGCCGGCCACAAGTCGGGCTCCAGCCGCCGCACCAACGTGCCGACGGCCGTCCGCGACGTTCACAACTCGCACTACAGCCGCATGTGCCCGATCGAGACCCCCGAAGGCCCCAACATCGGCCTGATCGGCTCGCTCGCCCTCTACGCCCGCGTCAACGAGTATGGCTTCATCGAGGCTCCGTTCCGCCGCGTCGAGAACGGCGTTGCCACCGACCAGATCGACTGGATGACCGCTGACGAGGAGGAGAAGCACGTCATCGCGCCGGCCAACACGCCGCTCGATCCCAAGACCAACGAGTTCATCACGACCGATGCCGAGGGCAAGATCGTCCGTCCGCACACCGTGATCGCCCGTACCCGCGACTTCGACGGCTCCTTCGGCGCTCCCGCCGACGTGCCTGTTGAGGACGTCGACTACATGGACGTCTCGCCGCGTCAGATGCTCTCCGTCGCAGCCACGCTGATCCCGTTCCTTGAGCACGACGACGCCAAGCGTACGCTCATGGGCGCCAACATGCAGCGTCAGGCCGTGCCGCTGGTTCACCCCGCCGCTCCCTATGTCGGTACCGGCATGGAGCGTCGCGCCGCCCTGGACTCTGGCGAGGTCACCCTGGCCAAGAACGCCGGCGAGGTCATCTTTGCCGACGCTTCCAAGATCATCGTCAAGCATGCCGGCGGCATGGACGAGTATCACCTGGCCAAGTACCAGCGCTCCAACCAGTCCACCTGCATCAACCACCGTCCGCTCGTGCGCGTCGGTGACACCGTTGAGCAGGGCGAGCCTCTGGCCGACGGTCCTTCGACCGATCATGGCGAGCTCGCACTGGGCCAGAACCTCACCGTGGCATACATGCCGTGGGAAGGCTTCAACTACGAGGACGGTATCGTCGTGTCCGAGCGCCTGGTGGCCGAGGACCTGCTGACGACCATCAATATCACCCGTCACGAAATCGACGCCCGCGACACCAAGCTCGGCCCCGAGGAGATCACTCGCGAGATTCCGAACCTCTCCGAGGACATGCTTGCCAACCTCGACGAGGACGGTATCATCCGCATCGGCGCCGAGGTCGGCCCTGGCGACATCCTGGTCGGTAAGGTCACGCCTAAGGGCGAGAGCGCTCTGACCGCCGAGGAGCGCCTGCTGCGCGCCATCTTCGGTGCCAAGGCCCACGACGTCCGCGACACCTCCCTTAAGATGCCTCACGGCGCTTACGGCCGCGTCATCGACGTCGTCCGCTTTAGCCGCGAGAACGGCGACGACCTGGCCCCCGGCGTCAACGAGCAGGTGCGCGTCTACGTCGCCCAGCGTCGTAAGATCCAGCAGGGCGATAAGATCGCCGGTCGCCACGGCAACAAGGGTGTTATCTGTAACGTTCTGCCGGTCGAGGACATGCCCTACATGGCTGACGGTACCCCGATCGACGTTATCCTCAACCCGCTGGGCGTTCCTTCGCGTATGAACGTCGGTCAGCTGCTCGAGTGCCACCTTGGCTGGGCTGCCGCCTGCGGTTGGGATACCGAGGATGCCGACTCCGACAAGTATGTCCCCGGTCCGTTCTTCACCGCGACGCCCGTCTTCGACGGCGCCAAGGAGGACGAGATCGCCGAGGTCATCCGTCGCGCCAACAAGAACATGCTCAACAAGGCCACCGCTGCCTTTGGCGATCATATGCGCCCCGAGTTTGTCACCCAGCTTGACGAGCGCGGCAAGACCCGCCTGTTCGACGGCCGCACCGGCGAGGAGTTCCGCGAGCCCATTACCGTGGGTACGTCCTACATCCTCAAGCTCGGCCACATGGTCGACGACAAGATCCACGCGCGTTCGACCGGCCCTTACAGCCTGGTTACCCAGCAGCCGCTGGGCGGCAAGGCTCAGTTCGGCGGCCAGCGCTTCGGCGAGATGGAAGTTTGGGCACTGTACGCATACGGTGCTTCCAACGTCCTGCAGGAGATCCTGACCGTCAAGTCCGACGATACCGTGGGCCGCGTCAAGACCTACGAGTCCATCGTCAAGGGCGAGAACGTCCCGGTTCCGGGTATTCCCGAGTCCTTTAAGGTTCTTGTCAAGGAGATCCGTTCCCTCGCGCTGGACATCGAGCCCATGCACGATTCCGACGAGGACGCCTCCGCCCCTGTGACCGCCGAGGAGACCTCTGCCCTCGATGACCTGGCCGCGCTCGCCGGCGTTGACGCCGACGTCGAGGCCCAGGATGCCGAGACCGCCGAGGCACCCGAGGCTGTCGCCGCCACGACCACTGATAAGGAGTAGTTGACTGTGGCAGATTTCGAAGCTACTGATTTTGACTCGGTAAAGATCTCCCTTGCCTCCGCCGACCAGATCCGTTCCTGGTCGCACGGTGAGGTCAAGAAGCCGGAGACCATCAATTACCGTACCCTCAAGCCCGAGAAGGACGGCCTGTTCTGCGAGAAGATCTTCGGTCCCGCCAAGGACTGGGAGTGCTCCTGCGGCAAGTACAAGGGCATCCGCTTTAAGGGCATCGTCTGCGAGCGCTGCGGCGTCGAGGTCACCTCGGCCAAGGTGCGTCGCGACCGCATGGGCCACATCGAGCTCGCCGCTCCCGTGTCCCACATCTGGTACTTCAAGAGCCCCACGAGCTTCCCGATGAGCCGTATGCTCGACATCAAGTCCAAGGACCTCGAGAAGGTTCTGTACTTTGCCAGCTACATCATCACCGAGGTAGACTACGAGGCTCGCGAGGCCGACGCTGACGACCTGCGCGAGGAGCTCGCCGCCGATCTGGAAGAGATCGATGCCGAGTGCGCCCGCCAGATCGAATCCCTCAAGGAGCAGGGCAACCCCGAGAACTTTGACGAGTTCTCCGACGAGGAGCCGCTGACCCCCGAGGAGATCGCCTCCGGCATCGTTGACATCGAGGAAGAGTGCAAGGACGAGAAGCAGCTCCGCACGGACGCCTTCAACGCCTTCATGAAGCTCACCGAGCGCGACCTCATCTCCGATGAGCCGCTGTTCCGCGAGATGACCCGTTACTACTCCATGTACTTCAAGGGTGGTATGGGTGCCGAGGCCGTTCGCGACCTGCTCGCTGCCATCGACCTCCCCTCCGAGGCCGAGAAGCTCAAGGCCATCATCGCCGACGAGGACTCCCAGAAGCAGAAGCGCGAGAAGGCCGTCAAGCGCCTCGAGGTCGTTGACGCCTTCCTGAAGGGCGGCAACAGCCCCGCGAACATGATCCTGGATGTCATCCCGGTCATTCCGCCCGATCTGCGCCCGATGGTTCAGCTCGACGGCGGCCGCTTCGCAGCGTCCGACCTCAACGACCTGTATCGTCGCGTGATCAACCGTAACAACCGACTCAAGCGCCTGCTCGACCTGGACGCCCCTGCGATCATCGTGAACAACGAGAAGCGCATGCTCCAGGAGTCCGTGGACGCCCTGTTCGACAACGGCCGTCGTGGTCGCCCGGTCTCTGGCCGTGGCGGTCGCCCGCTCAAGTCGCTCGCCGAGGCCCTCAAGGGCAAGCAGGGTCGTTTCCGTCAGAACCTGCTGGGTAAGCGTGTCGACTACTCCGGCCGTTCGGTCATCGTTACCGACCCCAAGCTGCTGCTGCACCAGTGCGGTCTGCCCAAGACCATGGCGCTGGAGCTCTTCAAGCCCTTCGTCATGAAGCGCCTGGTCGAGCTTGGCAAGGTCGAGAACATCAAGGGCGCCAAGCGCGCTATCGACCGCGGTGCCACCTTTGTGTGGGATATCCTCGAAGAGGTCATCGACGGCCGCGTCGTGCTGCTCAACCGTGCACCGACCCTGCACCGTCTGTCCATCCAGGCCTTTGAGCCGGTGCTGGTCGAGGGCAAGGCTATCCACCTGCACCCGCTGGTCTGCTCGCCCTTCAACGCCGACTTCGACGGCGACCAGATGTCTGTCCACGTGCCGCTGTCCAGCCAGGCTCAGGCCGAGGCTCGCGTGCTCATGCTCTCTGCGAACAACCTGCGCTCGCCGGCATCCGGCAAGCCGGTCAACATCCCTTCGCAGGACATGATCATCGGTGTGTACTACCTCACCCAGGTTCGCGAGGGTCTGCCGGGCGAGAACCACGTGTTCGCCAGCTTCGACGACGCGCTGCACGCCTATGACTGCCGTTCCGAGGTCGACATGCAGGCCAAGATCCAGGTCCGCGTGTCCGCTGCCGATGCCAATGTCATCAACGAGGACGGCACCCGTATCTTCCGCGTCAAGAACGGCAAGAACGAGTTCGTCGACTACGACGTCACCGGCAACAAGACCGCGCGCTTCGAGACCTCTATCGGTCGCATCATCTTCAACCGCCAGTGCCTGCCCGAAGACTACGAGTTCATGAACTACAAGATGGTCAAGGGCGATGTGGCCAAGCTGGTTGCCGACTGCTGCGATCGTTACCCCGAGGCCAAGGTCGGCCCGATCCTCGACGCCATCAAGTACTCCGGCTTCCACTACGCTACCCGCGCCGGCCTCACCATCTCGGTGTGGGACGCTCTCATCCCTGATGAGAAGCAGGAGCTGCTCGACCGCGCCCAGGCTAACGTCGACCAGATCAACGAGTACTTCGAGGAGGGCTTCATCAACGAGACGGAGCGCCACATCGAAGTCGTTAACGAGTGGACCGCTTGTACCGACAAGGTCGCAGCGCTCATGCTCGACTTGTTCGACGAGGAGAACCCGCTCTACATGATGGCCGACTCTGGCGCCCGTGGTTCTAAGACCCAGCTGCGTCAGCTCGGCGGCATGCGTGGCCTGATGGCAGACATGTCCGGCGAGACGATCGACCTTCCCATTAAGGCGAACTTCCGCGAGGGCCTGCTGCCGCTCGAGTACTTCATTTCGACCTACGGCGCCCGTAAGGGCCTGGTCGATACCGCATCCCACACCTCGGACTCCGGTTACCTGACCCGTCGTCTGGTCGACGTGGCCCAGGACGTCATCGTCCGCGAGGAGGACTGCGGTACGCACGAGGGCGTCACCTACAACCTCATCATCCCCGGCACCACCGACCTCAACACCGACCTCGTCGGCCGTTGCTTCATCGAGGACGTCGTGGCTCCCGATGGCACCGTGCTCTTTGAGCAGGACGGCTACATCGAGAAGGTCGCCGACATCCAGAAGATGGTCGATGCGGGCCTTAAGAAGGTCAAGCTTCGCGCGCTGCTCACCTGCCGCTCCAAGTACGGCGTGTGCCAGAAGTGCTACGGCTGGGATCTTTCCACCCGTCGTCCGGTCGCCATCGGTACCGCGGTCGGCATTATTGCCGCCCAGTCCATCGGCGAGCCTGGTACGCAGCTTACGATGCGTACCATTCACTCCGGCGGCGTCGCTGGCGTCGACGATATTACGCAGGGTCTGCCTACGGTCAGCCGTATGTTCGATATCGTCGGCAACGTCAACGAGAAGATCCTGGGTCGCGAGGCCGAGCTGGCTCCGTACTCCGGTCACCTCTCGATTAAGCCCGAGAAGTCCGAGTACGTGCTGACGCTCACCGACTCCGAGGATCACACCCGTGTCCTCGACGAGCGTCGCGTTCCCGCATCGGTGCGCTTTATGCCCGAGATCGAGGACGGCTGCGAGGTTCGCGCCGGCGACCAGATCACCAAGGGCTTCGTCAACTTCCGCAACCTACGCAAGCTGACCGACATCGAGTCGACGATGCACACCTTCGTCGAGAGCGTCAAGGACGTCTACACCAGCCAGGGCGTCGACCTGAACGACAAGCACATCGAGGTGCTCGCACGTCAGATGCTGCGTCGCGTTCAGATCACCAACCCCGGCGACTCCAAGTACCTGCTTGGTCAGTATGTCGACCGCTACGAGTTCGCCGACGAGGTCGAGCGCGTTGCCCGTCTGGGCGGTCAGGCTCCTGTGGCCGAGCCCGTCATCCTGGGTACGCTCAAGGTCGCGTCCAACATCGACTCCTGGCTGTCGAGCGCTTCGTTCATCCGTACCGCCGGTGTCCTTACCGAGGCTGCCATCGAGGGCAAGGTCGACCACCTGCTCGACCTTAAGTCCAACGTCATCGTCGGTAAGAAGATCCCGGCCGGTACCGGCCTCAAGCCGTACGCCAACGCCAAGCTGACGTATCGTACGGCCGATGGCTATGTCGACATCGACGGCCCGGCTTCGCCCAACGCCAAATCGCTGCCCGAGTGGGCTCCGGTGGAGCTCAAGGACCTGGACGAGCAGCTCCCGCAGCAGCTCGACTGGGCCGGCTACGACGAGTTTGGTGGTGCTGACGGTTCGTTCACCCGCAACGGCCACACCATCTCCGCCGAGAAGGCTCGTCTGTACCTGTTCGACGACCTGGGCGTGTCGCAGCGCTGGACCAACAAGTTCAGCGAGGTTGGCATCGAGACGGTCGGCGACCTGGTCGGCAAGTCCGAGGAGGATCTGCTGCGCATCGATGGTATCGGTGCCAAGGCAATCGAGGAGCTCCGTGACGGCCTCGAGGCCCATGACCTGCTCTACATCCTCGAGAACAACGACGACGTTGCCGACGAGGAAGACCTCTCGCAGCTGCTGCAGATGGTCTTTAGCCCCGACGGTCCGGACGATATCCTGCTGGGTACCTCCGCTGCGCCGACGCATCACGCCGACGCCGACGAGGAGCTCCTGGGCGCCCCGATCGACGACAAGAAGGCTCCCGCCAACGGTGCCATCAACGAGGACATGGCCTCCCTCGACGAGCTGCTCAACCAGCTCGTGGACACCGACGACGCCGAAGAGGCCAAGGACAACGACGAGGAGTAACTAGTTCCGCCGTTCTAACGAACGGCGGCGATCTCCGTCGCTGCGCGGCCCCCAGAGCTACAATCTGTCATTCAAAAGGCAGGGCATGACCAAAAGGTCAATGCCCTGCCTTTTTCATGCCACCTTGTACGCTCTGGGGGCCGCTCGCTTGCGTATGCTCAACCTGTTGCGTTCCGTCGATCCCTTGCCAATAAGGGGCAGGGTTTTTTTGGTAGGTTATTCCTGCTTGAATTTGAAACATTTCGTTCGGTCAAAGCGTATCTATGGTGAGGGCCTCATCAAGAATCATTAACGTCACCGGGAGGTGATTATGGAAGAACAAGCTTTCAGACAGGCGGTCGAAGATCACCGTGATGTCGTGTTTCGGATCGCGTTGACGTACCTGCGTGATCGCGCCGATGCCGACGATGTTGCTCAAGATGTCTTTCTTAAGTTGCTCAAAAGCGATACGCATTTTGAAAGCTGGGAGCATCTTCGTCGATGGCTTATCCGGGTCACGATCAATGAATGCAAATCTCTCTTTCGAAAGCCGTGGAGACGTGTGGAGGATATTGAAAGTCTGACCGATTCGCTTTCGGCGGCGCAGGATGAGACCAAGGCGGTCTTGTCAGACGTTATGCGACTTCCGGAGCGATTCCGTGTTCCCATCGTGCTCTATTACTATCTGGGCTTTTCGACCTCAGAGATTGCCGAGTTACTGCATGTGCCAGCCGCGACCGTTCGAACGCGTTTAGCTCGCGGTCGATCGAAGCTCAAATTCATCCTAGAGGAGGGCGACCGTGAAATCCAA
This sequence comes from uncultured Collinsella sp., assembly GCA_902491345.1. GTDB lineage: Bacteria > Actinomycetota > Coriobacteriia > Coriobacteriales > Coriobacteriaceae > Collinsella. The sequence continues at coordinate 19,670 of CABUHI010000004.1, forward strand.
TCAAATCAAGCAGGCCTTCGAGTCCGTCCAAGCCGATAGCGATCTTGCTGACCGTGTTATTGATGCTGCGGAAGGTGAGCCGCTTCATCGAAAGGGCCACGCGAAGCCTCTCTATGTTGCCGTAATCGGATGTCTTGCCGGAGTACTGGCGACCGGAGGGGTCGCCTACGCCGTTGTCAATTCCGGCTATTTTGCCTCAGCCTGGGGAAACCACGGCAACGGGGATTCCATTACCTGGACAAACGGCGGCTCATCGGGGACTAAATATACCTACACCAGAGAGTTTGGTGATGGTATCGCGCCCCAAAGCTTGGAGGGTTCAGTACAGAAGGTCAATCTGTCCGTCGAGGGCAACGGCTATACACTCGACATTCATGATATGGCTATCGATAAAAACGGTTGCGGTGCCGTGACGTTTACGTTGTCCAATCCAAATGGTGTTAACTACTACAAGCCGGCAGCAGAGACTGGCGAACTTGTTCTCTATGGTGAAGAAGAACAAGGCATCGGCACGCCCAGCATGAACTTCGGCGAGGAATGGGCTGACACACGCTGCACCATTGATAAGGACACATCAAGCGATACTGTCATTAATGGCACTATGTACTTTGCTTCTATGGATCGCGAGCGAGGTTTTCAACATGCGGTCACCTGGAATATCTCGTGGACCGAGGGCGAAGGCGAGGATGCGAAGCCGTTCGAGGCATCGACGCCCGAGTTTAGCGTTGGAGCGTACGTCGATACAAAGGAACTCCGCTCCGATGACTCGCCTCTCGAGATCAGCCCGTTTTCTATCCAGACACACATCGATGATCTGGGCATTGACGCAGTCACGAAGAAGTTGACGGTTACCTACAAGGATGGATCGGAGCAGATTATCGAAGATGACGACGCAGGGGCGTTCAACTTATATTTTTCTTATACGCGCAATAGCGGAGAGAACATCTGGGTGCCAACGAAGTTGATTGATGTTGACCAAGTGGTCTCAGTAACGCTTGAGGGCACACGCTGCACTTCAACAGGGGGCGCCGAAACGTCGGAAACCTTTACTATCGTCTATTCGTAAGACTTGGGGCCGTTTCCTACTAGGGGAAGCGGCCTCTTTTGCGGTAAATGGGCGGTTAAAGCGAGCGGTATTCGTCTGAATTTCGGAAGTATGCGGCAAAATCTTGATAGGCCGCCCGGGCCGGGAATCCGCCCCCGCGCACAGAAGGGGATTCCTTTTGTGTAGGCTTTGCGGAAATATGCCAATTTTAGGATACGCCCGGCGGCGTGGTCTGTTGACGGCACAGCTAACGCCACGTATCCTATCGAACTGCGTGTTTCGTAGGGGGATGCTGACCCCTCGATTCAAGCCGTTGCACTTTACAGAAAGCTGGAATCATTCGAAAAGGAGTACGCTTTGCCTACTATTAACCAGCTGGTTCGCCAGGGCCGTCGTTCCGTGCCCAAGAAGTCCAAGAACGCTGCTCTGCAGCACAACTCCCAGAAGCGCGGCGTGTGCACCCGCGTCTTCACCACGAGCCCCAAGAAGCCGAACTCGGCTCTTCGTAAGGTTGCCCGTGTTCGCCTTGTCAACGGCATCGAAGTTACTGCTTACATCCCGGGTGAGGGCCACAACCTGCAGGAGCACTCCATCGTGCTCGTCCGCGGCGGTCGTGTCCGTGACCTCCCTGGTGTCCGTTATCACGTCATCCGTGGCGCCTACGACGCTGCTCCGGTCCAGAACCGTATGCAGGCCCGTTCCAAGTACGGTGCTAAGCGCCCCAAGGCCAAATAAGCCAGATAACGTTTTGATACTTTCGCCGTGTGCCGCCTAAGCGCCGCACGGTAGACACTTAAGGAGATTTCACATGCCGCGTCGTGCAGCAGCTAATCGTCGTGAGGTTCAGCCTGACGCCGTTTACAACAACCGCCTGGTGACTCAGCTCATCAACAAGGTCCTTCTTGACGGCAAGAAGGCCACCGCTGAGCGCATCGTTTACACCGCTTTCGAGATCGTTGCCGAGAAGTCCGAGGGTGGCGACGCTCTCGCTACCTTCAAGAAGGCTATGGACAACGTCAAGCCCACGCTCGAGGTTAAGCCCAAGCGTGTCGGTGGCGCTACCTATCAGGTCCCGATGGAGGTCAACTCCCGTCGTTCCACCGCTCTGGGTATCCGCTGGATCGTCAACTTCTCCCGCGCTCGCAAGGAGAAGACCATGGCCGAGCGTCTCGCCAACGAGATCCTCGACGCTTCCAACGGCCTGGGCGCTTCCGTCAAGAAGCGTGAGGACGTCTTCAAGATGGCCGAGGCCAACCGCGCGTTCTCTCACTATCGTTGGTAAGTTTAAGGTAAGGAACTAACATGGCTAAGCCTAAGTACAAGCTTTCCGATACCCGTAACATCGGCATCATGGCTCACATCGATGCCGGTAAGACCACCACGACCGAGCGTATTCTTTACTACACCGGTAAGACCCACAAGATCGGTGAGGTCCATGAGGGCGCTGCCACCATGGACTGGATGGTTCAGGAGCAGGAGCGCGGCGTAACCATTACCTCCGCTGCTACCACGTGCTTCTGGAACAAGGACGGTAAGGACTACCGCATCCAGATCATCGACACCCCGGGCCACGTTGACTTCACCGCCGAGGTCGAGCGCTGCCTGCGCGTCCTCGATGGCGCTGTCGCCGTCTTCGACGCCGTTGCCGGCGTTCAGCCCCAGTCTGAGACCGTTTGGCGTCAGGCTTCTACCTTCAACGTCCCCCGTATCGCCTTCATCAACAAGTATGACCGCGTGGGCGCTGACTTCTTCAACGCTATCGAGACCATGAAGGATCGTCTCGACGCTAACGCCGTGGCCGCTCAGGTCCCGATGGGCGCCGAGGACAACTTCTGGGGCGTCATCGACCTGGTCACCATGACTGCATGGGACTTCAAGGCCGACGAGAAGGGTATGACCTACCCCGAGCCGATGGACGAGATCCCGGCTGAGTTTGCCGACATCGCTGCCACCAAGCGCGAGGAGCTCCTCGACGCTGCTGCCAGCTTTGACGACGAGCTCATGGAGAAGATCCTCATGGAGGAGGACTTCACCGTCGAGGAGCTCAAGGCTGCTCTGCGCAAGGGCGTTCTGGCCAACGAGCTCAACCTCGTCTTCGTGGGTTCCGCCTACAAGAACAAGGGCGTTCAGGAGCTGCTCGACGCTGTCGTCGACTACCTGCCCAGCCCGCTCGACGTTGAGGCCGTCACCGGTACCGATCCGGACACCGGCGAAGAGATCCAGCGTCATCCTTCCTTCGACGAGCCCTTCTCCGGCCTGGTCTTCAAGATCATGACCGACCCGTTCGTCGGTAAGCTCACCTATGTCCGCGTTTACTCCGGCCGTGCCGAGTCCGGCTCCTACGTGGTCAACGCTTCCAACGGTCAGCGCGAGCGCCTCGGCCGCATCCTCGAGATGAACGCCGCCGAGCGTATCGACCGTGACGACGCTGCCGCTGGCGACATCGTCGCTTGCGTCGGCTTCAAGAACTCTACCACCGGTGACACCCTGTGCGCCGAGGGCAAGGAGATCGTCCTCGAGAAGATCGAGTTCGCTAAGCCCGTTATCGACGTTGCCATCGAGCCCAAGACCAAGGCCGAGCAGGACAAGATGTCCCTGGCTCTGACCAAGCTCGCCGAGGAGGATCCGACCTTCCAGGTGTCCACCAACCACGAGACCGGCCAGACCATCATCGCCGGCATGGGCGAGCTGCACCTCGAGATCATCGTCGACCGTCTGCTCCGCGAGTTCAAGGTTGACGCTAACGTCGGTAAGCCCCAGGTTGCCTACCGCGAGACCGCTGGTCACGACGTTGAGAAGGCTGAGGGCAAGTTCGTCCGTCAGTCCGGCGGTCGCGGTCAGTATGGCCACGCCGTCATCAAGCTCGAGAAGATGGAGGAGGGCTTCGGCTACGAGTTCGTCAACGCTATCGTCGGCGGCGTCGTGCCCAAGGAGTACATCCCGTCCATCGACAAGGGCATCCAGGAGGCCCTGAACACCGGTGTTATCGCCGGCTTCCCGGTCCTCGACGTCAAGGTCACCCTGTTCGACGGTTCTTACCACGAGGTCGACTCCTCCGAGGCCGCCTTCAAGATCGCCGGTTCCATGGCTATCAAGGACGCCCTCAAGAAGTCCGATCCGCAGCTGCTCGAGCCGATCATGGCTGTCGAGGTCGAGACCCCCGAGCAGTACATGGGCGACGTTATGGGCAACCTCTCCGGTCGCCGCGGCAAGATCGAGGGCATGGAGGATCGCAAGAACAGCAAGCTCATCCGTGCCAAGGTGCCGCTGGGCGAGATGTTCGGTTACGCTACCGACCTTCGCTCCCAGACCCAGGGCCGTGCATCCTACACGATGCAGTTCGACTCTTATGAGCCCGCGCCCAAGTCCATCGTGGACGAGGTCATGAGCAAGAACGCCTAAGTTCGAGCTCCCTGTTACGTAATCCGCGAGAACATCTCTCGCACTCTTTGGAGGTTTAAGTTGGCTACCCAGAAGATCCGCATTCGCCTCAAGGGCTATGATCACGAGGTCGTCGATCAGTCCGCGAAGCTCATCGTCGAGACCGCTCAGAAGACCGGCGCTCGCGTTTCCGGTCCTGTCCCCCTGCCCACCGAGCGCAACCTGTACACGGTTATCCGCTCGCCGCACGTGAACAAGGACTCCCGTGAGCAGTTCGAGATGCGCACTCACAAGCGCCTCATCGACATCCTCGACCCCACCTCGGGCACCGTTGATTCGCTCATGCGTCTCGACCTCCCCGCTGGCGTCGACATCGACATCAAGCTCTAAGCGATATCGCTCATAGCTTAAAGAGCCCCGCTGCCATTACGGTAGTGGGGCTCTTTTGTTTTGAGTTTAGATTTTGGGATAGCGAATTCGTCTGCCGAGCTGACGGCTGCGGCGTCCTATTCGCTCAGGGGGCGTAAGGACGCTTCTTCGAAGTGGAAGACGCACAAGCCGCTCTCGGTCTCAATGCTTGCGCGGCCGCAATCGTCGACCGTTCTAAATATGCCTCGCGCCTGCTCGTCTCCAGCGGGGGAGCGGGCGATAACGTGCTCCCCAATCCAATTGAGGTGAGCGACATATTCGCCGTGGACGGGCGCGAGCGGTCCGGTGTTTTCTTCCATGGCATTGAGTAGATCAGCCCACGCGTCCACAGCGTTTACGACGGTGTGATAGACCTCCTTGAGTAGCACATCGACGGCGGGAACGTTCTCGTTGAGATCCGAGAGACCGATTGCCGGCAGGCCGCCATCGGGCACCTCTTGGGGCGCATAGTTCACATTGACGCCAATGCCGCAGACGGCGAAAGGTTTGCCTTCGTTATCGCGTGCGGCCTCGACCAGAATGCCGCCGAGTTTGCGTCCACGCGCGACCAGGTCGTTGGGCCATTTGAGGCCAATCTCGTTTGCAAGACCCTGCTTTTCGAGCGCCTCGAGCACCGCTAGGCCGCTGACGGCGGCAAGACCAGAGAACTTTGCAGGATTAACGCATGGGCGCAGGACAATCGAAAGCAATAAGTTGCCGACGGTTGAGTCCCACTTGTGCCCGCGCCGGCCGCGTCCTGCTGTTTGAGCCCGGGCGGCAAGTCCTGTGCCGTGTGGCGCTCCCTGTTTTCCTGCTTCGAGCAGGTCATCGTTGGTCGATCCGGTTACGTCGACTATCGTTAATTTGGCATCCATAACGGCTGCTACCTCCTAAGTTAATAAGGCAATCGCGCAATGGTGTCGAGAGATAGACACAATGTGAAGCCTTTGTCGCATTTGGACAATTTAATGTTAACACGTCAACAACGACTAAAATGCGCTATCCTCTCTTGGTCGATGTAAACACGTCAACAACTCAAAGGAGGTTAGTGATGGGTTTCACGATTCTTGGAACAGGCTCGGCGCTTCCTGAACGCAGTGTTTCCAATGACGAGCTGTCTGAGTTCCTCGATACCTCGGATGAGTGGATTTTTACCCGCACAGGCATCAAGAGCCGCCACGTCTGCACCACCGAGTCACTTGACGACCTTGCCGTAGCGGCGAGCGAGCGGGCACTCCAGGTGTCCGGAATCGACGCGAGCCAGCTGGATCTGATCGTCTGCTCGACGACGACGGGTGACCACCTTGTTCCCGCTGAGGCGTGTGCCGTTGCTGAGCGACTAGGCGCGACGTGCCCTGCCTTCGATGTCTCGGCGGCTTGTGCCGGCTTCGTATTTGCGCTCGATGTCGCCGAGGGCTATATCGCCCGCGGTCGCGCCGAGCGCGTGCTTGTCGTTGCTGCCGAGCAGATGACGCGCGCGCTCGACTGGACCGACCGTGCCACCTGTGTGCTCTTTGGCGATGGGGCAGGCGCCGCAGTGATTGAGGCTGGGGGAGACAACCCCCTTGCCGTTGAGCTTTCGACGGCGCCCGACGTCGAGACGTTGCGCATTCCCGGTCTGGTCAGCACCTCGCCGTTTAAGGCTTCCGCAGATAGCGCGAGCGTGCTGTTCATGAATGGCCGCCGCGTGTTCAAGTTCGGCGTCAACGCCATCTGCGACACGGTCAACAAGCTCGCCTGCGACGCGAGTATCGCGGTCGAGGACATCGATCATTTTGTATTCCATCAGGCTAACGAACGAATCCTGAGTCAGGCGGTCAAGCGCCTGGGCGTGCCGGACGAGCGCGTGGTTCGCACGTTGCGCGAGACCGGCAACATTTCGAGCGCATGCATTCCGCTTGCCCTCGACCGGCTGGCAAACGCCGGTGCACTTCACACAGGCGACACCATCGCCTTGGTTGGATTTGGCGCCGGTTTGGATATAGGTGGCTATCTGCTTCGTTGGAAGTAGTCGCACATAGGAAATAAAAACGCCCTAGGGCACAACCAAAGGAGAACTACCATGGCAGATCAGAAGACCTTCGAGCGCGTTTGCGACGTTATCCGCGAGACCGCCGGTCTTGACGATGTCGAGATGAAGCCCGAGTCCACGCTCGAGGAGATTGGTCTCGACAGCCTGGGCACCGTCGAGATCCTCGTCGCCGTCGAGGACGAGTTTGGCATCCAGCTCGATACCGAGGAGAACCCCAAGACGGTCGGCGAGTTCGCCGATACGGTCGAGGCGGCATTGGAGAAGTAGAGATGCTCAAGACTCCTCTCTGCGATCTGCTCGGCATCGAAAAGCCCGTGTTCCAGGGCGGTATGGCCTGGATTGCCGATGCCTCGCTTGCCTCGGCTGTGTCCGAGGCCGGCGGGCTGGGAATCATCGCGGCCATGAACGCCGACGCCAACTGGCTTCGCGACCAGATTCATGAGCTGCGCGCCAAGACGGATAAGCCCTTTGGCGTCAACGTTATGCTCATGAGCCCGTTTGCCGACGAGGTTGCACAGGTCGTGATTGACGAGCGAGTACCGGTCGTCGTGACGGGCGCCGGCAATCCCGCCAAGTACATGAAGGCGTGGAACGAGGCGAGCATCAAGGTCATCCCGGTCGTTGCCTCGGTGGCGCTGGCGCGCCTCGTGGCACGTCGTGGAGCCACGGCGGTTGTTGCCGAGGGTACCGAATCGGGCGGCCATATTGGCGAGACCTCGACGATGGCACTGGTGCCGCAGGTCGTCGATGCGGTCGACATTCCCGTTGTGGCCGCCGGCGGTATTGCCGACGGCCGCGGCGTGGCGGCCGCCTTTATGCTGGGCGCCGAAGGCGTGCAAGTGGGTACGCGCTTTCTGGTCGCAGACGAGTGCACCGTCTCGGAGCAGTACAAAGAGATGGTCCTGAAGGCCAACGACACTTCGACGCGTGCGACCGGTCGCTCGACGGGACATCCGGTGCGCGCCCTCAAGAGCCCCTTCACCAACGCCTATGCCAAGAGCGAGGGTTCCGGTGCGAGTGCCGAGGAGCTCGGTGCTTTGGGAACCGGTGCACTGCGTAAGGCCGCCAAGGACGGCAACTACGAAGAGGGTTCGTTTTTGTGTGGACAGATTGCCGGCATGGTCAACGAGCGTCAGAGCGCACGCGAAATCGTTGACGATCTGGTCGATGGCGCCGAGCGCGTCCTGAAGGGTGCGTCCGCATGGGTAGCGTAGCGTTTCTGTTTGCCGGCCAGGGTGCCCAACACCCCGCGATGGGCGTCGACCTGGTCGAGGCATCGCCGGCGGCTGCCGAGGTGTTCGCCATTGCCGATGAGGTGCGCCCGGGGACGAGCGAGCAGTGCCGGAGCGCCTCCAAGGAGGAGCTCTCGCAGACCGAGAACACGCAGCCTTGCGTGTTCGTGCACGACTTGGCTGTCGCCGTCGCCCTGCGCGAGCGCGGCGTGGTGCCTGCCGCCTGTGCGGGATTCTCGCTGGGCGAGGTTGCTGCACTCAGCTTTGCGGGGGCATTCGATACGCGAGCGGGTTTTGAGCTCGTGTGTGAGCGCGCGGCATTGATGGCCACGGCGGCCGAGCATCACCCTGGCGGCATGCACGCCGTCATCAAACTTGATGCTGCGCAAGTCGAGAACCTGGCTGCGCAGGCCGGCGAGGACTGCTGGCCGGTCAACTACAACAGTCCCCAGCAGACGGTTGTGGCCGGAGCGCCCGATGCGCTGCAGACCCTCGACGTCCTAGTAAAAGAGGCTGGCGGCCGCGCCATGAAGGTCGCGGTGTCGGGTGCATTTCATAGCCCCTATATGGCCGAGGCGACCTGTGGCCTTGCCGCATATATTGAGGCCGGTCACGCGCCGTCCCCGTTGCTCATTCCTGTTTTGGCAAATATGACAGCGGCGCCCTATCCGGCGGACCCCCAGACGGCATCGGATGTCTTGGCCAATCAGGTGAGCCATGCCGTGCGCTGGGTCGATACGCTGCATGCTCTGCAGGATCAAGGCATCGACACATTTATTGAGGTCGGCCCCGGCAAAACGCTGTCGGGCCTGGTCAAGCGTACGTTGAGCGACGTTCGTGTGTATTCGTGCGAGACGGCCGAGCAGGTCGCAGCTATTGCCGACGAGCTCGCATAGTCCACAGGGCTGCAACCCGAAAGGAACGACATGGGCAACTTGAACAATGGCGCGCTCGAGCGCAACGACTCACGTCGCGTGGCACTGGTCACGGGCGGCTCGCGGGGTATCGGCCGCGCCTGCGCTATCGGTCTGGCGGAGGATGGCTACGATATCGCCGTCGTCTATGCCGGCAGCGTCGATGCGGCGCGCGAGACGTGCGACGCCTGCGAGGCGGCTGGCGCCACGGCGCGCTCATATCAATGTGACGTGGCCGATCCCGCTGCCGTCAACGCGTGCGTGGAAGCGGTCCTCAACGACTTTGGCTCCATTTGGGCGCTCGTCAACAACGCTGGCATCACCTGCGATGGCCTGCTCATGCGCATGGGAGATGACGCCTTCGATCGCGTGCTCGATGTCAATCTTAAAGGAACGTTTAACACGACGCGCGCGCTCACCAAGACCTTTATGCGCCAGCGCGGCGGCTGCGTCGTCAACATGAGCTCGGTCGTGGGCCTGATGGGAAATGCCGGGCAAGCTAACTACGCTGCCTCCAAGGCGGGCGTGATTGGCCTGACCAAGGCGGTGGCGCGCGAGCTTGCGCCCCGCGGTGTACGAGTGAACGCGGTCGCCCCCGGGTTTGTCGAGACGGATATGACGGCAAAGCTCTCGGAGAAGGTGCGTACGGTAACCGAGGAGCAGATTCCCCTTAAGCGTATGGCGCAGCCCGAAGAGGTGGCCGGTGTGGTGCGATTTTTAGTGAGCGATGCGGCTGCCTACATTACGGGCGAAGTCATACGCGTCGACGGCGGAATGGCGATGTAGAAAGCAAGCCGGGTAAGCGGCTTGGATGAGGAGACCATGATGGAACAGAGAGTTGCAATCACCGGTATCGGTGCCGTGTCGCCGCTCGGCAACACCGCGCTTGCCACCTGGGCGGCCATGTGCGCCGGCACGTGCGGCATCGGCCCGATCACGCACTTCGATACCGATGCGTTTGCCGTCAAGGTGGCAGCCGAGGTCAAGGGCTTTGACGGCAACGAGTACTTTGGCAAGCGTGACGCCAAGCATCTCGACCCCTGCGTTCAGTTTGCGATGGCGGCTTCGGACGAAGCCATGCACGATGCGGGCTTTGATGTCGAAGGCGCCATCGATCGCGAGCGCCTGGGCGTCTACGTGGGCTCGGGCGTGGGCGGCATGACGACGCTCGTCGACAACGTCCATACGATTGCCGAACGTGGGCCCCGCCGCGCATCGCCCTATATGATCGCGATGATGATCCCCAACATGGCTTCGGGCAACATTGCGATTCGCCACAAGGCAAAGGGCCCGACCCTGCCCGTGGTGACCGCGTGCGCGACCTCGGCCCATGCGGTGGGCGAGGCGTTCCGCGCCATCAAGCATGGCTATGCCGACGCGATCCTCGCGGGCGGCGCCGAGGCGGCCATTATCCCCGATGCCGTTGCAGGCTTTACGTCCTGTCGCGCATTGACCACCAACCCCGATCCCGCGACGGCTTGTCGCCCGTTCGATGCAGACCGTGATGGCTTTGTGATGGGCGAGGGTGCCTGCGTGCTCGTGCTCGAGGGCATGGAGCATGCACAGGCGCGCGGTGCGCACATTTATGCCGAGGTCGTGGGCTACGGCAACACCGATGATGCCTATCACATCACGAGCCCTGATCCCGAGGCTGCCGGCATTGCCCGCGCGATATCGCTGGCGGTGACCGAGGGCGACGTCAAGCCTTCCGAGGGTCTCTACATCAATGCCCACGGCACATCGACCAAGCTCAACGATTCGTCCGAGACGGCGGGCATTAAGCGTGCGCTCGGCGAGGACGCGGCGCGCGCCGCGCACGTCTCGTCGACTAAGTCGATGACCGGCCACATGATCGGTGCCACGGGCGCCATCGAGGTCATGGCCTGCGCCATGGCGCTCGAGCAGGGCGTGGTGCCGCCGACCATTAACTACCACACGCCCGATCCCGCCTGCGATCTTGACTACACGCCCAATCGCGCGGTTCGCGCCGACCTTACCTGGGCGCTTTCGACCAACCTGGGCTTTGGCGGCCACAACGCCGCCATCGCGCTGCGTAGATATACGAGGAGCTAGAGCATGGATTCCAAAAGACTTGCCGAGATAGCCGATGTTATGGAGGACCGCGGCCTCACGCGCGTACGCGTTGAGGAGCCCGATGGCACTGCCGTCGAGCTCGAGCGCGCGAGTGCAGCGCGGCCGGTTGCCGTGCCCATGCCTATGCCGAGCGCCATGGCCGCTCCGGTTGCAGCTCCCGCAGTCGCGCCTGCCGCACCGGAGCCCGCCGCGCAGGCGCCTGCCGCCGCGCCGGAGCCTAAGGGCACCGAGGTGACCGCTCCCATGGTCGGCGTTTTCTATGCTGCCCCGGCGCCGGGCGACGAGCCGTTTGTGCACGTGGGCTCCAAGGTCAAGGCCGGCGAGACCCTCTGCATCATCGAGGCCATGAAGGTTCTCAACGAGGTGACGGCCGAGGCAGACGGCGAGGTGCTCGAGATCTGCGTGGCCGACGGCGACCTCGTGGAGTTTGGCAGCTGCCTCATGAGGATCGGATAGGTGATATCCATGAACAAAGAAGAGCTCAAGAAGCTATTACCGCATCGCGAGCCGATGCTTTTGCTCGACGAAGCCGAGCTGGTGGGCGACGAGGCCCACGGCAAGATTACGATTACGGGCGACGAGTACTTTTTGCAGGGGCATTTTCCGGGAAATCCGGTCGTCCCCGGCGTGATCCAGTGCGAGATGCTCGCCCAGAACTGCTGCGTGCTGCTGATGGGCGATGAGGAGGCGCGCGGCGCGACGCCGTTCTACACCAGTCTGGACAAGGTGCGCTTTAAGCGTCCGGTGCGCCCGGGCGACACGGTGGATCTGGTGTGCTCCATCACACGTGCGCGCGGGCCGTTCCGCTTTGCGACGGGTACTGCGAGCGTCAACGGTGAGGTTTGCTGCCGCGCCGATATGTCTTTTGCACTCATGCACGAAAGTTAAGGAAGGCTTCATGTTCGACAAAGTGCTCATCGCCAACCGCGGCGAAGTCGCGGTCCGTGTTATCCGCGCGTGCCGCGATATGGGCATCAAGACCGTCGCCGTTTATTCCACGGCCGATGCGGACGCGCTGCACGTGCAGCTTGCCGACGAGGCGTATTGCATCGGCGGCCCGCGTCTTGCCGAGAGTTACCTCAACGACGATGCCGTGCTCACCTGTGCCGTAAAGTCGGGAGCTAAGGCAATTCATCCCGGCTATGGCTTTTTTTCCGAGAAGGCGAGCTTCGTGCGCGACTGCGACAAGTATGGTCTGGCGTTTGTCGGCCCTTCGGCCGAGGTGATCGACAGCATGGGCGACAAGGACGCCGCACGTCGAACGGCTGCCGCGGCGGGCGTGCCCATCGTTCCGGGCTGCGATTTGCTCAAAAGTCCCGAGGGGGCAACGGCCGAGGCCGAGCGCATCGGCTGTCCCGTGCTCATCAAGGCGCGCGCGGGTGGAGGCGGCCGCGGTATTCGCAAGGTCGAGCGCGTGGAAGATGCGGCAAAGGCATTCATCGAGGCGCGTGCCGAGGGCGAGGCCGTCTTTGGCGACGGCGAGTGCTACATGGAGAAGTTCGTCGCGCCGGCGCACCACGTTGAGGTGCAGATTATGGCCGATAAGCAGGGCCATGTGTTTTCGCTCGGCGAGCGCGAGTGCTCGGTGCAGCGCCGTAACCAAAAGCTGATCGAGGAGAGCCCCGCGCCGTGCCTCGACGGACACGACGACATTCGTGCTCGCATGCACAAGGCGGCGCGTGACCTGGCTCGTGCCGTCGGTTACGAAGGAGCCGGTACCATCGAGTTCCTGTATTCGGACGACGGCAATTTCTACTTTATGGAAATGAACACGCGCTTGCAGGTGGAGCATCCGGTTACAGAGTTTGTGACCGATACCGACTTGGTCAAGTGGCAGCTGCGCGTGGCGGCCGGCCAGCCTTTGCCCTTTGAGCAGGAGGACATGCCGGTCCGCAACCACGCCATGGAGTGCCGCATCAATGCCGAGACGCCGGACTTTCTGCCGTCATGCGGAACGGTCGCCGCGTTGCGTGTGCCGGGCGGTCCGCGCGTGCGCTGGGATTCCGCCATGTTTACCGGTGCGAACGTTCCGCCGTACTACGACTCCATGCTTGGCAAGCTCATCGTGTGTGCGCCCACGCGTGACGGCGCCATTCGCAAGATGCGCTCGGCCCTGGGCGAGCTCGTGATCGAGGGCGTGAGCGAAAACAGCGAGCTTCAGCTCGACGTACTGGCAAACGACGAGTTCTTGTCGGGCATGTACCACACCGATCTGATGGGGCATCTCTATGCTGATGAATAGAAAAGCGAAGACGGTCAATGTCCTTGAGGGGCCGATAACCGAGTCGTGCGCCGAGTTTCCCGCGCGCCACGTGTTTATCAAGTGCCCGGAGTGCCGCCGTGTGATCGATGAGGCGCGCCTGCACGACAACCTCGAGGTGTGCCCCCGTTGCGGCAAGCATTTTCGCGTGAGCGGTCGCGCACGCATGCGCATGACGGTCGACGAGGGCACGTTTGAGGAATGGGATGCCAATCTGGCGTCGGAGGACTTCCTCTCGTTTCCCGGCTATGCCGACAAGCTCAAGAGCGTGGACGAGCGTTCGGGCGAGCGCGATGCCGTCGTGTGCGGCAGGGGTAAAATCTGCGGTTGCGATACGGCGCTCTTCTTTATGGACGCCAACTTTATGATGGGCTCGATGGGTTCCGTGGTGGGCGAGAAGATCTGCCGCACATTTGAGCGTGCGACCGAGCTGGGACTGCCGGTCGTTGGCTTTACCGTATCGGGTGGCGCCCGCATGCAGGAGGGCGTGACCTCGCTCATGCAGATGGCCAAAATCTCTGCGGCGGTTAGGCGCCATAGCGAGGCGGGCGGCCTGTATATCACGGTGCTCACTGACCCCACGACCGGAGGCGTAACCGCGAGCTTTGCCATGGAGGGCGATATTATCCTGGCCGAGCCCGATGCCCTGACGGCATTTGCCGGCCCGCGCGTGATCGAGCAGAACATGCACAAGCGCCTGCCCAAGGGATTCCAGCGCTCCGAGTTTTTGCTGGAGCACGGCTTTTGCGATGCCGTTGTTCCGCGTGGCGAGATTGCGCTCACGGTAGGCGAGCTGCTGGCGCTGCACGAAGGGCACGCGCCCGGCCTGGGGGCACCGCATGAGATCGTGCATACGGGTCGCCGCGGCAAAAAGCTGGGACACTTGTTCAAGCGCTCGGCCGCACCAAAAACCGCGCTCGAGATTGTCAAGCAGACCCGCTCGGCAGATCGCGCCACGGCAGGCGAGATGATCTCGCTGGGCCTGGATGGATTTGTGGAGCTGCACGGCGACCGCTACTTTGGCGACGACGCTGCTGTGGTGGCTGGCATTGGCTGGAAAGACGGACGCCCCGTAACGGTCATCGCCATCGAGCGCGGCACCACGACCAAAGAGCGCATGCGTCGCAACTTTGGTATGGCACATCCCGAGGGCTACCGCAAAGCGCGTCGCCTGATGCGCCAGGCCGAAAAGTTTGGTCGACCGGTTCTGTGCCTGGTCGATACTTCGGGCGCGTTTTGCGGCATCGGTGCCGAGGAACGCGGCCAGGGTGAGGCGATTGCCCAGAACCTCATGGAGATGAGCGGCCTTAAGACGCCGATTGTCTCGGTGGTGACAGGCGAGGGCGGCTCTGGTGGCGCGCTGGCGCTGTCCGTGGCCGACCGCATCCTGATGCTCTCGAGCTCGGCCTATTCGGTCGTGAGCCCCGAGGCCTGTGCGTCGATCCTGTGGAAGGATACCGAGCGCGCGAATGAGGCCGCCGAGGCGCTTAAGCTCACGGCCCCCGATCTGCTGGCGCTCGGCATCATCGACGGCATTGTTGACGATAAGGGCCTGTCGCATGAGGAGATCGCCGGTGCCGTCATGTCCTCGGCATTTGATGCCTTCGATGCGCTTGGGCAGCTCGACGACGCGACCCTCACAAACCTCCGCTACGAAAAGTACCGCGCAATCGGTCAGTACCGCACGATGTGACAAAGGGACAGCCCGCATGTCATATTGGGAAAGGCGTTCCATGCTACAAGTTTCTAACACCTCGTTTACAACGTCGGTTTCATCAAACGCCATGGCCGTGGTCGATTATCTGTCCAAAAGCATGATGTCGGCGCTGCCGTTTATTGTCTGCGCGGCGTTGTTCCGCACCGTCGCCGTCATTATGGGCGAAGGCATGCTGGGCCTGTGGTCTGCCGATTCCGAAATCTATCGCCTGTTCTACAGTTGGCTCTATAACGCCGGCTACTACTTTTTGCCCATCTATCTTGGTTGGGCGGCCGCCCGCCAGCTCGGTTGCTCGGAGCAGCTGGGTATGATGCTGGGCGGCGTATTGATTGCGCCCGATCTGCTCAAGCTCGTCGATGCCGCATCGACGACGGGGGCATCGATGACTTCCGTGTATGGTCTGCTTCCCGCGGCGGTCAACGATTACACGACGACTGTTATTCCAGTTCTCCTTTCGGTGCCTGTGCTATGGCGAGTGGAGTGTTTCTTTAAGCGTGTTATCCCTAGGGCCGTGGCGTTTTCGTTTGTTCCGTTTGCGACCATGCTTGTCATGGTTCCGGTTTCGCTGTGTATTACGGCACCGGCGGGCAGCTATCTGGGCATGCTGTTGGGCCAGCTTATGTTTATGCTTGGCAATTCCGGTGGCATCGTGTCGCTGCTCACGCTCATGGGGCTTGCCGCGGGCTGGGAGTTCCTAAAGATAGCGGGCGTCAGCAACGTCGTTCTATCGCTTGCGTACGCACAGTTTATGAGTGTGGGAACGGATTCGTGCATCCTGATTGCCGCGACGATGGCGACGTTCGCCGTTTGGGGCATGCCTTTTGGCGCGTCGCTCCGCGTTGCGGATAAGGACGAGAAGGCGCTCATGCTGGGCTACTCAATCTCGGGTGTTCTTGGCGGCGTAAGCGAGCCGGCGCTGTACGGTTGCGGCTTTAAATATGGCAGGTGCCTGACGTGCATGGCCATTGGCGGCGCCGTCGGAGGCCTTGTTGCAGCCGTGGGCCACGTTACGGCCTATACCATCGGCATGACGAATGTCCTCATGGTCATTGGCTTTGCCACGGGCGGCATCTCGAACCTGCTGTGGTGCTGCGCTGCCGGCGGTGTGGCATTTGCGGTGTCTGCGGCGCTGAGCTACTGCTTTGGCGTGGTGCCGGCGAAGGGACAGGCGATGGGGGACGGAGCCGATTCACCCGAAACCTCGAAGAGCGTGGCCGAAGTAAGCGCGTAAACCTGTGCGACAAAGGACGATTCCTTTGCCATGCTCCAAGGCCGTGGCCCGTGTGGGTCGCGGCCTTTTTGTATCTGAAGGACAAAGTGGCTACACTACAATCCGTTTGAGCAATAGATATATATAGGCAGTACCGTGGGGGCTGATGAAGATGGTCGAGTGGATCGTTCGTCGTGCGCAGGGCGACCGTGCGCGCGTGGGCACGTTGACGGGCATGGTGTGTATTCTCGCTAATGTTGCGCTTTGTGCTGCGAAGGGCGCAATTGGTGTGCTGTCGGGATCGGTTTCGATTGTGGCGGATGCCATGAACAACCTGTCCGATGCCAGCTCGAATATCGTGAGCGTGCTGGGCTTTAAGCTGGCGAGCAAGCCGGCGGACCCCGAGCATCCTTACGGACATGGCCGCTACGAGTATCTCTCGGGTCTGGTCGTGGCGGCGCTCGTGCTGCTGATCGGCGTTGAGCTGGTGAAGTCCTCGGTTGAGCGCATCATCCACCCCGAACCTGTCGAGTTCTCGCTTGCCCTGGTGGCAGTTCTAGTGCTTTCGATGGTCGTAAAGCTCTGGATGGCGGCCCTCAACCAAAAGCTCGGCGATCGCATTGAGTCCGAGACGCTGCATGCGACCGCGCAGGATTCCAAGAACGATGTCCTTGCCACAGGCGCCGTGCTGGCATGTGCGATTGTTTCGCAGGTGACGCACATCAATCTTGACGCATGGGTTGGCCTTGCCGTTGGCGCCTATATTGGCTGGAGCGGCCTTGAACTTATTCAAGATACGGTGAGCCCGCTTTTGGGCCAGTCACCCGATCCTAAGCTGGTCAAGCACATTCGAGACAAGATCATGAGCTATCCCGGCGTTTTGGGCGTTCACGATTTGATGGTTCACGACTACGGCCCGGGCAGGAAGTTTGCAAGTGCGCACGCCGAGATGGCGGCCGAGGCCAGCCCGCTGGAAAGTCACGACACGCTCGATAACATCGAGCAGTCGTTTAGGAACGAAGACGGCATGATTGTCACACTTCACTGCGACCCCATCGTGACCGACGATCCAAAGGTGGCGAGCATGCGCTTGCGCATTCACGCCATGGCTCAGGAGATCGATAGCCGCCTCTCGATTCATGACCTGCGTTGTGTGCCGGGTCCTACGCACACCAACGTGATCTTTGACTGCGTGCGTCCCTCGGATCTGCAGATGAGTGCCGAAGACTTAAAGCACGCGCTGGCGAAACGTGTCGAATCCGAATATCCCAAGTCGATTGCCAAGATTACGATCGATGAAGACTACGTAGGCCATACCCACGAGTAGGGCTGCGCCGGTAAAGCTAGGTATACAGAAGGGGAGAGCATGAAGCGCCTATATCTACTTCGTCATGGCCAGACGGAATTCAACGTAAAAAAGCTGGTCCAAGGTCGTTGTGATTCACCGCTCACCAATTTGGGTCGTCAACAGGCACAGACAGCAGCCGCATGGCTCAAGGCCCACGGCGTCGTCCCCAACAAAGTGGTCTCATCACCCTTAGGCCGAGCCATGGACACAGCTCAGCTCGTCGCATGCGAGCTCATCGGCCCGGACACAGCAGTCGAGCCCTGCGAAGGCATCATCGAGCGCTGCTACGGCACCTTCGAAGAGGGCCCGCACGACGCGCTACCCACCGACGTCTGGGATCCAGGCGAGGACTTAATCCCATTCGGAGGAGAAGGAAGCCAGGCGCTGCAAGAGCGCATGGTAGACACCCTCACCAATATCATAGGCGCCGATGGTATCGAAACCCTTCTAGCAGTAAGCCACGGCAGCGCCAGCCGCCAATTCATCAAGGCTGCAGCCCCAGAGGGCTTCGAGCTCCCAGCAAAACTCCCCAACTGCGCCATCATGATCTTCGATTTCGATGAGGCAAAGCTACAAGCAGAAGGCGAGCCTTATCAATGTAAGTTCACCCTTCAGCAAATAGTGGACCCCCAACAAAGTCATTAGCCTGAACGAGCAAGGTTTAGCAGACATCAACGTGGCGTTCCCAGCGTGCGGCGGAGGGGAGGCGGGCCTGAGACATATTAAGGTTGTCGCGAGTTCCGCACGAACAGGAGAGCACTTAATGTGCTCTCCGTCGTGAGCAGGACTGTAGAGCAGCAACCTTAATATGTCTCAGGCCCGCCCCCCTCCGCCGCACACTGGGAACGTGCCACGCACTTTACCTGCGTAAACAATGTGAGTGAAATATGAATCTCGATGGATACGCCCGCAGCCGTGTATACTAAACAGCTGTGTGAAACCAGGGGAGTATTCTGGCTGGACAAAATGCCTGCTTAATAGGGTTGTCAGGTAGTCCGGGCGAAATACAAGGCTGGGGAGCACGTCGTGTAAGTAGTGGTCCTCTAGGGGCGTACGCTCGGTGGTGTACGCATTGTCCCAAGACCACGCGAGAGTTGGGATCATATCTTGATCAGCATGATTCTCGGCCGCAAGATTGGCATGACCCAGGTTTGGGACGAGGACGACAACGTCGTTCCCGTCACGGTCATCCAGGCTGGCCCCTGCGCTGTCTCGCAGGTTAAAACTCAGGCAACCGACGGCTATGACGCCGTCCAGATCGGTTTCGGCGACATCAAGGCCAAGAACGTGAACAAGCCCATGGCTGGTCACTTCGCCAAGGCTGGCGTCGAGCCTGTCCGTTTCCTTCGTGAGGTCCGCGTCGAGAACGGCGAGGAGCACAAGGTCGGCGAGGTCGTCACCGTCGCTGATTTCGCTGATGTCGAGAAGGTCGACGTCATCGGTACCTCCAAGGGTAAGGGCTTCCAGGGTCGCATCAAGCGCTGGGGTCAGCGCCGCGGTCCTATGACGCATGGTTCTCACTTCCAGCGTCACCCCGGTTCTATCGGTCAGTGCGCCTATCCTGCGCGCGTCCTCAAGGGCGTCAAGATGGCCGGTCACATGGGTAACGAGCGCGTTACCGTCAAGAACCTTTCCGTTGTCCGCATCGATGCCGAGCAGAACCTCATCTTGGTCAAGGGCGCTGTCCCGGGTGCCAAGAATGGTCTCGTCGCCATCCGTATGGCCTAAGGGCCCAGCCCATTTAGCCCAGCGTCATACCAAGGAGAACACTTAAATGGCAAAGTTTGAAGTAAAGAACAGCGAGGGCAAGAAGGTCGCCGAGGCCGAGCTCGCCGCTGAGGTGTACGGCATCGAGCCGAACATCCACGTTATGCACCACATCGTCAAGTGCCAGATGGCCTCTTGGCGTCAGGGCACCCAGTCTGCTAAGGGTCGCTCTGAGGTTTCCGGTGGCGGCAAGAAGCCTTGGCGTCAGAAGGGCACCGGCCGTGCCCGCCAGGGTTCCATCCGTGCTGCCCAGTGGCGTCACGGTGGCGTTGTCTTCGCCCCCAAGCCCCGTTCCTACGCTAAGCGTATGAACAACAAGGAGGTCAAGCTGGCTATGCGCTCCGCGCTGTCCGCCAAGCTGGCCGATGGCGAGCTCGTGCTCGTCGACGACTACGGCTTCGAGAAGCCTTCCACCAAGGCTGCCGTCGCCATGCTCAAGGCTCTCGGCCTTGAGGGCAAGCGTCTGACCATCATCGTTCGCGATGAGGACGTCAACGCCTACCTGTCGTTCCGCAACATTCCCAAGACGTTCATCATCACCGCTGACGAGGCCAACACCTACGATCTCGTCAACAACAACGCTGTGCTGATGCCCGCCGACATCGCCGCTCACTTCGGGGAGGTGCTTGCATAAATGACCGCCCACGAGATCATCATCCGTCCGATCGTGTCCGAGCGTTCCTTCTCCGGCA
The DNA here is from genome assembly GCA_902491345.1 of uncultured Collinsella sp. Lineage (GTDB taxonomy): Bacteria > Actinomycetota > Coriobacteriia > Coriobacteriales > Coriobacteriaceae > Collinsella. The sequence goes on from CABUHI010000004.1 coordinate 39,770, forward strand.
TGGAGCTGAACAAGTACACGTTCGAGGTCGCCAAGGATGCTAACAAGTATCAGATCAAGGACGCTGTCGAGGAGATCTTCGGCGTCAAGGTCGTTCGCGTGAACACCCTGACGGTCAAGCCCAAGACCAAGCGCGTGCGCTATGTCGCCGGCAAGACCCGTTCTTGGAAGAAGGCCATCGTCACGCTGGCCGAGGGCGACACCATCGAGGTCTTTGGCAACCAGGCCTAAGACTCGCTGCTGTTGAGTGAGCTCATGCCTCCCAAATAGGGGAGGCGGGAGCTCAAGGTTTCGGGCGTATTAAATGGACACGCCCGGAACCGTGTATACGTCCGGTGTCATCGCACCCGAGGCAGAACCTCGAATCCCTGTCTGCGATGGCTAACGGATTCCTATTGAAAGGGATTGTAATGGCTGTAAAGCACCTTAAGCCGACCTCCGCTGGTAGGCGTTGGCAGACGATCTCCGACTTCTCCGAGATCACCTGCACCAAGCCCGAGAAGTCTCTTCTCGAGCCCCTGCCCAAGAAGGCCGGTCGTAACAACAACGGCCGCATCACTACCCGCCACCAGGGCGGCGGCGTGAAGCGTCGTTACCGCGTGATCGACTTCAAGCGCAACAAGGACGGCGTGCCCGCCAAGGTTGCCACGATCGAGTACGATCCGAACCGTTCCGCTCGCATCGCTCTGCTGCACTACGCTGACGGTGAGAAGCGCTACATCCTGGCCCCCAAGGGCCTCGAGGTCGGTCAGACCATCATGTCCGGTTCTGACGCCGACATCAAGCCGGGCAACGCTCTGCCCCTCGCCGACATCCCCGTCGGTACGCTCATCCACGCCGTCGAGTTCCAGCCGGGCAAGGGCGCTGCTATCGCCCGTTCCGCCGGCAACTCCTGCCAGCTGATGGGTAAGGAGGGCAAGTACGCTATCGTCCGTATGCCTTCCTCCGAGATGCGCCGCATCCTCGTTACCTGCCGCGCCACCGTCGGTGAGGTCGGCAACGCCGATCACTCCAACATCGTCATCGGCAAGGCCGGCCGTAAGCGTCACATGAACGTGCGCCCGACCGTCCGCGGTACCGTCATGAACCCTGTCGACCACCCGCACGGCGGTGGCGAGGGCAAGAACCACACCTCTGGTCGTCCCTCCGTTACCCCCTGGGGTAAGCCGACGAAGGGCCTTCGTACGCGCAAGAAGAAGAAGGTCTCGAACCAGCACATCATTCGTCGCCGTAAGAAGTAATTTCGGATACCGAGTTTTAGGAGAAAGCACTTATGAGCAGAAGTCTCAAAAAGGGCCCGTTCGTGGAGACTCGCCTTCTCTCGCGTATCACCGCGATGAACGAGGCTGGCAAGAAGGACGTCGTGAAGACCTGGTCCCGCGCGTCCACCATCTTCCCCGAGATGGTTGGTCACACCATCGCCGTCCACGACGGCCGCAAGCATGTGCCCGTGTATGTTACCGAGTCCATGGTTGGTCACAAGCTCGGCGAGTTCGCGCCGACTCGTACGTTCCGTGGCCACAAGGCCAAATAGGGGGTTAACCGTAAATGGCAACTAAGTCTATTGAAACTGAGGCCACCGAGGTTCGCGCCGTCGCTAAGTACGTGCGTGTTTCCCCCAGCAAGGCCCGCCTGGTGGTCGATCTGATCCGCCGCAAGCCTGTCGCTCAGGCCTTCGACATCCTCCACTTCTGCGACCGCGCCGTCGCCGTGGATGTCGAGAAGGTTCTCCGTTCCGCCGTTGCGAACGCCGAGAACAACAACGGTCTGCGTGCCGACAACCTGGTTGTCGCCGCTGCCTATGTTGACGAGGGTCCGACGCTTAAGCGCATCCGTCCCCGCGCCAAGGGTTCCGCTTCTCGCATTCTGAAGCGTACTTCCCACATCACCGTCGTCGTTGCTCCTCGAAAGGAGGCGTAAAGCTGTATGGGTCAGAAAGTCTACCCCACCGGCTTCCGTCTTGGCATCACCGAGAACTGGCGCTCCCGCTGGTTCGCAGAGAAGGATTACGCTAAGACCCTCGGTAACGATCTCGAGATCCGCAAGTACCTCGAGAAGCGTCTTTCCCGCGCAGCTGTCTCCCGCGTCGAGATCGAGCGCGCTGGCGACAAGGTGAAGGTCATCATCCTCACCGCTCGCCCCGGCGTTGTCATCGGTAAGAAGGGTGCCGAGATCGATACCCTCCGCACCGAGCTCGAGAAGGTCGCTGGCGTCTCCAAGGGCCAGCTCTCCGTCGACGTTGTCGAGATCAAGCGCCCCGAGCTCGACGCCAACCTCGTTGCTCAGTCTATCGCCGAGCAGCTCGAGGGCCGCGTTGCCTTCCGTCGCGCTATGCGCAAGGCTGTCCAGTCCGCCCGCAAGGCCGGCGCCAAGGGCATCCGTATCCAGTGCTCCGGTCGTCTCGGCGGTGCCGAGATGGGCCGTCGTGAGTGGTACCGCGAGGGTCGCGTGCCTCTGCACACCCTCCGCGCCAAGATCGACTACGGCACGGCTGTCGCCAGCACCACCATGGGCGCTTGCGGCGTGAAGGTCTGGATCTACCTGGGCGAGAAGCTCCCGGGCCAGCCTGTTCCCAACCCTGCACTCGAGGGCTCTTCCCGTCCTCGTCGTCGTAACTCCGAGAGGAGGGGTCAGTAGTGCTTGCCCCTAAGCGTATTCTTCACCGCAAGGTGCAGCGTGGCTCCATGAAGGGCCAGGCCAAGGGTAATACCGAGCTGCATTTCGGCGAGTTTGGTATCCAGGCTCTCGAGGCCCATTGGATTACCAACCGTCAGATCGAGGCCGCTCGTATTGCCATGACCCGCTACATGAAGCGTGGCGGTCGTGTCTACATCACGATCTTCCCCGATAAGCCCATCACCAAGAAGCCTGCCGAGACTCGCATGGGTTCTGGTAAGGGTAACCCCGAGGAGTGGGTGGCCGTCGTCAAGCCCGGCCGCATCATGTTCGAGGTCAAGGGCGTGCCCGAGGAGGTCGCTCGCGAGGCTCTGCGTCTTGCACAGCACAAGCTTCCCATCAAGACCAAGATTGTTGCTGCCAAGAACGCTGAGCAGCGCATCGAGAAGGAGATGGCTGAGGAGGCCGCTCTCGAGGCCAAGTGGGCTGCTGAGGACGCCGCCGCCGCCAAGGAGGAGAACTAATGAAGCCCGCAGAGATTCGTGAGCTCTCGGACGCTCAGCTCGTTGAGAAGCTGAAGGAAATGCGCGCCGAGCTCTTTAACCTTCGTTTCCAGATGGCCACCAGCCAGCTGGACAACACCGCTCGCGTCAACACCGTGAAGAAGGACATCGCTCGCGTCCTCACGGAGCAGCGCGCCCGCGAGATCGCAGCGGAGAAGTCCGCTGTCGCCGAGTAGGACCTAAGGAGAGAACATGACTGATTCGCGTAACTCGCGTAAGGTCCGTACGGGTGTCGTTACCTCCGTCTCCGGTGCCAAGACCATTGTTGTCACCATCACCGAGCGCAAGCGTCACCCCAAGTACGGCAAGATGATGACCAGCTCCAAGAAGCTGCACGCTCACGACGAGGAGTGCACGGCTGGCGTGGGCGATACCGTCCGCGTTATGGAGACCCGTCCTATGTCCAAGATGAAGCGTTGGCGCCTCATCGAGGTCGTCGAGCGCGCTAAATAAGCAGTCGCTCTTACGACTTGTACGTTTCCGAAGATGTGCGTATGCCTGGCTTGCATACCACGGGCCGTATAAAGGCTGCGCACCTCTCTTCGGTTCTTAGTTCGGAGGAACATCTACCATGATTCAGATGCAAACCATGCTGAACGTCGCCGACAACTCCGGCGCTCGCAAGATTCGCTGCATCAAGGTGCTTGGCGGTTCCAAGCGTCGTTATGCAGGCATCGGCGATGTGTTCATCGGTGCTGTCCAGGAGGCTACCCCTGGCGCCAACGTCAAGAAGAAGGACGTTGTCCGTTGCGTCGTCGTTCGCACCGTTAAGGAGATCCGCCGCAAGGATGGCTCCTACATTCGCTTTGATGAGAACGCCTGCGTTGTCATCAACAACGATGGTTCGCCCGTCGGCACCCGTATCTTCGGGCCCGTCGCTCGCGAGCTTCGTGACAAGAAGTACATGAAGATCGTCTCGCTCGCTCCCGAGACCCTGTAGTTAGGGGAGATATATGTATATCAAGAAGGGCGATAAGGTCCAGGTTCTCTCTGGTAAGGATCGCGGCAAGCAGGGCGTTATCCTGCGTGCTCTCCCCGCCGAGAACAAGGTCGTTGTCGAGGGCGTTTCGGTCGTCAAGAAGGCCGTCAAGCCCAACGCTGCCAACCAGCAGGGCGGCATCGTTTCGCAGGAGGCTCCCATCGACGCCTCCAACGTCAATCTCGTTTGCCCCGAGTGCGGTAAGGTTACCCGCGTCGGTCACGAGAAGGACGGCAAGAACAAGCTGCGCGTCTGCAAGAAGTGCGGCCACAAGTTCTAAGCTGCCCGCAACATCAAGTTGCTAGCAAAGGCCCGGATGCCACGGCACCCGGGCTTTTTTCTATCCCTACTCATTGGGGACAGACTTAAATGAGTAGTCGTTGGGGACGTTCTAGTGGCACATGGGGGACAGTCTCTATGTGCCGGCAGTTTGGGACGGTCCTTTGATGTCTGATGCCCCCAGAGGGGTGGAGTGATACGGCCTACTCTGTCTTTTATGGCTATGGTGTTCTGCCCCTTTATGTTTCATAAGGATCGTTATATGCGCATTTACGCGCATGTCATTGCGCGATAATGCGTGTACTCGCGTATACATGTGCAAATAATGGCTAAATGATGACCGATAAGCAAATAAACACGCAAATACGAGCAGATACGCGCGCAATTGTGCGAATATAGGGTTGTTAGAAATGAAGGACTTCCGATGATTCAGGAGGCACATATGGCAGATTCCAAGCAGGCTCCACTCGACTCCGCGGCAGCCGCAAAAGCAGCGTTCGCTTCGGTCCAGGACAAGCCATTCCCCGATGATATCTTTACGGCTCCCGAGCTTCGCTGGGCTGTGATCGGGTGCGGCGTTATCGCCAACCAGATGGCCCAGTCTCTCGCCCTTGCCGGCCGCAAGCTCGCGGGTGTTGCCAACCGTACGCTGTCCAAGGCTCAGGCTTTTGCCGAGCAGTATGGCGTTGAAAAGGTCTATGACACGGTTGAGGATCTCTACGCCGATCCGAACATTGACGCGGTCTATATCACCACCCCGCACAACACTCACATCACCTACCTGCGAGCCGCTCTGGCAGCTGGTAAGCACGTGCTCTGCGAAAAGGCCGTTACCCTCAATTCCGCCGAGCTTGACGAGGCCCGCGCCATTGCCGACGAGCACAACGTGGTCCTTATGGACGCCACCACGGTGCTTCACATGCCCTTGTATCAGGAGCTGCGTCGTCGCATGGATGCTGGCGAGTTCGGTCGCATTAACCTCGCTCAGCTCAACTTTGGCAGCTACAAGGAGTACGGCGATCTGACCAATCGCTTCTACAACCGCAACCTTGCTGGTGGCGCTATGCTCGACATTGGCGTATACGCGCTTTCCGTCATGCGTCTCTTTATGGCAAGCCAGCCCGCTGAGGTTGTCTCGCTGGGCAACACCTGCGAGACCGGCGTTGACGTTGCGGGCGGCATCGTTTGTCGTAATGCCGAACAGCAGCTGGGCGTCGTGAGCCTCACGCTCCACTCCAAGCAGCCCAAGCGCTCGGTCATCAGCTTCGACAAGTGCTATATCGAGGTCAACGATTATCCGCGTGCCGATCACGCGACCATCGTGTGGACTGCGGACGGCCGCCGCGAGGAGGTCCACGCCGGCACCGAGGCTTACGCCCTTTGCTATGAGATGGCCGATCTTGAGAAGGCCGTTGCCGGCGACGACTCCAAGCGTGAGCTGCTGGATTATGCTTCTGATGTTATGGAGCTTATGACCAAGCTTCGCGCCGACTGGGGAGTCGTGTACCCCGAGGAGGAGTAAGCGATGCTTGCGGAAGATAGGCTCAACGCGATTGTGTCGATGGTGCGGCAGACGGGCTCGGTTACCGTACCGGAGCTTGCTGAGGCCCTGGGCGTGACGGCGTCCACCATTCGGCGCGACCTGCAGGCGCTCGACCGCGCACACCGCATCGCCAAGGTCCACGGCGGAGCGACGAGCCTTGAGCGCGCGCACGTGACACGCGACCTAACGCTTAATGAGCGCAGCGATCTCCATAACGACGACAAGGAGCGTATCTGCGCCCGTGCGGCGGCGCTGGTGGAGCCCGAGAGCTTTGTGTACATTGATTCGGGCTCGACGACGCTCAGGCTCATCGAGCATCTTCCGCGCCTCGAGGGTGTCACCTACGTGACCGACTCCGTGCTCCATGCTCAGCACCTTGCTTTGCGCGGCATGCGCACCGTGGTGCTGGGCGGCGAGCTCAAGCCCGAGACCGAGGCGCTGGTTGGCCCCGATGCCTTGGCAACCCTGGACCGTTACAACTTCAACTGTGGCTTTTGGGGGTCCAACGGCATTGCTGCCGAGCAAGGTTTCACGGCGCCCGATATCGAGGAAGCGCAGGTTAAGCGCATCTCTATGCGCCATACGGCCAAGCGCTTTGTAATCTCAGACGCCAGTAAATTTGGCATGGTGGCGCCCGTCAAGTTCGCGGACTTCCGCGACGCAACGATTATCACTGCGGGCGAGGTCCCCGCCAAGTACCGGGCAATGGACAACGTCATCACTGTCTAACAGCGAGACAAGGCCAAAACCACCACGAAGGTGCCTGTCCCCATTGTGGTGGTTAGTAACGAAAACCGAGTAGTTTTCTCAATAGAAAAGCGGCAACGTCCATCACGGGCGTTGCCGCTTTCGTTGTCTGCCGGTTTGTCTAAGTCTGTAACAGCTGGACCGTTAAAAGTGGGCTAGGTGTTACAGATTGAGATTTTCCCTTAAGGGGGATTTGAATGTCTCGATCTGTAACAGATAGACCGGAAAATGGGTTCTAACTGTTACAGATCGAGACATTTTGGGACCGCGGTTGAACCATTGCGGCAAAACCACCACAAAGGTGCCTGTCCCCATTGTGGTGGTTTAGGGCTCCCAGGGGCAGGGGGCTTCGATGTGGATGTGCTCGCCGGTTACGGGATGCGTGAAGGACACGCTGTGGGCGTGGAGCATCAGGCCGCAGGGGCGCGGCGTTCCGTACAGGTCGTCGCCAACCAGGGGATGACGCTCGCTCGCCAGATGCACGCGGATTTGGTGCTTGCGGCCGGTGAGCAGCTCGACATCGATAAACGAGCGCGTGGGCAGGCCACGACGGCTCTTGAGGCGCTTGAGCACCTTCACGCGCGTTTGAGACGGCTTGCCGCTGGCGCCGACGCGCATCTTGCGGCTGTCGTGACGGTCGCGGGCGATGGGCTTGTCGATGAGCTTCTCGTTCCAGTCGATCTTGCCCTCGGCGAGCGCCAGGTAGTGCTTTTCGAAAGCGTGGTCGATAATCATCTGGTCAAAGGCGGGCTGCGTCTGCTTGTCGAGCGAGAACAGCACCACGCCGGTGGTGTCACGGTCCAGGCGATTGAGCGGCTGCATGTCGGTCGCGGCAAAGCCGTCGCCCATCGCCAGCAGCAGGTCGCTGGCGTAGTCGGTGAGCGTGCGCTCGCCGGTGCCGTCGCCGTGGACGATCATGCCGGCGGGCTTGTCGATGGCCATAAGCCAGGCGTCGCAGTAGAGGACTTGAGGTTCTTCGTTCACGTGTAAGCCTTTCGGTTAGCTAATTCCCACAAACATGCAGCCCGAAGTCGCTCCGCGCAGACGGGCGGCGGGCTTACGGCCGGCTTGAGCCGCCTCGACGGCGCGACGGACGCGAGCGACGGCACGGCCAATCTCATCGGCCTCGAGCAGGGTTCCGTCGACCATAAGATGACGGACGCCGGCGTCGAGCAACTGCGGTACCTGCGGCGTGAGGTCGATGGGGTAGGCGTCGTACAGGCGTGAGCGGCCGTGGATGTCGGTACGCACCGGCATGATCTTGCCGTCGATATTCTTGAGCGAGAGCTTGCGGGCGCGCAGGCGGCAGTTAGCGCAATCGTGGATGCAGCCATTGGCCACCTGCAGGATGCAGTGCTCGCTCGTCATAACGCGCGGGCGGCCAAAGACGGTGATGCCCAGAGCCGCGGGCGCGGCGGCGCCGAGCGAGACAATCTCGTCGAGTGTGATCTCGGGCGAGAGCCAAAACGCACCGGCTCCGCGCTCGGCAAGCGCCTCCATGCAGGGCGTGTTGTGCGCCGGCAGGCAAGAGCGAATCTCGGCCGTGGCGCCGGCATGAGCGGCTACGGCGAGCTCGGAGATATTGCCGACGGCGACGGTGGCTCCGGCATTGATCCAAGGATCGACGCGCTCGTGGTCGACGGCGCGGCAGACCTCGTCGAGTACGGGCACGATACCCTGCTCAAATGCATCGGCAGGGGAGAGTCCGACAGCCTCGAGCGCGTCGGTGGTCATATAGATGCGCGTTGCACTCTCCGCGCGGGCTGCCTCGGCGGCCTCGAGCGAGGTGACGGTGGCGCAGATTTGCGGCTCGTCGCGGTAGTGCTTGGGCATGGGGCGCGTACATTTGTCGAGCACCGGCAACTCGAGCGTTTTTGCGCGCTCCTCGTACGGTGCCAGAATGGCCTCTTCCAGCGCCTTACAAGCGGCGGCGCGCACCTTGTGCACAGCGGAGAAGCCCATGCCGCAGCCCTTATCGAGCGCCACATCAAAGCTCGCGGACTCAAAGGGCGAGGACCCCATGCGGCCCACATGCTCTACCAGATCGGACGCCTCGACCGCGCGGGTCTTGGCGGCCTCGACGGTAAAGCCCGTGGCCGTGGCCGTAAGCGAAGGGTCGTCGCAGCAGGTGAGCGTAACGGTAAACGGCTCGCCCAGACGCGCCACAACGGACACGTCTACGGCGCGGCGGCGCAGCACATCGCGCTTGAGCGCGGCGCCGGCGGCGTCGATGGCACGCTGGCTGCGAATCACGCGGACGCGGCAGCCCTCGGGCATGCTGCGGGGCACGCGACATTCGATGATGTCACCGGCGGCGGCATCATCGGTAGCGATAGTGGTTAGGAACTGATCGAACTCGTCGTCGTGGCGAAGTTCCAACAAGTCGCCCTTGCCCACGGGCTCAAACAGCTCAATGCGGGCGATGGCGGCACGGCGACGGCGGTCGTCGGGCTTGAGGCCGCGCACGTCGCGGTTGGCCAGGCGGCTGCCCAGCACCGTGCCCACAATCTGGCCGCGGTTGTTGGAGCGCTCGTAACTCATCATCTCGTCGCCCGAGGTGCCATCCTGGTAGGCGTGCGTAAAGTCGCGATTAAAGCAGCGCTTGAGCTGGCGCTGGCGGGCTGCATCCTCATCCTTGGAGGTCGAAACATCGGCCAGCATGTCATCAATCTGATGACGATACACGTCGACGATGGAATACACGTAATCGGGTGCCTTCATGCGTCCTTCGAGCTTGAGCGATGCGGCGCCGGCGTCATACAGACGGCGAACAAGCTGCGAAGTGTTGGTGTCGCGCGGGCACAGCGCGCGCTCGCGACCGGCAGGGGAGAGCGAGCGGCCGTTCTCGTCGATCAGCTCGTAGGGCAGGCGGCAGGGCTGGGCGCACATGCCGCGGTTGGCCGATCGTCCCGCCATGGCAAAGCTCGAAAGCAGGCACAGGCCCGAGTAGCAAAAGCAGATGGCGCCATGGCTAAAGACCTCAAGGTCCACATCGGGCGCGGCGTCGTGGATGGCGGCGATCTCGTCGATGGAGAGCTCGCGCGAGAGAGTCACACGGTCGGCGCCCTGCTCACGGCACCAAAGGGTTCCGCGGTCGTCATGGATGTTCGCCTGGGTCGAGATGTGCGTCTCGATGCCGGGCATGGTGCGCTTGACCTCAAAGAACAGACCCCAGTCCTGGATAATGAAGGCATCGGCGCCCAGCGTGGAGCAGCGACGGATGAGTTGCAGCGCATCGCTCATCTCGGACTGCTTGATGACGATGTTTACCGTGACGTAGACGCGCGACCCGGCTAGATGCGCGGCGCGGCAGGCTTGCTCAAAGGCCTCGTCGGTAAAGTTGGTTGCCTTGCGGCGGGCGTTGAAGCTGCCCATGCCGCAGTAGATGGCGTCTGCCCCGGCGGCGAGCGCGGCGGCAAAGGGCTCCGGGCCTCCGGCGGGGGCCAAAAGCTCGGGCCTGCGGTTAGTGGTTCGGCTGGCGGTTGCGGTCATATCCTGCCTTTCAAAATGCTCAGATATTCAAAAGTATAGTGGCGTCGCTGCGATGGACGATGCCCGCAGCCTAAGCAGGACAAAGTCTTCAGCAGCTTGGACTGGCTGCTCCACATGAGAACCGTTCAGCGGTTCGGGGAAACCGTTGGGCGATAAAATATTCTCGCAAGCTGATAATATTCTTGCATCAAACAGAAACCTTGAGTACTATCCCAATCAAGCGCGGTGTTCAGACCGAACTGTGCCTCCCGGTGTGAACACCGCGCTCACGCTCTCTCAATTGATCGTAAGGAGAAAAACATGAGCAAGACCGTCGTGTCTTCCGATAACGCACCCGCAGCCATCGGCCCGTATTCCCCCGGTATCCAGGCCGACAACATGGTGTTCCTGTCCGGCCAGCTGGGCATCGATCCCGCGACCGGCAAGATGCCCGAGGGCGTCGAGGCCCAGGCCAAGCAGTCCCTCGCCAACGTCGAGGCCCTGCTGACCGCTGCCGGCGCTACCTTTGCCGATGTCGTCAAGACCACGGTCTACCTGGCCGACATCGCCGACTTCGCCGCCGTGAACGAGATCTACGCCTCCAAGTTTGAGGCCCCGTTCCCCGCGCGCAGCGCCTTCCAGGTTGCCGCCCTTCCGGCTGGCGGTCTGGTCGAGATCGAGGTCGTTGCCGCTCTCTAAGGCGTTGGCCACAACTAAACATGACATGCAAAAAGACCCTGCAGCGCGTGCGAGCTGCAGGGTCTTTTGTTAAGTGACGGATCGCTTGTGGAGCCGCGCTTCATTTTGCTCGTTAGCCTTCCTTTCGGACTTTTTGCAGGTAGCGGTAGACGCTGGGCTCCGAGATGCCCAGCGCGGTGGCGGCGCAGGCAACAGCGCCCTTGAGCATGAACACCCCGTTGCCGTTGAGGTGGCGAATGACGTCCACGCGGTCGCTCTGACCAAGCGACGCTACATCCAGCCCACGCGCGCTCAGCAACTCGGCAATGCTGCGGTCGATGAGCTCCTGTGTGGACTCCGAAAGGCTTTCGACCTCGATAGGGGCGGGCTCCGTGCGCGTTGGCGCCGCGTCGAAGCACGCCATGAGCTGCTGCGCCATGGCGTTGATGGAGCGTACGGTCGAGAGGTCGGTGTTGACGCAGAGCATACCGACGATCTCGTCATTCTCGCGGATAAAGTACGTCGCTGACTCCAACGTCTTGCCTCCGGCGCCGCGGCCCTCGTAGCCCGTAATAAACGGCAGGTCGCGATACTTGGCGTCGTGCATGATCTTGAGTGCCAGATCGGTGGCGGGACCGCCGACCTTGCGGCCGCTCACGATGCCGTTGCGAATATCGACGATGGCGTGGTCGGGATCCGAGAAATCGTGCAGCACGATTTCGCTGTTTTTGCCGAGTATCTGCTCCAGAAAATCGACCATCGGCAAAAAGCGACGTACGGTCTCGTTCACGGGCAACTCCTTTGGGTGAAATCGGAAATGTTCATAACAATTTTTTCTCATGGTAACACGCTGCCCATCATCTCGTATATCCGCAGGTACATTGCGTAATGCAGACGAACGGTAGGAATTTAGCGGTAAACGGTTGACCAAAAGAAATGTTAGATGTTATTTTGACCAGACACTTTCCTGACCTGCGGAAATGCGTAATTTCAGCTGAAGAATAGTCTGATAACAAAAAATTATTATTGAGAATGAGAATCATCTTTAATACGATATGCAATGAAGGCACAACCTCAACCCCGCACTGCGTCACAATAGAGCGTTAGATGCGAAAACAACTACTTCGAGGATTGGTGGTCAAATGACCCAGGAGACGGTTACGAACGGCACTGAAGCCCTGTTCACTCGCGAAGGCATGCCTCCCGTTAAGGAAATGATCCCGTGTGCCCTTCAGCACGTACTGGCATCGTTTGCCGGCATCATTACCCCGGCGGTCATCATGGCCGGCGTCTACGGCTTTAATAGCCAGCAGAGCACCGACATCATCCAGGTCGCGCTCATTCTTTCGGCGATCGATACGGCCCTTCAGGCCTTCGCTCCCTTCCGTCGCATCGGCGGCGGCCTGCCCATCGTCATGGGCGTTTCGTTCGCGTTCCTGCCGGCCCTGCAGGCCATGGGTGCCTCGGGCTTTAGCTTTGGTGCACTGCTGGGCGGCGAGATCGTCGGCGGCGCCGTCGCGGTCCTCTTTGGTCTGGCCTACAGCAAGATCAAGTGGCTGTTCCCGCCCGTCGTGACCGGTACGGTCATCTTCTCCATCGGCGTTTCGCTGTATCCCACGGCCGTCAAGTATATGGCCGGCGGTATGGGTACGCCGCTATGGGGCACCCCGCAGGCCTGGTGCGTCGCTCTTATCACCTTCGCCGTGGTCTTTGCGCTCGCCAACTTTGGCAAGGGCACGCTCAAGCTGGGATCCGTGTTCTTTGGCATGATCGTTGGCATGATCGTCTCCATCCCCTTTGGCATGATCGACTTCTCCAGCGTCGCCACCGCTCAGGTCTTCGCCCTTCCCAAGCTCATGCCCTACGCGCTCGAGTTTGATCCCGAGGTCTGCATTACCCTCGCCGTCGTGTTCCCCATGGTTGCTATCCAGGTTATCGGTGACGTCTCCGCCGCCTGCCTGGGCTCCATCGACCGTATGCCCACCGAGCGCGAGCTCTCCGGCGCCATCGTGTCCCAGGGCCTTACCTCTATGGTCGGCGGCCTGCTGGGCGGTCTTCCCACCAGCGCCCTTGGCCAGAACGTGGGCATCATCTGCTCCAACAAGGTCGTCAACAAGTGGGTCTTTGTGATCATCGCGGCCGTCTTTGCCATCGCCGGTCTGTTCCCGCAGCTCTCTGCCGTCCTTTCCGCTATCCCGCAGCCCGTCATCGGCGGCGCGACCGTCGGCGTCTTTGGCACCATCACCATGAACGGCGTGCGCATGTTCACCCGCGAGGGCCTCACGCAGCGCACTACCACTATCGTCGGCACCTCCGTCGTCTTTGGCCTGGGTATCTGGATGGCCAGCGGTTGCCTTGCCGGCGAGGGTATGCCCGCCTGGGTGTCCACCGTCATCGGCTCCAATGCCGTAACCCCCACCGCCATCATGGCCATTGTCCTTAACCTGATCCTTCCGCAGACGCCGGTCGTGGCTCAGCACATCGATGCTGCCAAGGACGCTGCCGTGGATCTGGTCTTGCCCGAGAGCAAGAAGTAACCAATTCGGTGCTATTCGTCGGCGGACGCATCGCCTCGTCCGCCGACGCCATGCGGCGCCAAGCCGCACTTCAAAGGGTTTGTCCCTTTGGTGAAGCGTTGACGGGAGAGGGCCCGTTTCCGGTGTAGGCCGGCGCTTCGCACTCCGCCATGTCAGAGGTGTCAAACCCCGCCTCTGATGTTGAAGGGAGCATCCATGCTTCTGGTCGCTAACGGTTCCGTCTTTACCCGCAACGCTCAGACCCCGTTCATTCCAAACGGTGCGGTCGCCATTGACGGAGATACGATCGTCGAAGTGGGCCCCGAACGCGAGCTCAAGGCCAAGTACCCGGATGCCGAGTACGTCGATGCCCGGGGCAACCTCATCATGCCCGGACTCATCAACTGCCACACCCACATCTACTCGGGTCTGGCCCGCGGCCTTGCCATTAAGGGCTGCAACCCCACCAACTTCCTGGAGAATCTCGAGCAGCAGTGGTGGAAGATCGACGACAATCTGACGCTCGACGGCACCAAGGCCAGCGCCTATGCCACGATTTTGGACTCTATCCGCGATGGCGTCACCACGATCTTCGATCACCATGCGAGCTTCTGCGAGATCCCGGGAAGCCTCTTTACCATTAAGGATGCAGCTCAGGAGCTGGGCATGCGTTCGTGCCTGTGCTACGAGGTCTCCGATCGCCGCGGCCAGGAAAAATGCGACCAGGCCATTGCCGAGAACGCCGAATTTGCCCAGTGGGCCGCCAAGGAGCGTCGCGATAACGACAACCACATGATCGCCGCCATGTTTGGCGGTCACGCCACCTTTACGCTGTCGGACGAGACCATGGACAAGATGGCCGAGGCCAACAACGGCCTGACCGGCTTCCACATCCACGTGTGCGAGGGCATGAACGACGTGTGGGATTCCCGCCTCAACCGCGGAGGCATCAGTCCCGTCGAGCGCCTGCTGCAGCACAACCTGCTGGGTCCTGACACCATGCTGGGCCACTGCATCCACGTGACGCCTGCCGAGATGGATATCGTCAAGGAGTCCGGCACCTGGCTCGTCAACAACCCCGAATCCAATATGGGTAACGCCGTGGGCTGCGCCCCCGTGCTCGAGTTCTTCCGCCGCGGCATCCCCGTGTGCATGGGCACCGACGCCTACACCCACGACATGCTCGAGAGCCTTAAGGTCTTCCTGATCATTCAGCGTCACAACGCCGCCATGCCCAACGTGGGCTGGTGCGAGGCCATGACCATGCTGTTCGAGAACAACGCCAAGATGGCGAGCAAGTACTTCGATCGCAAGCTCGGTGTGCTCGAGGCCGGCGCTGCCGCCGACGTCATCGTCATGGACTACAAGCCCTTTACGCCGCTGAGCGAGGAGAATATCGACGGCCACATGCTCTTTGGCATGATGGGCAAAAACTGCCGCACCACCATCATCAACGGCCGCGTCCTGTACAAGGATCGCGAGTTTGTCGGTATTGATGAGGACAAGATCAACGCGTGGACCATGGCTGAGTCCAAGAAGCTCTGGAGCACGCTCAACGATCGCGCCTACTAATTACAAGTAGATTCACGCGCGTCGGATGTTTCGCTGCATCCGACGCGCGTATAGGCGGCCTCCGCGGGGTCGCCGGCGCTGTGCTAGCGCTACACCGTATTTGCGCCCGCCGCGCGGTCTCGCCGGGCGTTACAGAGAGGAGCTCATTATGAGCGACATCATGAGGCCGATCCCGTTTTCGCAGCTGATGAACTGGATCATCGAGGAGCACAAGGCCCAGGACGCCATCTTTGGCGTGCGTAAGATGGTCACGACCAACCAGGAGGGCGCGCTCCCCATTTTTGACGAGCGCATCGAGACTCCGTTTGGCCCGGCCGCCGGCCCCAACACGCAGCTGGCCCAGAACATCGTGGCATCCTACGTGGCCGGTTCTCGCTTCTTTGAGCTCAAGACCGTTCAGGTTATGGACGGCGAGGAGCTCTCCAAGTGTGTGAACAAGCCCTGCATCGTGGCGCAGGACGAGTGCTACAACTGCGAGTGGTCGACCGAGCTCGAGGTTCCGCAGGCTTTTGCCGAGTACGTGAAGGCATGGTTCGCCTGCCACCTGATCGCTCGCGAGTACGGCCTGGGCAGCCCGGACGGCTTTGTCTTCAACATGTCCGTGGGTTATGACCTGGAGGGCATCAAGAGCCCCAAGGTCGACGCCTACATCGAGGGCATGAAGGACGCCAGCGGCTCTGACGTCTGGAATGAGTGCCGCGCATGGGCGCTTGCCAACCTGGACAAGTTTGAGCATGTCGACGCCGCATTTGTCGAATCCATCCCGGCGCGCGTGTCCAACTCCATCACGGAGTCCACCCTGCACGGCTGCCCGCCGGCCGAGATCGAGCGCATCGCGACCTACCTCATCACCGAGAAGGGCCTCAACACCTACATCAAGTGCAACCCCACGCTGCTGGGCTATGAGTTTGCCCGCCAGCGTCTGAACGAGCTGGGCTTTGACTACATCGTCTTCGATGACACGCACTTCCGTGAGGACCTGCAGTGGGCCGATGCCGTGCCTATGTTCGAGCGCCTGATTGCCCTGTGCGCCGAGCGCGGCCTGGAGTTTGGCGTCAAGCTGACCAACACGTTCCCCGTCGACGTGACCAGGGACGAGCTGCCTTCCACCGAGATGTACATGTCCGGCCGTTCGCTGTTCTCGCTAACCATCGAGGCCGCCCGTCGCATTACCGAGCAGTTCGATGGCAAGCTGCGCATCAGCTACTCCGGCGGTGCCACGGTCTACAACATCCGCGCCCTGTACGATGCCGGCATTTGGCCCGTCACCCTAGCGACCGACGTGCTCAAGCCCGGTGGCTACGAGCGCTTTAGCCAGATGGCCGGCGAGTTTACCGACCTGGATGGTAAGCCGTTCGCGGGCGTCTCTCTCGAGGCTGTGACTGCGATCCAGACCGACTCATTCACCAACCCGCTCTACAAGAAGCCGCTGCGTCCGCTGCCCGACCGCAAGGTCGCCGGCAAGAGCCCTCTTTCCGATTGCTTTACCACGCCGTGCCGCACGAGCTGCCCCATCCAGCAGGATATTCCTGCCTATCTGGCGGCTGTTGACGAGGGCCGCTACGAGGACGCACTCAACATCATCATCGAGCGCAACGCCCTTCCGTTCATTACCGGCACCATCTGCCCGCATCCCTGCGGCCGTGCCTGCGAGCGTGCGTTCTACGAGCCCGAGGGCGCCCAGATTCGCGCCAGCAAGCTCAAGGCCGCCCGCGAGGCCATGACCGCCGTGCTGCCCAAGCTGCGTGCCCAGGCCATCGCAAACGACGGCGAGCGCAACGTTGCCGTTATCGGCGGCGGCCCGGCCGGCCTGGCGACGGCGTTCTTCCTGACGCGTGCCGGCGTGCCCGTCACCATCTTTGAGGCCCGCGATTCGCTCGGTGGCGTGGTCCGTCACGTGATTCCCGAGTTCCGCATCGCGAGCGACGATATCTCCCACGATGCTGAGCTCTGCCTAGCCTTTGGCGCCAAGGTGCAGCTCAACGCCCGCGTGGAGTCCATCGACGAGCTCAAGGCCCAGGGCTTTACCGACGTGGTCGTGGCCACCGGTGCCTGGATGCCCGGCTCTGCGGGCCTGGGCGAGGGTGCCGAGCTCGATGTGTTGGAGTTCCTCGAGGCCGCCAAGAAGGGCGAGAAGCTCGAGCTGGGCGAGGACGTCGTGGTCATTGGCGCCGGCAACACCGCCATGGACGCGGCCCGCGTGGCCAAGCGCCTTGCCGGCGTGAAGAACGTGCGCCTGGTGTATCGCCGCACCAAGAAGCAGATGCCCGCCGACGAGGAAGAGCTCGATCTTGCTCTTGCCGACGGCGTTGAGTTCTGCGAGCTGCTGGGGCCCAAGGCACTCAACGGCTCCGTGCTGACCTGCGACGTTATGGAGCTTGGCGAGCCGGATGCAAGCGGCCGTCGTAGCCCCGTCGCCACGGGCGAGACCGTCGAGCTTCCCGCCACCACGGTGATCTGTGCCGTGGGCGAGGGCATCGATGCCAGCCTGTACGACGCCGCGGGTGTTGAGCACGACCGTCGCGGCCGCCTTGCCGCCACCTCCACCGGCGTCGAGGGCGTCTGGGCTGCCGGTGACTGCCGCCGCGGTCCCGCCACCGTGGTCGAGGCCATCGCCGATGCCGCCGAGGTTGCCCGTGCCATCGCCGGCGTGGACTTTAACAAGTACGCCGACCAGAATGCTCAGGCCGGTCGCGAGGACGCCTGCTACGAGCGCAAGGGGTCGCTGTGCCGCGACAAGCGCAACTGCACCAAGACCAGCTGCCTGGGCTGCGGCTCGGTGTGCGAGGTCTGCTGCGACGTGTGCCCCAACCGCGCCAACGTTGCCATCAAGGTGCCGGGCCTGGCCAAGCATCAGGTCGTCCATGTCGACGGCATGTGCAACGAGTGCGGCAACTGCGCCGTGTTCTGCCCCTACCAGGAGGGTCGTCCCTACAAGGACAAGCTCACCCTGTTCTGGAGCGAGCAGGACATGGAGAACTCCGAGAACGAGGGCTTTCTGGCCGTGGACGAGGACCACTTTAAGGTCCGCGTCGCCGGCACGGTCCGCACCGTCTCGGTCGATGCCGTCAACACCGGTCTTCCCGAGGCCGTCCGCCTGACCATCAGGGCCGTGCGCGACAACTATTCGTACCTTCTTAAGAAATAGGCGAGTCTCTTATGGCCAAATCCATTCAACATAACGTGGCCTACGTTGCCTGCGGAAGCGGTTGTGCCTCCGCAGGCGGCGACGCCCGCTGCAACGAAGGCTGCATTGGCTGTGGCGCCTGCGTCACGGCCTGCCCCCACGGCGCCATTGCGCTGGTCGATGGCATCGCCCGCGTGGATCGCTCAAAGTGCACGGGTTGTGGCCTGTGCGGCATGGCGTGCCCGCAGCGCGTGATCGCCTTCGTTCCTGGCTACCAGAATATCCTGGTGCGCTGCAACAACACCGATAAGGGCGCCATCGCCCGCAAGATCTGCGACACGAGCTGCATCGGTTGCGGTATGTGCGCCAAAAAGTGCCCTGCCGGCGCTATCCGCATCGAGGACAACTGCGCCCATATCGACGGCGCCGACTGCCTGTCGTGTGGTATGTGCGCCGTCGTGTGCCCGCATGGCGCCATCCACGACCGCACCGGCATCGCCGCCGGCGTGTAGAGGGGAATCACCATGGCACAGGAATTCACTTTTACCGTTAACGGCGTCGAGCGCACGACGACCCAAAACAAACCGTTGCTGCGTTTTCTGCGCGACGACCTGCACATTCACTCCGCCAAGGACGGCTGCTCCGAGGGCGCCTGCGGTACCTGCACCATCCGCGTGGACGGTGCGGCCGTCAAGGCGTGCGTGCTGACCACCGCTCTTGCCGCCGGCCGCAACATCGTGACCGTCGAGGGCCTGCCCCAGGACGTGCGCGAGGCCTTTGTGTACGCCTTTGGCGCCGTGGGCGCCGTGCAGTGCGGTTTTTGCATCCCCGGCATGGTCATGGCGGGTGCAGCGCTCATCGCCGAGGATCCCGAGCCCACCGAGGAGCAGATCAAGTACGCCATCCGCGGCAACGTCTGCCGTTGCACTGGCTACAAAAAGATCATCGAGGGCATTTCGCTGGCGGCCGCGGTGCTCCGCGGCGAAAAGCAGATCGACGAGGACTTGGAGCGCGGCGACGACTACGGCGTGGGCAAGCGCGCCTTCCGTATCGACGTGCGCAAGAAGGTGCTCGGCGAGGGTAAGTACCCCGACGACATCGACGAACTCGATCAGCCGGGCCTGACCTATGCCAGCGCCGTGCGCTCCAAGTACCCGCGCGCCCGCGTGCTCTCCATCGATACCTCCAAGGCCGAGGCCCTGCCCGGCGTGGTGGGCATTCTGCGCGCCGAGGACGTGCCAGTCAACCAGGTCGGTCACCTTATCCAGGACTGGGACGTCATGATCGCCCAGGGCGATATCACCCGCTGCGTGGGTGACGCCATCGTGCTGGTGGTTGCCGAGGACGAGGCGACGCTCGAGAAGGCCAAGAAGCTCGTAAAGATCGATTACGAGCCGCTGGAGCCCGTGCGCAACATCGCCGAGGCCAAGGCCACCGACGCCCCACGCCTGCACGACAGCTTCTTTGCCTTTGGCAACACGGTGGAGCTCAAGGACAATGTATGCCAGAGCCGTCACGTGACGCGTGGCGACGCCGCCAAGGCACTGGCGGAGAGCGCGTTCACCGTGACGCAGCGCTTTACCACGCCCTTTACCGAGCATGCCTTCTTGGAGCCCGAGTGCGCCGTCGCCTTCCCGTACAAGAACGGCGTCAAGGTGCAGTCGACCGATCAAGGTGCCTACGATACGCGCAAAGAGTGTGCCCACATGTTTGGCTGGGACAACGAGCCCGAGCGCGTGGTCGTCGAGACCATGCTCGTGGGCGGCGGCTTTGGCGGTAAAGAGGACGTGTCCATCCAGCATCTGGCCGCGCTCGCCGCATATAAGTTTCAGCGTCCTGTGAAGTGCAAGCTCACGCGTACCGAGTCGCTCGCTTTCCATCCCAAGCGCCATGCCATGGACGGCACCTTTACGCTGGGTTGCGACGCCGAGGGCAACTTTACCGGCCTGGACTGCGAGATCAACTTCGATACCGGCGCCTACGCTTCGCTGTGCGGCCCGGTGCTCGAGCGCGCCTGCACGCATGCCGTCGGCCCCTACAAGTACCAGAACACCGACATTCGCGGTTTTGGCTACTACACCAACAATCCGCCCGCCGGTGCGTACCGTGGCTTTGGCGTCTGCCAGTCCGAGTTTGCGCTCGAGAGCTTGATTGACCTGCTGGCAGAGAAGGTCGGCCTGGATCCGTGGGAGATTCGCTACCGCAACGCCATCGAGCCGGGCGAGGTTTTGCCCAACGGCCAGATTGCCGACTGCTCCACGGCGCTGAAGGAGACGCTGCTCGAGGTCAAGGATGCCTACTATGCGCATCCCGGACATGCCGGTATCGCCTGCGCCATGAAGAACGCCGGCGTGGGCGTTGGCCTGCCCGATGCCGGCCGCTGCAAGATTCGCATCGAGGACGGCGTGGCTGTGGTCTATGCCGCCACGTCCGACATCGGCCAGGGCTGCAACACCGTCTTTTTGCAGGACGTTGCCGAGGCCTGCGGTCTGCCGCTGAGCTGCATTGCCAACGGCGAGTGCTCCACCGAGAACGCTCCCGACTCCGGCACCACGTCTGGCTCGCGTCAGACGGTCGTGACCGGCGAGGCCGTGCGCGGTGCCGCCTTCCTGCTGCGCGATGCCATGCTTGACATCGAGGCTGGCAAGCCTGCGCCCGATACTCCCGTGAGCGCGCACGGCGACGGCGTCAAGATCGAGTACGACGACGGTCGCGCCTATCAGCTGCACACACAGGAACTCGTCGCCGGCCAGGGTATGCATCCTCAAGATCCCGCTGCCGCCATCAAGGCGCTCGAGGGCTGCGAGTTTGGGTACGTGTACCTGGAGCCGACCGACAAGCTGGGCGCCGACGTTCCCAACCCCAAGAGCCACATCTGCTACGGCTTTGCCACGCA
Source organism: uncultured Collinsella sp. (assembly GCA_902491345.1). Taxonomy (GTDB): domain Bacteria; phylum Actinomycetota; class Coriobacteriia; order Coriobacteriales; family Coriobacteriaceae; genus Collinsella. The sequence continues at coordinate 60,756 of CABUHI010000004.1, forward strand.
TGTGGTCATTTTGGACGACGACGGCCGCGTGAGCGAGGTCTATGCTGCGCACGATTCCGGCAAGGTGGTCAACCCCATCTCCATTCAGGGTCAGATCGAAGGCGGCGTGCTTATGGGTATGGGCTATGCGCTTACCGAGGACTGGCCGCTCAAGGACTGCGTGCCCCAGGCAAGGTACGGCACGCTCGGGCTGTTCCGCGCGCCCGAGATTCCGGATATCCACGCCATCTACGTGGAGAAGGACGAGCTGCTGCCTGTGGCATACGGCGGCAAGGGCATCGGCGAGATCGCAACGATCCCCACGGCGCCCGCCGTGCAGAACGCCTATCGCGCATTCGACGGCAAGCTGCGTCCGGATCTGCCCATGGTGGATACGCCGTACAGCCGCGCCCGTCACCGCGGGTAGGGTAGAGCGCGGACGGTCATTACTGACGGGCTGTTCGCGCACAACACCAACTGTATATGCTGCACCTTTGGCCCCAGCTCCATCGCGAGCCGGGGCCTTTTGTTTGGAGCGCCTCCGCATACGGAAACTGCGTCCCAGATTTCGGCTCCAGAATGGGACGTGCTTTCCGGATCGGCCCTCAAGCGGAAACTGCATCCCGGAATCCGCGCCTGGAATGGGACACACTTTCCGGAACAGCCCTCAACCGGAAACTGCGTCCCAGAATTTCGCTTCAGAGTGGGATGCCGTTTCCGGCTGAACCCTCTGGCGGAAAGTTCATCCCAGAATTGACGCTCGGAGTGGGACACGGTTTCCGGATGGAACCTCAGCGGAAACTGCGCTCCAGCTTGAGCGTCTATTCCGGGATGCGCTTTCCGCTGGGCGGGGACTGCGGAAAGCGTGTCCCGTTCTAGACCTTGATTCTGGGACACGGTTTCCGCTAGGCATGCCATCTGGAAAGCGCATCCCGTTTTGAGCACTCAATCTGGGACATGGTTTCCGCGGGTGCTGCCAACCGGAAGGTGTGTCCCAGTTTGGTGGGCAGGCGGGCATAAGCTCAGCAGCCCCTACAGTTCAATATCGTTGAGCCATGTCGGTAGAGCGGTCTGCCGGATGCCTGCCGTCTGCAGCTTTTTGGCGAGCATTCCTGCCGAGCGGACCTCGTTCATGGTAAAGCGCAGCAGAGGGTGGCCGTAGAGCGATAGGTGCGCCTCGCGCTGTCGTTCGGCGACGAGCGCCTCGGCGGTGGTGCGTCCGGCCAGCATGGTCTGGTCGGTATATTTGATGAGCCCGTCGAGCTCGCCCAGCGTGAGTTCCCGCGCCTGGCGCTCCGAGGCAAAGTCCGTTCGTATGCGCTTGGCCGAATCGAAGGGGTCCGTCAGCTCGTATTGAAGCCAGTCGGGCGCAAAGCCCGTCTCGATCATGACGGCTCGGGCGACCGATTCCCCGCCGCTCTCGGCGCGGGCGTCGGCATATCGAAGCGTTGTGAGGGCGGTGCGAATCGCGCGACCATTGCGGGCAGTCGCTCGTTGCTCAACGGCCTTCATCAGCTGTTCCGGCGCAAGGCCGAGCTTTGAGATCGCCGAATCGGCAATGGGCATGCCGTTGGCAAAACCAGTTTGCAGCAGGCAATCTGTGACCGTTTGGATGGGCGGCGTTACCGATATGCCGGATAGAAGGATTGCTCCGGCCGGCTCGATCTGATGCCGCTGAATATGCGCGCCCGGACGAGCCGACGGCTTGGTGGCACTGCAGACATGCACGACATTCAAGTGTCGCCACGAGACCTCGAGCTCCAGCAGACAGGCGGCCGAAAACGAGCAGAACGTCCAATCGGGGTGGATGATCGCAAGGGCGCGGAGGATTTCGCAATGGCGTTGCGCTCGGTTGAGTTCATCCCAGCGCGTTTTTCGCGCAAACAACCCCGGCATGGGCGAGACAACCGTGCCGCCGGTGCGCCGAAGGAGCGCTTTTCGGATCGCCGTGCTCGGGGGAATCAGACAGCGCCCCTCTTGTTCGGCTTGAGTGAGCAGTTGGTCGATGAGTTGGTCATTGCAATGCGCCATGAGCTACCGCCTCCTTTTTGGGGTGGCAAAAACGTATCAGCCGGAACTTGCCGCTCAACTGACCAAAAGCTGACCAAAATCTAACCATGCAGGTAGATGGCCTGTTTTCGGCGACATTTTTACATCCGAATCGGTGGGCGGTAATCGGCGACCTTGAACGGTAGCGAGTTATGAAGACTGGGTAAGTTTCGGGACGTGTACTTTTTTGAAAAAGAGCATTCTATCTGCTGTTTTGTGTTTCTGGATTGCATGTTTGAAGGTATGTGATAGGGGCGGCGGATCGTCGTCTTGTATCTGCGGAAACTGCGTCCCGGATTCGACGCTCAGAATGGGATGCATTTTCCGGTAGAAGCTTCAGCGGAAAGTGCATCCCAGAATTCAGGCTCAGAACGGGACGCGCTTTCCGGATGGCATGCTTGGCGGAAACTACGGCTCAGTTTTTGGCTTCAGAACGGGATGCATTTTCCGGAACGGTCCACGTGCGGTGGTGTACCGCCCCTTTTCGTGCTCCGCTTGTCGAATTACGTTATAGCTAGCCATATTATAGGAAGGTATAATATAGCTAGCTATAACGTAAAGGAAGGATGGCCTATGTTTATCGGAAGAACGGCGGAAATGTCCGAGCTCAATCGACTGTATGGCACGGGCTCCTTTGAAATGCCTGTGATTTACGGCCGCCGTCGTGTGGGTAAAACGCGCCTTATCACAGAGTTCATCCAAGGCAAGAAGGCTATTTACTTTCAAGCTCGTCGTACCAATGCAGAGGCAAACCTGCACGGCTTTAGCCAGGCGATACTTGCAGGCTCGGTTGGTGCTGCAGGCGTGTCGTTTCGTAGTTTTGACGAAGCGTTCGATGCATTGGCCACCATGGCTCGCACGGAACGTTTAGTTGTCGTGATTGACGAGTATCCCTATCTCGCCCAATCGAATCCCGAAATCAGCTCGTTGCTGCAAGACAAGATCGACCACTTATACAAAGAGACCAGGCTAATGCTGATCCTATGCGGCTCGTCTCTTTCGTTTATGGAGGAACAGGTGTTGGGCTACGAGAGCCCACTATACGGTAGGCGTACGGCCCAGTTTAAGATCATGCCGCTCGATTTTACGACGACCCTCGGCCTGTGGCAGAGCATGAGTCGCGAAGACGCTGCGGTTTGCTATGGCATGACGGGCGGCATTCCTGCATATATCGAGAAAGTCGATCCTGCCGCACCGCTCAAGGACAACATCAAACGTCTTTTTCTTACTCCTACGGGCTATCTCTTTGAGGAGCCGAGTAACCTGCTGTTGCAAGAGTGCCGCAATCCCGAGCAATATGATGCGATCGTGCAAGCAATTGCTCAGGGGCGCTCGAGGATCTCGGAGATTGCGAGCTCTACGGGAATCCCTGCGAGCAACGTAAAGAGCTATGTGGATAAGCTGGCGTCGCTTGGGATTGTCGAGCGCGAGCTGCCCCTAAACGAGACGAGCAATAAGCGAGCCGTGTATCTGCTGAGCGACCAGATGTTTAGGTTCTGGTACAAGTTTGTGCCGCAGAACATTGGGCTGATTCAAAACGATATGGCCGAGATGGCGTATAAGCGCATTGAGCCGCACGTATCGGATTACATGGGTACGGTCTTTGAGCTTATATGCAGGCAATACGTGTACGAACTCGTGCGCGCGGGCCAGCTCGATGTGGTTCCGGCGAGCGTCGGGCGCTGGTGGGGGACGGACAATCGCACGCATACGCAGGAAGAAATCGACTTGATTGTTGACGATGGCGAGGGCACTGCGCTGTTTGCGGAGTGCAAATGGCGCAATGAACCGGCGGGCGAAGACGTGCTGCAAAAGCTCGTATACCGAAGCGAGCTCTTTAGGCGGCAGCACAAAAGCTATGCGATCTTCTCGAAGCGAGGCTTTACGCAAGGATGTCAGGAAGCTGCGGCGAGCAGGGGAGATGCCAAGCTGATTTCGTTTGCCGAGATGTGCGAGCGGAGATAACCAAGCACGCTCTGATGTGATGCTCGGAATGGGTCGCGCTAAGGATGCCAAGCGTAAAACCTTCAATGAAAATGGCGTAAAAACTACATCTGTCATGGCGTAAAAACTACATTGAAAGTAGCGTAAAATCAGCATTGAGAATGGCGTAATTTCGCATATCGCGTGATAGAGAGGGACGGCCGTCTGTGGATGCACCAAAGAGATTGACCCAAAAGGGATACAGGCCCCGGCTCATAGAGGAGCGCCTCGACACCCTTATGCGGGCGTTTGGCTGTGTGGAAATCAACGGCCCCAAATGGTGCGGCAAGACCTGGACGGCGCTCTCTCGCTCGGCGAGCGTCTCCAGGCTCGATGAGCCTGCGCAGCGTGCGGCGGCAGAGGTCGACCCAAGCCTGGCGCTCATCGGCGATGCGCCACACCTGGTCGATGAATGGCAGGAGGTGCCCGAGGTTTGGGATGCCGCCCGGCGTTTCGTGGACGCGAGCGGCAACGAACGGGGGACACTTTTGCTCACGGGCTCGACCGCGCTCAAAAGCGAGGAGCGCAGCCATGTTCGTCATTCCGGCACGGGTAGGATCGCCCGTCTGTCAATGCGCCCCATGGCCCTGTGTGAGTCGGGCGACGGCGAGCCGCTCGTGTCACTGGCAAGCCTCTTTAAGGGCGAGGATTTTGCCCCTCAGCGTCGCGAGAGCACGGTGGATGACGTCGCCCGCTGGTGCTGCAGGGGCGGTTGGCCTGCAAATCTTGGGCTTTCGGAAGATCTTGCGCGAGAGACGGCAAGCCAGTACGTGCACTCGGTGCTCGACGTCAACGTGCTGGACGAGGGCATGTCGCCCGAGCTTGCACACGGCCTTTTGCGAGCTCTTGCCATGAACGAGAGCCGGGCTGTCACGTACAAGACGCTCGTAAAGGACGCCTCGTACGGTGAGGCGGGCCCCGACGAGAGGACCATCGCTGCGTACTTGGACCTCTTCAACAGGCTCAAGCTGACCGAGGACCTGTGCGGATGGGAGCCGCCCATGCGCTCGAAGGCCCGCGTTCGCGTGCGCCCCAAGCGCTACTTCTGTGACCCGTCACTTGCGGCGGCGTTGCTGGGGGCTACCCCTGAGCGGCTGCTTGGCGATATGCAAACGCTGGGGATGCTCTTTGAGAATCTCGTCCTGCGCGACGTGTGCGTGTTCCTTTCCACCTACGGCGGTGTCGACAACAGTGTCCATTATTTCCGAGATGAGAAGGGCCTTGAGGTCGATCTGATCGTTGAGCACGACGGGCGCTGGGGAGCCATCGAGGTCAAGCTGAGTGATGCGAAAGCAGACGATGGAGCGAGAAATCTCAAGGCGCTGGAGAGGAAAGTGCTCTCCAATCCTGCCGCCCAGAATGCCGCGCCGGCGTTTTTGGCGGTCGTGGTTGGAAAGGGGAGCATTGCCTACACACGCGACGACGGCGTGGCGGTGATTCCCATGGCGGCACTTGGGGCGTAGTGGTTTTGCGGGCGTGCCGTGCTTCCTTTACCGAAAATCCATCTGGTAAACCAGATGCTCGCGGATAGAATAAAGTTGACGGCAGCCCAAGGGTGATAGCTGGGCAGCGCCGTTGCTTGGTCAAGAGGTCAGTGCCTTAATGGCAGCGACTTGTTATGCTTCGAATGCTGCTTGAGTGCCTCGGAAAGTTCGATAAGCGCCGTGAAGAGCGAGACCAAAGCAACCAAGAGCTCTACGAGCTCTGATGGGCCCGGGATGACCTCTGATTCAAGTCACCGGGCCTCAATCTTTTTCATTCATTTGAATAGAGTGGGCGGCGCTCTTGGGGCCGACTGTATGGCGTGTGCCTGGCGCGCGTGGCATTGCGTCCCGCCTTCATGTCCGCACGGGCGCCTATCCTTACGGCAATGTAGCCGCCTATGTAGCAAGCGGCAGGCAACGGAGAGAGGCCATAACCGTGTCAGCTGAAAGGATGCCGTGTATCTCGGCTATCGATACGACGAACTTTGCGCGCCAGATCGTGCTGGATTTTGAGTTTGCGCCGGTGCCAAAGCAGCGCCAGCGCCGTGGGCTGCGCAACGAGATTATCGAGGTCGGCGCCGTCAAGCTCGATTACCACGGCAACGTTATGGGCGAGTTCTCGCAGTTTGTGCAGACGGAATTTACCGAAGGCGTTGCGTTCCCCGTCCGCGAGCTTGCGGGGATATCGGCCGTGGACACCGCGATGGCCGATCCGCTTTACATGGTGATTAAAAGGCTCAGCGATTGGATCGGTCGCTACTCCGCCCAAGTGGTTTGCTGGAGCGGGGCGGACCGGCGACAGCTTTTGACCGAGTGCCAGGCAAAACATATCGACCCTGCCGCATTTCCTACGGACTGGGCCGACCTGCAGGCGTTTTACACCTCGATTATGGATGTAGGCAGCCACGGGTGTGTCTCTTTGAGTGACGCAGCGACGTGGTTTGGCATCGAGTTCGACGAGTCGACGGGTCACGCCCACAGTGCCCTGGCCGATGCGCGCGTGACCGCCAAGTTGCTCAAGCAGGTGATGGACGGGAACTACCACGTGAGCCCACGCGCTCAGGAGATCCGCCAGCGGTGGGGGATGGGCGAGCGAGCCCAGACGCGCCTCTCCAGCAGGTGTCCCGAGCTGAGCGATCTGCTGCTGAGGATGAAGGTGGAGGGGAGGTAGGCCCCCGCCCGTTTTGTTGCGCTGTCTTACTGCCTGGCAGTCCCCGATGTTGGCAGGTGGCTTCCACGGTGGCCAATCACGATCAACTGCGCCTCATTATCAAAACAAAAGTGCAGGCGGAATGGATTGCGGCAGTTGCGACCGTTGCCATTAAGTGCGCTGGCGAGGCTGCATTAGTTAGAAACCGATTGCGTCGGTTAACTTCGTTGGCGCTCCTTGCGCCATTCATGGGCATCCCAGAGGTATTCGACTAGCGTCGCCGAACTTCCTACAGCAAGTTTTGCGTGTCTTATGGTCAGTCCTTTATAGCTGTCGGCTTTGCCGTGACCTGTTCCATATGGGTTGCGCAGCTCGGCAATACCGCCGGCGATGTTGCCGAGGCTGCTGAGGATGCGCTTTATGGTCCCTCCCGCCGGGAGGTCGGCGTTAATGTCGTCTGTCTCAATGCCGAGGCACTTCATCGTTTCCTTGACAAGCTGCGATACGCCCCAATTGCCCCCATAGTCTCTGCTGTTTTCTTCAAGGATTGTTTTGCAACAACTTTCGATCAGTTCCTTGGACTTACCAATCGCTTCAGTTGGATTGGTCTCTCGTGATGAAAAGAGAGCGTCGATTTGTTGACGCATGTAGTCGCTCGTGAAATGGGTCTCAAGTTCCTCACGTTGGGCGAGAACGGAGACGCCTGCTCGTTCTCGCCTCGCAACGGGCTTGCACTTTTCATAAAGAAAATGATGGTTCTTAGCGTCGCGAGCTGTGGAAGTGCCATCCATTTCGCTGGCGTATTCAGGCTGTGCCTCATAGTAATCAAACAAGTCGCATAGCAACTTTGTTCCGCTTACATCAGATTCTTCTTCGATGTAGTTGGTGAGAGATCTACCTTTCGATAGGCCGTAATGAGCGCAAAGCGCAACGCCAATGCTGCTTTTAGTAAAAGTGTCGAAGGAGCTTGTTGTGAAATTAAGAACATAGCCGCCACGGTTGAAAAGTCTGAGAAACAACCCTTTTTCAATTTCGGTCATAGCCATTTTTCTCGCCTTGCAAAACACCTGATACTTCTTGATGAGGCATTATAAGGAGACGATGCAAGCTTTCCTAGAGTGGGCGTCATCGCTCGTTGAATCGTGTCCAAGATTATCTGAACGGAAAGCTATTATGTGCAATTCTGGTAGCTCTCTTTTGAGCAGCTGTCTTCGTTTGCCCAGATGGGGTCATACGCCTTGAAGCGGTTCCCCTCTGCCTCCCAACATCTCGGGAACCGTAATTGATTCATTATGGTTCCACTTCAACGATTGCCGCGCATGTCGCTGCGCACTCAATGCAGTTCTTTTATTATGCTTTGCATTGCGTTCTTCTACACACGCTTTAATCTGCGCAAATAATGGTCTCGCTCCATTTTATTGGAGTCAATTACATTGTCTGCCTATCAGCACCAGACGGCTATTTCTCTTTCGCCTTTTGCTAGAATCAGAAGCACATTTGTATTGCATCGTGCAATCGCGGAGGTTCCCATGAAGTACGCCGACCTTATCGACGGAGAAGCCACCCCGAGCGAGCTCAGAAGCTTCCTCGTGGACGGCGAGAACGTGGCAGTAACCATCCGCATCCCCAAGAACATGCGCGATGCCGCCAAGGAGGCGGCCGCTCTCAATGGCGTCAGCTTCACGTCCCTCGTGAAGACGAGCCTCATAGAGTACCTGTCCAAGAAGGAGAAGTAACGATGGCAGACATCCGCAAGCTCGAGAGTGAGCTTTGGGAGGCGGCAGACGAATTGCGTGCCAACTCCAAGCTGACGAGCCAGCAGTACTGCATGCCGGTTCTGGGCCTCATCTTCCTGCGTTATGCATGGGGTCGTTTCAAGCGTGCCGACGAGCAGATCGAAGCTGAGCGTGCTGCTGTCACGGGTCGTAAACCGCCCAAGCAGGCAGCGGACTACTCCGCCAAAGGCGCGATGTTCATCCCCGAGGAGGCCCGCTACGACTACTTGCTCAACGTGCCCGACGGTGCCGACATCGGCAAGGCGGTCAACGAAGCCATGGCAAGTATCGCTGCCATTAACCCCTCGCTCGCGGGCGTCCTTCCTGACACCTACGCCGAGCTTGGCAATGACCTGTTGCGCAGCGTCATCCGCGTCTTTAACAACCCTGCCCTCGATGAGGAGGGCGATGACATTATCGGCCGCATCTATGAGTACTTTCTCGGCAAGTTTGCTCCTGCGGTGGCTAGCGACGACGGCGTTTTCTTTACGCCCAAGTCGCTCGTTCGCATGATCATGAACGTCATCGAGCCCTCGCGTGGCAAGATGCTTGATCCCGCCTGCGGCTCGGGCGGCATGTTCGTCTCCGCCAGTGACTACGTACGCGAGCGGGGCGGCAACCCCGCCGAGACCATGATGTTCTACGGTCAGGAGAAGGTCGACTACAACGCCAAGCTTTGCCTCATGAACATGGCTGTTCACGGCATGCAGGGCAACATCAAGTCGGGCGATGACGCCAACACCTTCTATAACGACGCGCACGCGCTCGACGGCAAGTGTGACTTTGTGGCCGCCAACCCGCCCTTTAACGTGGATAAGGTGAAGCACGCAAGGGCTCTGGACGCCGGTCGCCTGCCGCTTGGCACACCGAAGGCGAACAAGAAGAAAGAAGTGTCCGCAAGCGGTGCCAACTATCTCTGGATTAACTACTTCTACTCCTACCTCAAGGACACGGGCCGCGCGGGTTTTGTCATGGCGTCCTCCGCTACCGATTCCAACGCCGAGCGCGCCCAACGTCGCAAACTCGTGGAGACCGGCCACGTGGACGTGATGCTCTACGTTGGCAACAACTTCTTCTACACCAAGAGTCTACCGTGCACGCTGTGGTTCTTCGACAAAGGCAAGCCTGAGGCGCTGCACGACAAGGTTCTGTTCATCGACGCCCAGCGCTACCACACCGCCATCTCCACGACGCTTAACGAGTGGACGCCTTGGCAACTCAAGAACCTCTCGGCCATCGTCTGGCTCTATCGCGGCGAAATGGGCAAGTACCACGACCTCATTGAGGCGTACAGGGACCGTGCAGCCAAGGTCGCGCCGCTGTTTGGCGGTGACGCGGCGGAGAAACTCTTGGGTATCGGTGATGTCGAGGATTTCGCCATTGCTCACGAAGTGATGCTGGCGGCCATTGAGGCTCGGAAAGCCGCCGCTAAGGCAGAAGTCGATGCCCTGCCCAAGCGCGAGCAGAAGAAGCGCCGTGAAGCCCTTGCTGAGGTGACGGCCCGGATGGAGTCCGCCGCTACTGAGATCGGCGAGGCCGTCTGGCTTGTCGAGAAGTTCGGCGAGGGCGAGTACGCGGATGTGCCGGGGCTGTGCAAGGTGGCCACGCGTACTGAGATTCAGGGTGACCAGCCTGCCGAGAAGAGCTCTTGGAGCCTGACGCCGGGTGCCTACGTGGGCGTGCCTCCTGTAGAGGACGACGGCGTGGACTTCCATGAGCGCATGGTCGAGATTCACTCGGAGTTGCTGGAGCTGCAGAAGCGGGGTAACGACCTCATGGCCACTATCGACCGCAACTTCCAGGAGCTGAGGCTATGAGCTGCAAATTAAATGATGTCTGTGAGCTGATCGTCGATTGCCCACATTCAACAGAGCCTGACGAGGGCGAGGGATATCCGATTATTCGCACTCCAAACATCGGAGTCGGCTACCTCGATCTCGAGGGTGTTCAACGAGTTTCCAAGGCTGCATACGATAGGCGAAATATCCGCGCCGTTCCACGCCCGAATGATTTGATACTCGCCAGGGAGGCTCCTGCTGGCAATGTTGGCATCATTAGAGAGGGCATGAAGGTGTGCCTCGGGCAAAGAACCGTTCTCATTCGTCCTAGCGCCGAGAAGGTTAGCCCTCTATTCTTGAACTACTACCTCAATGCTCCGAAGCAGAGACATGCGCTGCTTAGCAACTCAAACGGAGCAACTGTCTCCCACGTCAACATGCCGGTTATTCGCAACCTGGTAATTGAGCTTCCCGACCGTGAAGCCCAAGATCGCATTGCTGACGTGCTCTCTGCTTATGACGAGCTGATCGAGAACAACCGCAGGCAGATCAAGCTCCTTGAGGAGGCCGCCCAGCGCCTCTACAAGGAGTGGTTCATCGATCTCAAGTTTTCCGGCCACGAGACTACGCCCATCGTTGATAGCCTCCCCGAGGGCTGGAAGCGTGGAACGCTCCTTACCTTGGTTGATGTCGTCCGAGGCTGCTCGTATTCCAGCGATGAAATCATACAAGGCGAGAAAACGCTGATTAATCTTGGCAACTTGACTCCATTTGGCGGTTTCAGGTTCGGCTATGAAAAGCCGTTCTCGGGCAAATCGCGCGAGGACCAGATGGTTGCTAAGGGCGATGTGGTCATGGGGCTTACCGAGCAGGCTATCGGTTTGGCTGGTTATGCGGCTCTTCTCCCCACCGTTCCTGACGGAAGCGTCATCTCTGCCGACTTGGTCAAGATTGCTCCGAAGCAAGGCGTGCCAGCGGAATTCGTATATGCGCTTCTTCGTTACGGGAGACTTTCTGAGCTGATTTCGCCGCTTGCGAACGGGACGAAGATCAAGCACCTTCGTCCTCAGTCGCTATCGCGGGCTACGACTCAGATTCCTTCGATTGAGCTAATGCAGCGTTACGCGGCTGTCGTTTGTCCCGCTTATGAGCAGATCGACGTTTGTCAACAACAGGTCGCTGCGGCTCGCGAGGTGCGTGATCGTTTGCTTCCCAAGCTTATGTCCGGGGAAATCGAGGTGTAGTGATGGGCCGCGAAAAGACGTTCCAGATACATCTCGACCCCGCCCTTATTGAGCGGTTCCATGGATTGCTTGGAGAGCATGAGCATATTTCGGAGCAGATTTCGTTTGTGGAAAAGGCTTTCGAGAAGAAGAAATTTCGGGGCCTTCCCGCATGGGATTGCATCTGCTCGTGTGAGCACAGGATTCGCGATACGGTCGCTTACCTGAATGAACAGATACTTGGGACGGCTACGTATGAGTACGGGAGCGCGTTCGACTTCATTAACTTCATCAACAATGCCGCTACCGTGATTGATTGTGTCGATATGCTCGCAAGAATTTTTGGAGTTGACCTTTCCGAGGAGAATGACCGCACCGGAGCGTTCTCCCAGCTTGGTAGGAACAGGAAGGGCACAGACCAAAAATATTTCAGGTTCATTCGTTCCCTTTGCGCGGTTCACCCAGTGGAGACAAGTCGCTATGCCGGTGAGTACCAAAGTTCGGATCTCGTTACCTGCCCGTACATCACATGGGTAAAGGAGCCAATTTTCAAGACAATGTGGGATTGCGACTTGCACGCCCATGCGTTCACGAATGCGCCCAACAGCTGGGGCGATGACGTTTGTATCCATATGGACCAGGTCTTTGACTATATCGAGTTTCGTTATGGATTGCTGGAAAAGGTCATCGAGGGTCTCGGACGCTTTCAGCGGGAGGCCATTGCTAGGTTTTGCTCTATTCCGGTTCCCGACAGGGGAAGGAACGAGACAGAGGGCGAGTTTATTGATCGCTTGAAGAGCGCCGAGCTTGAGCGCTTTTGCTCTAGTAACGACTTCATTTACGACTTCGCCAAGAAGGCAGTGTCTTTCGTCCCTTCGAACGAGGTGAACCTTTCGGCTGCCCGCCGTTATGCGGAGACATGGCGTCATGCCTTGGGGCTGCAGCTCAACATACTTCGTGACATGTCGAGGGAAGGTCTGGAACATGCTGGTATCGAAGGCGATGAAACAGACTGGATTCTGTTTGAGCACCTGCTTTTCTCTCATTCAGGTGCCCAGGAGCTGAGGGGGTTCGAATACAACCTCGAGAAGATCCATTATCTCGACGGCGAGCATGGCCCAAGTGACGCGAATTGGGGGCGCATCAAACTCCGCGAGATGGACGACGTTCTCGGTAGACGAGTCGTTTTCGACTATGAGAGCGACAGCGACGATGAGCTGTACATGCTTTCGCGCATCGCCCTGTACGAAATCGCCCTCATGCACCCGTGCGAGATCAATGACGCGATCCCGCTTGATTTGAAATACCGTCCGGCAGACGCCATGACACGAGATGGAGGAAGGCTATGACCAGCCGTTACTCCGAAGAGGAGGCTGTCCAGAAGCCCGCGGGCGAGCTGCTTCGTCGCATGGGGTGGGACGTCCATTACTGCTTCGACGATGAGGTTCTCGGCCCCTGTGGCACGCTGGGTCGTGACTCCTATAAGGACGTCCTTCTCAAACGCGACCTCATGAACGCGTTGGTTGAGCTGAACGAACACCTTACCGAGGCGGAATGCGCCGAGGCCGTGGCGACCTTGGAGCAAGTCTTCGTCGGCGATTCGCTGCTTCAGACCAACGAGGCAAAGTATAAGATGCTCCGCGATGGCATACCGGTGAAGAAGGTCCAGCCCGATGGCTCCATGCGTACTGAGCTCGCGCGGGCTTTCGACTTTGAGCATCCAAAGTTGAACCGCTTCGTGGCGGCAGAGGAACTGTGGGTGAAGGGCCCCATGCATCGACGCCGCTGCGACCTCGTAGGCTTCGTCAACGGTGTGCCACTGCTGTTCGTCGAATTCAAGCGCCACGACAAGGACGTGCTGCGCGCGTACGAGGACAACTACACCGACTACCAGGATACCATTCCCCAGATTTTCTACTACAACGCCTTTGTGATGCTCTCCAACGGGCTGGAGTCCAAAATCGGAACGCTGGGCAGCTCCTACGAGTTCTTCGGCGAGTGGAAGCGCCTGAGCGAGGAGGACACCGGCAACGTTGCGCTCGAGACCATGTTGAGGGGTGTGTGTAACAAAGAAACGCTGTTAGACCTCTTCCAGAACTTCATTCTGTTCGACCACTTCGACTCGCCTGCCGCCAAGATCCTCGCGCGCAACCACCAGTACCTGGGCGTGAACGAGGCCGTGCGTGCCTACTCCGAGCGCGAGCTGCGCGACGGAAAACTCGGCGTCTTCTGGCACACGCAGGGCTCGGGCAAGAGCTACTCGATGGTGTTCCTGGCTGAGAAGATCCGCCGAACGCAGCCGGGCTCGCCGACCTTCCTGGTCCTCACCGATCGCGACGAGCTCAACAAACAGATTAGCGAAACGTTCGAGAGCTGCGAGTGTCTGGCGGGCGTTCCCGCCGAGCGCTGCCGCGCCACGAGCGGGAACGACCTTGCGGAGAAGCTCAAGGGCAACCCGAGCTACATCTTCTCGCTTATCCAGAAGTTCAACCAGCCTGACGCGGAGCCCATCGTACCGGACCACGATATCGTCGTGCTCTCTGACGAGGCGCACCGGTCAAACAACGGCATCTTCGCCGAGAACATGATGAAGCTACTGCCAACGGCTTCGCGTCTTGGCTTTACCGGCACGCCACTTCTTGCCTACGACAACCTAACTGCCAGGACCTTCGGCGGCTACGTTTCAGTCTACGACTTCAAGCGCGCCGTCGAGGACGGAGCTACAGTGCCTCTGTTCTACGAGAACCGTAGTGACCAGCTTGGCATCGAGAATCCGGAGATCAACGACGAGCTGCTCCAGGCCGTGGAAGACGCCGACCTTAACGCCGACCAGACCGAGAAGGTGCAGGCCCAGCTCAACCACGGGGTCCATATCATCATGGCCGAGCCACGCCTGAGAGCCGTGGCACGCGACTTCGTTTCCCATTACACGAACATCTGGGAGTCGGGCAAGGCCATGTTCATCTGCGTGAATAAGGTCACCTGCGTGATGATGTACAACTACGTGCAGGAGTATTGGACCGAGGCGCTCGACGAGGAGCGCGCAAGGCTCGTCGGCATGGACCAACAACAGGCCATGGAGCAGCGTCGCAAAATCGCCTGGATGGAATCCACCGAGATGGCGGTCGTGGTGAGCCAGGAGCAGAACGAGATCGACCGCTTCCGCAAATGGGGGCTCGACATAGCGCCGCATCGCCAGAAGATGGAGGAGCGCCAGCTAGACGACGAGTTCAAGGATGCCGACAACCCTTTCCGCATCGTCTTCGTATGTGCCATGTGGCTTACCGGCTTCGACGTGAAGTCGCTCTCGGCCATGTACTTTGACAAGCCACTCAAAGCTCACGGCCTCATGCAGGCCATCGCGCGCGCCAACCGCGTGAGCAAGGGTAAGAGCAACGGCCTCATTATCGACTACGTCAGCGTCGTGAAGGCGTTGAGGAAAGCCCTGGCCGACTACACCGAGAACCCTGGCGACGGAGGCGGAGTCGACCCGGTGGTCGACAAGGACGAGCTGCTTGCGAGGATTTCCGAGCTCACGGACGACACCGTTGCGTTCGTGTCGTCACTGGGCTACGAGCTCGAATCCCTGCTGACGGCCGAGGGCTTCGACAAGGTGGCAGAAATCAAGAATGCCGCCGACTGCGTGTCACGGTGCGACGAGACAAAGAAGCGCTACGGCGTCATGTGCCGCGAGCTGTTCACCCTGTACAAATACGTGAGCCGACGCGAGGTGGGCGAGGAACTGCTGGCTAAGCGCGACGCGTTGCGTGCCGTCTTCAACCATATCAACGCCCACAGGGCCAGTGCCGACACAACCGGCCTCATGGTCCAGCTGCAGGGTATCGTGAGCGAGCACGTGGTGGTCAACGAGGCCTCCGAGGGGCTCAAGACGGCTACCAGGTTCGATATCAGCAGCATCGACTTCAACAGGCTCTCGCAGGAGTTCGCCAAGGCCAAGCGCAAGCATCTCATCATCGACGACCTGCGTTCTGTCATAGAGGCGCGTCTTGAGTCCGCGCTGAAGGACAACCCCAGGCGCATCGACTACTTCGAACGGTACGAGCGGATTATCGAGAGCTACAACTCCGAGCAGGACAAGGCGATGATCGAGAAGACGTTCAATGACCTCATCAACCTGTCCCGCGACCTTGATGACAAACAGAAGGAGTGGGTGCGCGAGGGTTTCCAGAACCAGCAGCAGATGACTGTGTTCGAGATGCTATTCAAGGATACACTGACGCCTGCAGAGATCAGGCAGGTCAAGAGTGTCGCCATCGAGATGGTATCTATTATCGAAGAACGGCTTGCCAACATGGTGCGCTGGACGGACAAGGCAGAGACTCGTGACGCCGTTCGCGTTATCGTGCGCAATGAGGTGTATAAGCTGCCGGAGACGAGCTATCCCGATGAGGTCCTGGGCGACTGCATCACCGAGATTTTCGAGTACTTCTACGAGAGAGATTTGGCGGCGTAGAGTAATCTGATTTTACGCGTTTGCGGGAGGAAGCCGGTATGGCAGACGAACTTGTTTTTAGTGGTGGCGAGATAGTCTACGCCATATCTCAGCTGCCTCAAGTCACATCTGTGCCGCTGAACGGTAGCGCCGTGCTGATTGGTTTTGAGGACGCTCCCAATGGGGAGGAGGCCCTCTTTGATTTTGACCCTCGGGCCGAAAAGGCTACGAAGCTCGACTATGAACTTGCAGCCGTTAGCGGGCTCCTTACGGGCGCGTTGAATATCCTATGGCAGAAAGACTTCAACCTTGAGGGTGCCAAAGAGTGGGGCGACGAGAAGGTTGGCAAATTCGTTCTTATGGTTGCCAAGTCTGCGGGTATGACAAAGGCGGATGCAACTCTAGAAGACGCTATCCGCTTTTTGGAGAAAGAGTTTCCTTTTGTCGCGGACAAACTTACTGCCGAGTTTGGCGGCGGGCTCCAACATCATCTGCGGGATTTCTCGCACCACCCGAGTTTGGTTGGCCTTGCGTGTTCGATCCTCTCGCAATTCACGGGCAAAGGCTATGGTACCGATACGGTCGGCCGGTTTGTCGCTTTTGACCTGCCTGCCGCCGTCTTCGATTCCGACTGTCCACTTATAGGTAGGAACGTTCCAGAGAAGATCGCGTTTGGCACTCTGTTCTGGGCGATGCATCTTGTGAGCGACATGGCGGGGTCTAGCTCCAACCCCGGTAAGGGGACGGGCATTCCCGGCATCGTGCTGTCCCTGTTCAAAGAACTCTCTTCCTTACCTGTATTTCAAAACTTGCAGGTTGCCTATAAGGGTAAGAATATTCGCATTCAGCAATGGATTTCGAAGCTGTTTAATGGAGCGACGTTCAAGACCGAGGATGGCAAACCCATCCGCTTCGACCTTCGGGCGGAGGTTGGTCTTCTCGATCAGGCTCTAAGCCAGGTGCCGGCAGTCATGGCCAACGAGATTATCGTTCGCTGCCTCTATATGCTCTCTCGGCTCAAGGTCGAGCTAGAACGTTGCGAAGTGAGCGATGCTCCCGGCTTGCACAAACTCAAGGCTTCGCATTTCATGCCCTACAACAGCAGAGCTCTCGCCCGCATGGTTACGGTTTCGAGCACTTCGTTCGTTCTGGCAAATCTGGCGACAGCAGCAGTTAGGGCAGGTATCGAATGCGAGGGGAACAAGGTCGTTTTCGCCCAGAAGCTCTTCTTGCGAATAAACTACGTTGGAGTTGGACGCCTTGCGTTTGCCCTCCATGCCGACTGGGGCTATATGGCGGAGGAAATGTCCGAGGCTTGGGCTGAGCGCGCCAGGCGCCGCCAGGATATCTTCGATGGATTCCACTTTTATAGCCTAGATAGAGAAACGACGAGAATTGCCTTCTCGCTGAAGCTTGCCGCCATCAACTACGACTGCAGGAACGAGAAGAACAAAGTGCACAAAGGGCAAAAGAGGAGCTGGGCCCGCGCATGGCAGGATTCGGTCGCGGATGGCCTAGGCATTGATGCAGACGGCTACTTTTTGAGCGAGGAAGATGCGTACCGAGCCCTTGAGACAGTTTCGCGGCGGCGAGGCGGTAGGGTGCGCGCCCTGCTGGTTGCACAGGAGCTAGTCGAGTTTTGCCCCTATTCGCAGTTAGGAGATGAAGAGAAGAAAGAGTACAAAGGTTTGAAGGAGAGTGGGTCTTGGGTTAAAGATGAATTTCCCAGGAGACAAGACGCGGTTGATTTGGACGCCGTACGTTCCCTAGAGAAGCAATGCGGGGCGCATATCCGTGAGCTTTCAGGTACATTGCCAAAGGTCTTGGTGGGTGGCGCCATTGCCGTGGCGGCGGCCCTTGGCACAGGAGGAGTTGCCGCGGCATTGGCTCCGGATATTGCTATCGGCATCTTTGGAGGCTCGTTTGTCGGCCTCCACGGGGCTGCGCTTGTCAATGCGAGCCTTGCTGCGGCTGGCGGTGGCGCCTTGGCCGCCGGTGGCATGGGCATGGCCGGTGGCACCGCTTTGATTGCGGGCAGCGGCGCTGCGCTTGGCCTTTTGGGTTCTGGTGGCGTTGCCCTGGCGGCGTCGATGGGGGAGGACTATGCTCAGTTCGTGCTCGTTGAATGCTCAAGGCTTCTCGCATTTCTTGATGTGGCAACTGACCGCTGCCCGCATGAGGGGGCCATTTTGGTGCAGAAGGCGGCCGAGGCCGTGCAGCGCAGCATCGCTGGTGTTGAGGTGGATGTCGAGAAGGAGAATGGAAAGGGTGACCGCAGGGATGGCAGGTTGCTTAAGCAGTTGAAGAAGGGTCTTGGGTATTTGACTTCAACCCTTAAGCTGATCGAGAAGATGCAGAAGCGCCTTGGTGTCGCCGGTGAGAGTGAACCGCTCAACAGTTTGCCGGCATCAGGTGATGAATAGGTTCACTGCATATTGATGGAAGAGGAGACAGGCGCAAATGAAAGCAACCGAGGCAAATCTGCTCGACCTTATGGGTGTGGCGAAGATGCAGTTCGTCATTCCCGTGTACCAGCGAGTTTACTCGTGGAGTGTAAAAGAGTGCGAGGTGCTTTGGGATGACGTAATGCGAGCGGGTCGTGATGGCGTATCGCACTTCGTGGGGTCGATGCTCTATATCCCTGAGTCCGAGAGCTCTGCCACGAGTATTTCGCGCGTGCTTCTGATTGACGGACAGCAGCGCATGACGACGTTTTCGTTGATGATCGCTGCTTTGGCTGACTATCTGGAGGGTAATCCCGACAAGGCCGGCTTCCTTGGCGATCTCAAGATTTCAGCGTTGCGGAAGAACTACCTCTTTAACGATGACGACTACAACGGCCTGGCGCGCTACAAGTTGGTGCTCTCGCAGGACGATAAAGAGACGCTGTTCTCCATCGTGTCTGGGTCTCCCGTGCCAGATGAAAAATCGGATCGGATCGTCGAGAACCATGCGTTCTTCCGTGAGAAGATGCGTGGTAAATCATTTGATCCGGCAAGGCTTTGGGCGGGGCTTAACCGCGTGCAGGTCATCGACACTAAGCTCACCGCTGGCGTTGATAATGCCCAGCTCATATTTGAGTCCATGAACTCCAAGGGCAAGCCGCTCACGCCCATTGACCTTATTCGTAACTACGTTCTTATGTCGCTTCCCAACGACGAGCAGACCAAGCTTTACGAGGGTTACTGGCATCCGCTCGAGCGCCTGTTTGGAAAAGGCGGCGAGGAAGAGTTCAATGCATTTATCTGGTACTGGCTGTGGCTTAAAGTTCCCAATAGGATGCCGAAGGAGAGCGAGGCCTACTACGAGTTTAAGCGCTATTTCGCCGACGACTACGATGGTGACACCGAGGGCCTGCTTAAGGAGCTGCGCGGGTATGCACATAGATACGCCAATCTGTTCCTTGGTAAGGAGAAGGACGACGGACTGCGCCGAGTGTTCGGCAGAATCGTAAGCCTCGACGTGAAGCAGATAAGGCCCCTCTTAATGTTGCTTTACTCGGTTTACGAGGGGAATGGGCTAGACCGCAATGCGTTTCTACGTATCTGCGAGACTATCGAGTCGTTCCTGTTCAGGCGGGCGGTTTGCGGCAGGCTTACCACGGGCCTAAATAATTTCTTTGCCGGCATGTATCGCAATCTCGAACAGCAGGACGATATAGAGGAGTACGTTACGGCGATGCTCCTTATCCACAGCAGCGGTATGACTGCGTACTTCCCGACAGACGAGCATTTTGTCGAGGAGTTTAAGACGCGTGACTGCTACAACCGTTTCTCCAAAAAGCGCTATTACCTGGAGCGCATGGAGAACTGGCACCGCCCGAAGGAGCCCATTTCGGCCGGCGATTACCAGATCGAGCACATCATGCCCCAGACGATCGATGATGAGCACGGCTGGAAGGAATCGCTTGGTGAGAACTGGGAAGACGTCCACGACAGGCTGTGCAACAACTTGGGAAATCTTACGCTGACGGGCTACAACCAGGAGTACTCAAACCGGTCGTTCTCGGACAAGCTCAATCTTCCTGACGTGGGGCTTAAGTGCAGTCCGCTCTACCTGAACAAGTCGATCGCCTCGCATGAAAAATGGGGTGAGGAAGAGATTGGACAGCGCGCGGACGAGCTGGCGAAAGAGGCGTGTGAGATATGGAAATATCCCGACCTTCCGGCAGACGTCGTCGACAAGTACCGTCCTTCTCGCGGGGAGTCTGATGAGGCTCCTATCTGGACTCTGCAGGAGAATCACCCCACTTTTGCTGAAGGCGGACTCAACCAGAAGCTTTTCGATGAGGTGTGCGAGTCTGTTCTGAGTGGTAACCCTTCGTGGGAGTCCTATATAGCCAAGTACTATGTAGGCTTCAGGTCGGGCAAACGAAAGTTGCATGCCGTGCTGGAAGGCAGGACTAGCAACGGTGGCTGGATTGCCGTCGGCCTGGCAAAGAGCGTGGATGACCTAATTGATCCAGAGGACATGTGCCAGGACAAACGTACGCAGGGTGGATTTGGCCCAGGCCTACCGACCTATGTTGCCCTTCGTAATGCCGATGACATTTCCGCGGTGCTCGATCTTATAAAGCAGTGCTAGGTTAAGGGCCGGGAATCTAATTCCCGGCCCTTGCCATCTCGGAATTGCCGATGGCTTATCTGCCCACCTACATCCCCGTAATCCCGCGCGCCGCGCTCAGCAGCTCGTACTCCCTCTGGCTCCACTGGGGCAGCTTGGCCGCGCGCACGGCGTCGCGGCACAGATCCAGAAACGCTTCGGCTCCCTCGCAGAAGCGTTTGCGGGCAAAGGTACCCGAGCCGCTTGCGATGCACGCGCTGCCGGCGAAGAGCTATCGGCTAGACGATTCGCGCGGGCAGCGGCTAAAGCGGGCGCGTGATAAATCGATAATTGGTGAGAACGAACACGTGTTCGTTTATATGGTAAGATATATGCCAGCGGGAGCGATTTCATTCGATATCGTTCTTGCCGGTACTTTTTACTTCCGCATGCTGTCGGCGCGGGCTTCGAATTCAGAGAGGGCGATTGCAATGCTATACGAATTTTAATAGATCTCTAGTGCTTGATTAAGACCATGTCTATGTCAAAAGACATACAAAAGTGTTAGTCTTTTGACATGAAACACTTTGATGAAATATTCGAACTGGCGGCAGATGGCTACGGCATCGTGACTGCTGCGCAGGCACGCGAGATTGGCGTAACCACCGGAGAACTGAGCCGATGGTGTGCCACTGGGAAATTGATGCGCCGAGGACATGGGGTGTACAAGCTCACCCAATGGGTTCCGACGCCCCGTGACGTCTTTGCGGAGGCAGTGGCTCTTGTTGGTGACGAGGGTTTCCTGTGGGGCGAATCAGTGCTGTCTATGCACGCACTTGCTCTTGTTGATCCTCGTGCCGTGACCGTGGCAACACCAAAGCGTATTCGCCGCAAACTGCCAGCTTGGGTAAAAACAGTGCCCGCTCCAGAGAATGCGAAAACGACGTTCTATGAAGGAATCCCTTCTCAATGCGTTGCCGATGCGATTGAGGCTTGTAAGGGGTCCGTTATGACCGAACGCCTTATCGAGGCAACCAAGCACGCTCAAGCCGAGGGCCTTATTACCTCCAATGAGCATGAGAGACTGATGAAGGAGCTGTCGTGAAGGAAGTCAAGAAGCCAACCAGCAGACGTAACCTTGACATAGCGATAGACCGACTCTGCACTGATTTGGACGAAGAACCGGGCCGCGTTAAAAGACTCATTGCGGCCGTTGTTGTTGGGCAAATGCTACCCGATGGAGCCGCAAAGGGTGGAAATGCCCTGAAGATTCGCTTTGGGAAGGATGCCACGCGGTTCTCACGCGACCTCGATACCGCCAGGGCATCCTCACTGAACGATTACATGACGAAGCTTGAAGATTCGCTCACTATAGGCTGGAACGGATTCTCGGGTGCCATTGTTCCGAGGGAGCCCGCATCTCCTAAGGGAATTCCAACTGCTTACGTCATGCGTCCGTTCGAAATCAAGATTGCCTACAATGGTAAATCGTGGATGACGCTGCCGCTTGAGGTCGGTCATAACGAAATCGGCGACGCCGACGATCCCGATATGGTTTCCTCGCCTGAAGCTGCGGCAATATTGAAAGGCCTCGGGTTTCCCGAACCGGGGCCGGTTCCGTGCATGAGGCTTGAGCATCAGATTGCCCAGAAACTTCATGCTGCGAGCAGCCCCGGCAGCGAGCGCGCCCATGATCTGATAGATCTCCAGATTGCAATTTCCAACGGGGAAATTGATTACCTAAAAACTCGAGAGGTCTGTATCAGACTCTTTGCGTATCGTGCGGAGCAGGAGTGGCCTCCAATGATCTCGAGGGGAGTGGACTGGGACTCACTGTATTTCTCCCAGGCGGAAGGACTTAACGTTTTGCCGACTGTCGATGATGCCGTGGCATGGGCGAACGACTTGATTGCAAAAATTGATTCTGCTTGTTAGTGACACTGCCGAGATCTCTCGCTTACGCCATAGCAATCCCGCGCGCGGCACTCAGCAACTCGTACTCCCTTTGACTCCACTGACGCAGCTCGGCAGCCTTGACGGCGTCGCGGCACAGGTCCAGAAATACCTCGGCGCCCTCGCAGAAGCACTCGCGGGCAAAGATGCCCGACCCGCCCGCAACGCACACGCCATCGGCAAACAGCTCCCAGCTAGACGGCTCACGCGAGTCATCTCCGAGTAGCTTGATCTGCAGCACATGCGGGCCGCCAGCGGCACATGGCCCTTCTTCCAACGCCTGCACCGTAAAGCGCATCTGGAGGGACAGAGTATAAAATCCGGAAAAGTGTCGAAAAGGGCACCTTAAAACTTCGGAAAAGTGTAGCTGGATGACAAAACAGCACTTAGAAGCCGGTGCTGGATGCGGGATCCTGTGGTCGCCTTCAGCCCTCGCTACTCGTCGTCCCCGTCGTTGGGGTCGCCCTTGAGGGTGTTGATGTCCAGGTACTGGTTATCGTCCTCTTTTTGCTGGGTTTCCGACTCCGCTTGGGTGGGGCCGCGGAACAGCTGGAATCCCTCAAACGCAATGACGCCGAGCAGGGCGATGATAATGGCGATAAAGGCAACCTTGACTGCCTGCGGAAATTCCGAGAAACGCAGCGCCTTTTCCTCGGCGTAATAATCGGCGAAGCGCTCTTCGCCCGTGCTTTTGGTATACGCCGGCGCGGACGCGGCCTCCGGGTCATATTCCGGTGCAGGCGTGGCGGCGTACGGATCGTTGAGATAATCGCTCGATGCGGTGCCATAATCCTCGGTCTCGATGCGACCGGTGCCAGCATGGCCATCGGAATAATCGGAATATGCCGCACCGCCCTCATAGTCCGCGGCGCCCGTGTTGGCGGCAAAAAGCGGGTTAACTGGAACATCGAGCGCCGGCATGCCGGTAGAGGTCTCATCCAGATCGGCTGCAGCCCAGGAATCGTGGGCAACCTGATGGGCAACGGGCTCATCGAGCCTTGTGACCGGAAGCTTGCGTGCCGCAGGAACAGGTAACTGCTGGGCGCTGTACATAACGGTGCTGTCGGCCGATTTGCCCTGCGTCGCTGCAGCGAGAAATGCCGCCGTCTCGGACGGGTCACTTGCGGGGCGGGGAGCTGGTGTGGGCGCCGAAGTGGGTGTGGGTGTGGGCGCGGGCGTCGAAACAGGCGACTGCGCAGGAGTCGACGCAGATGCGGGCTTAGGCGCAAGTGCGGGATTGGGGCTTGACGGGCGAGCCCCGCCGCCCATGAGTTCGTCGGCGGTCCACGGGCGATCATCCATCACGTCGTCAAGGCTCAGCGAAAACAGGTCGTCTTCACCCTCATCGAACATGCGGTGCACATGTCCACCAATTGCCGGAATCAATCCGCGACCGGTGCATGATGCCTTGCTCAACGCCATTCTGTTCCACCCTTTCGAAATACCAATGACATCGATTATATGGAACTTCCCAAGCGGCTCGGTCTTGGATTCGAGCTTTCCAGAACTCGCGCCCAAAAGGGGAGGGGCAATCTAGGCGAGTGCCTACTTGTCGCCGGCCGCCGCCTTGGCCTCATTGAGGTAACTATAGAAGCTGTATTTGGAGATGCCAAAGAACTCGCAGGCGCGCTCGCTCGACTTGGAAATGAGGAAGGCTCCGCGACGGTCGAGGTAGCCAATGGCACGAATGCGCTCGTCTTTGGTCATGAGTGCCGCGGGCTTGCCCACAAACTGCTCGCACTCGTGCAGCAGGTCCTCGAGCAGGTCGCCGATGTTCTTGGTAATGGGCTCGGGCTCGGTGTAGCCCGTGCCGCCGGTGCCGGTAAAGGCGTCGAGCGAACGCTCAAAAGCCTTCATAAGCGTAATGTCAAAGTTGATGCCCAAAATGCCGACGGGTTTGCCCTCATCGTTGCGGATAAAGATCGTCGAGGACTTGAGCAGCTTGCCATCGGTGGTTTTGGTGAGGTATGGCTCGCGGTCGTGTACGTCGGTGGCGCCCTCGTGCATGGACTCAAACACGATATGGCTGGGGCCGTCACCCAGTTTGCGCCCGCTGACGTGGCCGTTTTCGATCACTACGATGGAGTGGTCCACGTCCTCGGTCTCCAGATCGTGGACGACGACTTCGCAGTTGGGGCCAAATTGGAGCGCCAGACCGTGTGCAAGGCGCTTATAAAACTCAATCTGTGCGGGGGTCATAGGTGCCTTCCTAAAAATTAGTTTGGGCACACTTTGCCATAAACCACACTTGTTCGCAAATGTCGAAGGTGTCGCTGCGTTATGTGACCGTTCGGCGGCGAAAAGGTACCGATTGCGGTAACAAACAATTTGTTAGGTTTGCCAATCAAAAAGTGTGATAGAACAGTGCTAACAAACTTTTTGTTTGGCATCCACATAAAAGTTCAGTCGCATGAATGGGAATGGGCTGAAACGCGTATGCGGGGGCCGGCAAGAGAGGACTTAAGGAGTTCACCGTATGGCCGATAAGATCCAGTGGGCGGGCAACACGATGCCCAAGAGCGATGACAAGCACTTGGGAATCATGAGCCTCGACCACGTGAAGAAGGCCCGCGCCTTCCACCAGTCGTTCCCCCAATATACCGTCACTCCGCTTGCCCGCCTGGATGGCCAGGCTGCGCGCCTGGGCCTGTCCAACCTGTGCGTTAAGGACGAGAGCTATCGCTTTGGCCTCAACGCCTTTAAGGTTCTGGGCGGCTCGTTTGCCATGGCCAATTACATTGCCGACGAGACCGGCAAGGACGTTGCCGAGTGCACCTTCGATTACCTGACCTCCGATCAGCTTGCCAAGGACTTTGGCCAGGCCACCTTTTTTACCGCTACCGACGGCAACCATGGCCGCGGCGTGGCATGGGCTGCCAACAAGCTGGGTCAGAAGGCCGTCGTGCACATGCCCAAAGGTTCCACCAAGCCCCGCTTCGATAACATCGCCGCCGAGGGCGCCACGGTGACCATCGAAGAGGTCAACTACGACGAGTGCGTGCGCATGGCCGCCGCCGAGGCCGACGCCTGCGAGCGCGGCGTCATCGTTCAGGACACTGCCTGGGAGGGCTACGAGAAGATCCCGTCTTGGATCATGGAGGGCTACGGCACCATGGCTTCCGAGGCTGCCGAGCAGCTGCGCGAGATGGCCATCAATCGCCCGACGCACGTCTTTGTCCAGGCTGGCGTGGGCTCGCTGGCTGGCGCCGTGGTGGGCTACTTCACCAACCTGTATCCCGATAACCCGCCCACCTTCGTCGTGGTTGAGTGCGCGCCTGCCGCCTGCCTGTACAAGGGCGCTGCCGCCGGCGACGGCGATCCGCGCATCGTGGGCGGCGACATGCCCTCCATCATGGCCGGTCTGTGCTGCGGCGAGCCCAACATCTTGGGCTGGGATATCCTGCGCAACCACACCACCGCCTTCGTGTCCTGCCCCGACTGGGTCACCGCTCGCGGCATGCGCACCCTGGGCGCTCCCGAGAAGGGCGACCCGCGCGTCATTTCCGGCGAGTCCGGCGCTGTGACCACCGGCCTGGTCGAGACTCTCATGCTCGATCCCGAGTACGCCGAGCTCAAGGAGCTCATCGGCCTGGATAAGACGAGCTCCGTGCTCTGCTTCTCCACGGAAGGTGACACGGACCCCGACCAGTATCGGCGCATTGTCTGGGAAGGCGAGTATCCCACTTGCTAATCGTTGGGGCGGAGTAAATAGGTATCGCTCCGCCATCTCACAGGTAGATTCCTTCGTTTGAAAGGTTATGAACAATGGCTAAAGAACTCGATTTCGAAGCTATCAAGGTTGCTGCTGAGTCTCATCGTGCTGATATGACGCGTTTTCTTCGCGCAATGATCTCCCATCCCTCTGAGTCTTGCGAAGAGGGCGAGGTCGTCGCCTGCATCAAGGCCGAGATGGAGAACCTTGGCTATGACGAGGTCAAGGTCGACGGCCTGGGCAACGTTATGGGCTTTATGGGCGAGGGCGACAAGATCATCGCTATCGACTCCCACATCGACACTGTCGGCATCGGCAACATCGAGAACTGGGATGCCGATCCCTATGAGGGCTACGAGACCGACGAGATCATCTACGGCCGCGGCGGCTCCGACCAGGAGGGTGGCATGGCTTCTGCTACCTACGCTGCCAAGATGATGAAGGACATGGGCCTCATCCCCGAGGGCTACAAGATCATGGTCGTCGGCACTGTCCAGGAAGAGGACTGCGACGGCATGTGCTGGCAGTACATCTACAACAAGGACGGCATTAAGCCCGAGTTTGTCATTTCCACCGAGCCCACCGACGGCGGCATCTATCGCGGTCACCGCGGCCGCATGGAGATCCGCGTCGACGTTCACGGCACCTCCTGCCACGGCTCTGCTCCCGACCGCGGCGACAATGCCATCTACAAGATGGCCGACATCATCGCCGACGTTCGCGCTCTCAACAACAACGGCTGCGACGAGTCGACCGACATCAAGGGCCTCGTCAAGATGCTCGATCCCAAGTACAACCCCGAGCACTTCGAGGACGCCCGCTTCCTGGGCCGCGGCACCTGCACCGTCAGCCAGATCTTCTACACCAGCCCCAGCCGTTGCGCTGTCGCTGACTCCTGCGCCATCTCCATCGACCGTCGCATGACCGCCGGTGAGACCTGGGAGTCCTGCCTGGACGAGATCCGTAACCTGCCGGCAGCCAAGAAGTACGGCGACGACGTGAAGGTCTCCATGTACATGTACGACCGTCCGTCCTGGACCGGCGAGGTCTACGAGACCGAGGCTTACTTCCCCACGTGGATCAACAAGGAGACCGCTCCGCACGTCAAGGCCCTCGTCGACGCCCATAAGGCTATGTTCGGTGACGAGCGCATCGGCTGCGAGCCCAGCATGGACAAGCGCACCGGTCGTCCGCTGTGCGACAAGTGGACCTTCTCCACGAACTGCGTTTCCATCCAGGGCCGCTATGGCATCCCCTGCGTCGGCTTTGGCCCGGGTGCCGAGTCTCAGGCTCACGCTCCCAACGAGGTCACCTACAAGGACGACCTGGTCACCGCTGCCGCCATGTATGTGGCTGCCCTGAACCTCTACGATCCGAGCCAGGCCGATGGCGATGCCACCGTGTTCCGCGCCGGTCTGACCAACAACAAGATCGACTAGTCCCATTCCTCGATCTTGTTGAGCCGGGGGCAGTTTATGCCCCCGGCGCCTCCTGTTGACTTGGGGCCCGCGGTCGTTATCTCCCATGCTTCCTCGACGGTGGCGGGTCCTCGTCATAGCGCTCTGCATGTTCTAGCCACACGCGCATGCCGGAGCGCATCTACTCATTGCGATCGTTTCACCTTTAGAAAGGACATTTACATGGACGCCAAGTTTACCGAGCTCGTCGAGCAGCTGAACGGCCTCGATTTTAAGGGTATGTACGGCAGCGACTTCCTGCACACCTGGGATAAGACCACCGATGAGCTCAAGGCGCTCTACATCGTCGCCGACGCTCTGCGCGAGCTGCGCGAGAACAACGTTTCGTCCAAGATCTTCGATTCGGGCCTGGCCGTCTCGCTGTTCCGCGACAACTCCACCCGTACGCGCTTCTCCTTCTCTAAGGCCGCCAACCTGCTCGGCCTTGAGCTGCAGGACCTGGACGAGAAGAAGTCCCAGATCGCTCACGGCGAGACCGTCCGCGAGACCGCTACCATGATCTCCTTCATGGCCGACGTCATCGGCATCCGCGACGACATGTACATCGGTAAGGGCGACGCCTACATGGCCGAGGTCTCCGAGTCTGTCCAGCAGGCTTACGAGGACGGCGTTCTGGATCACCGTCCCACGCTCATCTCCCTGCAGTCCGACTCCGATCACCCCACGCAGTCCTCTGCCGACATGCTCTACCTTATCAACGAGTTTGGCGGCCTCGAGAACCTCAAGGGCAAGAAGGTTGCCGTCACCTGGGCCTATTCGCCTTCTTACGGCAAGCCGCTGTCCTGCCCGCAGTCGCTGATCAGCCTGCTGCCCCGCTTTGGCATGGACGTCACCCTGGCTCACCCCGAGGGCTACGACCTCATGCCCGAGGTCGTCGAGCGCGCCAAGAGCTATGCCGCCGAGTCCGGCACCACCTTTAAGCAGGTCAACACCATGGCCGAGGCCTTCGAGGGCGCCGACATCGTGATCCCCAAGAGCTGGGCTCCGTTTGCCGCCATGGAGAAGCGCACCAACCTGTACGCCGAGGGCGACGACGCCGGCATCGCAGCGCTCGAGAAGGAGCTGCTCGCCCAGAACGCCACCCATCAGGACTGGTGCTCCACGACCGAGCTCATGGAGAAGACTGCCAACGGCCAGGACACCATCTTTATGCATCCGCTGCCCGCCGACATCTCCGGTGTCTCCTGCGAGCACGGCGAGGTTAACGCCGACGTCTTCGACATGCACCGTGTGGGCATGTACAAGGAGGCCAGCTACAAGCCGTACGCCATCGCAGCCATGATGTTCCTGCAGAAGGTTGCCAATCCCGCCGCTACCCTCAAGGCCCTCGACGAGCGCAACACCGCCCGTTGGTTCCAGGCCTAAAGCCGGGTTGAGGTAAGCCATGTAAAGGGGGCGCTCTGCCAACCGGCGGGGTGCCCCTTTTTTGCATCGCGGGCGTGCGGGATAAGCGCTTTCGATGTGGATGCCCGCGGCGCGAGTTATGGGTACGATGGTTTCAGGGGAGGTATCACCATGAAACTTGGATGCGTCATTATGGCTTCGGGCGAGGGCAAGCGGTTTGGCTCTAACAAGATGCTTGCCGATATCTATGGCGAGCCGCTGGTTGCCCGAACCATCGATTCGGTTCCCCGGGGCTTTGACGTTGTGGTTTCGACGCGTTGGCCCGAGGTCGTCCAGATTTGCGAGGACAAGCATTGCCCGTGCGTGCTGCACGATGGCGAGCTGCGCAGTCAAAGCATTAAGGCGGGCCTTTCGTGGGGGGCAGAACGCAACTGGAAAGGTTGCCTCTTTTTGCCGGGCGACCAGCCGCTCGTGAGTTTGGATTCTTTTGAGGCTATGGTTCGTGCATTTGACGAGCGTGGCCGCAAACATCCGGCGCGTCTTGCGTGCAACGGTGAGCCTTCGAGCCCGGTGCTCTTTCCGGCGGAACTGTTCGATGCACTTATGTGTCTTGAGGGCAAGGACGGCGGGGGCTCGATTCTCAAAGGTCGCGTCGACGTTGCGCTGGTCGAGGCGCGTGCCTACGAGCTGTGGGACGTCGATACCGTCAAGGGACAGCGACGCATAACGGAGCATATCGCGGCCTGCTCGTATTTTGATCGCGTGGCCAACTGTATGAATCGATAAGGAGCAACATGATCATCATCAAAAACGGCGCGCTCGTGACGCCCCAGGGGCTTCGCCGCGCCGATCTTGCCATGGAGGGCGACAAGATTGTGCGGATCGCCGCGGCGATTGAGCCGGCCGAGGGCGATACCGTCCAGGACGCCACCGACTGTTGGGTGTTCCCCGGCTTTATCGACGGCCACACGCACATGCAGTGCTGGACTGGCATGGATTGGACGGCCGATAGCTTTGAGACCGGTACGCGTGCGGCTGCCTGCGGCGGTACGACGACCATCGTGGACTACGCGACGGCCGATCGCGGCGTGACCATGCCCGATGCCTTGGCCGAGTGGCATCGCCGCGCCGACGGAACCTGCACGGCCAACTACGCGTTTCATATGGCACTCGCCGAGTGGAATGAATGCAACCGCGCCGATCTTTCGGCCATGCGCGAGGCGGGCGTGTCGTCGTTTAAGACCTACTTTGCCTATGACCACCTGCGCCTGGACGACGCCGAGACGCTCGAGGTGCTGGAGGAGCTCAAGCGCGTGGGCGGTATCCTGTGCGTGCATTGCGAGAACGGCACGCTGGTGAATGAACTGCAGAAGCGCGTGTACGAGCAGGGGATTCATGGGCCCGAGGGACATGCGCTCAGCCGTCCGGATGTGTGTGAGGCCGAGGCCGTGAGCCGCCTACTGTATCTGGCACACTTGGCCGGCGACGCCCCGGTCAACGTGGTGCACCTTTCGACCAAGCTGGGGCTCGAGGCCATTCGCGCCGCCAAAGCGCGCGGGCAGAAGAACATCTATGTCGAGACATGCCCTCAGTATCTGATACTCGACGACACCTGCTATCTGGAGCAGGGCGAGGACGGCTTTGCGGGCGCCAAGTACGTGATGAGCCCGCCGCTGCGCCATGCTGGCGACCGCGCCGCGCTGCGCGAGGCACTTGTGGCCGGCGAGATCGATACCATCGCCACCGACCACTGCAGCTTTAATCTGCACGGGCAAAAGGACCGCGGGCGCGACGACTTCCGCGCGATTCCCAACGGCGGGCCCGGCGTGGAGCATCGTCCCGTCGCGATTGCCACGAGCTTTGAGGGACAGCTGGGCCCCGAGGACCTTTGCCGCTTGATGAGCGAGAACCCGGCGCGCGTCTTTGGCATGTATCCGCGCAAGGGCTGTCTTGCCGAGGGTGCCGATGCCGACGTGTGCGTATGGGATCCCAAGGCGCGTTGGACGATCAGTGCCGCGACGCAGCATCAGGCCGTGGACTACACGCCGCTCGAGGGCTTTGAGGCACATGGCCGCGCCAAGGCTGTGTTTGTGAACGGCGTGCTGGCTGCGCGCGACGGCGAGCCCACCGGAGCCCAGCCCGGCCGCTACGTGCCCCGCTAACAGGGGGGGGTGCCGGGGTAGCTAATTTGGGACGGGGCTCTTTTAGCTACCCTGGGGGCTAGACCAGCGGGTCTACTTGAGACTGGTGGCGATGATGGGGCGGCTGAGGGCTACCTGGAAGCGATCTGCCATCGTTGAGTCGGCAAGCGTGTCGACTTGGTTGAGCATGACGCGTGCGGTGCTGAGTCCCAGCGCCTGCATCTCGGAATTGAGCACCTGGGCGACGCGCTCGGGCGTGGCGATGTCGGTGAGCTCGCAGCCGCAACGCTCGCAAAAGAGCTCGGGGCGGTGGACGGCTTCGTTGATGGGCTTGCCGAGCCCCGAGGCGCCGACGAGCCAGATGACGTTGGCCGTGCCGGCGGGAACGACCGGCTCCCACGGGGCGTGGGCCTTGAGCGGGAGCCGCTTGCTGCCGTCCGCCTCGGCCAGGACGTAGTCAAAGCGCTGCGCCAGCTGGTCGAGCGGCTCGGCAGGGGAGGAGAGCTTGCCCGTCTCCGGGTCCAAAACACCCGCCTGGCAGATACTTCCGCGGCTCATGCCCGCGCATGCCTCGCAGGTGCAACCGGGGACATGCGAGGCGCCCGGCTTCCAAGGCGCGGCGTCCAGGCGACGGCTCGACCCGTCCCACGGCACGCCGGCGACGGGGAACATATGCGTGGTGGTGCAGAGGAGCGCGCGGCCGCCAGCGCGCATAAGCTCAAGGCCGAGCGTCTTTAGCAAGGTCGACTTGCCACCGCTGCCGATAATCGCGGTAATGCCCGGCTTGATCCTGAGCGCCGAGGCAAGATTGCCGCTAACCGTTTCCATCTGTTCACCGCCGTATAATACTGTGATAATAAATAATCATCAGAGTAGCGGTCGAACCGCATTTGCTCTGCTCAAACCGTAGCACAGGGAGGTGTCCCGGGAATGCTCGTTTATGTTCGCGGCGCCGGCGATATCGCCACGGGTGTGGCTGCTCGTCTGGTGCGCGCCGGCGTGTCGGTCGTCATGGCCGATATCGCGGTCCCCACGTGCATCCGTCGCACGATCAGTTTTTGCGAGGCCATTCGCTTGGGCGAGGTCGAGGTCGAGGGCATTCGCGCTCGCTTGGCACAGTCGCCGGCTGAGGCGCTTGCGATTACCGAGGCGGGGGATGTCGCCGTGGTGGTGGACCCCCAGGCCAAGATGCTCGACGAACTGAAACCCGCTGCCGTGGTCGACGCAATTCTGGCTAAGCGCAACCTGGGCACCACGCGCGATATGGCGCCTGTCGTTATCGCCGTGGGGCCGGGCTTTACCGCGCCGGTCGATTGCGACGCCGTGGTCGAGACCATGCGCGGTCATTTCCTCGGCCGCGTCATCACCCAGGGCTCGCCCCAGCCCAATACGGGCGTGCCGGGTGTCATCGCCGGCTATGGCAAGGAGCGCGTTATCCACAGCCCCGCCGCCGGCGTGTTTCGGTCCGACCATGCGATCGGCGATATCGTGAGCGCCGGAGACGTGATTGGCTACGCGGGCGATACGCCCATGGTCACGCAGATTGACGGCTGCCTGCGCGGCCTTTTGGCAGACGGCGTTCGAGTTACCGAGGGCTTTAAGTGCGCCGATGTCGACCCGCGCGGCGACACCAGCTACATCAACTATATTTCGGACAAGGCGACATCGGTCGGCGGCGGCGTGCTCGAGGCGCTCGCCATGCTCACCGACGTTTTTAGGGGATAGGAAGCGACGATGGAAAAGCTCGATGTGGTGAATGCTGCGCTTGGCGCTTTGAAGGCTGGTAAGACGTGCGAGCTGGTGGTAGTGGCCGGCACGGCAGGGTCATCGCCGCGCGGCGTGGGCGCCTGGATGGCCGTCTTTGCCGACGGTAGCCAAGCGGGCACCATCGGCGGCGGCAAAATCGAGCTCTTTGCGCTCGATGAGGCGCGCGAGCTGCTGGCCGGGGGTCAATCGCGTCTGGTCCGCTACACCATGGGCGGCGAGAACTCCGATACCGGCATGATCTGCGGCGGAGCCATCTGCCTGTGCTATCTGCACCTGGACGCGACCAAGGTACCGTTGCTCCAGTCGGTTGCCAACGTCTTGGCCTATCGGCGCATCGGCGACTTCGTCATCGACTTTGAACCGTTTATCGCGAGCGCGCTCGAGGGCGATGTGGCCGAGTACCATGGCGAGGAATCGCGCCGCACCATTGCGGGCTGCCCCGGGCTTTCGCTGGTGGAGGAGGGGAGTAAGGTCACCTACACCAACGCGGCCTCTGAGATTCCCGCGGCGCACATCGAGACGCTCTGCCCCGAGGGCCTGACCTATATCTTTGGCTGCGGCCACGTGGGCGCCGCGACGGCGCGGGTGCTTACGGCGGCGGGCTTTGCCGTCGTGGCGTGCGACGACCGCCCCGGCACGCTGACCCCCGATTGGGTGCCCGGTGTCTACGACCGTCGTCTGGTCGACTACAAGAGCCTGAGCAAGCAGTGCCCCATCGGCCCGCGCGACCTGGTGGTCGTCGCCACGGCGGGTCACAAGTCCGATATCGACGTGGTGATTCAGGCCATGCGTGCCAAACCCGCCTATCTGGGCTGCTTGGGCTCGCGTCGCAAGACGGCCTTTGTGCGTGCCCGCCTGGAGCAGGAGGGCTTTACGCAGGACCAGATCGACGAGCTGCACCTGCCGATCGGCGTTGCCATCGAGGCCGAGGATCCCGAGGAGATCGCTATCTCCATTGCCGCCGAGATGATCCACCTGCGCCGCACCAAGCTCGTCCCCCGCAAGCGCTAATCGCATCCCCACCAATAAGTTGCGGTGAAATACGGATTGTTTAAGCCTGTTAGGCCGCCCAACAGTCCCTATTTCACCGCAACTGCTTGTTGGGACCCATTTGTGCGGGGGAGTTGTGGAGTTGTGCAGGCAGACGAGGTTTTTCTGGAAATACGCTCCCGATGCGCGTATAGTACCGATTGTTTTGTCGGCTCCTGCTGCGTCGAGTCCAAACCGCGAAATGCCATGAGCGGCGCGGATGCAGCCAGGAGGCACGAGGACAACCCATCGTGGCCACGCCCCGTGCTTAAAACCCCAAGAAGGAGTGAACAATGGCAGAAGAGAAGTATGTGCCGCGTCTGAAGACCAAGTACAACAACGAGGTCAAGCAGCAGCTTCAGGACAAGTTCCAGTACGAGAACGTCATGATGATCCCCAAGTTTGAGAAGATCGTCGTGAACATGGGTGTCGGCGAGGCCGCTACCGATTCCAAGGCCATCGACGGTGCCGTGCGCGACCTGCGCGCCATCACCGGCCAGCAGCCGATGATCACCCGTGCCCGCAAGTCCATCGCTACCTTCCGCCTGCGCGCTGGTATGCCGATCGGCTGCAAGGTTACCCTGCGTGGCGACCGTATGTGGGAGTTCTTCGATCGTCTGACCTCCGTCGCGATCCCCCGTATCCGCGACTTCCGCGGCATCTCCGCCAAGAGCTTCGACGGCCGTGGTAACTTCTCCATGGGCGTCACCGAGCAGCTCATCTTCCCCGAGATCGACTTCGACTCCGTCGATCACCAGCGTGGTATGGACATCACTTTCGTGACCACCGCCAACACCGATGAGGAGGCCAAGGCCCTTCTGGACGCCTTCGGTTTCCCGTTCAAGAAATAGGTTCACCTGCCCTATAAGCGCCGTTCCCACAAGGGGGCGGCGCTTGGGGCGAACAATACTCTATGTGAGGAGGATATAAGTGGCTAAGACATCGATGATCGTCAAGTGCAATCGCAAGCAGAAGTTCTCTACTCGTGAGTACACGCGCTGCCAGCGCTGCGGCCGTCCGCACTCTGTGTACCGCAAGTTCGGCCTGTGCCGTGTCTGCTTCCGCGAGCTTGCACTCAAGGGCGAGCTTCCCGGCGTTAAGAAGGCCAGCTGGTAAGTCACTACCAGCGTTTCAAGCATCAGTTTGGAACAGGGAAAACGCGCTAAAAAGGCTTTGCCGTTAAGGGCGGCGAAGAACCAAGAGCACGTGTTCATCAAGAACGAAGGAGAATCTGTATGAACCTTACAGACCCGATCGCAGATATGCTTACGCGCATCCGTAACGCTAACTCTGTGAACAAGGCCACGGTCTCCATGCCGAGCAGCAAGAAGCTCGTCGAGATCGCTCGTGTTCTGCACGAGGAGGGCTACATCGAGGGCTACGATGTCGAGGACACCGTTCCCCAGAAGACTCTGCACATCACGCTTAAGTATGGTCCCAAGAAGGCTAAGGTCATCAACGGCATCCGCCGCATTTCCAAGCCGGGCCTGCGTAAGTACACCGGCGTTGCCGACATGCCCCGCGTCCGCGGTGGCCTTGGTACCGCCATTATTTCCACCAGCCATGGCGTCATGACCGACCGCGATGCTCGCAAGCACAACGTCGGCGGCGAGATCATCGCTTACGTCTGG
This sequence comes from uncultured Collinsella sp., assembly GCA_902491345.1. Lineage (GTDB taxonomy): Bacteria > Actinomycetota > Coriobacteriia > Coriobacteriales > Coriobacteriaceae > Collinsella. The sequence continues at coordinate 96,227 of CABUHI010000004.1, forward strand.
TAATTCGCTCGGTAGGTAGAAGGAAAGGAGATCACCGTGTCTCGTATCGGTAATAAGCCTGTCCAGATTCCCGCCGGAGTCGAAGTGGCAGTCAACGGCAACAACGTTGTCGTCAAGGGCCCCAAGGGCCAGCTCGAGCTCGATGTCTTTGAGAAGCTCACTATCAACGTCGAGGACAACGTCCTCACTGTTTCCCGTCCCGACGACGAGCGTGAGACCCGTGCCCGCCACGGCCTCACCCGCGCCCTCATCCACAACATGGTTGTTGGCGTTTCCGAGGGCTTCGAGAAGAAGCTCGAGCTCGCCGGCGTTGGTTACCGCGTGCAGCAGAAGGGCAAGAACCTCGAGTTCTCCCTGGGCTTCTCGCACCCCGTGATCGTCGAGGCTCCCGAGGGCATCACCTTCGAGGTTCCCGACAACACCCACGTGAACGTCAAGGGTATCAACAAGCAGCAGGTCGGTCAGATCGCCGCTGAGATCCGCGGCCATCGTCCTCCCGAGCCTTACAAGGGCAAGGGTATCCACTACGTTGGCGAGCACATCCGCCGCAAGCTGGGTAAGGCCGCCAAGTAGTCGTAACCGACTCACTCGCATAAGACCAGCACCCCGTCAGGTGCTGGCAAGATCAACCTTTTTAGGAGTTTACGTATGAACAAGCATAAGGCGAAGCTGGAAGGCCTCAAGCGTCGTCAGCGTCGTGTTCGCGGCAAGGTCTCGGGTACCTCCGAGCGTCCGCGTCTTCGCGTGACCCGTACTAACGCCAACATCTATGCCCAGATCATCGACGACAGCAAGGGCTCCAGCCTGACGCTCGTCTCTGCCTCGACCCTCGAGGCCGAGTTCAAGGGCACCCACACCTCGAACAAGGAGGCTGCGGAGAAGGTCGGTCAGCTCGTTGGCAAGCGTGCCATCGAGGCCGGCATCACCAAGGTCGCCTTCGATCGCGGTGGCCGTATCTACCATGGCCGCGTCAAGGCCCTCGCCGACGGTGCTCGTGCCGCCGGTCTCGAGTTCTAGGAGGTATGTAGCACATGGCTCGTAATCAGAAGCAGCAGCGCGAGGCCTCCGAGTTCGAGGAGCGCGTCGTTTACATCAATCGCGTGTCGAAGACCGTCAAGGGCGGTCGTCGCATGAGCCTCGTCGCTCTCGTCGTCGTTGGCGACGGCAAGGGCAACGTGGGCGTTGGCATGGGCAAGTCCGCTGAGGTGCCCATGGCCATCTCCAAGGCGTCTCTCGATGCCAAGAAGAACATGTTCCACGTGCCGGTGACCGATCAGGGCACCATTCCGCATGAGGTTCTCGGTCACTTTGGTGCCGGCCGCATCATCATCAAGCCCGCTGTCGAGGGTACCGGCGTTATCGCCGGCGGCGCTGTGCGTCCCCTCTTCGAGCTTGCTGGCATCAAGAACGTCCTGTCCAAGTCCCTCGGTACCGACAACGGCCTCAACATCATCAAGGCAGCCGTCGAGGGCCTCAAGGAGCTCTCCAGCCCTGAGGACGTCGCGGCTCGCCGTGGCCTGACGGTCTCCGAGATGTTCGTCGGTAAGGAGAACTAAGCATGGCTGACACCATCAAGATCAAGCAGGTCCGCAGCACCAACGGTTGCAAGCAGGACCAGGTCCGTACTGTCCGTGCCCTCGGTCTCCACAGGATCCGCGAGGTTCGCGAGATTGCTGACAACGAGTCCGTCCGCGGCATGATCTTCAAGGTTAAGCACCTTGTCGAGATTGTAGAGGAGTAGCAAATGCAGCTTCACGATCTTACTCCCGCGCCCGGTTCCACCAAGAACCGCAAGCGCGTCGGCCGTGGCAATTCTTCGGGTCACGGCACCACTTCTGGCCGCGGCCAGAAGGGCCAGGGTTCCCGCTCTGGCGGCACCAAGGGTGCCGGCTTCGAGGGTGGCCAGACTCCGCTGGCTATGCGCCTGCCCAAGCTTCCGGGCTTCCGCAACCCCCGTCGTATCGAGTACACCGCTGTTAACGTTGAGCGTCTCGAGCGTAAGTTCGAGGACGGCGCTGTGATCGACGGTGCCGCTCTTAAGGCCGCTCGCATCACCAAGAGCGAGTTCGAGCCCGTCAAGGTGCTCGGCAATGGTGAGCTCACCAAGAAGTTCACGGTCAAGGTCGACAAGGTCAGCGCTTCTGCGCAGGCCAAGATCGAGGCCGCCGGCGGAAAGGTCGAGCTGCCGTGCTAAATGGTCTTAAGAATGCTTTCCGCATCAAAGAATTGCGCGAAAAGATTCTTTTTACCATAGCTATGCTCGTCGTGTACCGCATTGGTGCGCACGTTCCTGTGCCCGGCATTCCCTTCCAGGGGATGCTGGGCCTTTTCTCGACCGATAACAATTCGGTCGCCGCAGGTGCTATGGCCCTCCTGAATCTTTTCTCTGGCGGCGCGTTGAGCTATGTTTCGGTGTTTTCGCTGGGCATCATGCCTTACATCACCAGCTCGATCATCCTCCAGATGCTCCAGGCCGTCGTGCCTTCCCTGCATGAGCTTGCCCGCGAGGGCGAGGTCGGTCAGACCAAGATTACGCAGTATTCGCGTTACCTCACCCTGGCTCTGGCAATCCTCAACTCCGTGGGTTACCTCTTCCTCTTTAAGAGCTTCGGCATCAGCTTTAATGGCGCCGGCGCTCCCGAGATCATCTTCGACCTCATGATCGTCGGTACGCTCACCGCGGGCGCCATGCTGATCATGTGGATTGGTGAGCTCATCACCCAGCGCGGTATCGGCAATGGCATGTCGCTGATCATCTTCGCGAACATCATGGCCGGTCTGCCGCAGGCTATCTTCTCCAGCACCGAGGGCAATGCCGGTGGCATCATCACCATGGTGATCATCTGCGCCATCATCCTGCTGGTTATCCCGCTGATTGTTTTCCTTGAGCGCGGCCAGCGCCGCATCCCGGTCTCCTACGCTAAGCGCGTCGTGGGCCGTCGCATGATGGGTGGCCAGACCACCTACCTGCCCATCAAGGTCAACACCGCGGGTGTCGTGCCGATTATCTTCGCTTCGGCGCTGCTGTACTTCCCGGCTCAGATTGCCGTGTTCTTCCCCGGCATCGGCTGGATCCAGGCAGTTGCCTCTGCGCTTTCGCGCGGCTGGCTCAACTGGGTACTTAACGTTGTCCTCATCGTGTTTTTCGCGTACTTCTACACCTCCATGGTGTTCAACCCCGATGATACGGCCGACAACCTTAAGAAGCAGGGCGGCTTTATTCCGGGCGTGCGTCCGGGTAGGGCTACCGCGGCCTACATCAAGAACGCGCTCAACAAGATTACGCTTCCCAGCGCTGTCTTTTTGGCGCTCATCGCCATCGTGCCTTCGATCATCTTCTCCTTCACGGGTAACCAGCTGATTCAGGCATTTGGCGGCACGTCCATCCTCATCATGGTCGGCGTCGTGCTCGACACGGTCGATAAGCTCGAAGGCCAGATCAAGATGTATGATTACGATGGATTCTTTAAATAGGCTAGAGGAGGATTGCTCATGAACCTCGTATTGCTCGGAGCTCCGGGTGCCGGTAAGGGCACCGTCGCACAGGAGCTCGTCGCCGAGTTTGGCGTCGCTCACATTTCCACGGGCGACCTGCTGCGTGCTGCCGTCAAGGGTGGCACCGAGCTTGGTATTCAGGCTAAGAAGTACATGGACGCTGGCGAGCTCGTTCCCGATCAGCTCGTGATCGACCTTGTCAAGGAGCGCCTTGCCGCCGATGACGCCCAGCAGGGCTTCATCCTCGACGGCTTCCCGCGCAACACCGCCCAGGCCGTGACGCTCGACTCCGAGCTCTCCGCCATGGGTCGCGAGATCGACTGCGCCCTTCTGGTCGATGTGGCCCCCGAGGTCATTATCGATCGTCTGTCTTCGCGTCGCACCTGCCGCGCCTGCGGTTACACCGGCACCGCTGCCGATGCTACCTGCCCCAAGTGTGGCGGCGAGATGTATCAGCGCGACGACGACAAGCCCGAGACCATCAAGAACCGTCTCGACGTCTACGAGAAGTCCACGAGCCCGCTCGTCGACTACTATCGTGGCCAGGGTCTGCTCAAGTCGGTCAACGGTGACCAGGCTCGCGAGACCGTGTACGGGGATGTCAAAGAGGCTCTCGGTCTATGATCAAGATTAAGTCTGCAACGCAAATCGAGCAGATGAAGAAGGCAGGAGCGCTATCTAAGATGGCGCTCCGCCACGTTGGAGCCATGGTGCGCCCCGGCGTTTCGACTTTTGAGCTCGATCAGCTCGCGGAGCAGATTATCCGCATGCATGGCGGCACCCCGGCCTTTAAGGGCTACGGCGGGTTCCCGGGAACCATTTGCGCATCGATCAACGATGCCGTGGTCCACGGTATTCCCAACCCCGACATGATCCTGCGCGATGGCGATATCATCTCCATCGATACGGGAGCCGTTGTCGACGGTTGGGTCGGCGATAACGCTTGGACGTTTTTCGTCGGCACCCCCACGCCCGAAGCCAAGGCTTTGTGCGAGGTCACGCGCGATTGCCTTAAGGCTGCCATCGAGCAGGCTGTTCCCGGTAACCATATCGGGGACGTCGGTTATGCCGTTCAGTCCCTCGCCGAGTCTCACGGTTACGGCGTGCTCCGTGATTATGTGGGCCATGGCATTGGCCGCGTGATGCACGAGGACCCCAACGTTCCTAACTATGGAAAGAAGGGGAGGGGCGTTCGTCTCCAGGCCGGCATGGTCATTGCCATCGAGCCGATGGTTACTATGGGTTCCAACCATGTGAGCACGGGCTCCGACGGTTGGCTCGTCACGACCAACGACCACCTGCCCGCCGCGCACTATGAGAACACCGTCGCCATCACCAATGACGGTCCGGTGATTCTCACCACGGATGCGCAAGGTGCTTGGTGTTCTTTGCAGGGCGGTGAAATGTAGGGCTTTCGTCAAATGCATGCCTTAACATTTCAAATGTAACAGGTTCCACTTAGTTGTGGAGCCATTACGAAGTTATTACGATGCGTGCATACGTGTTGTAGAATACTCAATCGCTGTCGTTTTCTAGAGAAAGATGATTGCTTGTGAAGAAGGAAGACGCAATTGAGCTCGAGGGTACGGTAAAAGAGCCGCTGCCCAACGCCATGTTTAAGGTTGAGCTCGAGAACGGTCATTCGGTTCTGTGCAACATTTCTGGCAAGATCCGAATGAATTACATCCGCATTCTCCCCGGTGACAGGGTTGTCGTGGAGCTTTCCCCGTACGACCTGACCCGCGGCCGCATCACCTATCGCTATAAATAGCGGCACGCATACACGCACTCCATTTCCGGCTGCAGGCTTAGCTCAACCTACGGTCGGATTGTGTGTGAAGACCAGCCATAGTTTTAAACGCCTGCGGCTGGGCGAGTAGATAGTAGGGAAGTAGTTTGAGCGCTACCGAAAGGAAGAACGATGAAGGTACGTCCTTCGGTCAAGAAGATGTGCGATAAGTGCAAAATCATTAGGCGCCATGGCAAGGTCCTCGTCATTTGCGAGAACCCCCGTCATAAGCAGCGTCAGGGTTAAGAGAGGAGACTACGTTGGCCCGTATTAATGGTGTCGACCTCCCGCGTGAGAAGCGCGTTGAGATCGGTCTGACCTACATTTACGGCATCGGCCGCACCACTGCGACGAAGATCTGCGTCGAGTGCAACGTTAACGTGGATACGCGCGTTAAGGACCTCACCGAGGATGAGGTTAACGCCATCCGCGATTATATCGATAAGAACCAGATCATGGTTGAGGGCGACCTCCGCCGTGAGCGCAACCAGAACGTCAAGCGCCTTATGGACATCGGCTGCAACCGCGGCCTTCGTCACCGCAAGGGCCTCCCGGTCCGCGGCCAGCGCACCCACACTAACGCTCGTACCCGCAAGGGCCCGAAGCGTCAGATCGGTGCTAAGAAGAAGAAATAAGGAGCGCTAGATAGATGGCTACTGCTAAGAAGAACGTTCGCGCTGCCCGTCTGAAGCGCGCGGACCGTAAGAACATTTCCGTGGGCCAGGCTCACATTCGTTCTACGTTCAACAACACGATCGTTTCGATCACCGATCCCCAGGGCAACGTCATTTCCTGGAAGTCGGCTGGCCAGGTGGGCTTCAAGGGCTCCCGTAAGTCCACGCCGTTCGCTGCCCAGATGGCTGCCGAGGCTGCTGCCAAGCAGGCCATGGAGCACGGTATGAAGAAGGTTTCCGTCTTCATCAAGGGCCCCGGCTCCGGTCGTGAGACCGCCATCCGCTCCCTCCAGGCTGCTGGCCTCGAGGTCTCGAGCATCCAGGACAAGACCCCCATTCCGCACAACGGCTGCCGCCCCAAGAAGCGTCGCCGCGTGTAACTGAAAGGATCGTATCAATATGGCAATCGACAGGACTCCTGTTCTTAAGCGCTGCCGTCAGCTCGGGATCGATCCCGCTGAGCTCGGTTACAGCAGCAAGAAGGAATCTATCCGTCAGCCCAAGCGCCGTCGCAAGGAATCTGAGTACGGCATGCAGCTGCGCGAGAAGCAGAAGGTCAAGTTCATCTATGGCGTTCTGGAGAAGCAGTTCCACGGCTACTTCAACAAGGCCCGCAAGATGAACGGCGTCACCGGTGAGAACCTCATGATCATCCTTGAGTCTCGCCTCGACAACGTCGTCTTCCGTCTTGGCTTCGCCCGCACCCGCAAAGAGGCTCGTCAGTCCGTCCGTCACGGTCACTTCACCGTGAACGGCAAGCGCGTGGACATCCCGTCCTACCGCGTCAAGGCCGGCGACGTCGTCGCTGTCGGCGAGAAGTTCCGTGACCTCCTCCCCATCAAGGAGGCCCTGATTTCCTCCGAGCGCTTTGAGGTCCCTGGCTGGCTCGAGGTCGATATCGAGAAGCTGTCTGGTAACGTGCTCGCTCTGCCGACGCGTGAGCAGATCAGCGGTGATATCAACGAGCAGCTCATCGTCGAGCTCTACTCTAAGTAGTCCATCCGGGCTGCTGAGGCTGGAGGTAATACATGTCAGAATTCATTAGGCCTCAGGTTCAGGTCGAAGAGATCAACGAGACGTCTGCTCGTGTCTCCGTCGAGCCGCTCGAGCGTGGTTACGGCGATACGCTGGGTAACTCCCTTCGTCGCGTTCTTCTGTCCTCGCTCGAGGGTGCCGCCGTCGAGGCTATTCAGATCGATGGTGCGCAGCACGAGTTCATGACCATCCCTAACATGGTCGAGGATGTCACCGACATCGTCCTGAATGTCAAGGGTCTTGTCTTCAGGGCTCTCGGCACGACCGACGAGGCGACCGCCACCATCTCGGTTGACGGCCCCTGCGAGGTCACCGGTGCGGACTTCTTTATTCCGTCCGAGTTTGAGCTGGTCAACCCCGAGCAGCACATCGCTACGCTCACCGAGGGTGGCCATCTCACCATGAGCATGCGCATCGGCTATGGCCGCGGCTATGTTTCTGGCGAGGCCAACAAGCGCGACAACGATCCCATCGGTGTGATCCACGTCGACTCGCTGTACTCGCCGGTTTCCCGTTGCGCCAAGCTCGTTGAGGCTTGCCGTGTCGGTCAGCACACCGACTACGACCGCCTTGTCCTCGAGATCGAGACCAACGGCTCCATCGCCCCGCGCGACGCCGTGGTCCAGGCTGCCAATATCATCAACCAGCATATGGCCGCCTTTATGAACCTTGCCGAGACCCCCGAGGTCGAGGAGGAGGCTTCGATCTTCGCTCCCGAGGTCACCAACGACAACGCCGAGCTGGACAAGCAGATCGAGGATCTGGACCTTTCCGTCCGTTCCTACAACTGCCTTAAGCGCGCCAGCATTCACTCGGTCCGTCAGCTCGTTGAGTTCTCGGAGAACGATCTGCTCAACATCCGTAACTTCGGTGTTAAGTCGATCGAGGAAGTGAAGGACAAGCTTGAGTCCATGGGCCTGAGCCTGAAGGCTTAATGCTTCGCATATTTGAGGAGAAACTAGACCATGCGTCACAACGTTAAGAAGGGCCTGAAGCTCGGCACCGATGCGAGCCACACCAAGGCCATGAAGAAGAGCCTTGCTAAGGCCCTCTTCGAGAACGACCGCATCAAGACCACCGAGACCCGCGCTAAGGCGCTGCGTTCGGTCGTCGACCCGATCATCACTTGGGCCAAGAAGGGCGACCTGCACTCTCGTCGTCTGGCTATCGCCAAGCTCGGCGATAAGCAGCTCGTTGCCGAGATCTTCGACAAGGCTGCTCAGGGTATGTGGCAGGACCGCAACGGCGGTTACACCCGCATCATGAAGCTCGGCAACCGCAAGGGCGACAACGCTCCCATCGTTATTATGGAGCTCGTCACCGAGCCTTGCACGCCTAAGGCCAAGAAGGCTGCTCCGGCCCCCAAGAAGGTCGCTGCTCCTAAGAAGGTTGAGGCTGCCGAGGAGGCTCCTGCTGAGGAGACCGCTGAGTAGACAATCTGTCTGCATAGGCTATATTCGAGGGGTACGTTCGCGTACCCCTCTTTTTTGTCGAAATGCCATTGCCTGTTTGTTGGGAGCGCCCATGACTGCGCCGTCTGATTTCAATTCGATTCCAGAGCTCGATGCCACGCTCGTTTTCCGCGTGGCATACGATGGCTCGTCCTATAGCGGCTTTGCCGAGCAGCCTGGCCAGACGACGGTTGCGGGCGAGCTGCGCCGCGCTATCGAGACGCTCCTGCGCCGTCCGATCGACCTGACGTGCGCAGGGCGCACCGATGCCGGCGTGCATGCGGTGACGCAGTACATTAGTGTGCCCGTAACGGACGCTGAGCTCGCCTTGACGCGCCGTAGGTGGCTGCGGGCTATGGATGCCCTGCTGCCCAAAGACATCGCCATTAACGAGGTCTACAAGGCTCGTAAGGGCTTTTCTGCGCGCTTTGACGCGCGCTCTCGCACTTACACCTATCGCATTGCCGATCGTGATGCGCGGCCCGTGCTGTCACGCGGTGCTGTGTGGTGGCATCGCTATCCCCTCGACGTCGATGCGATGGCGGCCGCCTGCCCTGCGCTTTTGGGCGAGCAGGACTTTAAAAGCTTTTGCAAGGTTGCCTCTGCCGTGGGCAAACCTACGCACCGCTGCGTAATGCGCGCCGAGTTTGGCCATGAGGTTGCGTTTGGCGAGGACATCCTGACGTTTACCATCGAGGGCAATGCGTTTCTGCATTCGATGGTCCGTACGATCGTTGGCACGCTTGTCGAGATTGGCATGCATCGCCGTGAACCCGAGTGGATGCGCGAGGTCATCGATGCTTGCGACCGTACCGCTGCGGGCCCCACGGCTCCTGCCTGCGGCCTTACGTTTATGGGCGTGGATTACGATCCCGCCGAGCTTGTCGTGCTCGACTAGGGGAGGGCTCGACGCGCCGTTCGTCGGCACCTGTCATCTGTGGGCTGCGCGTGTGCAACATCTGTTCTTGGCGTGCAGTGCAACCGGTGTCTCATTGCTTTTATTGCCGGGGTGTACCATGAACGACAGTTTGATTCAGTGCTGTCGAGAGGACGGATAACTTGGTTCGACGTGGCTCGCATCCGCGACTTTCGGTGATCCTTGTGGTAGAAGGTTCGCCCAGCTATGCGATGCGTGCGCTCGAGAGTATCCAGAACCAAGACCTCTATGATTTGCAGATTGTCGTTGTCTGCCGCGATGCTGCGCCCGGTGTGCGCCATTCGCTTCAAGTTGCTGCCGACAGGGACATCCATATTGATTTGATTGACGTCGAGGACGCGAAGCGCGGTGCTTGTCTTCGTGCCGGTTTTGCTGCATCGCGTGGCTCTCAAATCATCGCTATGAACGCCGATGAGTGGTTTGCTCCGCAGTCCCTTTCCAAGATGGTCGATATCGCGTGCGATACCGCAGCAGACATAGTGTTCCCCACGGTGTCGCTCGACCGCTATGATGCACATCGAGAGCGCCATTCGCGCGTCTTGGATGCTGCTCATATTTCCATTGATGGCAAATCTTCGATGGTGGCCGGGCTGCCTCAGTTGATTTTAGGCGGCCTTGTCGTTCAGACCTCTGGCGTGATGTACAGCCGCTCGCTGTTTGAGGCATGCCTTTTGTGCGACAAGGTGTTTCGCACAGTTGGGTTTATGGCATGCGCGCTTTCGCAGGCACGATGCGTGTCCGGCTGCGGCGATGCTTGTTTCCACGCGGCGGCACCTAAGCTTACAGATGCCTTTGATCCCACCATGTATGCCAAGGTATCCGATGATACCCGAGCGCTCGACGAGCTTGCGGACTCACTCTCGGAAGCAGATAGCGGTGGTCGGCTCAAGCTGGCAAGCCAGAAGTTCTACTTTGCCGGACTAGTCGCCTGCATCGAGAATTTGTGTCTGAGCCCGCATGGGGTGTCGTCAATCGAGCGTTCCGCCCGCATGCGTGATATGCTCGAGGCGCCTCGAACCCGTCAGATGGTCGCCGCGCTCAAGGATAACCATCGGGGACTCGGTCTGTTGTTTGGGCCGATCGCCAGCGCCAAGCCCGCGCGCTGCGTGATGTGTACGCATCTGGCAGCTTTTCTTAACCGGACGGGCGCAAAAACCGCCTAAACGGCTCATTTCGAAACAAATTTGCATAGAATTGTTTCGAATTGCGTTCTTATACACAAAAGCCTTCAAATAGCGTTAAACTATTCAATCACTGATTGATTGTCTCCGCCATCTTTTGGAGAGAGGGTTTGTATGGCTAAAAAACGCAATGGGCGCCAGGATGCCATTAGAGATATTGTGCGCAATAAGGACGTCCGCACGCAGCGCGTGCTGGTCGATGAGCTCCGCGCTATGGGCTTTGATTGCACGCAGGCGACTGTCTCTCGCGATATTGCCGATATGGGGCTGCGTAAGCTCCCTGAGGGCATCTATGTTCTGGCAGAGGACCTGCACCTGCAGCGTATGGTTTCCGAGCTCGTAACGGTCGTTCTGCGCACCGATAATCTGGTTATGATCAAGGCTCAGCCTGGTACGGCTTCCGGCATCGCCGCCGCTGTTGATGCGGCAGAGCTGCCCGATGTGCTTGGCTCGCTTGCCGGCAACGATACGATTTTGGTTATTGCCCAGACGGCCGAGGACGGCGAGCGTCTTGAGGCGCTGATCAATAAGCTGAGCAATTCTCGCAAGTAGGCGTGCGGGTCGTGCGCTCGGCACTGTGCGCGCTGACATAGTGGCTTGTAAGGGGTATCGACGTTGGTCGGTACCCCCTTTTTGTCTGCCGGTATAAAGATCGCCCATCAGGTCGCTTTAAACTAAAAAGGCCCCCGAGCAGTTTAATAAGCTGCTCGGGGGCCTTGTTGCTTATGGCTGGATGAATTTCTAGCCGACCGTATCGTCAGGCGTGGGCGAGGGGTCGGGAGTGGGCGTAGGCGTAGGCGTAGGCGTAGGCGTAGGCGTAGGCGTGCCGCCATCGCCGCCGGTCGAACCACCAGTGGAGCCGCCCGTCGAGCCACCGGTCGTACCGGTGCCGCCGGTGGTGTCGCTGCCCGTGGTCTCGGTGGTCGTGGTCGTCGTTGTCGTTGTTGTGGTGGTTTCCTCTTCGTCCTCGTTCTCGTCCTTGTCGTCGTTCTCCGTCTTCTTGGTGTTGTTGGTGCCGTAGAACTTCCAGACGTTATTGTTCTTGTACGTGGGAGCCGTTCCGGTCGGGAATTCCTCGCGCTCGGTGCCCGCAAGAACGGTGTTCATGAACTTCTTAAAGACGGGCAGGTTGGTGCTGTCGCCCAGCAGGTCCGAACCGTACTTTTGGATGGGAATCTCGCCTGCGGAATAACCGGTCCACAGGGCGCATGCCAGTTGCGGCGTGAAGCCGCAGAACCACAGGTTGGTGGTGTTGTCAGTGGTGCCCGTCTTGCCGGCATAGGGCTGGTTGACGTTCAGCGCGCCGGCGGCACCCGTGCCGCTGCCCTGCATGACGCCGGATAGAACATCGGTAACCGCGGCAGCCTCGCCTTCGGTGAGCACCTGCGTGGGATTGTCGGTGTGCTGGTATAGAACCGAGCCGGTACGCGAGTCAATCTCGGTAATGGCGATGGGCTGACGGTAGTAGCCACCGTTGGCAAACGTTGCGTAGGCCGATGCCATCTCGAGCGGTGAGATAGACCCGGTGCCGAGCGTCATGACGGGAACGTCCTCGATATTGTCCTTGGCGGGATCGATGCCGAGCTTTTTGACGAGCGACATGATCTTGTCATTGCCGATGGCTTCGGCCACCTGAATGTAGCCGGTGTTGGATGAGTATGCCGTTGCCTGCTTAAGCGTGATGTTGCCATAGCTCTGGTTGCCGTAGTTTTGCACCTCGGTCGTGGTGCCCTTGGCCTTGAGCGGCGAGTTGCAGTTGAGGGTGACGTTGGGGTTCATGCCGTTTTGGATGGCGGTTGCCAGCGTAAAGGCCTTAAAGGTGGAGCCGACGGGGCGCTTTGCCGTAGCGTGGTTCACGTGATTCTCGTCGGCGTTGTAGTCGTAGCCGCCCACCATGCACTTGATGTAGCCGGTCTTGGGGTCAACGACGACCATGCCCATGTCCAGGCCGTCGAGCGAAAGCGTGTCGAGCTGCGAGCGCACGGCCTCCTCGGCCACCTGCTGCATGGTGGGATCGATGGTGGTCTTGACGGTCAGACCGCCCTTAAAGAGCACGTCGGTGGAGAACTCCTGCTCGAGCAGCTGCTTAACGTAGGCGACAAAGTAGGGCTGAGAGTACACATCGACGCCACTGCCCGAAATCTCGGTCACGTTAAGCGTGATGGGCTCGGCCTGTGCGGCATCGTGTTCCTCCTGCGTAATGTGGCCCAGGCGCAACATGTTGTCGAGGACCTTGTTGCGACGGGACAGTGCCAGGTCGGGGTTGACCGTGGGGTCGTACTGCGAGGGCGAGTTGGGAAGGCCGATGAGCAGTGCGGCCTCGCTGAGGGTGAGGTCGGCGGCGCTCTTGGACAGATAGGTCTCGGCTGCGGCCTCGATGCCGTAGGCGCCGTGGCCGTAATAGATGGTGTTGAGGTACATCATGAGGATCTCGTCTTTGGAGTACATGTCCTCCATCTTGACGGCGATGTAGGCCTCGCGCACCTTACGCTCGATGGTCGAGTCGAACTGCTCCTCCTGCAGGATGGTGTTGCGCACCAGCTGCTGGGTGATAGTCGAGGCGCCTTCGTGTCCGCCGCCGAGGGTTGCCACCGCAGCACGCGCGATACCCCACAGGTCGATACCGCCGTGCTCGTAGAAGCGCTCGTCCTCGACGTCAACGGTGCCCTGCAGCACGTAGGGGGAGACCTCGTCCTTGGTGATGGACTTGCGGTTTTGCGTGTAGAAGCTCGCGATCTTGTTGCCGTTGCAGTCGACGATCTCGGTGGGCTCGCTCACCAGATACGCGTTGGCGTCGGTGTAGTCGGGCAGATCGGACAGCCAGCGGTTGACGTTGCCGACCATGCCGATGCCAAATGCCACGCCCGCAATCAGCAGAAAGCCCAAAAACGAGAGCAGGATTATGGGCAGAGCATGCGTCTTTGAACGGCTGCGTCCCTGTCGTTGGCGAGGACCCATATATTGACCTCCAGGTATGTCGTGCCGGACGGTGGATGTGCCGTCGGGGCAGGATGGACATAAGTTATTACACGATAAACCAAACGGGGCGCGCGAGGCCTCGTGTATGCTGGAAGACGGCATTTTTCAGAGTGAATGCATACCTTGGTAAGGAGTTTGCCGATGGCGATTCGGACGATGGGGCCGAGCGGACAATACGAGACTGGATTGGATGCTGCCGGTGCGGCGCTGCCCGAGCTGCTGGCGCCGGCGGGCGGGCTCGACCAGATGCTTGCGGCCATCGCCGCGGGTGCGGATGCCATCTACGCGGGGTTGGGCGGCTTTAACGCCCGTGTGAGCGCTCATGGCTTTACGGATGACGAGTTTGCGCGCGGTTGTGCCGTGGCGCATGCCCATGGCGTGCATGTGTACGTGACGCTCAACGTGTTCGTGTTTGACGATGAGTTGTCCGACGCGGTGGCGTTGGGAGCCCATGCACTGGAGCTGGGCGCCGATGCTCTGATTGTCGCCGATGCCGGGTTGGCCTGCGCGCTGCGCGCGGCGATTCCCGGGGTCGAGATTCACCTGTCTACGCAGGCGGGCGTTCACAGCGAAGGCGCCGTGCGGCTTGCCGCCGATGAGCTGGGAGTCGAGCGCGTGACGACGGCACGCGAGCTGGCGGTCGACGAGATTGCGGCGCTATGTGCCACGGGCGTGCCCATCGAGGTATTCTGCCACGGTGCGATTTGCATCGGCTATTCGGGGGCGTGCGAGTTTTCGGCCCTGCGGCGTGGGCGCTCGGCGATGCGCGGCGACTGCACGCAGCCGTGCCGTCTGGCGTACGACCTGGTGGACGAGGCGGGACAGAGCGTTGTCGCCGTCGAGGGAGATCGCCTGCTGTGCCCGCGCGACTATCTGGGTATTGCACATCTGCCCGAGCTTGTAGATGCCGGCGTGGCGTCGCTCAAGATCGAGGGGCGCATGAAGAACCCCGATTACGTATTCAACGTGGTGCGGGTGTGGCGCCGGGCACTCGATATGCTGCGCGACGGCGCGTGGGACCCCGATGCCGTGGAAGAGCTTGAACGCGAGCTGGGGAGGTCGTTTAACCGTGGGTTTACCGATACGTACCTGCGAGGGCGTTCGGGTGCCGAGCTGATGAGCTTTGAGCGCGCAATTAACCAGGGCGTGCGCGTGGGGCGTTTGGTCGCTGTGGGCCACGAAGAGGTGACCGTTGAGCTCGACGCCGCCGTGGCGGCGGGTGACACGCTCGAGATTCGGTTCTATCCGGGTGTCGACGCGCGTCCCGATGTGCCCAAGCGCTGGCCGCAGGTGCCCTGCCCGGTGGATGCCGCAGCGGGGAAGCGCGTCGTCGTGCATTGCAAGCGTAAGGTGGACGCGGGCTGCGAGGTATACCTGATTCGCAGCGCCGGCGTGTTGGATCAGACGGCGGCGGTGTTGGAGCGCATGCGGGCCGAGGCGGATGCGATTGCGCCCGTTGCGCGTGCCGTTGAGGTGCTGCCCTTTGAGGGCGTTGCGGTGGATGGCGGTGCGTCGACGGAGTTGGTGGAGTGCGCGGTTCCCGCTCGCATGGTTTTTGCTTGGCAGCTGATGGATGCCGACCCGCGCGGAGAACTCGATTTGTCCGACGCCGTTGTGGTGCTTGACGAAGTGTGCCGCACGGGTGACGCTGACTGGACCCGCTCACTGATGCAGCGTGCCAGGCGTGTCGTCTGCCGCAGCCTGGGACAGGTGGTGATCGCTCGCGAGCTGGGCGTGACGTTTGACGTGGCGGCGCCGGTGTTCTGCGCGAATCGGGCCACGCTTACCTGGCTGCGCGGACTCGGTGCGGGGCGGGTGTACTTGCCGGCCGAGTTGCTCGGCAATGATGCGGAGCGTATTGCCGAGCTGGCCGCTGAACCCGGCGTCTTGGGTCCGGTCGACGCCGACCGTCCCGAGCTTATGGTGTGCGAGCACTGCCTGCTGACCGCCGAGGGCGTCTGTGCCACCGATGCGACGGGACAGGTCCGTTGCCGCGACTGCTTGCGTCGTCGGCAGGTGCGCTATCTGGTCGAGCGTGACGGTACACGTCTGCCAGTTGCCATTGACGCATGCGGCAGGACGAGGATTTTCCTGTCGTAGGTGCCGCGTCGCGTCAGTTTGTTATCATATGAGAGTTTATGGACTTCCAGCACCGCCGTTTTCGGCGAGGGTGCTATAGCAAAAGGAGGATACCCAATGCTGTCTGTTGACGAGCAAATGCGTATCATCACCTCGGGTGCTGCCCAAATCGTCCCCGAGGCCGACCTTCGCAAGAAGCTTGAGAAGGGCGAGCCCCTCAACATCAAGCTCGGCGTCGACCCCACCAGCCCCGACCTGCACCTGGGCCACGCCGTGCCCCTGCGCAAGATGCGTCAGTTCCAGGACCTGGGCCACAACGTCACCCTCATCATCGGCAACGGCACCGCACTGATCGGCGACCCTTCGGGCAAGAATTCCACCCGTCCGCAGCTTTCGCAGGAGCAGATCGAGGCCAACGCTGAGACCTACGTGAGCCAGGCCATGAAGATCCTGGATCCCGAGAAGACCACCATCGTGCACAACGGCGACTGGATCCTTTCGATGGATCTGGCCGGTCTGCTGCAGGTGTGCTCCAAGTTCACCGTCGCCCGCATTCTTGAGCGCGATGACTTTACCAAGCGCTACCAGTCTCAGACGCCGATCGCCCTGCATGAGTTCCTGTATCCCGTGATGCAGGCTTTCGACTCCGTGCAGATCAAGGCCGACGTGGAGATGGGCGGCACCGATCAGCTCTTCAACCTGCTCGCCGGCCGTGAGCTCATGGAGAAGATGGGCATGGAGCCCCAGATCGCGCTCACCATGCCGCTGCTCGAGGGCACCGATGGCGTTCGTAAGATGTCCAAGTCCTACGGTAACTACATCGGCCTGACCGACGCGCCCAAGGACATGTTCGGCAAGACCATGTCCATTCCCGACGAGATGATCGGCAAGTACTATCGTCTGGCCAGCTCGCTCACCCCGGCCGAGGTCGACAAGATCGACGCCGCCCTGGCCGATGGTTCTGCCGACCCCTACGAGCTCAAGCGCGCTCTGGGCCGCGACCTGTGCGACACCTACCACGGCGCCGGTGCCGGCGACGAGGCTCAGGCCGAGTTCGACCGCGTGTTCAAGGAGGGCCAGCTCGCCGACTTCCCCGAGAAGCACGTTGAGCTGACTGTTAACGACGAGGGCCAGATCTACCTCGCCGGCCTGCTCAAGGACCTGGGTCTTTCGGCGAGCGCCGGCCAGGCCCGTCGCGACATTGACGGTGGCGGCGTCAAGATCAACGGCAAGGCGGTGGCTCCCAAGAGCTATAACATCGATCCCAGCGCCCTCAAGCTGGGCGACACCCTCTCCGTAGGCAAGCGCAAGGGCTTTAAGCTTATTTAGTTACGCGGTTTTACCAAACCGCGTAACAGCTCGACGCTGCGCGGGCTCCAGAGCGACAACTTGTCATTCAAAGAGGACGGCATGACCAGAAGGTCTATGCCGTCCTCTTTTCATGCCAATTTGTTCGCTCTGGAGTCCGCTCGCTGTCCGTCCTCCACCTACGGCGTTGTCCTGGTTGGCACTTAGGGACGTTTCTTTTTGGTGCAAAGCAACCTGTCCCCATTGCGCCAAGCGTCGTGTGCCGTTAAGCGGAAGGGGTGTTATCGGCGGCCTTCTTTTGGGCATACAATGGCTATTGGCTTGCTGCGGTGAAGGCCTGTCCGCTCCGCAGCTGTTTTCTACGGTTAAAGGAGTATGTATGTCCGTTGAGGTCATGAGGTCTGTGATCGATGCTGCCGAGGGGCGCGTGCCCGTCGACACGCTGTTTACCAATGCGCAGATTGTCGACGTGTATGGCCAGCGTGTGGCGCCCGGTAGCGTTGCCGTTAAGGACGGTGTGATCGTCGGCGTGCTCTACAACGGTCGCGACGATGCCGCTGGCACCTACGAGGCAACTGAGGTCATCGACTGCCAGGGTCGCTATCTCGCTCCCGGTTTTATTGACGGGCATCTGCATATCGAGTCTTCGAACATCCGTCCCGCCGAGTATGCTCGCATGGCCGCGACGCGCGGTACTACCACTGCCATTGCCGACAGCCACGAGATTGCCAATGTGGCGGGCCTGGACGGCCTGCGCTTTATGATCGAGGACGGTCGCCGCGCACCCATCTCCATCAAGTACATGATGCCTTCGTGCGTGCCCGCGCTGCCCGACGAGCAGGCCGGTGCCGTTATTTCGGCTGCCGATATGCAGGCGTTTTTTGCCGAGCATCCAGGCGATGTCTTTGGTCTGGGCGAAATGATGAACCTGCCGGGCGTCTTTATGGCCGACCCCGAGACCTGTGCTCGCATCGATGCTGCCAACCAGACGCCGTCCAAGCAGGTTGACGGCCACGCGCCGCTCGTTGCCGGTAAGGACCTCAATGCCTATGCCGCAGCGGGCATTATCGCCGACCACGAGTCGACGATTCCCGAGGAGGCACTCGACAAGCTATCTCGCGGCATGTATGTGATGCTGCGTGAAGGTACGTGCAGCCATGACCTGCCCAATCTATCGCCGATGCTGCTGGAGAATCCCGCGCGCGCCCGCCGCTGCTGCTTTGCGACCGACGACCGTGCTCCCTCCGATGCTCTTTCGACCGGCATGATCGACAATGCCTGCCGCGTGGCCATCGAGGTCGGCGTCGACCCGGTGGTCGCCATCTCCATGGCGTCCCTTTCCACGGCTGAGGCATTTGGCCTGGACCACGGCTGCCGCGACCCGCACGAGCTCCGCGGCGCAATCGCCCCGGGCAAGCGCGCCGACCTGCTGTTGCTTGATGACCTGACGTTTGCCAAGGCTCCGCATCGCGTATATGCCGCCGGTGCTCTGGTGGCGCAGGATGGCACCTTTGTGGGCGAGGTCGCACCCGAGACGGCCGATGTCGCCTCTCTTGCCGATGAGCTGCGTGCTTCCGTTAAGCTGCCGAAGCTTTCGCTCGACGTATTCGATTATGCCTTTAAGCCGGGCGAGGCCGTTATCGATGTCATCCCGGGTATGGCTATCACGGGTATGGCCCGCCCCGAGAGCGCCGAGGACTTGCGTCGCATTATGCTTATCGAGCGCCATGGCCGCGGCGTGTCGCTGCAGGCCGAGGGCGTCGACGGCGACGGCCCCGCTGGCCTGGGCCTGGTTGGCAAGCATATCGGTCGCGGCTGGGTGCGTGGCTTTACCATCACCGGTGGTGCCATTGCCTCCACGATCGGCCACGACTCGCACAACGTGTGCGTGGTGGGCGACAACGCCGCCGATATGATGGCTGCCGTTGAGGCCGTGGACCAGGGCGGCCACGTGCTGGTGCGCAACGGCGAGGTCGTGGCGCGCATTCCGCTGGCGCTCGGTGGCCTTATGAGCGAGGGCACGGCCGAGGACGTTGCCGCGCAGCACGATGACTTTATGGTCAAGGCGCGCGCCATGGGTATTGAGCCGCCGCTCGACCCCATCATGGGCATCATCTTCCTGCCCCTGCCGGTCATCCCGACGCTCCGCATCCGCCCCGAGGGCATGTTCGACGTTACAACCTTCACCTACGCCGACTAGTCCGGCAGTTAGGGACGTTCCTTTTTTGCCGGCAGTCGGGGACACTCCTTGACAAGCTCCTTGGCGCTGCAAGTGTGCGCGGCGTTGAGGACATGTGAAGCGTCCGCCAGGCCCTTGTAATGGTTTTGCCTGAGCGGTCTGCACGAGCTCCTTTTGGGTACGGTTGAGTTGGATTTATGTCTGATTCCATCAAGCCCGAAAGGAGCTTTTCTATGATCAAATTAATCGCATCCGATATGGACGGCACGCTGCTCGATGAGAATAGCCAGGTGCCGCCCGAGACCTTCGAGCTTATCGTGGCCCTGCGTGAGCGCGGCGTGCATTTTGCCGCGTCGTCGGGGCGTCGCTATGACCGTCTGTGCGAGTTCTTTGCGCCCGTGGTCGACAAGATGGACTTTGTCGCGGCGAACGGCGCGCAGGTCTATGCGGACGGTGTCGAGGTCGACCGCGAGGTCTATTCGCATCTCGCCATCCGCAAGCTCGCACGCACGGTCAAGATGTTTCCCAACATGCATCTGGCGCTTTTCGATCGCACCAAGTCCTTTTTGCTCGATGACGAGGACAAGTTTGTCCGCGAGATCGACAAGGATCTGCCCAACGCCGAGCGCATCTGGGGCTTGCCCGACCCACATGTGAACATCATCAAGGCATCGATTATCTGCGATGATGGCAACGTGATGGACAACGCCTACGTGCTTCAGCGCGAACTGGGCGATCTGTTCTCCTTTGCGCCTTCGGGTAACGCGTGGATAGATGCCATGCAGCCCGGCGTGTCGAAGGCGTCGGGAATCGAGCAGCTCATGGAGCACTATGGCGTTGAGCGCGAGGAAGTCATGGCGTTTGGTGACTCGATGAACGACTACGAGATCATTCGCTTTGTCGGCACGGGCTGCGCGATGGAAAACGCGCGTCCTGCGCTCAAGGCGGTTGCCGACCGCATCGTGGGCTGCAACCGCGACCATGCCGTCCAGCAGGAACTCCGCCACGTGCTGGAGAGCGTCGCCTAATCCTGCAGTTAGGGACACTCCTTGCGGTTTTTCGGGGTAGCTAATTTGGGACGGGGCTATTTTAGCTACCCCGCAGGCGGGTAGCTAAAATAGCCCCGTCCCAAATTAGCTACCCCGCCGGGTGTTGCTGCTAGGCGAGGGCGGCCATGATGGTGCGGGCGACGCCGTCGTGGTCGTTATCGTATTCGGTGATGGCGTCGGCGGCCTCGCGGTCTTCGGGCTCGGCGTTGATCATGGCCATGCCGTGGCCCGCTGCCTGCAGCATGGGGATGTCGTTGATGTTGTCGCCGAACGCCCAGGCGTCGGCGAGACGCTCGCCCAGGTGCTCACATAGCCACGTGAGGGCCGTCCCCTTGGTGGCGCCCTCACCCATGACCTCGATATTCATGGCGTACGAACGCGTGACCTCAATGCCTCCGAGCGTGTCGAGCTCCGCCGCGATGGCGTCGCGATCGGCCGGGTCGTGCCAGTACATGGCGATACGCTCGAGCGTCTCGACCTCGTCGATCTTGCTGTCGATATCCATGTCGATCGGTGTTCGTGTGCGCTTGAGCGAAGCCGCGATGTGGGGGTCACCGCCGCAGAACTCATCCAGGCGCCCGTAAAGCGAGCGGGGGAGGAAGCACTGTCCATCCGCGAAGATATCGAAGGTCACATCGTGGCCGGCGGCAATGCGATGGATGCGGTGGGCAATGCCACGGTCGAGCGGACGGCTCAAGATGCACGTGGCGCGCGAGGCGTCGGTGGGCGTATCTTCGTCGAGCTGCCAGACGCTGGCGCCGTTGGCACAGACCGCGTAGTGCACGGCGGGATGGGCGAGAATGGGCTCAAAGATGCCCGACAGCGGACGCCCCGTGCAGGGAACAAACTCGATGCCACGACGTGCGAGCTCGTCGAGCATTGCCCAGGTGGCATCGCTCATTTGCTTATCGCTCGTCAGCAGCGTTCCATCCATATCGGAAAACACAATCATTCGCTGCAATCCTTTCTACTGGCATAAAAAGCGTGGCCGAGGGCGGTGATGCCCTGGTCACGCTCGGGTTCTATAACGGTCTGCGTCCTAACGATCGGCGAGCGGCTTGTACTCCAGCGGCTCGATAACCGGGCGATACGCGGGACGGATGATACGGTGCGCGCAGAAGAGCTCTTCCATGCGGTGCGCAGACCAGCCGGCCATGCGGGCGACGGCGAACAGCGGCGTAAAGAGCGTCTCGGGCACGCCGAGCATCTTGTAGATAAAGCCCGTGTACAGGTCGATGTTGGCGCAGATGGGCTTGGTCATGCCGTGATCGCGCATCACTTGCGGGGCCAGGCGCTCGATGCGCTCGATGAGCGCGAACTCCTCGCCCAGGTCCTTCTTGGCGGCAAGCGTGCGCGCGTAACGGCGGCACACCTCGGCACGCGGGTCGCTCAGCGTATAGACGGCGTGGCCCATGCCGTAGATGAGACCCGTGCCGTCGAAGGCCTGCTTGTCGAGGATCTTGCCCAGGTAGGCTGCGACCTCGTCCTCGTCCTCCCAATTGGAGACGTGCGCACGGATGTCCTCGTGCATGGACACGACCTTGGCGTTGGCGCCGCCGTGGCGCGGGCCCTTGAGCGAGCCGATAGCCGCGGCGTAGGCGGAATACGGGTCGGTGGCCGAGGAGGACAGCACGCGGCAGGCGAACGTGGAGTTGTTGCCGCCGCCGTGCTCGGCATGCAGCATAAGCATCACGTCGAGCAGCATGGCCTCGTCGCGGGTGAATGCCATGCCGCCGCGCAACACCTGCAGGATGGTCTCGGCGGTGGAGAGGCCGGGTGTGGGGTGCGGTACATGAACCTCGGAGCCGCGGCGTTTGGCGACCGAGGCCATATGCGCGAAGGCGGCGATGCGGGGGAGACGGGCGAGCATGGAGATGGCGACGTCGATTTCGTGCTCGGGTGTAATGGCGTCGGGCTCGGCGTCGAAGGCGTAGAGCAGCAGCACGGCGCGCTGAAGCACATTCATGATGCTCGACGACACCGTGGTCATGGGGAACTCGCGGACGTATTCGTCGCTCAGGTGCCTAAAAGCACCCAGGCGTCCGCAAAAACCGTCGAGTTCCTCTTTGGTGGGCAGCGAGCCCGTGATGAGCAGGTAGGCGACCTCTTCGTAGCCATAGCGATCCTCGGCCTGGGCGTTGTTGACCAGGTCCTCGATGCTGTAGCCACGAAGCGTGAGTTTGCCCTGATCGGGCACGACCTTTCCGTCGACCTTGTTGTAGCCGTGCACATCCGAGATGCGAGTGAGGCCCGCGACCACGCCCGAGCCGTCGGCATTGCGCAGGCCGCGCTTGACATTGTGCTCAACAAATAGGCCCTCGTCATAAGGGTCAGTCGGCAGGCCATAGTAGAGATTTTCGCTTTCGGGCGAAATCTGGCGGCTCGCCTCGTAATCCAGAACCAGGCGGCTCAGGTGATCGTCGAAGCGGTAGTAGATTTTCTTGGCGTCGTAGGCCATGTGCGCTCCTCTCCGGTCCGCTTTGGGGCGGCGCGCTTGGACGATATGACGTCAAGCTGCCCCGAGCGGCTTGTTCGCTACAGGCGGTACATAAAGTTAAAGACGTCCTCGCGCTGGATGGACACGTTGACGCCCGAAAGCTCGCCGGCCTCGGCCAGGGCCTTCTGCAGCTCGGCGAAGTCGAGCTTGGACTCGGCGGTGTCGGCCAGCATGGTCATGGTGAAGATGTCCTCGATAATGGACTGCGTGATGTCGCGGATATCGACGTTGGCCTCGCCCAGAACACGGGTGACGCCGGCGACGATACCGGGGCGGTTCTTGCCAAGGACGGTGATGACGATGCGGGAGGACGAGATCTCGGCCATGGGAAACCCTTTCGCGTGGTTGCGGCGCGCGGGGCGCTCCGCTACGGTACAGTGTTCATCATTGTACCTGTCTGGCGCAAAAAAGGGGTCGCTCGCTGCGGCGTTACATGTCTGCAACATGAGCGTGAGGGGGCAGGCCGCATGGGGAAGAGCCGTCTGGCGCGCGTCCAGCTCGTGTTGGGTTGATTTCCGAACTCAGCCGAACACATCGAGCGGATAGGCCGTTCCCGCAGTCAGCCGAACGCCTCCGACCGCTGATTCCAAACTGAAAACGGGGGGCATCCCCCACTATTCGGTAGGGGATACCGCTCCGCGGCGCATGCCGCGGGCGGCGCCCCTATCGGACCACCGTGACCTCAGTTGGGATGGGCCCAGCACCGCGGCGTACTCGGTGGGGTAGAGCCGACTGATCGTCTTCACGTCGCGTATGACGATATTTCGGTCGTCCGGCTCGGTGACGCCGTAGCCGAACGCCTAGAGCGTCTCGATGGACTCCTAGATCCTCTGCTGGAACATGGGACCCGGATCGACCCTCAGCCCGAGGTACCCGCGCCAAAGGCATGGCGAGACGCGCAGCATGTTGTGGATTATGGAGATGGGCTCGATGTCGGTGTAGACGTTGAGCGTCACCATGGTGTCCTTGATGAACGAACCCATTCCCTTCGCGTACGCCACCGAGTGTCTGATCGAGATCAGGCCCGTCTCGAAATCCACATCGCACCACCGAAGGCCGCAGACCTCGCCGATTCGCATCCTCGTGTGCAGGGCGAGTACGACCGCCCTCTAATCCTCGGCGGACCAATCGAGTCCGAACTCTTTTCTGGCATCCTCTTCGCTCATGACTTCGAGAAGGTCTCCAGGTTGGCAACGAAGGGCGAGGCATAGCTGCTCGAGCGTGTTGAAGCGAATGCCGCGAATATGCCCCTTTTTAATACGGGACAGGTTCACGGGCGTGGTTCCAATTCTTTCGGCAAGTTCGTTCGAGGAAATCTTTCGCTCGGCCATGATCTTGTCGAGGCGAACAATTACGGGCATGACGTGTCCTTACGCAATCTCGTCGGAGTCGAGGTACAGCTCTCGAGCGTACAAGAAGAGCTGGGAGAGCATGAACAAGACGATGCCGAGAACCAGAGAGGTCCAGTCGAATGATGAAGCGATCTCTTGGGCGCCGACGGCCCCCTCGCCGCCAAACATCAAGACGGAGGTTTCGAGTGAGCCGGCGTAGAGGCTGGTGGCAGCTTGAACAACGAAGAGAATGCCGAGCACCTTCAAGCATGTCGCAGAGCCTTTCTTGAAGGGGTCTCCGCTCTTGATCGTCCACACGAGAACGGCGCTGAGGACGGTCGTGGCGATACCGATGACGGCAGGGGCCAATGTCGAGATCGCAAGGGCTGGATATGCTGGGGAGTCTACAATCACAGGGTTGTCGAGCACTTCGATTGCTGGCTTTAAGGAGAACGCCACTTGTGCGATGGCGGTGACGCAAAGGGCCGCAGAGGCTATCGCACATGCGATGCGGAAGGAATGAAGCCGGGGAGTGCGATTGTCGGAACTCATAATAACCTCCGAAGAATTTAAAAAACTCAGGTTACTTTTTAACAGTTTATGTTAAATTGACTTTGCCGGCAAGTAATAAGGGCCGAGCATTTTGTTCGGCCCCTCTGTTCCGACTGGATGAGGTTAAGGTTGGCGATGAATATGCTCAAAATCTCGAAGGCGATCTTTAGGTCGCTTCTCTCCTCCAGGTCGCTCTGTGTTGTCGTTGTTGCGTTGATGGTTCTTTGTGCTCTGCCCGTCTTCAGGAGCGCGGCTGGCATCGACGGACGGGTCGAATACCTCGAGTCGGGAATAACCCGTGTTGAGCAGGAATTGTCAGCATCCTATGCGGATGCGCTTGTGAATGCGGGGGAGGACGGTGTCTATACCTCTTCATCAAGCATGCCCGCGCTTCTGTACCCTCTTGCCGCGGGACGTCTTATCTTGGCACCGCTCTCTCCCCTACTTCCGTTTCTGCAGATATCGGATGGAGAGTACACCTATTATGACGGATCGAAGGAGTACTTGCTATGGGTCGCAACGGCCGTTGCCGTCTCGTTCCTTGCCGCGCGTCTTAACAAACGTGAAAAGCTCATCATCCAGGCACCGATGGGCGAGCTGGGTAGACTTGTTGCATCGAGCGTATGGGCGAGTGTTTTTGCAATGCTTGCCGTCCTCGCCATCAATCTTCCAGGGATAATCGCCGCGCTTGTGAAGAATGGCCCGGGCTCGCCGTTCTATCCGATAGGCTACATTCAATATGCGACTCCGGTTATCAAACCGGCTTGGCTGGTGTTCGCGCAGACGGCCATCTTGCAATTCTTGGTGGCAGCGTTCATCTCGCTTGTCGTTCACCTTGCCGTGAAGATTGCCAATAACCCTACGCTTGGAATCGTGTTCGTATGTGCCCTGATGGGGGTGACGATGGTTCCCGGGTATTACGGAAGATCCATCGCTTTACGTGAGTTCGCCCTGTTGAATCCCCTTACGTATGCGAACACTGAGTTGACCGTCGGCGCCTATAGCCCGTACCCGACAACGCAGATAGTGAATCTGCCTGGACTTTGCTTCGAGCGTGGCGCGATTGCCCTCGTATGCGCAATCGGGATCGAGGTGCTGGCAATTAGCCTGCTTTGCGTTGCTGGAAAGAGCGGCTGCGCGTGCCCGATATCCCCGATTTGTCTTGAGAGAGGTTCCTTCACTGCATCGAGAACGGCAACTCGTTCGAGCGCTTGTGCCTCCGCCGTTGCATACGTAAGAACGATGGGGAAACTGCTCCTGCGTTCTCCTACCCTCGCCGTATGCGCGATTGCAATGTCGACGACGATGCTGGCCCCGGCTCTGGTCGAGATGTTTCCTGACGCTGATAACGTTTCCGCTGTTCGGTATAGGGATGGGGAGCTCCGTTCAATAGATCGGTATCTAGAGCAGAACGCTGCGAATATGGACGTCGAGGGCAAAGCGGCCCTGGAAGACATGCGGGATGCTCTTTCGGGTTTCGTGTACGCGCCTATGCCTGCGGAGGGGTTTCGAAGCCTTGCGACGTACGAGCGCGCTCGAGGTGAGCTGGGCGCGGCAGATGCGACTCTCCTGCAATCGATCGGAATCGAGCCGGAGACTCCTTCTCGTGCGGAGGCGCGCGCCCTTCTGCTTGAGTCGATCGCGAGCTTGCCGGACCCCAAGGTTTACGAGTTAAGTACGAAGATGCCCCCATTAATCCTCCTTTCGTATCTCCAGGCAGCGCTTCCCTCCTTATTTTTGCTGTTGCCCGTGGTTGTCACATCGCTCGCGTGCACCCACCTGCAGTGTCGTTCCCTTCTGGTTCTCCAGATCCCCGCAACAGCGCATGTGCGTTTTCTGACGGCTGCTGCGCTGGCTCTCCTGCTTGGCTTGGTGCTGCTTTTGGTGTCGATGGTTCCCGCTGTCGTTGTGTCCGTGATTAAGAACGGTGCGGGTGGATCGGAGTATCCCGTCGCTCTCATTCGGGCGGGAGCTTCGACAACGTCCATGGTGGGGGAGGCGGTGTTGTGCAGTATTCCGTTGCTGGTCATGGCATACGGCGTGATTTCCGTCGTCGCTGCGTTGACAGCAGCGATTAGCCGCAACCCCGTTGTCACCGGAATGGTTTGCGCGGTTCTCTTGGTGTTGGGTTCGTTGAGCGCTCATGTTGAAAGCGTGGGCATGGGCGTCGCGCTGCTGGCTCCATTCGCCTCGTTTGATCCCGCTTCCCAGGTGGGGACGATTGGGTTCCTTGGGCGAGGGACGAACGCGATGCCTTTTGGAGAGGTCGTCGGCGCATCGGGCGCTCTGCTGGTGGTCTTGGGCGCCGTATCTCCGTTGATGGTGCGCCTGAGTGTTCCAAAGATCGAAAGGGGATGATCTCGATGATTGACCTTCAAACGCTGACGATCTCTTATGGAAAGAAGGTGCTCGTAGATTCGGTGAACGCTGAGTTTGCCCCGGGTACGGTCTACGGTCTCGTCGCTCCGAACGGGCATGGAAAGACGACGTTGCTGCGTGCGATGGCAGGTTTGCCGGGTCCTCGCGTGGACGGGAGCATCGTTCTGGATGAGGTGCAGGGTACGGGTGCGAGAGAGGTCCGTTCTATGATCTTCTATGCACCTGGTGAGGGGACGCTGCTGTATCCCGGATTGCGTGCGGAAGATCACCTCAAGATGGTTTGCGATATGTGGCCGCATGCTCGCGATATCGAAGAGATAGTGGAACAAACGCAGATAGGCGAGTTCGCGAAGATGAGGATCCGCACTCTGAGCCAGGGCATGAAGCAGCAGCTTACCCTGGCGATTGCGTATGCGACGGGCGCGCGGTACCTTCTATTAGATGAGCCCATGAACGCGCTCGACCCCAGCAGGGTGGACTTGCATTCCGAGATTCTCAGGAAGCTGGCCGATTCTGGTACGTGCATCATCATGTCATCCCACATCTTGGATTCGGTCGATAGGCTGTGCGATGAGATTCTGTTTTTGAAGGATGGGAGGCTCATTAGAAGCATTCCGCAAGATGATGCTGCGCCGAAGTCTCCTGGATCCCATTTCGCAAAGCCTGCCGGACGCGCCGAGGGTGCGCTAAGCACGTATCGGCGACTCTACGAAAAGGGCGGGTAGAAATGCAAGTTAAAAATCTATGTGGCCAATATAATACCGTTGAACCCGCGTATCGATACCGTTCAGCCATTCGCCTCGCCCCCATCTTACGCATCTTCATCCGGTCTGTTACTTTTAATCTAACAATTCTTTGAGGAACGTAGGTGCTTCCAAATGTACTGTCGACTTCTTCTCAAACTAATCCTAAGAGACAAGGCCGTATGGAT
>CABUHI010000005.1 GCA_902491345.1 uncultured Collinsella sp.
GGGGAAGGGGTGGGGAAAGGTGTTGAAAAATGGGGCAGTTACCCATATTATTAATGACGTCGACAGGCGGGGTGGTTCCCCGCGTACGTGCCATCTGAGTAACCGAGGGGAGGGCGCACATGGGAATGACTGGTGCATACGAGCGCAATCTCGATGCAAAGGGTCGTCTGTCCCTGCCTGCACCCCTTCGCGAGGAGCTTGGAGAGCACGTTCGCGTGTTCAAAGCCCTGGATGTCGATGCTCTGTACGTGTTCTCTGCCGAGGCCTTCGATAAGTGGGTCGAAGGACTCTTCGCGGGTCGTGAGGGCCATGAGGGTTTTAACCCGCGTGACATTAATGACCAGAAGCTCATGAGGGCGATCAACAAGCGCACCACGTCGATGGACGTGGACAGCGCCGGTCGTATCGGTCTTTCCGAGTCTCTCCGCAAGCAGGCGAACCTCGGCCGCGAGGTCACGGTTGTGGGCAACTACGACCACCTTGAGGTTTGGGATCGCGCCGCGGCCGATGAGGACGATGACGATGAGGCCCTGCTGGACCTCTTCTTCTCGTAAGGGCAAGGCACGGGTAACGGATGGAGCGTGGGATCTTGACACAAGAATATCGGCATGAACCTGTCATGCTCAGCGAAGTGCTTGAGTCGCTGCGGCTAAAGAGCGGCTCCGTTGTCTGCGATTGCACCCTTGGCGGTGCCGGCCATTCGGTAAAAATGGCCGCGCAGGTGGGGGAGACGGGCCTTTTGCTCGGCGTCGATCAGGACGACATGGCCCTCGAGGCCGCTGGCGCCCGTCTGGACCGCGAGGTTCCCGGCGTTCCGCACCAGCTGCTGAAGGGCAACTTCGGCGACTTGGACGAGCTGCTTTGCTCGGCCGAGGTGCCCGGGGTCGATGGCTTCCTGTTCGATTTGGGCGTTTCGTCACCGCAACTCGATATCCCTGGCAGGGGCTTTTCGTATAACGAGGACGCCCCATTGGACATGCGGATGGATCCGGGTAATAACACCTTAAACGCAGCTGAGGTCATCAACACCTATAACGAACACGATCTCGCCCGGATTCTACGCGTCTACGGCGAAGAGAAGTTCGCCTCGCAGATCGCGCGCGAGATCGTGCGCCGCCGCGAGCAAGAACCGATCGAAACCACCGGCCAATTTGTCGAGATCATCAAGGCGGGTATCCCGGCTGCCGCTCGTCGGCATGGTGGACACCCGGCCAAGAAAAGTTTCCAGGCCATTCGCATCGAGGTCAATCACGAGCTCGATGTGCTCGAACGGGGGCTTGATGCCGCCACCAGGTGGCTCAACCCGGGCGGACGTATCTGTGTCATCTCGTATCACTCGCTCGAGGACCGTATCGTAAAGAACCACTTTAAGGAGATGAGCCAGGGGTGCACGTGTCCGCCGGAGATTCCGGTGTGCGTGTGCGGCAACGTGCCGATACTCAAGGTCATCACCCGCAAACCCTTGGTTGCCCAGCCTGATGAGGTTGAGCGCAACCCTCGGGCGAGATCAGCCAAAATCCGTGTGGCACAGCGTCTGTAGGCGCGACCGCGCGATATTGGACCTCCCGCTCGCACCATAAACGAAGCTTAAACACACTACCAACGTACTCGGGATGGGAGGCGGCATATCATGGGCTACAACACTTCAAGCGCAGCACTCGCCTATGATATGAACGCCATGCCCGCCTATCGTGAGACGCCGCAGGCCCCCGTTGCTCCCCGTGAGCAGCGCACGCCGCGCTTTGATGTCTACACGGGCGCGGGCCGTCAGGCAAACCAGGCGGTAAGCCCGGTTTTCATGAGCGTTCTTAAAACGTTTTGCATCATTGCGGCTATCTTCATGACGATCGGCGTCGCCCGCGTGGCGCTCGCCGGCGTTACGGCCCAGGTGCTCAACAGCAACGCCGAGCTTACCAACACGCTCGAAAAGGCGACCGATGAGAGCTCCGACCTGGAGGTCATGCATTCGGTCTATGGCGCCGACACGCGCATTCGCGACCTTGCGGGCGCTTATGGCATGGTGGAGCCCAGCGAGAGCGTTACACTTGACTTTTCGCAGGATGCAGCCGCGGGCGCCAACGCGACCGCGACCGCTCAGTAGCAAGACGGTAGCTGAGTATGACAAATGACTATCGCCGCGGTTCCGATAGGGGCCGCGGTTCTGGACGTCCCTCGTCGCGGGGACGTTCTGGTTATCAAGGAACGGGTCGGCAATCTTACAACGCCGGGCGGTCCCGTGGCAACGACCCGGCGTCGCGACTTCGCGGCTCGGGCGGCCCTCAAGTGCATAACACCAGGTCGCGCAAGAGTTCGCCGACCGAATGGCTCACAGGCACGCCTCTGCCTCGCCGCAAAGCCGTCATGGGATTCATTGGGCTTGGCTTGGGCTTGGGCGTCTTTCGCCTTGCCGACTATCAGGTTGTCGAAGCCGATAAACTGCGCGAGCGTGCCGATGCGCGTCGCCTGCTTGCGCAGACCCTCTATGCCAAACGTGGCACCATCTACGACCGCAACGGTAACGTGCTGGCGTCGTCGGTCGAATGTCGCAACATCGCCGTGAACCCGCAGCTTGTCGAGGACGTTGACAAGACGGTGTCGGCGCTGGTCAAGGCAACTGGAATCGATAAAAAGACCTGCCGCAAGCTCGTTGAGTCCGATGGAACCTGGGTGTATATCAAGCGCCAGGTGGACGAAGACGATGCTGCGACGCTGGAGAAGAAGAACCTGCCCGGTGTGCTTTTTGAGCAGGCCATGAAGCGCGTATATCCATACGGCAATCTGGCATCGCAGGTGCTGGGTGTAGTGAATGTGGACAACGATGGCTTGACGGGTCTCGAAAAGCAATACAACAAGCTTCTGACCGGCACGAACGGTTCTCTCGTACGCGAGCGCGCGAGGGACGGCAGCTATATCGCGGGCGGTGCCTATAAAAAGGTGGCTGCGGTCGACGGCGTTGATATCGTGACGACGCTCGACGTCAATATCCAGCGTGCGGCCGAGGATGCCCTGGCAGAGGCTGTCGAGAAGACAAAGGCCAAGAACGGCTCGGCGCTGGTCACCGATCCTACGACAGGCGAGATCTTGGCAGCCTGCTCGTATCCGACTTACGACCAGACCGATCTGGAAAACGCCAAGACCGAGGATATGAACTTGCGCCTGGTCACCGACGCCTACGAGCCCGGCTCGGTCTTTAAGACGCTCGTGGCGGGCGCCGGCTTCGACTTGGGTGTCGTGCGATCGAGTACGTCGTTTGAGGTGCCGGCGAGCATCAAGGTGGGCGACGATACCGTCACCGATGCCGACAAGCGCGACTACGCTATGACCATGGATGTGCGCGAGATGATGCGCCGTTCGTCCAACGTGGGCTTTGTCCTGGTGGGGCGCAAGATCGGTGCCGACGACTTTGCCACCTATGTGGACAAGTGGGGCATCGGTCACAGCTCTGGTGTAGATTTTCCGGGCGAGAGCCTGGGTATCGTCAAGGAGCGTGACCAGTATGACGGCGCCACGCTGGGCTCGATGAGCTTTGGACAGGCACTGTCCGTCTCGCCAATTGAGATCGCACGTGCCGTGGGCGGCATCGCCAACGGCGGCGTGATGATGACACCGCACTTCTATAAGTCCAGCAAAGGCGACGAGAAGGACTGGGGCGAAGGCGAGCGCGCGATTTCGGAGGACGCCGCATCCCAGGTGACATCGTGCATGCAGACGGTCGTGTCCGAGGGAACGGGCGTTGGCGGCGCGGTTGACGGCTATGACGTAGCGGGTAAGACCGGTACGGCCGAACGTGCCGACGAGAACGGCGGCTACCTCAAGGAGAACTACATGTCGTCCTTTATGGGCTTTGCACCGGCACAATCGCCCAAGGTGCTGTGCTATATCACGCTCGACGGAACGCCGAGCGGCTCAGATGCCGCTGCGGTGCCGTTCCAGTCCATTATGGCCAACGCGCTCGACGTGCTGGGTATCCCGCACACGAAGTAGGGGGTTACAATCTTTGGGGCGTGGTTTGTTGTCCCATATGAGGGTGTTCACATGCCCTGCACCACGCATGTGCGGCGCTGGGATACAATACGCCGATAGCATTATTAGGTTTACAGGGGAGCTGCAATGATAGAGATCGCCGTCAACAACCTCGCGGCCGCAACAGGGGCCCGAACCGTGACGGGAGAAGCCGATCGGGTATGCCGCGGGTGCGTTATCGACTCGCGCCAAGTCGAGGAAGGGACGATTTTCGTCGCCTTTCCCGGTGAAAACGTCGACGGCAATGATTTTGCTTCCCGTGCCGTCCAGTCGGGTGCCGGCGCCGTCGTGATGACGCGTGAGCCCGAGGCCGAGCTGGTCTCGCTGGCGCAGGACAAGGGGTGCGCCATCCTGCTGACCGATGATCCCGAGGAGTTTCTGCTGCGTTTGGCGCACACGTATCGCCTGGAGCTTGGCTGCCTGGTCGTTGGTATTACCGGTTCCATCGGCAAGACGACGACCAAGGACGTGCTCGCCGCCGTGCTCGCCAAGCGCCATCGTGTCTGGGCCACCAAGGGCAATTTCAATAACCTGATCGGCATGCCGCTCACGGTGCTTTCCGCTCCGGCCGATACCGAGGTCCTGGTGCTCGAGATGGGCATGAACCATTTCCACGAGATTGAGCGCCTGTCCCAGTCCGCCAATCCCAACCTTGCCATCGTGAGCAAGATTGGTACCTCTCACATCGGCATTTTGGGCAGCCGCGAGAACATCGCCCGCGCTAAGGCCGAGATTGTCCAGGGTATGTGCGCCGCCGGCGACTTCTTGCCGCTGCTGGTTTTGGGCGGTGAGGACGACTTTACGCCGTTCATTCGCGATACGTTCGCCCAGCCTGCTGGTATCGATGTGATGCTGGCCGGCGTCTCGGACGATGATGAGGTCCGTGCCCGCGACATTCGTGTTGATGACGAGGGACGTCCGGTCTTTACGCTCGATTTTGGCCAGGGTGAGACGATCGATACCATGCTTGCCATCCCCGGCGTGCAGTCCGTTCCTAATGCCGTTAAGGCCGCCGCGGTTGCCTATCGCCTGGGCGTGACGCCCGAGCAGATCGATGCTGCCTTTAGGGGCCTCACGATCACCGGTCACCGCCAGGAGATCAAGCGCGCCAAGAGCGGTGCCCGCGTCATCGACGATTCCTATAACGCCAGTGCCGAATCCATGGCTGCTGGCCTCGATCTACTGTGCTCGCTTTCGTGCACGGGGTCTCGCATGGCGATCCTGGGCGAGATGGGCGAGATGGGCGATGAGGCTCCTCGCATGCATGAGCTCGTGGGCGCCTATGCGGCCGCCAAGAAGCTCGACATGCTGGCGTGCGTGGGTGGTGAGCTGGCCCAGCTTATGGCCGATGCCGCGCGCATGATGGGCATGGACGAGGACCGCATCCAGGTGTTCTCCGATTATCAGCAGGTGCTCGACCGCATGGGCGGCGCGCTTGAAAAACATGATGTTGTACTGGTCAAGGGTTCCCGCTTTGTTGAGCTCGACCGCTTTGTGGAAGGTGTGTGCTAGCCCATGTTCGGCAATCCCTCGTATCCAACGTATCAGGCTTTTTTGGGGCTTGGCATCGCCGCTGCCATTGCGCTGCTGCTCATGCCGTGGTGGATCAAGCTGCTGAAGGTCGAGGGTATCGGCCAACAGGTCCGAGCCGACGGCCCCAAGCGTCATTTGATTAAACAGGGTACGCCGACCATGGGCGGCGTCATCATCCTTGTTGCGATTTCGCTGACCTGCCTGCTGATGGGCAAGCTCACCACCGAGCTCGTGCTCGTGCTGCTCGCCACGCTGGCGACCGGCGTGCTGGGCCTGATCGACGACCTGACCTCCGTTACGCATGGGCGCTCGCTCGGTCTGACGCCTCATGCCAAGATGATCGGCCTAACCATTATCTGTGTCACCTTTACGGTACTTGCCGTTAACTGGTGCGGCGTCGCCCCCGAGATTCGTTTTCCCGGCGGCCTGACGATTGACCTTGGCGTGCTTTCGACCACCATCTGCGGCCTTTCGTTCCCGTGGCTCTACATTGTCTTTTGCTGGCTGATGATCGCCGGTCTTTCTAATGCCGTGAACCTGACCGATGGCCTTGACGGTCTTGCTGGCGGCACCTCCATGATTGCCATGCTCGCCATGGCTGCCATGGCGTTTTTGCACGGAGACGTGAACCTGTCCATCTTCTGCACCGCGTGTGCCGGTGCCTGCTTGGGCTTTCTGTGGTTCAACTGCTATCCGGCGAGCATCTTTATGGGCGATACCGGCTCGCTTGCCCTGGGCGCCGCGTTTGCCTGCACGTCCATCATGACCAACACCGAGGTCGTCTCCCTCATCATCGGCGGCCTGTTTATCGTTGAGACCCTGTCGGTCATGATTC
Organism: uncultured Collinsella sp.; assembly: GCA_902491345.1. Lineage (GTDB taxonomy): Bacteria > Actinomycetota > Coriobacteriia > Coriobacteriales > Coriobacteriaceae > Collinsella. The sequence goes on from CABUHI010000005.1 coordinate 6,392, forward strand.
AGGTTGTCTACTTCCACTTTACGCACAAGCGCGTCTTCCTTATGGCGCCCATCCATCATCATTTCGAAAAGAAGGGCTGGGCCGAGACCAAGGTCGTCATCCGTTTTTGGATTATCGCTGCTGCCTTTGGTGCCGTTGGCCTTGCTCTGTTCTTCCAGTTGGGATAGTGGTCTTTCATGTCTCTTGCTGATGTCTTTAGCCTGCTCGTTTTGGGTCAGGGCAAATCCGGTCTCGATGTCGCCCGCTGGGCGCTGGCACATCCCGAGCGCGTAAGTGCCGTTACCGTGTATGGCGGTGGCACCTCTGAGCCCAATGACGCCACGCGTGCGCTCGAGGCTGCTGGTGCGTCGTTTGTCTATGGGACCGAACAGGTCGAGGGCGCCTATGACGTATGCGTGACGTGCCCGGGCATCTCGGAGTTCTCGGGCTTCTTTAAGGCTGGGCGCGAGCATGCCGCCCAGATTATGGGTGAGCCCGAGTTTGCCTATCGCCTGTCGCCCGATAACTGGATTGCCATCACGGGCACCAACGGCAAGACGACCACCACGTCGCTGACTGATTATCTGCTTAAGGCTGCCGGCGAGGCCAGCGTTGCTGTCGGCAACATCGGCGAGCCGCCGGTCAACGAGATTGACGGCCGAGCCCACAACGAGTGGTTTGTGGCTGAGCTCTCGAGCTATCAGATTGCTACGACAACCGAGCTCCACCCCCGCGTGGCGGTGCTGCTCAACATCACTCCCGACCACTTGGGCTGGCATAAGAGTCATAAGAACTATGCGCTTGCCAAGATCAAACTGTTTGACAATATGGTCGATGACGATCTGGTGGTTGTCGACGTCGAAGACGCCGGCATTCACGAGTTCGATGAGTACATCTACACGCCGGGTCGTCGCATCTGCAAGGTTGCCTTTGACGAGCCTGAGGGCGAGGATGCCGCCTTTGTGCGCGATGGCAAGATGATCGTGCGTCTGAAGGGTGTCGAGACCCCGCTCATCGCTACATCCGAGCTCAAGATCTCGGGCCATCACAATGTTATCAATGCCCTGTGCGCTGCCACGGCTGCCTTGGCAGTCGGTGCCGATGTCGACGGTGTCTGCCGCGGTCTGGCCTCGTTCCAGCCGCTCGAGCACCGCGTGGAGCCGTGTGGCGAGATTGACGGCGTGCGCTACGTCAACGATTCCAAGGCGACTAACACCGATGCGGTCGAGAAGGCACTGACGGCATTTCCCGATGACGACGTGATCTTGCTGCTCGGCGGCCACGATAAGGGTACGCCGCTTGCGGACTTTGCCCGCGTCGTTATGGACAACGTGCGCTCGGTCGTCTGCTTTGGCGATGCGCGCGAGCGCTTTACCGCCGCTATGGACGAGGCCGATGTCGATGGTGACGTGGATATCGCCCAGGCGGATGACCTGCGCGATGCCGTGGACGTCGCCCGTTCGCTGTCGAGCCGTGGCGACGTGATCTTACTTTCTCCTGCCTGCTCTTCGTTCGATGAGTTCTCGGGCTATGAGGAGCGCGGCCGCGTGTTTAAGGACTATGTGGCCCAGCTTGCCGCTGCGGCGAAATCGCAAATGGAATAGGGGTTGCCGGTGAGAGAGGAGAGCCCCCGACAAGGTATGAGGAGGCCCGACTCGGACCGTGCTTCCTCGCGGCGCAGCACACCGCGTTCCGGTCGCGGCGGGCAGACGTTTAGCGAACGCTATATTGCCGGCGTTCCCGCCCGTATCATGCGCCCTCGTTTGATATTCATGGCCTGCCTGTTTACCTTGGTATGCTTTGGCCTGCTGATGGTGTACTCGGCGTCTTCGGTCGAGGCGCTGCACGAGAATGGCTCGGCGACGTTTTTTCTGTTTCGACAAGCCGCGTTTGCCGGAGTTGGCGTGCTGGCTATGGTTGCCATCGTGCGCATCTTGCCGGACAGTTGGTTTGGGGAAGACGTGCTCAGGATCTTCCTCATAGGCATGATAGGGCTACTGTTTCTGGTGTTCTTGGTGGGCAGCGGCAGCCGTGGCGCCACGCGCTGGCTTAACATCGCCGGTATTCAGTTCCAGCCTTCCGAGTTTTTAAAGCCATTTGCCATTGCGTATTCGGCCATCATGCTTGATCGCTTCTTTTCGCCCGGTGGCAACATCAACGAATTCCTTCGCAAGATGGGCATCTACCTGGGCATTTCGCTCTTTCTGATCTTTATCCAGCCCGATTTCGGTACTGTCCTGATCATCCTGTTGACCCTCATGTGCATGGCGTTGTTTGCGGGTCTCGACCCCAGATTTATCATCGGCGTGCTAATCTTCGGCATTCTCGTGATCGTGATTGCGCTTGTCGCAGAGCCATACCGTATGGTGCGTATTCAGGTTGCCTTGAACCCTTGGGCCGACGAGTATGGTGACGGCTATCAGGCCACGCTTGCCATCATGGCGTTTGCCTCGGGCGGTCTGTTCGGCCGTGGCATCGGCAACTCAACCATGAAGTACTCGTATCTGCCCGAGGCGCACAACGACTACATCCTGGCCATCATTGGCGAGGAAGTCGGTTTTGTCGGAACCGTGCTGTTCTTCTTGGTGTTTGCGATGCTGATCTACTCGGCGTTTCGCATTGCCGAGCAGGCGACCGATCGTCGGGGCGCGCTCATGGCGTCTGGCTCCGCAGTCATTCTCGCGGTGCAGTTTTTGATTAACGCGCTGGGCATCCTCAACGTATTTCCCATGACGGGCAAACCGTTGCCGTTTATTAGCTACGGCGGCTCTTCGATTATTGTGTCGCTTATGCTCGCCGGTCTGATCCTGCGCGTTTCGTATGAGAGCGCCCGTCGCGATGAGTACGACCGTCGCCGCGAGAGCTTTGCCGTTATGGATGAGAGCACCGCCGGCGTGCCCCACGTGCGCGGCGAGCGATCTACGCGTAACGGTTTTACCGTCCTGGATGGCTCTGCGACCGAGCCGGCAGCCCGCCCGGGTCAGCGAACGGCGCCGCAAGGTCGTCCTCAGCGCCCCACTCCTCGCAATGCGGGCGGCGGATATAATCGAATCGATTTGAACTCGGACCCGTCGGCGCGTCTGCGCACCGACGACCAGGGACCGCGTGTACGAAGGGACTACCATGACCGATAAGATGACCGTTGCTATTGCAGCCGGCGGTACGGCAGGACACATCAACCCCGCGCTCGCCTTGGCCGAAGAGCTGCGTGATCGTGGCCACCACGTTGTGTTCGTGGGCCAGTCGCGCAAGCTCGAGGGTCGTCTGGTCCCCGAGGCTGGGTTTGATTTTGTGCCCATCACGGTCACGGGCTTCGACCGCTCCCGTCCTTGGACGGCGCTGACCTCGCTGTGGCGTGTCAACAAGGCCAAGCGTGCGCTCGCCAGTCATTTCTCAAAGGTCGGCAAGCCCGACGCTGCCATCGGTTTCGGTGCCTATGTCGAGGTTCCGCTGCTGGGGTGGTGCAAGGGCGCGGGCGTTCCGTATCTGCTGCATGAGCAGAACTCTGTTCCGGGCCTGGCCAACAAGATGATGAACTCCCACGCCGCCCGCGTGTGCATCTCGGTGCCGGCAGCGCGTTCGGTCTTTGAGCGCGAAGGTGACCCTGGCCACGTGCTCATGACCGGCAACCCCGTACGTCGCTCGGTGATCGAGGGCGATCGCGCTCGCGGCCGCAAAGCACTTGGCGTTCCCGAGGACGCTACGCTGCTGCTCGTCTTTGGCGGTTCACTTGGCGCCCAGCACCTCAACGAGCGCGTGGTTTCGCTCAAAAACGAGCTGCTTTCGCGCAAGAACCTCTATGTGTTGCATTCGACGGGTGCCGACGGCTTTGAGGAGACCGAGCGCGCTTTGGCGCTGACGCCCGAGGAGGCGAAGCGTTACCGCGTCCTGCCCTACATCGACAACATGGGCGATATGCTGGCTGCTGCCGATTTGGTGCTCTCGCGTTCGGGCGCATCGAGCGTGGCCGAAATCGCTGCGCTCGCCGTGCCCTCGGTGCTCGTGCCGTATCCGCATGCGACGGCCGACCACCAAACCACCAATGCCCGTTATCTGGTCGACGCCGGGGCCGGCGTGCTCTGCGCCGATGCCGATATCGACGGTTCTGCCTTTGCCGATGAGCTGCTGCACCTGGTCGATGATGCGGCGGCGCGCGAGGCCATGCGTCAGGCGGCGCGTGGTCTGGCTCAGGATAGGGCCGCCGCTCTTCTGGCCGATGCGGTAGAGGGTTTGCGTTAGTTAGACGGGATATCGTCGGTCGTCCTCGCGCTGATGCGGTAGGTGCGGTACAGTTAACGGGTTACAGGCAGTGTTTACGCAAGGAGTACACGAGCACATGGCTGATTCCCAGACTGCAACCTCCGCGCCCGAGTTTAAGAGCGCCCACTTTATCGGTATCGGCGGCGCCGGCATGAGCGGCATCGCCCTCGTTCTGCACGAACGCGGTTATGCCGTTACCGGCTCCGACCTTAAGACGTCACGTTATATCCGCCAGCTCACCCGCGCTGGTGTGAAGGTGCATGTGGGCCATGAGGCCGCCACGATCGACGACGTCAAGCCCGACGTGGTTGTTGTCTCCACCGCTATTCCGGAGTCCAACCCTGAACTCGTGCGCGCTCGTGAGCTTGGTATTCCCGTGTGGCCCCGTGCCAAGATGCTCTCTGCTTTGGGCCACGGCTACACGACTGTCGCTGTTGCCGGCACGCATGGCAAGACCACCACGTCTTCGATGTGCGCCACCATGCTCGACCGCATGGGTCTGGATCCGAGCTTCTTGATCGGTGGCATCGTCGAGGGCTATGACACGAACGGCAAGAACGGCTCGGGCGACTACTTTGTCGCCGAGGCCGACGAGTCCGACAGCTCCTTCCTGTTCCTGAACCCCAACGTAGTCATTGTGACCAACGTCGAGGCCGACCACCTCGATCACTACTCGGGTATCGAGGAGATCGAGGCGACTTTCGCCAAATTCATGAGCCTGGTGGGCGAGGACGGCACTGTCATCGTCTGCGGCGAGGACCCGCATCTGGTCGAGCTCGCCAAGTCGACGGGCCGTCACGTGCTTTCCTACGGCTTTGCCGAGAGCAACGACATCGTCTGCATGCACCCGGATGTTAAGGGCATCCAGAGTGACTTTATCGTTCGCTTTGAGGACGGCACTGAGCATGCTGTGGAGATCAAGAGCAATCCCGGTCGCCACAACATGCTCAACGCCACGGCGGTGCTCACCGTCGCATATGTCCTGGGCCTTGATATCGACGCCGCCGCCAAGGCGCTCTCGAGCTTTGAGGGCGTCCGCCGTCGCTTTACCCACGTGGGCGATATCGATGGCATCACCGTGGTCGATGATTACGGCCATCACCCCACCGAGATCAAGGCGACGCTCGCTGCCGCTTCGTCGCTGGGCTACAAGCACGTCGACGTCGTGTTCCAGCCGCACCGCTATTCGCGCCTGCAGGCCCTGTGCGACGACTTTGCCGATGCATTTGCCAATGCCGATAAACTGCTGCTGATTGATGTGTTCTCGGCTGGCGAGATGCCCATTCCGGGTGTCACCTCTAAGATGCTCGCCGATACCGTGCGTGCCAAGCATCCTGGCAAGGAGGTCGTGTACTGCTCCAGCCGTCTTGAGCTCAATCAGGAGCTCGAGCAGATGGTGGGCGAGGGCGACCTGCTGCTCACTATGGGTGCCGGTGACGTTACGACCGTCGGTCCCGAGTTCATTGAGTATCTGACTGCCAAGAAAGACGCTTAAGTCTAATGGGTCTGTTTAACGCCGTCATGGCGCTCTCGGGCATGATCGACACGGATGTGATCGAGGACGAGCGCCTTGCGCGTCATACGAGCTATCGTATCGGCGGCAAGGCCGACCTCTTTGTGACGTGCCATAGCTATCATGCCCTCCGCCGCGCCGTGGCGGTGCTCGATCGCGAGCAGGTGCCGTGGGTCATCATCGGCAAGGGCTCCAATCTGCTGGTTGCCGATGGCGGTTATCGCGGCGCCGTCATTTCGCTCGGACGTGAGTTTCAGCGCACGGTTGTTGCCGATGACGGTTGTACGCTGACGGTCGGTGCGGGCGTGATGTTTGCGCGCCTGGTCAACGATGCCCTGTCGCGTAGCCTCTCGGGCCTTGAGTTTGCCGTTGGCATCCCTGGTTCGGTTGGCGGTGCGATATCTATGAATGCCGGCACACGGACCGAGTGGATTGGCTCGCTGGTTGAGGATGTCGTAACGTTTGACCCGGCATCCGGTATCAAACATTATGCGGGGTCCGAGATCACTTGGGGCTACCGCGAATGTAGCCTTCCCCGCAATGAGATCATCCTCGAGTGCGTGCTCAAGCTTAACCCGGCGCCCAAGGCCGACATTCGCGAGCGCATGGAGCGGTACCTGACGAGGCGCAAGCGTACACAGCCCATGGGTCGCGCATCCTGCGGGTCGGTCTTTCGCAACCCGCCCGATGCGAGCGTGGGCAAGCTTATCGAGGATTGTGGATTAAAGGGTTTTTCGATTGGCGGCGCGGAAGTTTCGCCCGTTCACGCTAATTTTATCGTTAATAACGGAACTGCCTCGGCCGATGACGTTGCCGCGGTTATCAGACATGTGCACGGAAAAGTGAGGGAGGCGTATGGCATCGAGCTCAGACCGGAAGTTAAATTCCTCGGCTTCTAGAGCATCGAAACCCACCTTCCGCCGCGCCGGAGGGCGTTCCGGCGCGCCTGCCAAACCTCAACGCAATACCGTCGCGCACTCTAAGTCTGTCGGGCATGCTCGACAGACCAGTCGTCCGGTTGTCGGCTCGCAGCTCGGTAATCGTCCGGCCGCAAAAAAGTCCTCGCGTCCCTCGGTGACGTCAAAGCCTGTTATGGGCGCCAAGCCTGCCCGTCCTATGGCAACTCCTAAGCCCTCGACGGGAACTAAGGCGGCGCGTCCGGGTCGCACGCTGGGCGCATCGAAACCGCGCTCGCTGACATCGGTGCCGGCTACCGCCAAGAAGCCTTCGGGTAAAAAAGGCGTCAACCCGTTGTCTTCACTTAGGGCGATGGCAAATAAAACATCAGACGCCGCTTCTGTCGTTACAGGCAAAGGCAAAATCGTGGGCGGCGTTTTGGCCGTCTTGGCCGTGCTCGTCGTCGTTGCTATCGTGGTGATTAACTCTGGATTGTTTACCGCCACTGATATTGAGATTCAAGGCAGCGAGCATGTGACGAAGCACGATGCTATCCAGCTGATCGATTTGCCCGAGGGAACGTCGCTTTTTAACGTCGATCCCGACCAGATTACCGAGGACCTCAAGCAAAATCCGTGGGTCTCGGGCGTGGATGTCCAGCGTCAGTTCCCGCATACGCTCATCATTACGCCGATGGAGCGCAAGGTCATCGCAATTGCCTATATCAGTTCCGATGACCTTGCCTGGGCCATCGGGGATGATGACACCTGGATCGCCCCACTGTCGACGTCGGTCGAAGTGGACGACCAAGGCAACGTCATCACGACAGGGCAGGGCTCAAATACCTTGACCGGAATCGATGCCGCGCTGGCGCTCGCTAAGCACTATGGCGCGGTGTTGTTGACTGATGTCTCGGCGGATGTCGCTCCGGTTTCCGGCCAGGCAGTGAGCTCCAAGGCCGTTAAGGCTGGCTTGGATTATGTGCGTGGTTTTTCGAGCGAGTTCTTGGGACAAGTCAAGGATATTTCCACGCCTTCGGTCGAAGCCATCTCGGCAAACCTCAATAACGGCATTGAGGTGTCGCTGGGCGATTCGAACGATATCGTCAAGAAGGAGCGCGTAGTCACCAAGCTGCTTTCGCAGGTAGAGGGCGTAACGTATATCAATGTGCGCTCTCCGGGTAACTATACATTTAGGAACGCTCCGACCTCGTAGCGCTGGTTGATGCTTTGTTGAGGGGCCATACCACGCCGTTTATCTGGTTTGTTTGGTTTTCACGGTCAATTATTTGACTGATACGTTCATAATGTGCAAACATAATACGGTTTACCTTTGCATTTACTTTCAACCTGAAGGTTAATGTGCGCAGGGGTCGACCCATGCTATGGCTATAACCTTTGTTCGGAGGACCGACATGCACGAGACAGAGATCAACAACTACCTTGCCGTCATTAAGGTGGTCGGCGTCGGCGGCGGCGGTACCAACGCGGTCAATCGAATGATCGAAGAGGGCATCCGCGGCGTCGAGTTTGTTGCCATCAACACCGATGCTCAGGCACTCGCGATCTCTGATGCCGATATCAAGGTGCACATCGGCACCGACCTTACCCGCGGCCTGGGCGCCGGCGCCAACCCCGAGGTTGGCCGCAAGGCTGCCGATGAGTCCCGCGACGACATTGCCGAGGCGCTCGCTGGCGCCGATATGGTGTTCATCACCTGCGGCGAGGGCGGTGGCACCGGTACCGGCGCTGCTCCCATCGTTGCCGATATCGCGATGAACGAGGTCGGTGCGCTGACCGTCGCCGTCGTGACCAAGCCCTTCACCTTCGAGGGCCGCAAGCGCAAGAAGAGCGCCGAGGAGGGCATTAAGACCCTCTCCGATTGCGTCGACACCATGATCGTCATCCCTAACGATAAGCTGCTCGACATCGCCGAGAAGAAGACCACCATGCTCGAGGCCTTCGCGATTGCCGATGGCGTCCTTTCCCAGGGCACCCAGGGCATCACCGACCTCATCACCGTCCCCGGTATCATCAACCTGGACTTCGCCGATGTTAAGACCATCATGAAGCAGGCCGGTACCGCCATGATGGGTATCGGTACCTCTTCTGGGGACACCCGTGCCGTCGACGCTGCCCAGCAGGCCATCTCCAGCCCGCTGCTCGAGAGCTCCATCGATGGCGCCACGCGCGTGCTGCTCTCCATCGCCGGTTCCAAGGACCTGGGCATCCAGGAGATCAGCGACGCCGCCGACGTTGTCGCCAACGCCGTCGACCCCGAGGCCAACATCATCTTCGGTACCGTTGTCGACGAGTCCCTGGGCGATCAGGTGCGTATCACCGTCATCGCTACGGGCTTCTCCGACTCCAACGTCAACCGTCAGGACGAGCTCTTTGCTGCTCAGCAGTCTCAGAGCAAGGCCGCTGCCTCCGCTGAGCCGCAGCGCACCGCTCCTGCCACGAGCCCGGCTCAGGCCGCTCCGACCCGCAACGTCGGTGGCACCGAGCTTCCTAACTTCGGCAACGATCAGTTCGAGCTTCCCGACTTCCTGAAGCGCGGTAGCTTCTAAGTCGTTCTTTGCATTGTTGTGCACAGGGGCGTGTCCGTATGGACGCGCCCTTTTTATTTCGACTTTGTAAACTAGAACCTCCAATCTCTTTACGTTCCCTTTACGATTGCCTCCAGCGCAGCAGGTATCCTTTTAGAGAAGTATGACAGCCGTATAAACGCGGGCTGTAGCGGCGATGCCGCGGTACTTGTGTTATTAGGAGGCTTTAGTATGGCAGCACGTGCGGACAAAGTTTCGCGTGTCGACCATGATGGAGTTACGTTGGTGGAGGGCGCGACAACCGATGTTCGCTTTGCCTTCACCGAGCGTGCCGGTGGCGTTTCCGAAGATGCGTACTCCTCACTCAACTTGGGCTCGCATGTTGGCGATGACCCCTTTGCTGTTCAAGAAAATCGTCGTCGTGCGCTCGAGGCTATGGGTGCCGCCGAGTGCGAGCACAACCTGCTCGTTCCCAATCAGGTCCATGGTGATCATATCGTTGCGGTGACCTCGAACGGCGCCGATGACCTTGAGGACGTTCGCGAGCAGATTGCCGAGGGCTGTGATGCCATCGTCTGCACGGCGCATAACGTGCCCGTGCTGCTCTGCTTTGCCGACTGCGTTCCCGTGGTGCTGGTGGCCCCCGGCGGATTTGCCGTGGTGCACTCCGGTTGGAAGGGCACGATTGCACGTATTTCCGCCAAGGCGTGCCAGGCGCTTTGCGATGCTGCCGGTTGCGATGCGAGCGACGTTTCCGCCTATATCGGCCCCCATATCTTGGGTGACGAATATGAGGTATCCCAGGAACTCATGGATCGCTTTGCCGCCGAGTTCTCGTGCATCGATGCGAGCACCTCTCGCATGCTCAATCTTTCCGCTGCCATTTGCGAGGCGCTGGTAGATGTCGGTGTCGACGCGGATAATATCGTGGATACCCAGCTTTCGACCGTGCGTCAGAACGACCGCTTTTATTCCTACCGTAACGAGAACGGCACCTGTGGGCGCCATGCTGCGATCGGCGTGATGCTATGAGAAAGATCGTATCGGTCCTGAGCGCCGCTGTGCTTACGCTTACGCTGTGCGCCTGTTCTTCGGGATCTTCTACCTCTTCCATTACCGTCGCCGGCTCCACGACCTGCCTTCCTATCGCCGAGATTGCGGCCGAGGGTTTTAAGGAGGAGACCGGCATCGACGTGCTCGTTTCCGGTTTGGGTTCTTCCGCTGGCATCGAGGCTGTCAGCGCCGGCACGGCCGATATCGCCAGCTCCTCCCGTGGACTCAATGCCGACGAACAGGATCTGGGCCTGACTTCCATCGTCATTGCCCACGACGGTATCGCGGTCATCGTGAACGACGATAACCCGGTCGATAACCTCTCGACCGAGCAGCTCCGCGATATTTACGCCGGCAAGATCACCAACTGGAAAGAAGTCGGTGGCGAGGACCTGAGGATTCAGGTAATCAACCGAGATGAGGCGTCCGGCACGCGTGAGGCCTTTCGCACCATCGTGATGGACGGCACCCCGTTCGATCGCCGCTCGGCCGTTCTTTCGGGCACGGGCCAGGTGCGCGACGTGGTATCTCGTTCGCGCGGTGCCATTGGCTACATTTCGCTGGGCTTCGTCGATAGCCTCAACGCCAAGACCTCGGTCAAGGCCGTCTCGGTCAATCATGTTGAGGCGTCCGAGAAGACGGTCGCGAGCGGCGGCTATCCCATCTCACGCGACCTTTACTTCTTTGTGAAGGGTGCGCCTTCGCAGCAGGCGCAGGATTACATCGACTACGTGACGTCCGAAAAAATGGACAAGCAGATTCGTGAGGCGGGCTTTATCCCCGTCACCAACGACGAGAAGGGGAGTGAGTAGCATGGAAGCACAGGAAAACTCCCAGACTGAGCAGAATGTTCAGACGCCCAAGAAGCGCGAGCTGGCGCTCGTATCGCGCAGTACCTATATCAAGGAGAAGGCGCTGCAGTGGATCTTCTTTGCCTGCGCGTTCTTGGCGGTCGTTACCGTCATCCTGATTTTTGTCTTTACCACGTACTCGGCGCTGCCCGTCTTTACCGACATCGGTCTGGCGGAATTCTTTAGCTTTACGTGGGCGCCTTCCGAGGGCCACTACGGCATCTTGTCGCTGCTTGCCGGCTCGGGTCTGGTGACCGTCGGTGCGCTCGCAATGGGCGTGCCGCTGGGCGTAGGTACGGCCGTGTACCTGGTCGAGATCGCCAGCAAGCGCGTGCGCAAGCTCATCAGCCCTGCCGTCGACCTGCTGGCCGGCATCCCTTCTATCATCTATGGTTTCTTTGGCATGATCATCATTCGTCCGTTTATCGCGCAACTGACCGGTGGTCTTGGTTTTGGTGCGCTGACAGCGTGGTTCGTGCTCGCCATCATGATCGTCCCTACCATCACGACGCTTACCATCGATGCTCTCAATTCCATTCCCATGGGCATTCGCGAGGCATCGTATGCCATGGGTGCTACTAAGTGGCAGACCATCTATAAGGTCGTGTTACCTGCCGCCAAGCTGGGTATCGTGGATGCCATCGTGCTGGGTATGGGCCGTGCCATCGGCGAGACCATGGCCGTGCTCATGGTCGTAGGTAACGCCCCGGTTATTCCCGACAGCATTGCGAGCCCCATCTCGACGCTCACGAGCCAGATCGCGCTCGACATGAGCTATTCCTCGGGTCTGCACCGCTCGGCGCTGTTCGGCATGGGTGTGGTCCTGTTTATCATCTCCGCCACGCTGGTGGGCATCGTCCGTCTGATTTCCAAGAAGAAGAGGGGGTAGGCTATGTCCGATTCCGTTGACACGACGGTCGATACGACCTCGTCGCGCGAGCGCATCAAGCGTGCCCTTTCCCACGGCAAGAAGGGCCGCATCAACAAGGACCTGTCCAACAAGATCATGCTTGGCGTGTTTCGTGCCGCTGCCTACATCACCACGCTGGTGCTGGTCGCTATCATCGCCTACGTGGTCATCAACGGCCTGCCACATATCTCGCTCGACTTTATCTTCGGTTGGCCCCAGGGCGTCAACGCCGAGGGCGGAATTTGGCCCACGATCGTCTCGACCGTCTACGTGACGGCGCTCGCCATGCTTATCTGCACGCCGATCGCTGTGCTGGCAGCCGTCTATCTGGCCGAGTACGCCAAGCAGGGCAAGGTCGTCGAGCTCATTCGCTACGCTGCTGACGCTTTGGCCTCGGTGCCCTCCATCGTTATGGGTCTGTTTGGCTACGCCTTGTTTGTCGAGGCCATGGGCCTGGGCCTTTCGATGGTCTCGGCCGCTCTGGCACTCGCGCTCTTGATGCTTCCCATCGTCATGCGCACCACCGAAGAGGCCATTCGCGCCGTTCCGCGCTATATCCGTTGGGGCGCGTACGGCCTGGGCGCTACCAAGTGGCAGGTTGTCTCCAAGATCGTGCTTCCTTCTGCCTTTGGCCGTATTGCCACGGGCATCGTCCTCGCCATCGGCCGTGCCATCGGCGAGACCGCGGTGGTGCTCTACACCATGGGCCAGGCCATCAATCTACCTATTTCGCCGCTCGATTCCGGCCGCCCCATGACGGTTCACCTGTACCTGCTTGCCAACGACGGCATCAACATGAACGCAGCCTACGGCACCGCGCTCTTGCTGATGGTGATCATTTTGGCCTTCAACCTGTTTGCGCGCTTCCTGTCGCGCAAGCGTCGCTAGTTAAGGAGTCCCATGTCCGTTTATCAGTCTGCTCCCACGTTGGAGCAAGCGGCCATTACGGCCAAGGATTTCAACTTTTGGTACGGTGACTTTCATGCGCTGACGGGGCTTGACCTCAACATCGCCAAAAACGCCATCACCTCGTTTATTGGCCCTTCGGGCTGCGGCAAATCGACGTTTTTGCGCTGCATCAACCGCATGAACGACCTGATCGAGGGCACGCGCATCGAGGGCACCATGACGCTCGACGGCAACGATATCTATGCCGAGGGTGTCGACCCGGTCGACCTCCGTCGCCGCGTGGGCATGATCTTTCAGCAGCCCAATCCGTTTCCCAAATCCATCTACGAGAATGTCGCCTTTGGCCCTCGTCTGCAGGGCGTGACTAGCAAAAGTGACCTCGATGACATCGTGGAAGAATCGCTCAAGCGCGCCAACCTCTGGAAAGAGGTATCCAATCAGCTCAACAAGGATGGTTTGGCGCTCTCGGGCGGTCAGCAGCAGCGTCTGTGCATCGCGCGCGTGCTTGCGGTGCAACCCGATGTCCTTCTGATGGACGAGCCCTGCTCCGCCATCGACCCCACGTCCGTCTCTAAGGTCGAGGATCTGATGGCCGAGCTGGCGCCCGAGATGACGATCATCATCGTCACGCATTCAATGCAGCAGGCAGCTCGCATTAGCGACTACACCGCATTCTTCTTGCAGGAAGTTGCCGGCGAGCCCGCCACGCTCATCGAGTATGGTCAAACCGACGCGATCTTCACCAGCCCGGTGGACTCGCGGACGGAAGACTATATCACCGGCCGCTTTGGCTGATCGGTGCGACTAGTCCCAAGCCGATCGGATCTGGTCCGGTGCGTATTCACTGTGCGGGCGGCATGACCGCACCCAACTGATTGGAGTGAACCATGCGCAAACTGTTTTCCCGTCAGCTCATCGAGGCCCGTCACGAGATGCTGAGCATCTACGAGGCCGTCGATCTGGCCCTCCACGATGCCGTGAAGGCCTATGTGACCGACGACCGCAAGCTCGCCACCAAGACCAAGAAGCGCACGCTTTCGATTGACGCACGCTGCGCCAACCTGGAGGCCGTCTGCTACAACCTGATTGCCACGCAGTCACCGGTCGCCTCCGACTTCCGCTTGCTGCAGACGATCATCTACGTCGACTTTAACCTGCAGCGCATGACCGATAAGGTTCGCCAGATTTGCCGCGCCACGCGTCATATGATCAAGGCCGACATCTCGCTGCCCAAGGAGCTTGTCGGCACGGTCGAGGCCGAGGCTGAGGCCGTCTACCAGGTGCTGGGCTCTTCGCTTTCCGCGCTCGTCACCAACGACATGTCCATCATCTGCAACTTGGCCGTCGAGGACGAGCCAGTGCACGCCGCCTATGAGAAGTTCTTCCGCACCTTTAACCGTATGGATACGGGCGATTTTATGGACGACGACAGCAACTATGACGATCTGCGTCGCGCCATCATGGTTTCGCGCTACCTCGATCGCATCGCTTCGATTTCCATCGATGCCGCTTGCCGTCTGACCTTCCTGTTGACTGGTCAGCGTATGAATGCCGGCGATATTGCCCGCACTGATGAGGATGAGCTCGAGAGCATGCGCGTGCCTTCGGGCGAGGGTGTTATCATGAGGCCCGCCGTCGACGCGCGCTACGTTGCCAAGGTACCCGTTAACGAGGTCAGCGAGGGACTTCGCTACCTGCTCGATCATCTTGAGGACGAGGACGATGGCGAGGACGACGAGGAGTAAGTAACCCCTTTCGTCGAAAGATTGTAAATACCTAAGTGAGCGCGGCCTTGCACATGCGGGGCCGCGCTCTTGCGTTAGCATGGGACTACTTGTTTGGCTGTCAGCGGAGGCGATTGGCAATGGATAACTATTTGGACTTGATACGCGCTCGCCGCGAGCAGATTCTGGAACGTTTTTATGCGGCGCTCGATCGCGCAGGCCGCCCCCACGACGCCGCGCGCCTCATTGCCGTGTCAAAGACCGTTGGTGTCGATGAGACCGTTGCCGCCATCCAGGCGGGGTATCGCCATTTTGCCGAGAACCGCCCGCAGGAGCTGGTTCGCAAGCTCACGGGTCTGGCGGAGCATCCGGAGCTGCCCGAGGTGCGCTTCGATATGATCGGGAACCTGCAGACCAATAAGATTAATGCGGTGCTGGGCTCAGCCGAGCTGATTCACTCGGTGGGTTCGCTGCATCTGGCGCAGGCGATCTCGAGCCGTGCTGCCCGCAAGATTGAGGCAGGCGAGCTCGCCGGCCCCCAGCGTGTGCTCATTGAGGTCAATGTGAGCGGTGAGGAGTCGAAGGGAGGCTTTTCGCCCGATGAGATTCGCGCCGCCGCGGGTGAGCTTGCGGAACTTGAGGGAATTTGCGTACAGGGGCTTATGACTATGGCGCCCCGGGGGAATAAGGATGTGGCACGCCGCACCTTTGCGGGGCTTCGCGAGCTGAGGGATGAGCTGGAGGCGGCGCATCCCGATTTGAACCTGCCTGAGCTTTCCTGCGGCATGAGCGAGGACTTTGAGCCTGCCCTTGAGGAGGGCTCTACGCTCGTTCGCCTGGGCAGGGTAGTATTTAGCCCGGAGTTTGCAGTAAAATAAGGCTCTGAAGTGCGCACTGATTATCGGGGCGCCTGCACTAAACCGCGAGAGGACACAACCATGGGCTTCCTTGACGAGATTAAAAATAAGATGCACCTGGGCGGCCAGCAGGGTTACGACCAGGGTTATGGCCAGGACGACGACTACGGCTACGATGATGGCTATGACGATGGCTATCAGGGCAACGGCTACAGCGGTGCTTCGGGCGAGGGCTTCTACACCCAAGACGAGCCGAGCAACGGCCTGCTTGGTCAGACGCGCCGTGGTGAAGCTGAGTCGGTTGCCGTGTATACACGCTCCGGGCAGCTGGTCGGCGATGACTCCCGCCATGCCACGACGTATAACCCGCCTTCGCGCTCGCAGGACAGTGTTGCGAGCGGTTATCGTCCTGGTGCCTATGACACGCCGTCGAGCTACGCCGAGAACACCCGCGCCCGTGCCGCCGCTGCGCCTGCGCCTGCACCGAGCGATGCCTCGGCCTATGCGAGCAATATCATCAACGCCACACCGCAGCTGCCGGCCTATGTCCTGCGCCCCGAGAGCTATGACGACGTGGAGACCGTGGTGCGCCGCGTTCGCACCAAGCAGCCTGTCGCACTGATTTTTGTGGGCGTACGCACCGAAGTTGCCAAGCGCGTCTTGGACTTCTCTTACGGCTTTGCCTGCGGTCTGGGTGCCACGGTCAAGGAGGTGGGCGACCGCGTGTTCATGGTGCTGCCCGCCGGTTGCGAGGTCAAAGATTCCGATCTCAAGAAGCTTCGTGCCGACGGCTACCTTAAGTAAAGACAAGACGAGGAGATTCCCATCAACATCTACACTATCGTCCAGCTGGTCAACACGCTGTTCAACTTCTATTCCACGCTCATTGTCGTCTACTGCTTTATGACGTGGATTCCCATGAAGCAGGGTGGTTTGCTTCAGGATATTGCCGCGGTGCTTGATAGCGTGTGCGGTCCGTGGCTCAACCTGTTCCGTCGTTTCATCCCGCCAATGGGCGGTATCGATTTTTCGCCGGTCGTTGCGATTATTGCGTTGCAGTTGGTACAGAGGCTGGTTCTGCAGCTTCTTATAGGTATACTCGTGTAGAACTGACTTAGTAACTTACGTCGGGCGTGTAGCGCCGAGGCGATGAAAAAGGAGACTTGTTATGGCTATTACCCCTGCAGACATCCAGGCTCAGACTTTCTCTGAGGCCAAGCGTGGCTACGATCCTGCCGAGGTCGACGTCTTCTTGGAGACGCTGTCCTCCGAGGTTGACGCTATGCTCGCTAAGATCGTCGACCTTAAGGGTCGTCTGACTGCTACCGAGCAGCAGCTTGCCGATGCGCAGGCTCAGCTTGCCCAGGCTCAGGATGCCCCCGCCCAGGCCGTTCCTGCCGCCCCCGTGGCTGCTCCCGCCCCTGATTTCTCCGCTCAGGAGCGTCAGATTTCCGCTGCCCTGATCGCTGCCCAGCAGACCGCTGAGACCATCGTCAACGATGCCAATGAGAACGCTGAGCGTATCCGCAACGAGGCTGACGCCAAGGCCCGCGAGGTTATCCGCCAGGCTCTGACCGAAAAGCAGGCCGAGCTCGAGGAGATCGATCGTCTCAAGGCTTCTCGTGAGGAGTTCAAGGCCGAGTATCTCAAGCTCATCCAGCACTTCATGGACGATGCCCAGAACTCCTTCCCGGCCGACCTCATGGCCTCCACGCCGGTCGGTTCTGCCGCTTCTCCTGCGGTGACTGTTCCCGCCGAGCCGCTGCCCGTCGCTGACCCGGTTGTCCCTGTGGCCGATCCCTTCGCCCCGATCGACAACTTTGCCGCTGACGACCTGGACTAACATTCGGCCTACAATTTAGTGCCTAGAAAGGACCCGCAGTTTGCGGGTCCTTTTTTATGACTGTACCGGGGCGCGCAACATAAAAAACCGAGCCCTGAACATAGTGGCGCGGAGCTCGGCGAACGGGTGAGCGGTAAAAGGTAGGTTTTGAGGCATGTCCTAAAAATCTACTTGAGGAGGAAGTCGGGGAGGGGAATGGTGCGGGCCTCGCGATGCTCGGGATCGGCGATGTGGTCGGCAGGATAGCCACAGACGAGCATGTGATAGGGATAGACGCCCTCGGGCAGGTTGAACTGATCCTGTGCCACCTCAGGCTTAAAATGGCATACCCAGCACGTTCCCAGGCCCTGCTCGGTGGCCTCCATCATCATCTGATCGCACACTATGGACGTATCGATTTCACTGGAATTCATCTGGTCATACGGGCGCACCCAAGCGTCTTCGGTAACGCTACAAATAAGGAAGATGAGCGGAGCGCCAAAGATAGATCCATCACGAGCAAACCGAGGCTGACAAGCAGCAGCCTTCTCCAGAAGCTCAGGCGTATCCAACACCATCACACGGGTTGGATGGTTATTACAAGCAGAAGGAGCAATACGCCCAGCCTCAACAATGGCATCCACCACAGCCTGCTCAACAGAACGATCCTCAAACTCGCGACAAGAATAGCGACCCCGAGCCAGATCCAAATACCCCATAACCAAACCCTCCAAAGTCAGCAAATCAATCCAAAGTAAACCAAAGGATACCCAAAGCCCTGTCCAACCAAACGCCCTGCACAGCCCCAAAGTATCCATTTGGGAATAAAGGGCCATATCAGCCAAGACCCAATTACACTCAAGCTATCAGCCAAGGTTCCCAATGGTGGTACCTAAGGCGAAGGCCCGACACCTATTTACTTTCGAACGACTCTGCCATGCAGCCGGAGTGAGAAAGCAAATAGGTGTCGGGCCTTCGCCGGTGGGACGGGTATCCCCAATTAACTGTTCTTCATGACAATCGAATCCACGACATCGGCCACATTCTCGCAGCAGTCGGCGCAGTACTCCAGGAAGGCGTACACGTCACGCCAAGCGATGACCTCGAGCGGGTCCTTGCCGTTGACGTGCAGGTTGCGCATGGCGTTGATGTAGAGCTCGTCGGCCTCGGACTCGATGGTGTTGATCTGGATGACCAGCTCGCGCAGCGTTTTGGACTTGCGGTAGTTGGGAAGCTCGACCATCAGGTCCTTCATGGCGCGACAGGCATCGGTTACCTTGTGGGCGATGACGATGGCGTCGGGATGGATACTCTGAATGTTGGTGAAGTAGACGCGCTGCACGACACCCTCGATGCGGTCGAGCACGGTGTCGAGTGAGCAGCTCATCAGATCCAGATCCTCGCGCTCGAGCGGGGTGATAAAGGCGGTGAGCAAGGCGTCTTCGAGCTCGTGGTGCTTCTTGTCTGCCGCATGCTCAATCGCATGCATCTTATCGAGCATGTCGTGGATCTGCGCGGGGTCAAAGTTCTCAAAAATCTTGGTGAGCAGCTCTGCGGCCTGGACGGAGAGGTCGGCGCAAGCGACGTAGTTGTCAAAGTAGAACGAATCGGGTTTCTTTGCCATGGGTGGGTCCTTTCGAGGCGAAGACGGGTGGGCGAAGTGTTGCGGTCCGGATGGACGTTCGGTTTGACTAGAGGAACATCATGAACAGCTTGGCCATGACAAAGCTGATGAGTCCGCAGGCGGGGAAGGTAAAGAACCAGGTGAACATCATGTCCTTGACCACGCCAAAGTTGATGGCTGAAAGGCGCTTGACGGCACCGACGCCCATGATGGCGCAGGTCTTGATGTGGGTGGAGGACACGGGGATGCCGGTAAGGGTGGCAAGCAGCAAGTTCGCGGCGCCTGCGAGGTCGGCAGAGAAGCCCTGATACTTCTCGAGCTTAACCATGCTCTGGCCGACGGACTTGATGATGCGCTCGCCGCCCACGCTGGTGCCGATGCCCATGGTGGCCGAGCACAGCAGCATGATCCAGATGGGGATGCCGGCGTCGCCGACGCTCGTCTGGCCGTTGGCGAAGGCCACGCCTAAAAAGAGCACGCCGATGAACTTCTGTCCATCCTGCGCGCCGTGCATAAAGCTCATGGCCGCAGCGCTCGCGATCTGAGCGTATTTAAAGAAGACATTGGCACGTCGCCTGTTGGCGGCGGCGAAAAGAATCGAGACGAGCTTGCACAGGACCCAGCCCATAACAAAGCCCAGGCCGATGGAGAGCGCCAGGCCGTAGATGACCTTCATCCACTCGTGGACGTTGACGCTGTTCGCGCCGCCGAGGGCGATGGCGGCACCGGTCAGGCCGGCGATAAGGCTGTGGCTTTGCGAGGTGGGGATGCCAAAACGCGACGCTGTGGCGCCGTAGACGACGATGGAGAACAGCGCCGCGCACAGGCAGGCGAGCGCCATGGTGCTGTTTCCGCCAAAGTCGACGATATGTGAGATGGTGTTAGCGACGCTCGCGTTAAAGTGCGTCATGATGAGCACGCCGAGGAAGTTGAATGCGGCGCTCATGAGAATGGCGGCGCGGGCGGGCATGCAACGCGTAGTGACGCAGGTCGCGATGGCGTTGGGCGCGTCGGTCCATCCATTGACGAAGATGGCGCCCAACGCGAGGATCACGGTGACGGCAAGGACTGGGTTCGACACAATTTGGCCGAGGAAGGTTGAGAACGTTACGTCCATATATGGGCTTTCTCGAAGTTTGCAGACACGTTACAAAAACATGATAAATCCTATCACCTCCTGCGGGTTTCTTTGCCGAGTTCTGATGGGAGAAGTATTTTTTTGGCACTAAAATTGAATACTAGCCCTGTTGACCGTGGGTGTTCTTTTTGCTATCACGCCATGCGGACACGCGCGTTCGCTCCGACACTCCAAAACCACAGTCTGTTCGCTTTACAACATGCAAACATGCGTTCGATAATAGGAGACATGGAATATCGACAGACAGATGGCAAAACTCGGCGCGTGCACAAGCAGTATGTGGACGTCGTGGCTCGCATCCTCGCGGGCGGACAGGTCGTGCCGGTCACCGTCTGCTGGGTCGACGGTCGTTGCTTTACGATTGACGAGATTGTCTCGACCACTGGGTTTGGCCTGACGGTTCACGGCATCCGTACGGCAACCTATAAGGTGCGTTTTGGCGGGCACGCGACCGAGTTGTATCTGGAGGACCAGACGCGCGAGCGGGCAGACGGCTCGCAGGCACACGTGATGCGTTGGTGGGTCTGGGCCTTTGATCGTACGCTTGAGGGCGAGCGCCGTAGGTAAGGACGTGCGGCATTCGGGTACAATGGCAGGAATCTTGTCACCTACGGCGCTGTCGTGCGCTTTTTGAAAGGACGAAGTATGAACGATATCCAGGGCTATCAGAACGGCCCCATCGAGACCGGTGCAAGCCGTGCCAAGGAGATGTCGCCGCGCGCGTACAACCTCACCATGTCTGCCCTGATCTTTTTGGGCTTTTGCGCCATGGGCGCCGGCGCCTACTTTACGAGCACCATGTCGTTTGCGCGCATGATGATGAGCGGCGCAGCCTTGCCGCTGGTCTTTGGCTCGTTTATTTTGACCATCGTCGGCATGGTCATGATGTCGGCCGCCGCCAGCAAGCAGTCCGTGGGCCTGTCCCTTGTGGGCTACGTAATCTTTGCGAGCACCTTTGGCCTGACCGCGTCGTTTGGCCTTGCCAACTACGACCTGCCCACCATCAACACTGCCTTTATCGCCACGGCCGCCATCACCTTTGTCTTTGGCGCCTTGGGCGTGACGTTCCCCAAGTTTTTCCAGCGTGTGTATGGCATTGGTTTTGGCATCCTGCTTGCCACGATTCTGGTCGAGATCGTGCTGATGTTCATGGGCGTTTCGCAGTCCATCACCGACCTGATCGTGATCGTGGTGTTCGCCGGCTTTATTGGCTACGACACCTATGTTGCCACGACGGTGCCGCCTACGCTGCCCAACGCCGTGCTCATGGCGTCCAATCTGTTCGTGGACATTATCAACGTGTTCTTGCGCATCCTGAACATCCTTGGCCGTCGCGACTAGTGGCGAATTGCGGCGGTGCTTGCCGTGCGTGTAAATCGATGCGAAAGGCGGTCCTTCGGGGCCGTCTTTTTTGTACGCGGCGGGGTATCATGGATGGGAAAAGCCGATAGCGGCAGAGACCGAGAAAGGTGACCACTTATGGCAGACGTCGACAACAGGAACCGTAACCGCAGGTCCAACCGAGCGGGTCAGCCCAATCCCAAGCGCGAGGCCCGTGCCAAGGCCGCCGAGCGTCACGTGGCAACTGTGTCCGAAGCGTGCGCCAAGGATATCGAGCGTTCGCTTGCCGGTGTTCGCGAGTTTGACGGTATGCCTGCCGGCTTTGTCTCGGCGATGAAGGCCAAGGTTCAGAGTGCTGTGGTCGCCGAAGAACAGGTTGCCGAGGACGTCGAGGGCGCGGAGGCTGCCGAGGTCGAGGCAGCGCCTGAGCCCGTCGAGGAAATCGCTGAAGCTGAGTCCGCGCCTGCAGAGGAGCCCGCTCCGGTTCTGCCCGAGGTCACCGTGCTCGATGCCTCCGCCACGCAGGCCATCCTGGACAACGGTCGTGGCTATGCGCAGTTCTGCGACATGGCCGTGCTCGCCTTTGCCTCGTTCACCAACCCGGGCGGTGGCTATATTCAGGGTTATCTGGGCCAGGAGGCCACGCTGTGCGCCGATTCGTATCTGTACAACGTTCTCGATAAGCAGCGTAAGTGGTACGGCGAGAATCGTCGCCGCAACATCAACTGCGAGCTTTATCGTAACCGCGCCCTAGTGGTGCCTGCGGTGCGCTTCGACCGCAACCACGTGCATGCATACGCCGACGTGATCGTGGCCGCCGCGCCCAACGTTAAGCGCGCCCGCCAGGAGTATCGCGTGAGCGACGATGCTCTGCTGGATGCCCTGCGCGACCGCATTCGCTTTGTTCTCGCTATCTGCGACGAGTTGGGTCGCGAGAAGCTCGTGCTGGGCGCATGGGGCTGCGACAACAACGGCTTTGACGCCGAGGCCGTGGCCGAGCTCTTCCGCAAAGAGCTCGCATCGGGCGACTTCAAGGTCAAGCGGGTCTTCTTTGCTGTGCCCTCTACGCGCTGGGACGAGGACTTCGCCAAGTTCGAGCACGTGCTGGCAAACTTCCCCGAGCGCAACGAGGAGTCCTATGCTCAGGTTGCCGCTCGCGCTGCGGCAGCTCGCGCCGCCGAGCAGGCCCAGGCTGTTACCGAGGATGATGAGGACGAGGACGATTGGCGCAAGTACCTGTAATCGGTACGTGCTGACAGATAGGTCGAGCCGGCGGGAGAGGCTGCTTCCGTCGGCTTTTTACTGAGCGAGGGGCTTACGATGAAAAACGTTCTATGCTTTGGCGACAGCAACACCTATGGTTACGATCCGGTGGGCATGCGCGACGGCACCGCGGTGCGCTATGCGCAGGATGTGCGCTGGTGCGGCGTGGCCCAACGTGACTTAGGCGAGGGCTGGCATGTAATTGAAGAAGGCCTCAACGGCCGCACGACGGTACGCGACGACATGTGCCATCTGGACACCAATCTTAACGGCATCCGCGCACTTCCGATGCTGCTCGAGGCCCATAAGCCGCTGGACGCCATTGTGATCATGCTGGGCACCAACGACTGTAAGACGGTCTTTAACGTGACGGCTTCCGATATCGCCCGTGGCGCCATGGCGCTGATTCGCGCCGTCCGCGCGTTTCCGTGGACCGACGCTGCGCCTTGTCCGCGCATTCTGCTGATGTCGCCTATCAAGATTAAGCCGCAGATCGCCGATGTATATATGACCGATTTTGACGAGCGTTCCGTCGAGGCCTCGGAGCATTTTGCTGAATACTATGCGCACGTAGCCGAGCAGTTTGGCTGCGACTTTTTGAATGCAGCGGAGTTTGCCGAGCCGGGCGATATCGACTATCTGCATATGATGCCCGAAAGCCACGAGAGCCTGGGTCACGCCGTGGCAGCCAAGCTCCAAGAGATGCTCGGAGAGTAGCGCGACCCCAAACCACCACAGAAGTTCCCCTTGCGGCGGCTTGTTTCGTTGCTTTGTCTCGATCTGTAACAGTTGTAAGGCCGAAAACGGGCTAGATGTTACAGATTGAGATTATTTAGGTCGATATCGGTCGTTTGTCTCGATCTGTAACATCTAGGGTCGATTTCGCCGAGTTACTGTTACAGACCGAGATTATCTTCTCAGCGGAATTTGAATGTCTGAATCTGTAACAGGTGGGCCGAAAAATGGACTCTAACTGTTACGGATCGAGATGTTTGTGGGAACCACCGCAAAGGTGCCTGTCCCCTTTGCGGTGGTTTTGGGCTGTGAATCTTAATACTGCCACATGTGATTGACGGGGCCGGAGCCTTTGCCCATGTTCAGGCCGGCGGCCAGAGCGCCTGTCAGGTATGCCTTGCCGGCGTTGACGGAATCGGCAAGATCCATGCCCTGGGCCAGCGCGCAGGCGATGGCGGACGAGAGCGTGCATCCGGTGCCGTGCGTGTTGTCGGTCTCGATGCGCTTGTGGCGGAACCACGTGGTGAGTGGATCTCCCAGATGGTTGCCCTCGTCATCGAGTGGCGCGGGTTCGGCCAGTACATCGTTGGCCTCGTTGACAAGATGCCCACCCTTAACGAGGGATGCGCAACCAAAGCGGCGGGTGAGGAGCATGGCAGCATTTTGCTGCGTGCGCTCGGAGTCGACCTCGTAGTCGAGCAGGGCCATGGCCTCGGGAATATTGGGCGTGATAACCGTCGCTAGCGGGAACAGGCGGCGGGTGAGCGCCTCGGCGGCATCTTCGGCAATCAGCCGTGCGCCCGAGGTGGCTACCATTACGGGGTCGACTACCACGTTTGTCGCGTTCCAAGCGCTCAGGCGGTCGGCGATAACATCGATAATCTCGGCAGAGGAAACCATGCCAATCTTGACGGCGTTGGGGCGGATATCGTCAAAAACGGCATCGATCTGCGCCGCGACAATATCCGGGGAGATGTTCTGCACGGCGGTGACGCCCAGGGTGTTCTGTGCGGTGATGGCGGTGATGGCCGTCTCGGCATACAGGCGGTGCGCCGTGATGGTCTTGATGTCGGCCTGAATGCCGGCGCCACCGCTGGAATCGGATCCTGCGATGGATAGAACGGCAGGTACCTTACTGCGATCCATGTTCGCTCCCTTGTTCGGTCGGAATCAAATGGGTCTATAAGCCAGCATTATAAAGATGCCCGGGCTGACTCTATGTCGAACCCGGGCGGGCGATGCAATCTTTACGCAAATGCAAGCAAGTGTTCACACATCAACAATTGCCAGGCACCAGCTCGCCGCCAGAAGCGGCCGCGGCGACAGGGCTAGTCCTCCATGCCGAGGTCGATCGTGGTGCCCTCGAAGATCTTGTTGACGGTGCGGACGGCGCACATCTTGCCACACATGGTGCAAGTGCCCTCGGTGGCGGCGGGGGACTCCTCGTAGCGCTTCTTGCCCGTAACCGGGTCGAGTGCGCACTTCCACATGGCGTCCCAGTCGAGCTTGCGGCGTGCCTGGCCCATCTTGTCGTCCATGTCGCGGGCGTGGGGCACCTTTTTGGCGATGTCGGCGGCGTGTGCGGCGATCTTGGTGGCCATGAGGCCGTCGAGCACATCCTGGGCGTTGGGCAGGCATAGGTGCTCTGCCGGTGTCACGTAGCACAGGAAATCGGCACCGGAGCTGGCGGAGATGGCGCCGCCGATGGCAGCGGTGATGTGGTCGTAACCCACGCCGATATCGGTCACCAGCGGCCCGAGCACATAGAACGGAGCATTGTGGCACAGGCGCTTCTGCAGTTTCATGTTGGCGGCGATCTCGTCGAGCGCCATGTGACCCGGGCCCTCGACCATGACCTGGACGCCGGCGGCCCAAGCGCGCTTGCACAGCTTGCCCAGCTCGATCATCTCAGCGGTCTCGGTGGCGTCGTTGGAGTCGTAGAGGCAGCCCGGGCGGCAGGAGTCGCCGAGCGAAATCGTCACGTCGTACTCGTGGCAAATCTCGAGCAACTCGTCGTAGAACTCATAGAACGGGTTCTCGTTACCGGTGACCTCCATCCAGCCAAACAGCAGTGAGCCGCCGCGGCTCACGATGTTCATCAGGCGGCCGGTCTCCTTAAAGGTCTTGGTGACCGACTTGTTGATGCCGCAGTGAATGGTCATAAAGTCCACGCCGTCCTCGGCATGCGCGCGCACGACTTCGAACAGGTCGTCCTTGGTGAGCTTGACCAGCGGCTTTTCCATGTAGCCGATGGCGTCGTACATGGGGACGGTGCCTACCATGAGCGGCGTCTCGTCGATGAGCTGCTGGCGGAACTGGCGCGTCTTGCCCGAGTTTGAGAGGTCCATGATGGCGTCGGCGCCAAAGTCCTCGGCGATCTTGACCTTCTTCCATTCCTCGGCGGCATCGGCCTTGTCGCCCGAGATGCCCAAGTTCACGTTGACCTTGGTGGATAGGCCCTCACCGACGCCAAAGGCGCGCATGCCCTTTTTGATGTGCACAATATTGGCGGGAATGGCGATGCGGCCGTCGGCCACGCGCTCGCGGATGTACTCGGGGTCGCGATGCTCGCGCTCGGCGACTTCCTTCATCTGCGGCGTGATCTGCCCGGCACGGGCGAAGTCGATTTGCGTGACGAGCTTGGGCTCGGTCTGTGTGCTCATTGGCACGGCTCCCTTCGTTGGCATTACCCATATCAGGTTTGCGGGTCAGGGCGGGCGCGCCCAATCTCAGCCTGCCGTCTTGTCCCGCAAGCTCCCCGTTATGTCATGGGCTCAAGTATAGCCTGAATGGGTACGATTGGGCCAACGAGCGTGCCTGTGGGGAGGCGTACATGGAAGACAAGCATCTATATCGAGAGACACAATGGGACATATCGGCCGAGGAGGGCCGTGCGCACCATGGGTTGGTCGCGATTGGCTTTGCGGTGCTTGCCGTGCTGGTGATTGCCTTTTGTATTTGGACGTTTGGCGGTCGCTGCGGCGCTGCCTGGGAGTTCGAGGCCGACGATGCCCTGCCGATCATGACGGTGAAGGTCGCTGGCGGTAACACGGTGGCCGCACCGGGCGACTACTGGTATCCGCGCGACGAGTTTGTGCAGCTGCAGTTGAGCGGCGGGTCTATTCCGGGTGAAGAAATCGAACGCGTGACGTTTGATGAGGCACTCAAAACACTCACGGTGAAGCTCAAAGATCAGGGCGATGTGCCTACGACCATGGATATCGCTCTGACGGAGTGGCGTCTGGAACCTCCGTCGGGCGTTACGGTATCCGACGTAGAGCACGTTAAGATTACCTACCAAGATGGCTCGACGAGCGAGATTGCAAAGGCCGATGGCTTGGCGGAGTAATGGGGTGTTTGGAAACGGCGGGCCTATTGTGCCTGCGCGTTCATGAAAACCAGGGTGTTTTTGTCTGAAAACTCGGGGATGTGCCGATAGCCGATGTTGAATGCGGTAAGTTCGCTTGCATCCTCGAGCTTGTTTTCTGCCATCCACCGCACCATGGAGCCGCGCGCCTTTTTGCTGGCGGTCGACCGTTGGATGGGCTTCCCGTTGCGGATACCCTCGCCAAAGAGGCATGTGACGGCTGTGGCGTCGTCCGCGAGGTGGGGCAGAACGGCTTTGGCATACTCTACGCTGGCGAGGTTGACGATCGTGGTGTTTGAGCCTGCCGGGGCGGTAGCCCGCGCGAGCTTGTCACCCCAAAACGCGTAGAGGTCTCGGGCATCGTCAACGGCGAGCTTCGCGCCCATCTCCAGCCGATACGGTTCGACGGCATGAAAGGGACGAACGCACCCGTAGAGGCCGGAGAGGATCCACAGGTGGCTTTGCAGCCAGGCGAGCTGTTCGGCATCCATTACCTCGGGTGCCATGCTCTGGTACTGAATGCCGTGATAGGACATGATGGCAGGGGAGATGCGGCGCGCGATACCGGAATCGGCAAGATCGCCGTTTCCCAAGATGGGCTCGAACTCATGCAAAATGTCGAGACAAGGGCCCAGCAGCTTGTTGCTGACGTTCCACAGAGCTTGTAGGCCGCTGTCGCCTTCGGTTCGTTCGATGTCCAAGAGCGCATGGTGCAGCTGGGCGGTCTCGCGCGCAAAGGGCGGAATCCCCTGAACTTCAAAAGCATCTTGTGCCGCGCGCATTTGCTTGGCGGGCGAAACGATGACCTGCAGCATGGACTCTCCTCTGCCAATAAAGAAATTGCGGTGGAATACGGTCTGTTTGGGCTATTGAAAGACCAAATCAATCCGTATTCCACCGCAAGTTATGGGTGGGGTGGATTAGGCGCGCTCGAGGAAGGCTTTGTAGCCGCGGTAGGCCTCGTAGATATCGGCCTTGTTGGCGACCTCCCACAGAGCGTGCATGGACAGGACGGCAACGCCGGAGTCGATGACGTTCATGCCATACTTGGCCATGATGTAGGCGATGGTGCCGCCACCGCCCGCGTTGACGCGACCGAGCTCACAGGTCTGGAAGTCCACGCCGGCCTCGTCCATGATGTCGCGGACGAGGGCCACGTACTCGGCATCGGCGTCGTTGGAACCGCCCTTGCCGCGGCTGCCCGTGTACTTGTTAAAGCACAGGCCACGACCCATAAAGGCGGCGTTCTTCGTCTCGAACTTGCCGGCATAGCCCGGGTCGAAGCCGGCGGACACGTCAGAGGAGAGCATACGGCTGCGGGCGAGTGCGCGGCGCAGGGCCAGTGGGCTATCCTCGCCGGCGAGCGTCATGATCTCGGCGACGGTGTTCTCGAAGAAGCGGCTCGTCATGCCGGTGGCGCCCACGGAGCCGATCTCCTCTTTGTCGACGATGAGCGTGATGCTCGTGCGCTCCACGTTGGCGACGTCGATCTGGGCGAGCATGGAGGGGTAAGCGCAGACGCGGTCGTCGTGGCCATAACCCAGAATCATAGAGCGGTCGAGGCCCATGTCGCGGGCGGGGCCGGCGGGCACGACCTCGATCTCGGCGGAGAGGAAGTCCTCCTCCTCGACGCCGTACTGCTCCTTGAGGATGTCCAGGAACATCTGCTTGACGGGCTCCTTGGGAGCGTCCTTGTCGTCCCCATCGAACTTGACGGGGCGACCGCCCACGATCACGTCGAGGATCTCGGCGTCGACGGCGTCCTTGGCAGGCTTGGACATCTGCTCGCTCGAGAGGTGGATCAGCAGGTCGGAGATGGTAAAGACCGGATCGTCTGCCTTGTCGCCGATGTTGATGTCGACGGTGGTGCCGTCCTTTTTGCAGATGACGCCCACGAGTGCAAGCGGGGAGGCCACCCAGTGGTAGCTCTTGACGCCGCCGTAGTAGTGCGTGTCGAGGTAGGCCATGTCGCCGGCCTCGAAGGCGGGATTCTGCTTAAGGTCCAGGCGCGGCGAGTCCACGTGAGCACCCAGGATGTTAAAGCCCTGCTCGAGCGGGGCGGTGCCCAGGTTGACGAGCATGAGGTCTTTGCCGTGATTGGCGGCGTACACCTTGTCGCCGGCCTTGAGCGTGCGGCCCTCGGCAATCACGGTCTCCAAGTCGACGTAGCCCGCCTCCTCGGCCATCTTGATGCCGGTCTTGACGCACAGGCGCTCGGTCTTATTCTCGCTCAAAAACTGCTTATAGCCGCGGCAAAGCTCCTCGAGTTCCTCGACTTGCTGTGGCGTGTACTTTTTCCATGCGCAGGGACGCTCCATGACGCAGGCTCCTTTCGGATCGATCGTGCTGGTTGATGTACCGTGAGCCATCGTATCACGCGCGGGCCCGCGGCGGCAGGGAAGCCTGATGTGCGGTGGCCGCGGGGCGGGGAGCGTGTAAACTGGTGTGAGCAAACCGTGCCCAGCCCAAAGCGAGGTATTCAATATGTCTGACAAGCGCCGCACCTTTGCCGTTATCGACGGCAACTCGCTCATGCACCGCGCCTTCCACGCCGTGCCGCCCACCATGAATGCGCCGGACGGGCGCCCCACCAACGCGATCTTCGGCTTTCTGAACATGTTTCTTAAGATGATCGATGCCTTTAACCCCGACGGTGTGGTCGTGGCGTTTGACAAGGGCAAACCGCGCGTGCGCATGGAGATGCTGCCGCAGTATAAGGCGCAACGCCCGCCCATGGACCCCGATCTGCATGCGCAGTTTCCGATGATCAAGGAGCTGCTCACCGCGCTCAACGTGCCGATTCTGCAGTCCGAGGGCTGGGAAGGCGACGATATCCTGGGAACCATGGCGCGCCTGGGTGAAGAGGCCGGCTGCGACATGCTGCTGGTGACCGGCGACCGCGACATGTATCAACTCGTGACCGAGCACGTCAACGTGGTCTCGACCCGCAAGGGCCTGTCCGACGTGGCGATCATGACGCCCGAGAGCGTGGACGACCTGTATCACGGCATTACGCCGGCGCTCGTGCCCGATTTTTACGGTCTAAAGGGCGATACGTCGGACAACATTCCCGGCGTACCGGGCATCGGCCCCAAAAAGGCGAGCGCGCTCATCGCACAGTACGGCAGCTTGGACGAGGTCATCGCGCATGCCGACGAGGTCAAGGGCAAGATGGGCGAGAACCTGCGTGCGCACATCGACGATGCGCTGCTGAGCCGCAAGGTCGCAACCATTCGCACCGATGCGCCCGTCGAGCTCGACTTTGACGAAACGTCCTTCCCGGCGTTTTCTGCCGACGAAGTGTCCGCGGCGCTGGGCACACTTGGTATCACCGCCATGCAGAACCGTTTCTTGGCGCTGGTCGGCGGCGAGGGCGGGGCTGCTGCTGCCTCCAGTGTGTTTGAGATACCTGCTATGGTTCGCGCAGCCGCCGGCGATGCCGACGCGCTTGGTGCCGTTGCGGCTGAGGTCTCCCGCGCGATTGATGCCGGCGAGTGGGTCGCCGCCGTGGTGGACGACGACAAGGAAGAGGGCGCGCTCTTTGGACTGACGCGCACGCTGTGGTTGGCGACGTCCAAGGGCCTGTTCGCGCTCGAGGAGGGCGACAGCGCCTCCACTGCCGTAGTCGATGGCTTCAACTTCGCTCACGGTGTGATCGCCGGCGTGCTTGCGCGCCTGTTTATGGAGGGCCGCGTGGCGAGCCCGGATACGAAGGCGCTGCTGCACGAGCTTTCGCCCGTCGATTCTTCTGAGCCCGAGCTCATGGATCCGCTCGCTACCGATTCCACGCGTATCTTCGATACCGTGGTCGCTGCCTATCTGCTGGATTCCGATCGCTCCGAGTTCGATGAGGCATATCTTGCCGATACGTATCTGCAGATGGCGCTGCCTGCGGCGCGCGGCGCAGAGGGTGCCGGTGAGGACGCTCCGGCGCCCGCCGCTCGCACGGCGGCCTTGACGCTGGCGCTGGTCGCACCGCTGCGCGACCGCATGGCCCGTGAGAATGCCGCCAACGTGTTCGATGGCATCGAGATGCCGCTCGTTCCGGTACTTGCCAAGATGGAGCGCGCGGGCATGCTCGTGGACCCCGACCGTCTGCACAGTCTGTCCGAGGGTCTGGCGACCCAGATTACCGAGGTTGAGCGCAGTATTCGCGACCTGGCGGGTGACGAGACCTTTAATATTGGCAGTCCCATGCAGCTGTCGCATGTGCTCTTTGATGTGATGGGGCTTCCGACCAAGGGCCTCAAGAAGACTAAGCGCGGCTATTATTCGACCAACGCCAAGGTGCTGAGCGACCTTGCGCGTGACCACGAAATCGTGCGTCTGATCTTGGACTGGCGTGAGAAGTCTAAGATCAAGTCCACCTATCTGGACACCCTGGGCCCGCTACGCCGTGGTGACGGTCGCGTACACACTACGTACAACCAGACCATCACGGCAACGGGGCGTCTGTCCTCGAGCGACCCGAACCTGCAGAACATCCCGACGCGCTCGGAGCTGGGTCGTACCGTTAAGACGGCGTTTTCGGCAGGCGAGGGAAGCGTCTTTTTGGCGGTGGACTACTCGCAGATCGAGCTGCGTCTGCTGGCGCATCTCTCAGGTGACGAGCACTTGGTGCGTGCCTTTAACGAGGGCGAGGACTTCCATGCCGAGACGGCGGCGCGCGTGTTCGGTGTGCCGGTGTCCGAGGTAACGCCCGACCTGCGCAGTCGCGCCAAGGCCGTGAACTTTGGCATCGTGTATGGTCAGCAGGCCTACGGCCTGTCGCAGTCGCTGCATATCTCGATGGCCGAGGCGCGCGACATGATCGACCGCTACTACGAGGCCTACCCGGGCGTGCGTACGTTCCTCGACAACGTGGTAGCACGTGCCAAGCAGACGGGCTACGCCGAGACCATGTATGGCCGCAGACGCCATATTCCCGAGCTCAAGGCCAAAAACCCGCAACTCCGTGGCTTTGGTGAGCGTACGGCCATGAACCACCCCATGCAGGGAACCGCCGCCGACATCATCAAGATCGCGATGGCCCGCGTAAGCCGCCGCCTGGAAGAAGAGGGCTTTGCCGCCCACATGATCCTGCAAGTGCACGACGAACTGGACTTTGAGTGCCCCATCGACGAAGTCGAGCGCCTAACCACCATGGTCCGCGACGTCATGGAGCACGTCGTAGACCTCCGCGTCCCCCTAATCGCCGAAGCCAGCACCGGCATAACCTGGGCCGACGCGAAATAGAAAAACAGCCACAGGTCCAAAGCAGCCAAACCAGAAGGGAGTCCCTTTCAGCAAGGAACTCCCTTCATCCATAATTATTCAGCCAAGTATCTAGACGCCAAGACGCCATCTAGGCGGCAAGCAAGTCACCCTAGGACCTGGCCGGGCGAGGCGGGTAAGTTTTTCGTAGATTCCGCACGAGCCGGAAAGCACTTAATGCGCTTTCCGAGCGAGCCCAGGACCTGACCGAACGAAAAACTTACCCGTCTCGCCCGGCCAGGTCCGACGAGCCACGTTAACGAGCCGCCAAGATGGCGTCGATGAGCGTCAGTACGCCCCCGTCGTTGTTGCTCGGAATGCGCCACTTGGCGTGCGCGTTCATGTGCTCCTCGGCATTGTCCACGATAAAGCTATGCCCGACGCGCTCCAGCATGGGGATATCGTTGTAGGTATCGCCCACGGCGGCAGCATCGGCAATATCGATGCCCAGGTGCTCGCACAGGTGCGCGACGCCGGCGCCCTTGTCGACGCCCAGGTTCATAAAGTCGATCCACTCGCGCCCGGCGTTGGTGACGTAGAGCTTGTCCGAGAACTCGGGGCTATAGGTCTCGCGGAAAGCGGGCTCGGCGTCGTAGCCGGGGAAGAAGACCGAAATCTTGTTAGACTCGAAATCAATGCCCTCAAAGCTGTCGACGTAGTTGATTGTGTTGTAGTAGACGCTGATCTCGTCGTGGTATTGATGGTCGCGGGCAAGCACGTAGAACTCGTCGAAGCAGCACAGGACTGGGACAGCGCGAGGATCCTCCGAGGCACGGTTCAAGACCTGCTGATACAGCTCCACGTCAATATTGCTCTTATAGATATAGCTGCCGCGATAGATCACGCACGCTCCGTTGTCGGGGCAAAAGGCGAGGCGGTTCTTGATGCCCTCGAACATCTCCTCTAGCTTGGGGGCGGGACGTCCGCTGGCGGGGCAGAATACGATGCCGGCGTCGGCGAGCTTGTCCAGGCGCTCATCAAGACCCTGGGGCAGCACACGCTCGTCGGTCAGCAGCGTCTTGTCCATATCGACGGCGAGAATCTTAATGTTGCCGATGTTGGCGTCCGATTCGTAAGTTTGCATAAAAATGCGCCTTTCGTTTCGAGATTGTTTCAGACGTTATAACCATCAACTAGTAGTCGAGCGTATTTTCGCAGGAATGGTGCGTATTTGCACCACGCTTCACAAAGTAATGAAAAAACTTTTCAGTAATTTGAATTTGTCGCTTGCGCAGCGTGCACTTTATCGTAATATAGCGAACATCGAAAACGGAGACGGCAAAAGAGCCGCTTACCGAGGAAAAGGTACCGTTTGCGATATTTGAATTGCGCCCGGCGATACGTGAAAGGAGAGGCAGATGCAGTTCGTAAAGATCATCACCACTGCAGACAATGCCATCCGACGCCAGCGCGCAATTTCCCGACGACGATAACAATCGTCTCTGTCCGCATGGGGCGCAATGCCTCAACAGAGTCATTTTGAGGTCGTTGGGTTTAAGCACGACATAGCCGCATGTTTCTAGGGCATGCCTGTGATGCATTCTGCTGAATAACCTGATATTTCACGGTTTTTGACCTCAAGGTGACTTGCAACTGACCGATGTTCTAACTAGCTACCAAGGGCGAAAGGAAACAGCCATGAGCAAAGAAAAAGTCGTTCTCGCATATTCCGGTGGTCTTGATACATCCGTATGTGTCAAGTGGCTCCAGGACGAGAAGAATCTCGATGTCGTTTGTGTCTGCGGCAACGTGGGCCAGGAAGAGACCGGACTGGATGCCAAGAAGCAGAAGGCGCTCGACCTGGGCGTTCTCGATTGCCAGGTGCTCGACCTGCGCGACGAGTTCTCTGATGAGTTCCTGACTAAGGCCATCGCAGCAAACTCCATGTATGAGAACAAGTATCCGCTGCTCTCCGCCCTGTCTCGCCCGCTGCTTGCCAAGAAGCTTGTCGAGGTCGCCCACGAGTTTGGCGCGACCTACGTCGCCCACGGCTGCACCGGCAAGGGTAACGACCAGGTCCGTTTTGAGGCCGCCGTAAAGGCCCTCGACCCCGAGCTCAAGGTTATCGCCCCGGTTCGCGAGTGGGATCTGAAGTGCCGTCCCGACGAGGTCGCCTATGCCCACGCCCACAACGTGCCGGTTCCCGAGGGTGCCAACGACAACCCCTACTCCATCGACGACAACCTGTGGGGTCGTGCTATTGAGTGCGGCCACCTGGAGGATCCCTGGAACGAGCCGCTCGATGACGCTTGGGTTATGACTAAGAACCCCGAGGACACGCCGGACACCCCGACCTACACCGAGATTGAGTTTGAGGCCGGCAAGCCCGTCGCCGTCGACGGCAAGAAGATGAAGCTCTCCGAGATCGTCATCGCCCTCAACAAGATCTCCGGCGACAATGGCTTTGGCCGTCTCGATCTGGTCGAGGATCGCCTGGTGGGCCTTAAGAGCCGCGAGTGCTACGAGGTTCCCGGCGCCCTGACGCTCATCACCGCCCACAAGGCGCTCGAGGACATCTGCGTCGAGGGCGACCTGCTCAAGACCAAGATCAAGCTCGAGCAGGATTGGGCCACCGCCGTGTACAACGGCCAGTGGTACAGCCCGCTCAAAAACGCGCTCGATGCCTTTATGGCCGACACGCAAAAGTTCGTGACCGGCACTGTTCGTCTGAAGTTCTTTAAGGGCAACTGCCATGTCGTCGGCCGCAAGAGCCCCTTCAGCCTCTACGACTACGGTCTGGCTACCTACGACCGCGACACCACGTTTGACGAGAAGGCCAGCGCCGGTTTTATCGAGATCGATACGCTGTCGCTCAAGACGTGGGCAAAGGTCCAGGGCCCCAGCTCTGCTGCCGCCCAGGCCTAGCGCCTCCTTCCCTTGGTATCCGCGCGGCCCATCCGCGTGATACATAACGGGCGCACGGGGTCCCTACCTTTCGTTATGCTTGCTGACACTTCTTAACATCGGTGGCCCCTACGTTCCGCCCGCATATATGATGCCGCGTCTGCGGCTGAGTCCGAGCCCCGCCGGGGTTGTCCGGCGGGGCTCCTTCTATCAATTTGGCGGCTCTGTGCCTATATATGAGGAGTATCCATTATGTTCAATGCTATCGCGCATGCTTTGCTTGCCCTCGCGCCCGAGTTCGATGCTGTAAAGGTCGAGGACGTTCCTATGAGCCTGAAGGCCTGGATCGATGGTTCGCAGGGCAACATCCGGAGGGAGACGTTGGGCGCCAAGTGCATGGTGCGTCACTTCTTTGCAAATTAGCCACATGGCCCCGCGCGCGGCAGGGAGTGTGTAAAACTAGCGGTTGATAAATCGCTTTAGCGACAGGGCACATTGCTTTGGACGCTTGTTTTGGTATTTGGAGAAAGGAGACGGTTCCATGGCTCTTTGGGGCGGTCGTTTTGAGGCGGGCGTGGCCGAGGTC
This sequence comes from uncultured Collinsella sp., assembly GCA_902491345.1. Classification (GTDB taxonomy): domain Bacteria; phylum Actinomycetota; class Coriobacteriia; order Coriobacteriales; family Coriobacteriaceae; genus Collinsella. The sequence continues at coordinate 41,866 of CABUHI010000005.1, forward strand.
ACGCAGGAGTTTGGCGCGTCGCTGCCGGTCGACAAACATCTCTATAAGCAGGATATCGCCGGCTCTAAGGCGCATGCCAAGATGTTGGCCGCCCAGGGCATCATCAGTGCCGAGGACGAGCAGGCGATTGCCAAGGGCCTGACCGGAATCGAACAGGATATCGATGCCGGCAACTTCACCTTCGATATCAACGACGAGGACATTCATATGTCCATCGAGAGCGAGCTGACGCGCCGCATCGGCGAGGCCGGTAAGCGCTTGCATACCGGGCGTTCGCGCAACGACCAGGTGGCGACCGATACGCGTCTGGGCGTCAAGGCGCTGGCCAAGGAGCTCATGGAGGCCAATCTTGAGCTGCGCCATGTGCTGGTGGATGCGGCCAAGAAGTACGACAAGGTGATTCTGCCGGGCTACACGCATATGCAGCATGCTCAGCCCGTGCTGCTGTCGCATCACCTGCTGGCGTATTCCTGGATGTTCGCGCGCGACTTTACGCGTTTGAAGGCCGCCTTTGATGCTGCCGACAACTGCCCGCTGGGTGCCGCTGCGCTTGCCGGTACGAGCTATCCGCTCGATCGCCAGATGACGGCTGCCGAACTTGGCTTTGCGGGCGTGATCCCCAACTCGCTCGATGCCGTTTCCGATCGTGATTTTCTGCTCGATCTGCATTACGCCGGATCCGTCATGGCGATGCACCTGTCGCGTCTTTCCGAGGAGATCGTACTGTGGTCGAGCTCCGAATTTGGCTTTATCACGCTTTCCGACTCGTACTCCACTGGCTCGTCCATCATGCCGCAGAAGAAGAATCCCGACTTTGCCGAGCTTATCCGCGGCAAGAGCGGCCGTGTGTATGGCAACCTGGTGCAGCTGCTCGTGACCATGAAGGGCCTGCCGCTTGCTTATAACAAGGACTTGCAGGAGGACAAGGAGGGCGCGCTCGATACCGCCCATACGCTCATGCAGTGCCTGTCCGTTATGGCCGGAATGATTTCGACTTGGACCGTCAACGAGGATGCCATGGCGCGCGAGTGCGGCGTGGGGCACCTTGCCGCCACCGATGTTGCCGATTACCTGGCCAAGCGTGGCCTGCCGTTCCGCGAGGCACATGCCGTGGTGGGCCATCTGGTCCTGATGTGCGAGAAGAGTGGCTGCAATCTTGAGGACCTGCCGTTTGAGGTGTTCCAGGAGGCAAGCCCGCTCTTTGAACGCGATATTACCGAGGCGCTCGACATCCCCTCAATTGTCGCCGCGCGTACGACCGAGGGCGGTACCGCCCCTGCCGCCGTTGCCGTGCAGCTGCAGCGCGCCGAGGCACAGCTCGTGGCCGACGAGGGCGTGTTTGGATCGCTGACCAAGGTCGTCGAGATGGGTCACGGAGCAAAGTAGAGGTTTGGCTGAAGCCGTATTGTCCATTTATTGATAAATCGTTTTTGTTTTACGGGCGCCTGCTGATGTGGGCGTCCGTATTTTGTTGCTATGGGGGAGGGGCTTGTCGAGAAGTTCTGTAGGACCTTTGGGCAGGTTGTGAAGGGGGTACGTTCGCGGGCGGCAACCGACCGTCTGCTCTGCTCGATGCGGTTGATGGGCAGTCGGATGGTACTCTAATCGAGCTTCGAAACAGAAGTGACACATATGGAACGCTTCAATAAATTGCAACGTTTCAATAAACAGCTTTTTGTTTAACTGCAGCTAAAACTCTGTTACGATGCAGTCCAGGCGGGTGCCGGAATGGGACTTGGGCACGCGCGAACCTACTTGAAAGGCTACCTTATGGCTATCGAGAAGACCTTCATCATGATTAAGCCCGACGCCGTGCGCGACCGCAAGATCGGCGAGATTGTTGCTCGCATCGAGCGCAGCGGCCTTGTCATCGAGCGTATGGAGATGACCACGCTCGAGCGCGCTACCGTCGAGGAGCACTACGCCCATCTGGCCGACAAGCCCTTCTTTGGCGGTCTCTGCGACTTTATGACGAGCGGTCCGGTCGTCAAGATGGTCGTTTCCGGTCTCTCCGCTGTCTCCAAGATGCGCACCCTTATGGGCGCTACCAACCCGCTTGATGCTGCCCCCGGCACCATTCGCGGCGACTTCGCTGTCGATGTCAACGCCAACGTGATCCACGGATCCGACTGCCTGGAGAACGCCGAGATCGAGATCAAGCGCTTCTTTGGCTAAACCAGCTTTGACTCCTTAAAGCTGTTAGCGTGTGGCTTGGGCGCCGCGGAACTCCATCCGCGGCGCCCTTTTTATTCCGGTAGATTTTTGGTAACTGCTTAGAAATCTACTAAAGAGCCCCGCCCAGATGTTTCTTCCGGGCGGGGGCTGGCGTTAGCGTATGGCTTTGTAGGTCTTTAAGCCTCGTCGACGACCTTGAGTCCACGGGTCTGGTCGATCTCGTTGAGGAGATTGACGCGACGCTCGTGGCGGCCGCCCTCAAACTCGGCGTCGAGCCACTCGTCGACAATCATCTTGGCGAGCTCGGAGCCCACGACGCGGGCGCCAAAGGCGAGCACGTTGGTATTGTTGTGCATGCGGGAGAGCTTGGCGCTGAAGGGCTCGGAGCACACGACGGCGCGTACGCCCTCGACCTTGTTGGCAGCCAGGCTAATCCCGACGCCAGTGCCGCAGATGAGGATGCCCAGGTCGACGTCGCCGTTGGCAACGGCCTTACCCACCTTGTAGCCGGCGATGGGGTAGTCAAAGCTCTCGGAGGTGTCGGTGCCAAAGTTCACGACCTCGCAGCCGCGCTCCTTCAGGTGCTCGGAGATGATGTTCTTGAGCTCGACGGCGGCGTGGTCGTTACCGATACCGATCTTCATGGATGGTTCCTCTCTGGTCTGTGCGGCGCAAATGCTAAAGGTGTTTACCGCGTTCGACTGCATGATAGCGCGACTTTTGCGTAAACGCTCGGGCGTTTTTTGGTCAAACGCTTTAGCAGGCAACAAGACCGGTTTCTCATGAATAATGCCGCCAACTTGTGCTTGAGTGCCGTCCGCCGGAACCATGGTTGCGGTTTTTGATGCATTGTTATCAAATAAAGGGGCTAACTATTATTGAGATCCAAGCTCGTTATGCAAGCAGGAGATACCTATGCCTACCGATTCCCTTCGCGATGCCGCGTTTTGCGATGTTTTGAACCGCGAACTTGTCTGTGCACTCGGCTGCACCGAGCCCATTGCCGTTGCCTATGCAGCGGCGCTGGCGAGTCAGACGCTCGGTTGCGAACCCGATCATATGGATGTTGCCTGCTCGGGCAACATCATCAAGAACGTCAAGAGCGTGACCGTGCCCAACTCGGGTGGTATGCACGGTATTGAGGCCGCGGCCGTGCTGGGTGCCGTGGGCGGCGACGCTAAGAGCGCGCTCGAGGTTCTCGAGAGCGTTGACGATGAAGACCGCGCTCGCGTGGCCGAGCTCCTCGCTGACGCCGGCTACTGCGATGTGTCGCTTGTCGAGGGTGTGCCCAACCTCTACATCAAGGTGACTGCGACGGCCGGGGGCCATACCGCGGTCGTCGAGATTACCGACCACCACACCAATGTCACGTGCCATACGCTCGACGGTATTCCGGTATGCGGCAAGGCGGCGGGGGAGTGTGCAGCCTGCGCCGAGCGCGTGGTGGCCGAGCGCGCGGCAGATAACGCCGATACCCCTATGAGCATTGAGTCCATCATCGACTTTATCGAGGACGGTGACATTGAGGACGCCCGCGCTGCCGTTGAGCGTCAGATTGAGCTGAATGGCGCAATCAGTGCCGAGGGCCTTGCGCACGCTTGGGGCGCCGAGGTGGGTCGTACGCTGCTGGGTGCTCGTGCCGATGACGTCGCCTGCCGCGCCCGTGCCCGTGCGGCCGCCGGGTCCGACGCCCGCATGAACGGCTGCGCGCTGCCGGTCGCCATTGTGTGCGGCTCGGGCAATCAGGGCATTACCTGCGCATTGCCCGTCATGGAGTATGCCGAGTACCTGCGTTGCGACCACGAGCGCCTGGTGCGCGCCGTGATGCTGTCCGATCTTATCGCCGTGCATATCAAGAGCTATATTGGTGCGCTCTCGGCGTTTTGCGGTGCTATTTGCGCCGCGTGCGGCGCCGGCGCTGCGATTACCTGGCTGTGCGGTGGCACGCGCGAGCAGATTGGCGCGACGGTCTCGAATACGCTCGGTAACGTGGGCGGCATCGTGTGCGATGGCGCCAAGGCGAGTTGCGCGGCTAAGATTTCCGCTGCCGTTGATGCTGCGATTCTGGGCCACGATATGGCCATGCAGGGCCGCGGCTTCCGCGCCGGCGAGGGTCTCATTCAGGATACCGTCGAGCAGACGATTGCCAGCATGGGCTACGTGGGCCGCGTGGGCATGAAGGACACCGACATCGAGATCCTCAACATCATGATCGGTAAAACCCAGGTTTGTTAGTTACGCGGTTTTACCAAACCGCGTAACCAGTCGACGCTGCAAACGCCCCTAAGCGGCAATCTGCCTTTCAATCGTCGGGCATGGCCAGAAGGCCTATGCCCTCCTCTTTCAAGGCACATTGCTCGCTTAGGGGCGTTTTCGCCGACTTATGCTCAACCTGTGGCGCTTTTTTTGGAGCGAGGGAGGGGTCCTACGACAGTTCGTCGGCTACTTGGTGTTCGTAGAAGGCTTCTACTACGGCGTTAAAGTCGCGGGCGAAGTCTTCCATGGTGCCGCGCCAGGTGGCTCGGCTGGGCTTGCCCTGGCCCACAAAGGCGGTTTGGATGCCGCAATCGGGGGACGGGAAGTCGCGCTTGGGATCGTTGCCCACCATAAGGACCTCGTGTGGCTCGAGTCCCATCACCTGAAGCTGCTCTAGATAGTAGGTGGCATCGGGCTTGCAGCGGGTGGTGTTTCCCATGTGCGTGACGAGCTCAAAGGGGGCGTCGGCCAGGTCGCCCCAACCCATGCGGCACTCGATGGCCCCCTGCGGAAAGCTGGGGTTGGTAAAGAGCGCGCAGCGCAGCCCTGCGTCCTGTACGGCCTGAAGCGCGGCGTGTGCGCCCGGCATGGCGTGGGCGTTAATGACATCGTCGTTCTTGTACGGAAGAACTTCGCGGTCGTAGTAGGTAAACGCCTCGTAGATGAGGGGATCGGAGAGGCAGATGCCGCATCGGCGCTCGACTTCGGTGCGGTAAAACTCAAGATTGGTGCGGTTGTCCGTGCCGCTGCGGCGGTTGGCGTTGAGGTCGACCAGGATGGTGCCGAGGCGTGCCATCGTGCCACCGCGGCTGCGGCGCCCGATATCCGCGAGCATCGACGAGACATCCTTAAAATAGCGAAGGATGAACGCGTTGAGGTTGATGCTAAGAAGCGTCTCGTCCATATCGAAAACGACTGCTTTGAGCACGCGGGCACCTTTCTCGATAAATCGTTCCAGAATCGTTGGCTCCGGATACTTTACCCCAAAGCCGAATGCCTGGCTGGTTATCGTCAAGTTGCGGAGACGTGTGTTCATAAGATTACGAAAAAGTCTCCACACGAGTAAAAAATCGCAGTTCACGCTTGAAATCGAACTCATTTCCCCGTAACCTATACGAACGTGATTGCATAAGCGTCACATTAGTATCTGTCGGCTCCCGAGTGTTCCTAAACGTTGTGTGCTTGTCGCACCCTTCTGTAGGTCCTAGCAATCGGGGCCCCGTAGTTCGAAAGGGGTCCACCTTTGAGTGAGATTCAGAACTCGTCCATTTTCTCTCTTGACGATGTCAACGAGGAGGAGATGAACAACCTCATCGACGGTACGATTACCGACTTTGATGAGGGCGATCTCGTTAACGGCACTGTCGTTAAGATCGAGCATGACGAGGTGCTCGTTGACATCGGATTCAAGTCCGAGGGCGTTATCCCGGTCCGCGAGCTGTCCATCCGCAAGGACGCTAACCCTGCAGACATCGTTGCACTCGGTGATCCCATCGAGGCTCTGGTTCTCCAGAAGGAGGACAAGGACGGTCGTCTGGTCCTGTCCAAGAAGCGTGCCGAGTACGAGCGTGCTTGGAACCGCATCGAGGAGAAGTTCAACTCCGGCGAGAACGTCGAGGGCGAGGTTATCGAGGTTGTCAAGGGCGGCCTGATCCTCGACATCGGCCTGCGTGGCTTCCTGCCCGCTTCCCTCGTCGACCTCCGTCGTGTCAAGGACCTCACCTCCTACATGGGCACCCGCATCGAGGCTCGCGTCATCGAGATGGACCGCAACCGCAACAACGTCGTCCTCTCCCGTCGCGTCGTGCTCGAGGAGTCCCGTAAGGCCGAGCGCTCCGAGATCCTGTCCAAGCTCAAGTCTGGCATGCGTCTCCAGGGCACCGTTTCCTCCATCGTCGACTTCGGCGCCTTCGTCGACCTCGGCGGTATCGACGGCCTCATCCACATCTCCGAGCTCTCCTGGAACCACGTCAACCATCCTTCCGAGGTTGTCAAGGTCGGCCAGGAGGTCGAGGTCGAGGTTCTCGACGTCGATCTCAACCGCGAGCGCATCTCCCTGGGTCTCAAGCAGACCACCGAGGATCCGTGGCGCGCACTGGTCAAGAAGTACCCCGTCGGCGCTATCGTCGAGGGCACTGTGACCAAGCTTGTCCCGTTCGGCGCTTTCGTTGATCTGGGCGAGGGCATCGAGGGCCTGGTGCACATCTCCGAGATGGCCAACAAGCACGTCGATCAGCCTTCTCAGGTCACCCACGTGGGCGACAAGGTTCAGGTCAAGGTCATGGAGATCGACCTCGACCGTCGTCGTATCTCCCTGTCCATGAAGTCCGCTGCTGAGACTCTGGGCGTCGAGATCGAGGTTACCCCGCTGCCTTCCGAGAAGAAGGACGAGGAGACCGACGCCGAGTAAATCGGTTTGACGATCACTTGTTTGAAGGGATCCGTCCGCAATGGACGGGTCCCTTTTTGCATTTGCTGCTGAAGCGCGCGATGCAACCCGTGCGTAATGCTATCCGGGCTGTTCGCAGGCTATTGGGCTGTCGGTGCATGAAAAATGCCGACATCCCGCCTCGGGGAGGAGGCGGGAACACACCGAGTAGACGGAGGGGTGCGGAGCGCGGTCGCGTCTCGACTGACGACGTTGCCCATCGACAGGACCATTGTAGCGCATGGCGGTTCTTGGTATATCGTGTCGAGCGTTTGCGTTGTGCCATTGCCTGCGGCAACGGTGTGCTACACTCTTGCACTGCTGAGTGGGCCAGACGGTCGCGCGATGTGCTGCTTGCGGCACGCGTGAGGAAAGTCCGGGCTCCAGAGGGCGGGATGCCGGCTAACGGCCGGGCGGAGTGATCCGACGGAAAGCGCCGCAGAAAAGAAGACTCCCACCTGCGCCGTAAGGCGTAAAGGGAAAAGCTGAAACGGTGGTGTAAGAGACTACCAGCGTCGTGGTAACACGGCGGCTTGGCAAGCCCCATCCGGAGCAAGCGCGAATAGGAACGCTATGGGCCGGCCCGGTCCGCGTTCGGGTAGCGTGCGTGGAGCTGCATGGTAACGTGCAGACAAGATAAATGACCGTTCACGACAGAACCCGGCTTATCGGCCCACTCAGCACTTTGTTGACGCTGCGAACCCGTCAGCGCGGCAATCTGCCTTTCAAGCCTTCGGGCATGACCATAAGGTCAATGCCCTCGTCTTTCAAGGCACCTTGCTCGCGCTGACGGGTTCTCGCTTTCGTGGTCGAAATCATCGGCGTTGCCGTTCTATTTACTGGGGTTATCTGTACGGCCTTTGCCGTATTATTGAGGCTGTTTGTTGCTTTGCTTGTTGTTGAGGGGCTTTGTTGGACAGCTATTTTACTCTGCAATCGAATATTGAGTCTTCGGGCGAGTTTGTGGACCGCAAGAGTCGGTTTATTGCCCAGCTGATCCATATTGAGTCCGAGGATGAGGCGAATGCCTTTATTGAGATGGTTCGCAAGCGTCATTACGACGCTCGACACAATGTTCCCGCGTGGATTTTGGTCGATGGACGCGAGCGCCAGAGCGATGATGGCGAGCCGAGCCGCACGAGCGGTATGCCGACGCTTGAGGTGCTGCGCGGCACGGGGCTCAAAAATGTTTGCTGCGTAGTGACGCGCTATTTTGGTGGCACGCTGTTGGGGCCTGGTGGCTTGGTGCGCGCCTATACCGCGGCAACGCAGGCGGCGGTGGCCGAGGCTCAGGTGTCCGGGCAGATCGTCGAGATGACGAGTGTCGTGCCGGTTGATGTGCATGTGGCCTATCCACAGTATGAGCAGGCGCTTCGCTTGGCGCAGGATTCGGGTGCCAAGGTTTCGGATACCGATTACGCGGATGCCGTGACACTTCACTTGGTGTTTAAGGCGGGGGAGCAGGAGCCATTTTGCGCCAAGATGCGCGAGCTTATGGCGGGGCGCGAGGAGATTGAGGTCGGCGCTCCCGAATTTGCCGAGTTCTAACGGCGACGGCCGGCATGCTTTTGGATGGATCCCAAGCGCGCCGGCCGTCGTTTTATGCCGCTGGTGTTTACTCGGCGAGCTGCTTTAGCATATCGCAGGCGATCTCGATGGCATCGTCGATGCAGCCGGGGCAGCTGCGGAGCGGACCCTTATCCGACCCGATGCCCTTGAGCGTGCCGCAGACGGTCGTCGTGTTCTTCTCGCCAAAACGCTTGGCGATCTCGCGCGACAGCTTGTAGGTCTGGCCCTTGGTCTTTGGGTTTTCCATGCCGTCGCTCATTACAAAGCCCATGATGGCCACGGCGCCCGAGATGGCGCCGCAGGTTTCGGTCATGCCGCCCATGCCGGCGCCAAAGCCCTCGGTGAGGGTAAAGGCGACCTGGGGGTCGAGCCCGATGGCGGGCGCGAGCGTGCAGGCGACGGCCTGGGCGCAGTTAAAGCCACGGGCGTGGTATTCGGCAGCTTGAGCCTGACAGTCGGTGATGTCGAGCTGGGCCGTATCGATTTGCTTCATCGTTGTCTCCTTGGTCACGGTGTACCCGCCTATGGTACCCGTGACGGGGCATGTAATCATCGAGAGCTTCATGTATGCCTCGTATTTATCTATCGAGCAAATGCCCAAGGCTTGAGATAAATACCCCTGATCAATTTGTCCAATAACCTACCTTGGGGATGGGTTGAGAGGGGTGCAGGGTAGCGGTATCGTGAACCGAATAAAACTAAAACCCAGGCAAGGGAGCTAGATATGAGCGAGCAGACCATCGGTACCACATGTGTTCAGGGCGGCTATCACCCGGGAGATGCCGAGCCGCGCCAGGTGCCCATCTACCAGTCCACCACGTGGAAGTACGACACGTCGGAGCATATGGGTAAGCTGTTTGACCTGGAGGAGTCGGGCTACTTCTACAGCCGCCTGCAGAACCCCACGTGCGATCTGGTTGCCGCCAAGATCTGCGAGATGGAGGGAGGCACCGCCGCGATGCTCACGAGCTCGGGCATGGCTGCGAACTTCCTCGCGATCTTTAACGTGGCCGGTGCCGGCGATCACGTGGTCGCGAGCTCTGCCATTTACGGCGGTACGTATAACCTGCTCGCCCACACCATGGGCCGCATGGGCGTGACCTGCACGTTCGTTGCCCCCGACTGCACCGATGAGGAGCTCGAGGCAGCCTTTGAGCCCAATACCAAGCTCGTCTTTGGCGAGACGATTGCCAACCCCGCCCTTGCCGTGCTCGATATTGAGCGCTTTGCCAAGGCCGCACATGACCACGGCGTGCCGCTGATGGTCGACAACACCTTCCCGACGCCTGTGATGTGCCGTCCCTTTGAGTGGGGTGCCGACATCGTTACGCACTCCACCACCAAGTACATGGATGGACATGCTGCCTACCTGGGCGGCGTGATCGTTGACCACGGCCAGTTTGACTGGATGGCTCATGCGGACAAGTTCCCGGGTCTTACCACGCCCGATGAGAGCTACCACGGCGTGACCTATGCCGAGAAGTTTGGTCGCGAGGGTGCCTTCATTACCAAGGCAACCGCTCAGCTCATGCGCGATCTTGGTCCTATGCAGAATCCGCAGGCGGCCTTCTTCCTGAACAGCTCGCTCGAGAGCCTGCATGTGCGCATGCCGCGTCATTGCGAGAACGGCCTGGCCGTTGCCAAGTTCCTGCAGAGCCATCCCAAGGTGCGCTTCGTGAGCTATCCGGGCCTGGAGGGCGATAAGTACTATGACATCGCTCAGAAGTACATGCCCAACGGTACCTGCGGCGTTGTGAGCTTTGGCTTTAACGGTGGTCGCGCGGCGGCCGAGACCTTTATGAAGAGCCTCAAGCTCGCCCAGATCGCCACGCACGTTGCCGACGCCCGCACTTGCTGCCTGCATCCTGCTAACGCTACGCATCGCCAGATGAACGACGAGGAGCTCATCGCCTGCGGTATCTCCGCCGACATGGTGCGCCTGTCGTGCGGCCTCGAGGACACGGCCGATCTGATTGCCGACCTTGAGCAGGCGCTCGAGCAGTGCTAGGCTAGCGTGCGTGCGAGGCGTGGGACGGCTTTTCGGCTGACGACGTCCTCATAGTTCCGATTCCGTAAGTGGGACCCCGATCGTGTCCGTTTGTAGGCGATTGGGGTCCCGTTTTTGCGTTGCACGATAGAAAGGATATACATGGAGAAAACTGCCGAGCAGCTGCGCCGCGAACACATTGCCCTAGAGGGCGACACCCACGGTAAGAATAAATGGGCGATTCTGTTCACCGTGCTCGTCATGACCTTTATGGCGTGTCTGGATGCGAGCATCGTGACGGTGGCGCTCCCAGTGATGCAAAAGGAGCTGGGGGTGGGTCTCGACCGCATTCAGCTCGTGAGCTCGGTGTATCTGCTCGCGACGTGCGTCGCCATGCTGCCGTTTGGCCGCTTGGGCGATGTGCGCGGCAAGGTGAATGTGTTCCAGCTTGGTGTAATCGTCTTTACGGGTGGCTCGTTGCTTTGCGGGCTTTCGGCTTCGCTCGAGGTGCTTATCTTGGCGCGTTTCGTGCAGGGCATTGGCTGTGCCGCCGCGATGGCCAACAATATGGGCATCATCACCGAGTCGTTTCCGGCGCGTGAGCGCGGCCGTGCCATGGGCATTCTGGCGACCTTTGTGGCTCTTGGCATGATGTGCGGCCCCGTGCTCGGCGGCGTGCTGGTGGCGAGCTTTCCCTGGGAGAGCATCTTCCTTATCAATCTGCCCATTGGCGTAATCTCGTTTATCGTGGGACTCTATACGCTGCCGCATGTGAAGCCGGAGGCTGGCGAACGCCCTATGCCGTTGACAGAGGCGGCGCGTCGCTGCTTTGCGAGCTCGGCTTTCACGATTAACCTGGCTTGCATGCTTATCGTGTTCGTGGGTATCGGTGCCTCCGAGTTTGTGCTGCCGTTCTACTTTCAGGATGCCCACGGCTTTAGCTCCGATATCTCCGGCCTGTTGTTTTTGGCGATGCCGGTCGTGAATGCCTTTGTGGGCCCGCTTTCGGGCTCGGTGTCCGACCGTGTTGGTTGTGAAGCGCCCACGGCCGTTGGCCTGGGCGTGTACGTGTGCGGTCTCTTTGCGGTGAGCACGCTTGACGAGCACTCTTCCATCTTGATGATTGTGTGCTGCGTCGCGTTTATGTCGTGCGGCACGTCGATCTTCCAGAGTCCCAATAATTCGCTGTATATGGGTTCGGCTCCGCGTGAGGCGCTTGGCTTTGCGGGCAGCTTGAGCAGCTTGGCGCGCTATGCGGGCATAGCGCTGGGTATTACGGCGGCGTCGCGCATCCTGTATGGACAGACGAGCGCGGCGATGGGCAAGACGGTCACGAGCTATGTGGCGGGTCGTCCGGACGTGTTCCTCTTTGGCTTCCGTTTGGTATTCTACGTGCTGATGGCCGTTGCTACCGTGGGCTTTGCGCTCACATTGGTACGTTTGGTGAGGACGCGCACCCGGCATTAGCGTGTTGGGAGGCTGTCTGCCACGAATCGGGCCTATCTACTGGTCTTGCAGCTTTATGGTGCGATGCGGCTTGTGGGGCGGGCGGGGGTCGGTCCGTGGTAGACTATCGAACAACGTTTATTAATCGCGCGGTATCGTTGCCGCGAGAAGGGGTTGCGCCATGCAGGAGCTTGAGGATCGTATTCGCCATGACGGCATCGTAAAGGCCGGTAACGTCCTTAAGGTTGATGCCTTCCTCAACCACCAGTGCGACGTTGAGCTGTTCGACCACATGGGCGCCGAGTGGGCCCGTCTGTTCGAGGGTGTCGAGATCAACAAGATCCTGACGATCGAGGCTTCGGGCATTGGCATGGCTTGCATCGCAGCCCAGCATTTTGGCGGCGTGCCGGTGGTCTTTGCCAAGAAGGCACAGTCCATCAACCTCGACGGCGAGCAGTACGCCACGACCATCTACTCCTTTACCAAGCAGAAGGAGTACCCGGTCATCGTCGGCAAGCGCTTTCTGTCCGAGGGCGATAAGGTCCTGATTATCGACGACTTCCTGGCCAACGGCTGCGCGCTTGAGGGCCTTATTAAGATCTGCGAGGCTGCGGGTGCCGAAGTTGCCGGCATTGGCATCGCCGTTGAGAAGGGCTTCCAGGGCGGCGGCGATAAGCTCCGTAAACGCGGCTTCCGCGTTGAGAGCCTGGCCCGTATCGCCGATATGGACTGCGAGAACGGCGAGATCACCTTCGCCTAAGCGCGCAACACAAGCGATTGGTATGCGATGTGACAAAGGGACTGTCCCTTTGTCACATTTTTTGTATGAGGGGAGGTGCTGATATGGACGAGAACAAGATGGAATGGCGCGAGTATGCGCGCTATGCCGAGATGTCGGTCGAGGAGTTGGCGCGCGATTGCGAGGTGCAGGTGTTTCGTGCGACGGGTCCGGGCGGACAGGGCGTGAACACGACGGACTCGGCGGTACGCATGAAACATATCCCTTCGGGGATTGTCGTGACGGCGCGTGAGAGCCGCAGCCAGTTTCAGAATCGCGCGAGCTGCCTGCGCAAGCTGCGCGCTGAGCTTGAGCGTCGCGGGCGTCCACCGCGCCGCCGCGCCAAGACCAAGGTGCCTCAGCGCTCTCGCCAGCGCAGACTCAATGACAAGCACTTCAACGCCATTAAAAAAGGCCAACCGTCGCAAGCCGTGCAGCGACGAATAGCCTCCTCATAAGTTGCGGTGAAATAGGGACTGTTTTGCGGCTTTAGCTGCATATACAATCCCTATTTCACCGCAACCTAGGTGGGGTTAGCGGGTGGGGCGCCAGACTTGGAGGGCACCGGGTAGGATGTCGACTTCGATGCGCGAGGCGACAACGGGCTCGCCGTCGGCTTGGATGGGGTAGTCGGGCTCCTCAAAAGTGAGCTCGGCATGGCGGCATCGGCGCATGCGAACCGGTGGCAACTTGATATGGTGGCCGTCCTTGGCCGAAAGAAACATAGGCAGGGCAACCGCGCGAGGGACAGGGCCGCATGCGTAGCAGATGTCGAGCATGCCGTCGCAGGGGTCGGCGTTGGGGCAGATGCGATAGCCCGAGCCATAGGTGGGTCCCAGCTGGATGGCCATGATGATCGCCCTCACGCGCTCGGCGGGTGCCCCGTCAAAGCTGACTGTCATGGGGTAGTTGCGATAACGTAGGCCAAACTGCTCAAGTCCCGAGAGAGTGTAGAGCGGCGCGCCCGTCAAGCCGGTCTTTTTGCGCAGCTCGGTGGTGCCAAGGCCGATGGCGGCATCGATGCCGACCGAAAGCGTCTGGTCGTAGTACTCAGCGGTAGCCTCGCCGCTGCCGCTCGCAGGGCTCCACGAGCGAATGCGCCCGATGTCCTGACGCTGCAGCTCGCAGGTGAGCAGCGCGCCAAAATCCTTGCCGGAGAAATCTTCGATACCGAGTGTTTGGGCAAAATCGTTGCCGGAGCCCACAGGTAGGATGGCAAGAGCGGGGCGGGCGTCCTCCTTTTGCGTCATAAGCCCGTTGACGACTTCGTGGATCACGCCGTCGCCGCCGAGTGCGATAACGGTGCGATAGCCCGTTGCCTGGGCGGCTAGCTCCTTGGCGTGTCCCATGCGCTCGGTCAGCACCAGGTCAAACTGGGATGTGCGTGCAGTCATGTCCAAAAAGCGTTGCAGGCGCTCGGCAACCTCGTGCGCGGCGCCCGACTGGGCGGCTGGGTTGGCGATGATGAGCGTGCGACCAAAATCAGTTGCGTGCATGGGGCGACTCCCGGCGTATGACGTGACGGTGCGGTCGCGCTCAGGTCGAATTGCCCCCGATTGTGGCTGCACGGCGAATACTTACGTCTACTCTATCAGGTCGTTGTGGCGCTCGATAGCATCCGCTACCGTACCGCCCTCATCCACAATAAGCGAACGGCGCTTGGGTGAGATGATGCGCTGGGCGGGGTACACGCCGCGGTGTCCGCCGGTTAGGTAGCTGATAAAGGCCACGATGACAAAGAACCCGGCGGCCGTGCCGTGGAACAGGTCGATGGCCATCATGCAGGTGGTGATGGGCACGTTGAGGCCGGCGCAAAACACGCCGAGCATGCCGAGAGCCGCCAGAAAACTGGGATCGAGCCCGGTAAGGCAACCGATCCAGCCACCGAGTGCCGCACCGATGCCAAACAGGGGCGTGACCTCGCCGCCTTGGAAGCCGGCACCCAGGGTAAGCGCTGTGACGACCAACTTGATGGCTGCGTCCGCCAGGGTGGTGTCGCCGGCAAATCCGGCGCCGGAAAGCCACGTGGAAAGGCCGGCGTAGTCCCAGGCGTCGAGGAGGACATAGGCAGCCAAAACCACGAGTGCGCCTATAAGTGCGCGAACGAGGTAATTGGTGATAAAGCGACCGTACAGGCTCTTGACGGTTCGAACCGACCACGCAAAGAGGCGTGCCGTCAGACCGAAGGTGATGGCGCTGATAACAACGATGACGACCGTTTTGGGCGTCATGGCGGGAACGCTGGCGATGACATTCGCTTCGTACTCGGTACCCAGGGCGAGTGATGTAAAGTAGCCGGTAAACGAGGCGACCAGGCAGTAGATGCCCGCGGTGTAGTCGATCTTGCCGATAAAACACATCTCCATGCCAAAGAATGCTCCGGCAAGGGGCGATCCGAATACGGCGCCAAAGGCCGACGAGATGCCGGCGAGCATGAGGTCGTGGTGGTCATGCTTTTTGAGGTGGGCGAGGCTCGAGATGTTGCTGGCGATGGTGCCGCCAATCTGCACCGCGGCTCCCTCGCGACCGGCCGATCCGCCCGTTAGGTGCGTGAGCGTGGAGCAGACGAAGGTGAGGACGGCCATGCGCATATGGATGAGGCGTGTGCCCAGAGCGGAGTCGATGACCAGGTTGTTACCGCGTTTGGCGGCAAGACCGTGGTTTTTGTACACCCATGCGGTGGCAACGCCCACAACGGGAAGCAAGGCGTAGACCCACACATGGTGCTCGCGATAGTCGGTCGCGATATTCAGCGAGGCCAAAAACGCCCAGGCGGCAACGCCCATGGCGAGCGAGACAATGACGACGAGCGCGAGCAACTTGGCGCTCGCGAGTAGGTTGCGGGCGTTACGGCGCGTGTCGGCAGCCAAGAGATGCTCGGAGCGGGTGAGCTGATGCCTGCCTGCCGTGATGACGTCGTTCAGGGAGAAAAAACCGCCTTCGTCGAGCGGCTGGGAATGATCCTGCGCTTCGTTTGCGCTTTCAGGTTTGTCGTTATGAGCCATACGTTCCTCTTTTAGGTTGCAACGCAAGCATTATAAAACGCGGTAAACGCGACGAGCCGGTGGGTTGGTTTCCATTCTGTTTCGCGGCCTGCAACCGACAGGTGTATTTGCGGGTACAGGCCGAGTCGCGGTCGTGCGTCGGGGGATTATACTGAGACAAGCATAAAGAATCGGCGCCCCTGTTGTGCGCCGTGGCATTAAGAGGTGCATATGGCAGAGAAACTCATTCCGCTGGAGGACGCGCAGTCGATTGTTCTGTCGCACGTTGCTCCGACCGATCTCGTTGAGATTCCCGTGTGGCAGGTCGCCGGTCTTCCCTTGGCCGAGGACGCGGTGGCCGATATCGACATCTCGCCGTTTGCCAACAGCGCCATGGACGGGTATGCCGTGCGCGCAGCCGATCTTGCTGCGGCCGCCGGTGACACTCCGGTGACGCTCTCCGTCGTAGGACACGAGGCCGCGGGCCATGTGTTTGAGGGCGCAATCGGCGCGGGCGAGACGGTCCGCATTATGACAGGTGCGCCGGTACCCGAAGGTGCCGACGCCGCAGTGAAATACGAGATCGTCGACGTGCTCGATGGCGACGGCAACGAGGGCTCGCATGTTCGCTTCTCGGCGCCTGCCAAGGTGGGGGAGAACGTTCGCTCTGCCGCCGAGGAGGCCCATGCCGGCGATGTTGTGATGTACGCGGGCGAGGTCGTGGCTCCGGCGGGCGCCGGCTTGCTGGCAAGCGCCGGATACGCGAGCGTGAAGGTGCACGCTGCCCCACGTGTGGGCATTATCTCGCTGGGGACGGAACTGGTCGCACCGAGTAAGGTGCCGGCGCGCGGTCAGATTCGCGATTCCAACTCCTCGGCGTTGATGGCCGAGGCGCTCGATGCGGGAGCCGAGCCCGTGTTTTACGGCATTGCGCCCGACGATGAGCAGGCGATATCCGGACTGGTGCATCGCGCCGTGCAGGAGTGCGATTTTGTCATTACGAGTGGTGGCGCCTCGGCGGGCGATTACGATTTCGTGACGGCGCTCGTCCGGCGCGAGGGCGAGGTGCTGTTTGACCGCATCTCGATGCGTCCGGGCAAGGCCATCACGTTTGGCTTGCTCGGGGGTAAGCCCTACCTGGGGCTTTCAGGCAATCCGGCCGCGGCGTACGTGGGCTTTGAGATGCTCGCCCGTCCGGCAATTCGCAAGATGCGCGGCTTTGCCGAGGGTGAGCGTCCTGTGCAGCGGGCGACGCTTACGCATAGCGTGAAAAAGCGACAGCATCGCCGCTTCTTCGATCGCGCCACGGTTTTGCGCGACCCCGAGACCGGTGAGCTGTTGGTGACCGAGGCCAAGACGCAGAATTCGGCGTTGCTCGGCACGATGCAGCGGGCCAACTGCCTACTGCGTATTGAAGAAGGGCCGTGCGACCTCAAGGCGGGCGACGTCGTGGACGTTGTTCGCGTCGATCTGCCCGAGGGCGCCGTGTTGTAGGAGGAATGCTATGGAGCTGAAGATATCGATCGTGACGTGCTCGGATACGCGCGATCTAGCCCAGGACGAGGCTGGAGCCGCACTCGAGGAACTTATCGAGGCGCAGGGCTGGGCGGTCGCCTCGCATGTGGTCGTGCGCGACGACGTCAGCGAGATTGGTGATGCCATTGCGGAAGCCGCCGATGAGTGCCACGCCAATGTCGTGCTCACCTGCGGCGGCACGGGACTTTCGATGCGCGACGTGACGCCCGAGGCGACGCGTGCCGTCTGCGACCGCGATGTGCCGGGTATTGCAGAGGCAATCCGTGCGTACTCGATGACCAAGACGCGCCGCGCCATGCTCTCGCGCGCTATTTGCATGCAACGAGGTCATACACTTGTCGTAAACTTTCCCGGTTCTACGAAGGCCGCCCGCGAAAGCTGGGAGGCCATAGCAGACCAGCTGGAGCATGCGGCTCAGATGACAGCGGGCGGCGGGCACGCCAACTAAGTAGTTTACCTGCGGCGGGGCGACCTTACGGGCTGCTCCGCCTTTTTTATGCAGTGACAGTGCGGCCATCTCGGGGTTATCGGTAAAAGAAACTTATTAGACGAGAAATCATTATCACAAACATTATTCGCGCAGAAGTATAATCTAGTAACAGAATAAAGCCTGCGGCGGGGTGCCCGGGCATCGCGTTCGAAAGGGTTGAACATGTTCGATATGGTTTCTCGCCGCGGTTTCGTCTCGCTTTCTGCTGTCGCCGCTGCCGGCCTTGGTCTTGCCGGCTGCTCGGGCAACAAGACGTCCGAGCCGGCCGGATCCGATGCCGGTTCTGCTAAGGCATCTTCCAAGAAAGCTGTTGAACTGCAGGTCTTTGCCGCCAACTCACTCGAGAAGGCTCTGCCCGAGGTTCAGGAGCTTTACACCGAGCAGACCGGCGCCACGTTTGCCGACACGCAGTTTAAGGCGTCTGGCGACCTTGTCGAGCAAATGCGCGCCGGTGCCGCCGTCGACGTGCTTATCACGGCCTCCAAGGGCACCATGGACGACGCTGAGACCGCAGAGCTCGTCGACGCCGACACGCGTGAGGACATGTTCGTCAACGACCTCGTGATCATTCGCGCCGAGGGCTCCGACACCAAGGTCGAGGCCATCGCCGACGTCGCGAACCTGGACGGCAAGATCGCCATCGGCGACGCCAAGACCGTCCCCGCCGGCAAGTACGCCAACCAGGCGCTGGCCTCCGTGGGCCTCTACACCGGCACCGAGGGCGACGACGGCGAGTATGCTCCCGAGATCGCCGACAAGGTGGCTTTGGCCGACAAGGTCGGCACTGCTGCCGCCTACGTCTCTACGGGCGACTGCGTGGCTGGCTTTGTCTATAGCTCCGACATCTTCCGCTACGACGGCATCGAGGAGGCCTTCGTGTGTCCCGAGGACTCGCACAAGCCCATCGTGTATCCGGGCGCTGTCGCCGATGGCTCCGAACATGCCGACGAGGCCAAGGCGTTTATCGACTTTTGCTTGTCCAACAAGAAGGCCCAGAAGATTTGGGCCAAGTACGGCTTTGAGCTTTCCGAGTAGTGCGGAAGGGCACTGTATAACGATATTCTTGAGGGCGGGCGTTCTTGCGATCGCCCGCTTTTTTAGATAGAAGCGGCGTACCCACAGCGCCGTTGCCATGTGTTTGAGGAGTCGCCCGTGTCAAGAAAAACGATTCGCCTGTTTGCCGTGCTGGCTGCGGTTCTGTGCGTGCTGACCGCGCGGCCCGGAGTTGCCCGGGCCGAGGCGCTCTTCACCACCGCCGATGGCCGCCAGGCGACCGAAGGCTCCGCGCTTATCGATGGCGTCGAGTTTGGCCTCAACGCGTTTGAGCGCAATGCCAAGGGCACGGCACGCTCGTTTGCAGGTCAGCCCGAGGGCTATCGATTTCCCATCTACAAGAAGACGACCCTCGTGACGGTGACGACGCCTGAGAACATCGTGGTCTGGGTCGACGCCCATGCCGCCAAAGACGCGGGGCTCGACATCTCAAAGGCAGATGACCAAAAGGCGCTCAAGAAGATGCTCGTAGGGCTCGACAAGTCGCACTCCATGGGTGGGGCGTTGCTGGAGGAATCTAAGCTCGAATGGGTCTTTATCTCGGATAACGCGCTGGCGCAGGGCGATTACCGCTATCAGTTTAAGGTGAAGGGCGGCAACGGCGATTACTACACGGTGGTGAATGCCGCTGACGTCGCGAATGTCGAGCTAGACTTGGGTGACGGCGCCCTGTGGAGTGATAATGCCGCCCTCGTGCGGTATGCGGACGTATCGACGGCGATGCCGCCGTCGCTGGCGGAGCGCGCCGCAGTCTTCTTTGGTGGTATCGACTATCGTCCGTTTTGGGTGTCTATCAAAACGAGCGGACTTGCCTTGGCGATTGCCTTTGCACTGGGCCTGTTTGCCGCATGGAAGACCATGGGTACTACGAGCCGCATCAAGGGCCTGCTCGATTCGGTCTTTACTATCCCCATGGTGCTGCCGCCCACGGTGTGCGGCTTTTTGCTCCTCATGCTGTTTGGCCGCTCGGCCGGGGTGGGCCGGTGGCTGATCGCGCATGGCGTCTCGATCGTCTTTACGTGGCCCGCGGCGGTGATATCCGCCGTGGTGGTGTCGTTTCCCCTGGTCTACCGTACGGCGCTCGGTGCCTTTGAGAGCCTTGACACGCAGATGCTCGACGCCGCGCGAACCTTGGGATGGTCCGAACGTCGCATTTTTGCCAGGCTCATGATGCCGCTCGGCTGGCCCTCGATTGCCGCCGGCACGGTGCTTGCCTTCGCGCGTGCCATGGGCGAGTTTGGCTGCACCCTGTTCTTTGCGGGCAACTATGCCGGCATTACCCAGACCATCCCCATCGCCATCTACTTTGAGTGGATGGGCGGCAACACGTCGGTGGCTCTCTTTTGGGTTGTCGTCGTGATCGCCTTTAGCTTCTTGGTCATCCTGTTTATCAACATGTACACGGCGCATTCGCAAAAGTATCGCGAGCGGGGCCTTTCCCGCGCGGAGCGCAAGCAGGCCAAAGATCTCGCCGGACAGGGCGATTCGCTCGACCCAGTCGGCGGCGATGCGCTGCGCATCGATCGCGAGGCGTTGGCCGAGCTTATGCGCGATGACACGGTCGCAAAGGGAGGTCGATAGGCCATGTCGCTCGTTCTGGATATAAAAAAGCACTATCCCGGGTTTATGCTCGACATGCAGCTTGAGGCCGGCGAGGAGCGCGTGGCGTTGCTCGGTGCCTCGGGTTGCGGCAAGAGCTGCACACTTCGCTGCATTGCCGGTGTGGAGACGCCCGACGAGGGCAAGATCGTCGTCAACGGCGTGACCTTTTTTGACTCGGCGGCGGGCATCAACCTGTCGCCACAGGCGCGCAAATGCGCCCTGCTGTTCCAAAACTATCAGCTGTTTCCTAACATGACGGTGGCCGATAACGTATGCGCCGGTGTAAAGGATGCGGGCGACGCCGCCGCACGCAAAAAGCTCGCCGAGCGCTATCTGAGCATTTTCGGTCTAGCCGATTTTGCCGACCGCTACCCCGCGCGCCTTTCGGGCGGGCAGCAGCAACGCGTGGCGCTTGCCCGTATGCTGGCGGCGCATCCGGGCATCTTTATGTTCGACGAGCCCATGAGCGCGCTCGATGCCTACCTTAAGAGCGCGCTCGAGCAGAACATGCTCGACCTGTTCGACGTGTGCAACCGCACCGTGCTCTACGTGAGCCACGACATCGACGAAGCGTGCCGCCTCTGCCAGCGCATCTGCGTGATGCATAACGGGCATGTGGAGGAGATCGGCTCCGTCGAGGACGTGGTTCGCCGCCCGCAGACGCTGGCGGCACTGCGCCTGACGGGCTGCAAGAACACAAGCCGGGCGCGCAAGATCGGCGACGAAGAAGTTGAGGCCCTCGACTGGGGCATGACCTTTAGCGTGGGTCGCGAGGTTCCCGATAATGTGGCGTACCTGGGCATTCGCGCAAGCTACTTTCATGTTGACAATCGCGCTGAGCGGGGCCGCAACAGCTACGATTTGCACGTGGCCCGTGTGAGCGATTCGCGCTTTGAGCGGCTGGTGTTGCTGGACGTGCCGCGCGTCGATGCGCCCACGCGTCTGCAGTGGAAGGTCAACAAGGTGGGCATGCCTGTCGACGCGCTGCCGCAAGCAGGCGAGACGCTGCGCATGCATTTTGATGCCAGCAGGATTCATTTGGTTTGTCGATAGCGCCGGGTAATGCCGTCGGGGATATAAGCCTCGGCGGCTTTGTCTTGCCGCTCGCCGAATGAGGGACGACAAACTCTTACCAATCAAGATAATTTTTTATTAAACGACGACGCACGACGCTGTCGTACGAATGTCAACGGTGTTCGTCTGGACGATGACCGTTGATATAGTTGACCTTAACTTGTAAAGGAGGGTGCGCACATGCCGCAGACGACATACATTCGCCGCGTTGCCGCGCGTGCCCTATATATAGCTCGGAGTCGCATATGAGCAGGTATGCTCACGGCTCCGGGAGAGACGACGAACAACTAAATAATCGACCGCAAAGCAGGTTCCCTAAAATTCCGGGTTTAGGCGCGGCTGGGTTTTCGCCACCCACCGTGCAGCAATACCGTAGCTATTCAATTTTGGTTCGAGAGGGGAACCGTCATGGCTGAAGAATTCGATTTCCATCCGATGTGGGAGAGCCTCGGCATGAATCTTGCCGACCACGACATGCTGCTGGGCGCCGTGGGTCAGATGTACGGCGATATGTTTCTGATGCAGCACAATCGCCCCAAGTCCACGTCCTACCTGGACTTTGTGGCCACCAACATCCATAGCGGCCGTATTAAGGAGATGCTCGACAAGAAGGAGGCCGGCGAGGCCACCAAGATCGTTGGCAGCTTCTGCGTCTACGTGCCCGAGGAGATTGTGCTCGCCTGCGACGGTATCCTCGTGGGTCTGTGCTCGGGTGCCGATTGGGCAACCGATAAGGTCGAGGAGCACCTGCCGCGCAACACCTGCCCGCTCATCAAGAGCTTTGCCGGCTTTAAGCTGGGCGAGGTCTGCCCCTACATTGAGTCGAGCGACTTGGTGGTGGGCGAGAACACCTGCGACGGCAAGAAGAAAGCCTACGAGTTCTTTGCCACGCAAAAGAACATGTACGTCATGGATATTCCCAACGTACACGACGAGTCGACGCTCGTGACCTGGAAGGCCGAGGTCAAGAAGCTCGCCGCCAAGATCGAGGAAGAGTGTGGCGTCAAGATTACGCCCGAGCGTCTGAAGGCCGCCATCCACGCCGTCAATGAGAAGCGTCGCGCCCTGCAGCGCCTCGCTGCCACGCGCGCTGCCGACCCAGCGCCCATCAGCGGTCTAGACAGCCTGCTGACCGTTCAGGCCGCCTTTATGGATGACACGCCGCGTCTGACCGGAGCCATTAACGATATGGCGGCTGAGTGCGAGCAGCGTGTCGAGGCCGGCGAGGGCGTGGCGCCCAAGGGGACCAAGCGCATCCTGTACACCGGTACGCCCATGGCCGTGCCCAACTGGAAGCTGTTCAACCTCATCGAGAAGGCCGGTGGCGTCGTGGTGGGCGAGGAGTCCTGCACGGGCTCGCGCTACTACAAGGACCTGGTCGATGAGTCCGGTGAGACGGTTGACGAGATGCTCGACGCCATCGCCGAGCGCTACTTTAAGATCAACTGCGCCGTCTTTACGCTCAACGACCAGCGTATGAAGGACATTGTCCAGATGGCCAAGGACCTGCATGCCGACGGCATCGTCGACGTGGCCTTGCAGTTCTGCACGCTCTACGAGATGGAGTCGTTTGCCGTGGAGAAGGCCGCCGAAGAGGCCGGCATCCCGTTTATGCACATCACGACTGACTACGCCGGCGAGGACGCCGGCCAGCTGCAAACCAGGATCGAGGCTTTCTTGGAAACTATTTAGGGGTATCCGTCCCGGCGGCTTCCCCAGGCACCCGATCTTGCCGTTCAAACCATCGCTTGCATACCAAAGTACGCGGCGCTCCTCTTTCACGGCAACCTCGGGCACCTGGGAAAGCCGTTTCCTTGGTTGGTTAAAAGGTTTGTTAAGGAGTTATATGTCGGAAAATATTGAGCAGCCGTTGCCGTCCACGTTTGAGGAGTTCAACGAGCAACGCAAGGCGGCGTTTATTCGCGTCAAGGATTATAAGCAGGCGGGTAATCGCCTGGTCGGTTTTCTGTGCAGCTACACGCCGCTCGAGATTATCGATGCCGCGGGGGCTGCGAGCGTGGCGCTGTGCGGCACGTCCGACGAGGTGATTCCCGAGGCCGAGAAGGTGCTGCCGGCAAACCTGTGCCCGCTCATCAAGTCTACGTATGGTTTTGCCTATTCGCAAAAGTGCCCGTTTACGTACTTTAGCGACATGATCATCGGCGAGACCACCTGCGACGGCAAGAAGAAGATGTACGAGCTACTCAACGAGCTCAAGCGCACGCACATTCTGCATCTTCCGCAGGGTCGCGATCGCGCCTACGAGCGTGAAGGCTGGTACGAGGAGTGCCGCCTGCTCAAGGAGGAGCTCGAGGGCTTCTACGGCATCACGATTACCGACGATGACCTGCGTGCTGCCGTCCGTCGTCGCAACCGCTTGCGTGCGGCCCAGCTCGAGATGTTTGCGCTGCAGGCCAACCAGCCGGCGGCCATGAGCGGCATCGACCTGATGAGCACTATGTTTGCCGGTACGTTCAGCTTTGATATCGAGGCCTATACGCAGCAGCTGGAGCAAAAGGTCGCCAAGCTGCGCGAGGCCTACGACGCGGGCGAGCGCCCGGTTGCGGCGGACGCCAAGCGCATTCTGATCACCGGTTGCCCGGTGGGCGGTGTGATCAACAAGATCGGCCGCACCATCGAGTCCAACGGCGGCGTGGTCGTGTGCATGGACGACTGCTCGGGTGAGCGCACGGCGGCTATGATGATCGACCCGGACGCGCCCGACATTCTGCGCGCCATCGCCGACCGCTACCTGGATATCAACTGCTCGGTCATGACGCCTAACGACGGCCGCATGGAGAACACACTGACCATGTGCGAGAAGTACCATGTCGATGGCGTGGTAGAGAGCGTGCTACAGGCCTGCCACACCTTCAACGTTGAGAGCGCGCGCATGCAGGAGGCCGTCGAGGGTGCGGGTATTCCGTATATGAAGATCGAGACCGACTACAGCAACGGTGACATGGGCCAGATCGAGACGCGCATCGCCGCTTTTATCGAGACCCTGTAGGACGAACGCGGCAAGGGGACAGCCGCTTTGCCGCATAGAAGGAGGATGCCGTGGTTGGCATTGGTATCGACATAGGCTCGACGGCCGCGAAGGCTGCGGTTGCGGAGACGGATGGCGCCATTGCGTGGACCTGCGTCATGCCGACGGGATATTCGTCGGTCGATGCGGCCGAGCGTCTGCGCGGCGAGCTTGCCGCGGCTGGCTATGACGTGGCTGCCGACGACGTGCGCGTGATCGCGACTGGCTACGGCCGTGTCGCCGTGCCCTATGCGCACAAGGTCGTGACCGAGATCACCTGCCACGGTACCGGTGCCGTACGTCTGTTTGGCGACCACGGCACCGTGATCGATGTGGGTGGTCAGGACACCAAGGTCATTCAGCTTAAAAGTGGCCGCGTGGCCAAGTTTGCCATGAACGACAAGTGCGCCGCCGGCACGGGGCGCTTTTTGGAGATCATGGCCGACCGCCTGGGCATTACCCAGCAACAGATGGCCGACCTGGCGCGTTCCGGCGAGCCTACCAAGATCAGCAGCATGTGCACGGTGTTTGCCGAAAGCGAGGTCATCAGCCTCATCGGTCGCGGTGAGCCGCGCGAGAACATTGCGCGTGGCGTGATCGACAGCGTGGTTTCGCGCGTGGTGACCATGGCCGGGCAGGCCGCGGGCGCCCCGTACTACCTGACCGGCGGCCTGTGCGAGAACGCCTTCGTGGTGGAGCGGTTGGGCGAGCTACTGGGGTCGCCGGTGACCACCTCACCCCAGGCTCGCTTTGCCGGTGCCATCGGCGCGGCGATTCGCGCACAGGCGCTCAATTAATGCATCCGTCGCAGGCTCGCATTCATGCGTATACTGGGAGAAAATGATTGACCGATGAGAGGAGGTATCGATGGCTGACGATCAGATTAAGCTCACGTCTATGACGGCCGCGAGCGGTTGAGCTGCTAAGCTGGCTCCCGGAGCCCTCGCCCAGGTCCTGGGCGACTTGCCCAATGTGCATAACGACAACCTGCTCGTGGGGTTCGATACCTCCGACGATGCGAGTGTCTTCCGCGTAGGGGAGAACCTGGGGCTCGTGCAGTCCATCGACTTCTTCCCGCCGATGGTCGACGACCCGTTCCTGTTTGGCCAGATCGCCGCAGCCAACTCGCTGTCGGACATCTACGCCATGGGCGGGCGGCCGAGCCATGCCATGAACTTGCTGTGCATCCCGAGCTGTCTGGGCGTCGAGGTCGCCGGTCAGATTCTGGCGGGCGGCGCAGACAAGTGCGTCGAGGCGGGTTGCTCCATCGCGGGCGGCCACACCATCAACGACGACGAGCCCAAGTACGGCCTGTCCGTGAGCGGTTTTGTCGCGCTCGACCGCATGCTCGCCAACAGCGGCGCGCGCGTGGGTGATGTCCTGTTGCTGACCAAGGCGATCGGCTCGGGCATCATCACTACGGCCATTAAGGGCGAGCTTATCGAGCAGGGCGAGGCCGCAGCCATGTTTGACTCGATGCGCACCCTCAACGAGGCGCCGATTCGTCTGGCCGAGGGACTTGAGCTTCACGGCTGCACCGACATTACGGGCTTTGGTCTGGTCGGGCATGCGTGCGAGATGGCCGAGGGCTCGGGCGTGCAGATTGAGCTTGAGTCGGGGGCGGTGCCGCTCTTTGACCAGGTGCTCGACATGGCGCGTCTGGGCATTATCCCCGCGGGCTCCTACCGCAACCAGGACTTCTTTGGCCCGCGCGTGACCGCCGACGAGGACCTGGAGCCGGGTGTGTTGGATGCGCTGTACGATCCACAGACCTCGGGTGGTTTGCTCATCGCGGCGCCCGCGGCGGATGTGGATGAGCTTGCGCGTCGTTTACATGCCGAGGGGCGCGTTGCCGCCGTTGTCGGGCGCGTGCGCGAGGCGGAGCCGGGCGGTCCTGCCGTCCGCGTTGTGCATTAAGGAAAACCGTTTATGCGACCGCCTACTGTTCTGGGCGGTCCCTTTTGAAAGGAAAAACTATGTCTACCAAGATTGAAGTCAATGCCATGGGCGATGCCTGCCCTCTGCCCGTCGTCAAGACGCTCAAAGCCCTGAAGCAGCTCGATGGCGAGGGCACCGTCGTGACCTCGGTCGATAACGAGACCGCCGTCAAGAACATCTCCAAGATGGCGCAGGAGAAGAGCTGCACGGCCTCGGTCGAGAAGGTTTCTGACGCCGAGTGGCACGTGACCGTGGCGACCTCTGGCGCCGTTGCCGTGGCCGATCCCGAGCAGGATGGCGCTGCCTTTTGTGATGCCAGCGCCGGCAAGGGCAAGCTCGTCATTTCCGTCTACACCGACTGCATGGGCCGTGGCGACGACGAGCTGGGCCACAAGCTCATGAAGGCCTTCATCTTTGCCGTGACGCAGCAGGAGGAGCTGCCCGCGACTATGCTGTTCTACAACGGCGGTGCCAAGCTCACCGTCGAGGGCTCTCCGGTGCTCGACGACCTGAAGGGTCTGGCCGAGCAGGGCGTCGAAATCCTTACCTGTGGCACCTGCCTCGACCACTATGGCATTAAGGACCAGCTTGCCGTGGGCGAGGTCACCAACATGTACGTGATCGTGGAGAAGATGGAGCAGGCCGTGCGCGTCGTGCGCCCGTAGCGTATTGGTTGGAGTTGTCATGAGGGAGAAGCGCCCGGCGCTTGTCATCACGTTTCCCACCACGGCGGCCGCTATGGGCTGCGAGTCCTTGTGCATCGAGCGCGGCCTTCCTGGGCGAACGATTCCCGTGCCCGGGGAGGTCGCTGCCGGCTGCGGTTTAGCATGGAAGGCGTTGCCTGCCGATGGGGAACTGCTGCGCGGCGAACTCGCCGCGGCGGGCGTTCCCACCGAGGGCTTTACGGTGATTGATATGTGGGAGGTCGTGCGATGATCTACCTGGATAACGCGGCGACGACCATGCACAAGCCGCAGACGGTCATCGATGCCGTGACGCAGGCGATGTGCTCGCTCGGCAATGCCGGGCGCGGCGCCACGTCGGGTGCTCTCGATGCCGCTCGTACGATTCACGCTTGCCGTGCCAAGCTCGCGCGCCTTTTGGGTTGCCCGAGGGCGGACCATGTGTGCTTTACGCCCAACTCAACCGCAGCGCTCAACACCGTCATCAATGGCGTGGTGCGCCCCGGCGACCGTGTGGTCACGACGGTGCTCGAGCACAACTCCGTGCTGCGTCCGCTCAACCGTCTGGCGGTAGAGCGGGGTGCGACCGTTGAATATGCGGGCTGTGACGCGAACGGCGTGCTCGACTACGATCAGCTCGAGCGGCTGGTCACGCCCGGTACGCGTGCTGTGGTGGTGACGCACGCCTCCAATGTGACCGGCAACGCGGTCGACATTGCGCGCGTGGCTGCCATCGCGCATGCGGCCGGCGCGCTGGTGATCGTCGATGCTTCGCAGTCTGCCGGCACGGCGAAGATTGACATGGATGCCATGGGGCTCGACGTCGTGTGCTTTACCGGTCACAAGGGGCTCATGGGTCCGCAGGGGACCGGCGGCCTGGCCGTGGCGGAGGGCATTGACGTGGCTCCGTGGGCCATGGGCGGCACGGGCGTGCACAGCTTCGATGCGCTGCAGCCGCTTGAGTGGCCCACGCGCCTTGAGGCGGGTACGCTCAACGGTCACGGCATCGCGGGCCTTTCCGCAGGTCTCGACTTTATCGAGGCGCAAGGCGGGGTCGAGGCGATTGCGGCACACGAGCGAGCACTGGCGGATCGCTTCCTTGCCGGTGTGCGCGAGATTCCGGGGATTAAGCTCTATGGTGCCTTTGGCCAACCGACGCGCTCGGCGATCGTCTCGCTCAACGTGGGCGATATCGACTCTGCCGAGATCTCGGATGCACTCATGCAAGGGTGGGGGATTGCGACGCGCCCCGGCGCCCATTGCGCCCCGCTCATGCACCGTGCGCTGGGGACCGAGCGTCAGGGTGTCGTTCGCTTCTCGTTTGGGTATTTCAACACGGACGAGGAAGTCGACACCGCGATTGACGCTTTGCGCGATTTAGCCTGCTAGAGCGTATATACTTGCGGGACGGGTCTTTTGCCCGTCCCGTTTTTGTTTCGACCCGAAAGGTGTGTCTATGGCCTTATCCGCCTCGCGTGGTCTGCGCTCCGACCATGTCGTTACCGTCGGCATCGCCCTGTTCTCGATGCTCTTTGGCGCCGGCAACCTTATCATTCCGCCGCTGCTGGCGCTGCAAGCAGGTTCAGCCACGCCGGTCGCCATGCTCGGCTTTCTCATCGCCGCCATCGGCCTGCCTGTTATGGGCTTTATCGCCGTGGCGCTCGCCGGAACGGCGCGTGAGCTTGCCGGCCGCGTGCACCCCAAGTTCGGTGAGTTCTTTGTCGCGGCTGTGTATCTGGCCATCGGCCCGTGCCTGGCTATTCCGCGCACGAGCTCCACGGCCTTCGAGATGCTGGTGCCGCTGCTGCCCGAGGGCGTCTCGCTCGGTACGGCTCGCCTGGTGTTTGCCGTTGGCTTCTTTGTCGTCGCGTTTGCGCTCACGCTGCGCCCGGGTGTCATCACACGCGTGCTCGGCCGCATTACGGGCCCCGCGCTCATTGCGCTCATTGTGCTGGTCGTGGGTGCTGCCGTGATCTCGCCGCTGGGACCGGCTGCCGCGCCTCAGGCTCCTTACGATGCAGGCGCCGCCGTGCAGGGCTTTCTGACTGGCTATCAGACCATGGACCTGCTCGCGTCGCTCGCCTTCGGCATCATCATCGCCGAGACCATCCACGAGTTGGGTGTTACCGATGACAAGCGCGTGGCCTTCGAGATTTCGCGTTCCGGTGTGATCGCCGGCGTGCTCATGGCCATCATCTACTGCGGCTTGGGCCTTGCCGGTATGCAGCTCGGCACCGTGATGCCCGACGCTACCAACGGCGCCGCCATCCTCGCCCGTTCGGCCTCCATGCATTTTGGGCTTGCCGGCACGGTCGTGGTCTTTGCGATCTTTTTCCTTGCCTGCATGAACGTGTGCATCGGTCTTATTAGCTGCTGCTCGCGTTACTTCTGCGAGACGTACGTGGTTGAAGGGGGAGTGGAGGCCTCCGAGGAGGCCATGCGCCGTCCCTTTGCGGTTCTCGCCTTTGTGTTCGCAGCGTTTTCGTGCGTGCTCTCCAACGTGGGCCTCGACGTGATCCTTATGTTCTCGGTGCCCATGCTCAACGCCTTGTATCCCGTTGCTATCGTGCTGGTTCTCATGGGTTTGGTACACGGCTTTTGCGACGCTCATCCGCAGGTGTGGGTCTGGGTCGGCGGCGTGGTCGCCGTGCAGAGCGTGATCACCTCGGTCCGCGATGCGTTCTTTGGGGGCACGTGGCTGCCGTTTGATGCGCTGCCGTTGGCGGATATCGGTGCCGCGTGGGCGCCGGTTGCCGTGGTGGCATTTGTGATCGGCCTGCTCCATAGTCGTTTTGTCGCACATTCGAGGAGCTAGGGTTTCTGCGCTTGCACAGGCGGGGAGTCTCCCCTATAATTTCCTTCGCTTTGGGACACGCAAGGTTTAGACCTTAGCTGCTCAACACCTTCGGGACGTGGCGCAGTTTGGTAGCGCGCCTGCTTTGGGAGCAGGATGTCGCAGGTTCAAATCCTGTCGTCCCGACCATATCTTGCGGGCGTAGTTCAATGGTAGAACCCCAGCCTTCCAAGCTGATGACGCGGGTTCGATTCCCGTCGCCCGCTCCATAAGATAGCTTAACGGCTCTGATTCCCTTTGGGATCAGAGCCGTTTTCGTAAACGTGCCGGGGACCCCACATCCCCACCTAAGTTGCGGTGAAATACGGACTGTTTTCCGGCTTTTATGGCCCATGTAGTCCGTATTTCACCGCAACTATTTGTAAGGTTGGATTCCGATGCCGTTGGGAGGGTCGTAGCGACCGTCTACCGAGAGTGTAAATATTTTTTGAACCTCTGACCTGCGACGTCAAGCTTTTGGTCAGCTTTTGGCAAGGCCTACGGACGGAAGCATGCGATAGCGTAATGGTATTCTCTCCGCCGTGACGGTTATGGGGTTGGCCATGCTCGATAAAGGCAAACATATTCCGCAGTCATATGCAAGGATGCTATTCTCGGCCCTTGGAATTCATCAAGATGGACAGCTGCTTATAACAATTGATCCTTGGGATGAACGCCGTGCGCGCGAGCTTATGCAGGAAGAGCTCATGCTTCGTCTTTACAACCATGTGTATGCGGATCCGGTCTATTGGAATAATCTTGGGGTTGAAGATCGCATCTTTCAGCTGGCATCCGCTATTGCGGTCGTTGAACCGGATGCTGTGTTTTGCGGATTGACGGCAGCGCTGCTCTATGGCATCGGCTCGGCTTATACGCTTCTGGATAAAGTGCAAGTGCTGCTGCCTCGGTCTACAAGGCGCGATACGTATGAGTTCGTTGAATACAAGCGCTGGCGGGCGGGCGAAGTGTGGCGGCTCGGTCTGTTTACGCTGACGGATCCGTATCGAACGGTTGTTGATATCGCCCGAACGAGCGCCTTTCGCTATGCGCTGGGCTATGTCGATGGCTTGGCCCGTGAGTACGATGTCGAACGTGAAGAGCTGCGAGCATATGCGCAGGCAAATTGCCGAGGGTTGCATGGCATCGCGCGTGCTTTTGACGTTTTTGAGCATATGGACGGCAGGTCAGACAATGGTGGCGAGTCCGAGGCGAGAGCAGCGATGATTCTCGCTGGGGTTGCCGCGCCTGAGCTTCAAGTTGAGATAACGCGACCGGGAAACGCTGGTTATTATCTAGCAGATTATGGCTGGCAGATGCCAGACGGCTCATGGACGCTGGCAGAGCTGCATGGGCTGGGTAAGTTTGAAGACGAAGCTCAAGATGATCCAGAGCAAGCGGCGGCAAAAACCTATCGAGCGGCCCTCATGCGCGACGCGAACCTTCGCGCCATGGGCCACAACGTCATTCATTTCAAACTTTCGGACACCTACGACGTAGAATCGTTCGGTGCCATGATGCGCGGTTACGGCATTCCGACAACAAAACCCTACGCCGACTCCCGATAGCGAAATCGTTCGCAGCCAACCTTTAATAAGTTGCGGTGAAATACGGACTGTTGAGGCCTTTAAAGGCATGAAACAGTCCGTATTTCACCGCAACTTAGGAGGGGATGGGGCTGAGGGGCGGGCGATGCCGTTGCCTGTCGGTTAGTGGCGGGGTTGGTGGCGGAGCTTGTCGATGGTGGCGTCGGTGCTGTGACTGCGGGCGTCGGTGCTTCGGCTGCGGGCTTCGGCGGCGCGGTCGCGGGTTTCGGCGGCGGTTTGGCGCTTGCGGCGGTAATCGATCATGCCTTGGATGATGGGCTTGCCAAAGCTCACGACATCATCGTTGTAGATGGCGGTTCGGGCTGCGAGGAGGCAGTCGGTAAAGTCCATATGCGTTTTGCCAAAGAGTTTGACGGCAAGGGCGACAACGGTGGGCTCGTCGACCATGACGTCATCGAGCAGCCTTTTCATGGCCGCGGCAATCTCAACGCGGGGAACCTTGTAGACGTCGCGCAGCGTGACCACGACGCGCGTGATGATTTCGGGGTAGACGCGAGCGGTGCGCGTGGCGATGACCTTGGCGGCGCGCGGTGACAGGACCTCGTCGTCGTTAAGCAGGTAGCGCAGGATGACGGTCTCGTCGATGATGGCGCTACTCATGGATATCTACTTCCTCGGGACCCAAAACCGGCTCATCGCTTTCTGTGGCTAGGTATTCAATCCAGGCATTGCGCTCCTCGGCGCGGCGATTGGGGTCACCATATGCTTTGAGCGATCCATAGGCGGCGGTGCCGTCCTTTGAGCGCACGGCGACCGGCTGAAAGGGGAGCTTGCGCATCAAAATGCTTTGCGCGACAAATAAACGGACAGCCTCGGCGAGCGATGTGCCCATGGCATCGTAGAGATGCTCGGCATGCTGCTTGTCTTCCTCGCGAATGCGCACCTGCAGGATGGCTCTTTTTTGAGTCGATGACATCACTGGCCCCCTTAATGTGCGTGCAATATAGTCGGTCAAATGCGGCATGTGCCGATACTTGAGCATCTTATAACGATTACTTTATTTCACTCAAGTTGATAACCATAAACACGAATACAAGCGTAGTACATCCAAAATGAGAGCGCGTAAAAATCTCTGAGGCGTACGCATGTAATACACTCACCTTTATAGCTTCTAGAGAATAATTCCAACCTGCCAAAACCCCTGCAATACAGCCGTATTGCAGGGCCTATACTCAAGTTTACCCCCTGCAACTGCGTATATTTAACCTGTATATCGTTGGAGGAATTCTATCGAAGTGCTTGTTTCGCCGCATGCATTCGATACGCCGATGCCGGACCACGGGCGGTTCGGGGCAACGTCGACAGGGTCTCTCCGACAAGGGATTCAGGAGGGAGTGAACAACATGGGCAATAAACGAGTCGTAGCCGATTCCTCACGCTGCATTGGGTGCCAAACCTGTATGGCGGCGTGCATCGAGGCGCACGACATCCCCGGCAACATCGCCGCGCCGCGCCTGCGCGTGACGCGTACGTACGAGATCTCCGCACCGGTGGCGTGCCATCACTGCGAGGATGCCCCGTGCGCCAAGGCCTGCCCCACGGGCGCCTTGTTCTTTGATCCAAAGAACCATCGCATCGGTGTTAACGAGGACAACTGCATCGGCTGCAAGAGCTGCGTCATGGCATGCCCCTTTGGCGCCGTGAGCGTGGCGACCACGCAGGTCCCCGTCTTGATGGGCGACGTTCGCGTGGGTTCGCAGACTAAGAGCTTCGTGCTCAAGTGCGACCTGTGCGTGGACCGTCCCGGCGGTCCGGCGTGTGCCGAGGCGTGCCCGACCAAGGGCCTCACCCTGGTAGACGAGGAACGTTTGGCGGAGCTGACTGCCGAGCGTGCCCGCGCCACCATCGAAAACGAGGCGTAAGCGTCGGGCGACAGGCCCAATGATTGTCAAATAAGTACCGAGTATTCGGTAGCAGAGAAAGGAAGGAGGGTGTCATGGAGAAGCATAAAGTGATCTGCCCGTACTGCGGCGCCGGTTGCCAGTTTAACCTCTTGGTCCAAAACGGCCAGGTCGTGGGTACCGAACCGCTCAACGGCATCACCAACCAGAGCGAGCTGTGCCTTAAGGGCATGAGCGGCTACGACTTCATCAACGACACCAAGATCTTGACTCCTCGCGTACTGCACCCGATGATCCGTCGCACCAAGGGCGCGGATCTTGAGCGCGTAAGCTGGGACGAGGCACTGGATTTCACCGCATCTAAGATGCAGGCCATAATTGACGAATATGGTCCTAACGCTGTCATGACCACCGGCTCTTCGCGAGGCGGCGGCAATGAGGCGAACTACGTCATGCAGAAGTTTACGCGTGCGTGCATCGGCACCCACAGCGTGGACAACTGCGCCCGTACTTGACACGGCCCTACTGTCCTCGGTCTGATGGACACGGTTGGTTCAGGTTGCATGTCATGCTCCATCCCCGGTATGGAGGATGCGGGCTGCATTTTCCTCTTCGGCTATAACCCTGCCGATTCGCACCCCATCGTCGCAAGGCGTATCGTGCGAGCCAAAGAAAAGGGTTGCAAGATCATCGTCGCCGACCCGCGCCATATCGAAACCGCGCGTATCGCCGATCTCTACCTTCCGATCAAGAACGGTTGCAACGTTGCGTTCCTCAACGCCTTTGCCAACTGCTTGGTCAACGATGGCCTCTACGACAAGGAATTCGTCGCCGAGCACACGAACGGCTTTGACGAGTGGTGGGAGACCATCAAGAACTACACTCCCGAATCCGTACAGGACATCACGGGTGTCGAGCCCGCGTTGATCCACCAAGCTGCCGAGATGTACGCCACGGCGAAGCCCTCTGCCATCATTGGCTGGGGCATGGGCGTATGCCAGCAGAAGCAGAACCTGAAGACGGTGCACACCATCGCCTCCATCGCCTGCGTTGCCGGCCAGATCGGCAAACCCAACTCCGGCCTCGCGCCCGTGCGTGGCCAGAATAACGTCCAGGGCTCCTGCGATATGGGCATGCTGCCCAACCTGTACCCTGGCTACCAGAAAGTCACCGACCCCGCAGTGCGTGCCAAGTTTGCCAAGGCTTGGGGCGTGCCCGAGGAAAAGCTCCCGCTCGAGGAGGGCTACAAGCTCACCGACCTTGGCCACCTGGTCGACGAGGGCAAGGTGCACTGCTTCTACAACTACGGCGAGGACCCGGTGCAGACCGAGCCCGATTCGGCCGGTATGCGCAAGACGCTCTCCGAGCTGGATCTGTTCATTTGTCAGGACATCTTTATGACGCAGACGACCATGCTCGCCGACGTCATCCTGCCCGCTACCTCTTGGGGCGAGCACGAGGGTGTCTTTACTGCATCCGACCGTAGCTTCCAGCACTTTGACGCGGCCGTTCCGCCCAAGGGCGAGTGCCGTCACGACTGGGAGATCTTCGCGGACCTGTCCACGCGTATGGGCTATCCCATGCACTACGACAACACCGAGCAGATCTGGAACGAGTGCATTAGCCTGTGCCCCAACTTTGTGGGCGCGACCTACGAGAAGATGGCTCCCGAGGGCGGCTACGCCCAGTGGCCCGTCAAGAGCACCGATGTCAACGACCACGGTACGCCCGACATGTTCGCTGGTGGCAAGTTCACCACCAAGGACGGCCGCGCCAACCTGATGGCGCACGACTGGGAGGCGCCCTCCGAGCTTCCCGACGATGAGTACCCGCTCATCCTGTGCACCGTCCGCGAGGTCGGCCACTACAGCTGCCGCTCGATGACCGGCAACTGCAAGACGCTGGCGCTGCTTGCCGACGAGCCCGGCTTTGTCCGCATGAATCCCGCGGACGCCCAGGCGCGCGGCATCAAGAACGGCGACATCGTCTCGATTCACAGCCGCCGCGGCCAGGTATACAGCCGCGCCGACGTGAGCGACCGTATCAACAAGGGCACGGTCTATATGACCTACCAGTGGTGGATCGGCAAGTGCAACGAGCTGACCATGCACAAGGTCGACCCGGTCTCGCACACGCCCGAGGACAAGTTCTCCGCCTGCCAGGTCGACGCCATTGCCGACCAGGTTTGGGCCGAGGGCGAAGTCGAGCGCCAGTACACCGAGCTCAAGCAGGCTCTGGTGGACGCCGCCGCTCCCCAGGACGTTGAGCCTGGCGCCGCCAAGTTCGACGACGAGACGCACGTGAACCAAATCGTGTAGTCCCGTTCTCGTTGGCTTTTTGGGCCGGGCGTCCCGTACGTTCGGGAGCCCGGCCCGTTATTTTGAAAGGAAGTGGGGATGAACCGCTTCATCGACATCAACCCGGAGAGGTGCATCGGCTGCGGAACATGCCAGTCCGCCTGTGCCGACGCCCACCGGATGCAGGGTCTTCAGGATACGCCGCGCCTGGCGCTCGTGAAGACCGGCGGTATTTCGGCCGCCCTTGCCTGCCACCATTGCGAGGGTGCCCCCTGCGCCGAGGTCTGCCCGGTGAATGCCATCGAGCACGATGGCGATCGCATCCACGTCAAGGAGCAGGAGTGCATCGGGTGCAGGCTGTGCGCCATCGCGTGCCCCTTCGGAGCCATCCATCCCGATGGCACGTCTATCGCCGGTGTCGCAGGCATGTGCGACCCGACGCCTTCGTATCCTAAGTCCCTGAGCAGCCTGCTTACGTGGGCTCCCGGCCAGTACACCTGCGCTGTTAAGTGCGACCTGTGCGCCTTCGATCCGGACGGTCCGCATTGTGTGGCGGCGTGCCCCACCAAGGCGCTGACCGTCATGGGCGGCGCGGCCGATCGCGAGCTCGACGAGGCCAAGCGCCTGCGCTCGATCGAAAACGGTCCGGTCGTCGACGTTACCGCTGTGGCCCAGGGCCTGTCCGAGAAAGCAGAAGGGAGCGTAAACAATGGATAGCATGACGCTGTTTATCGCATCGCTTGCCGTCTCGTGCATCGGTGCGCTCGCCTCGGTTCTGCTGATCAAGGCCGATAACGCCGCCAAGACCGCCGGCTGCCTTATCGGTGCCGTCGCCGCGGTGCTTTCGTTTGTGGCCGGTATCCAGGCCGTGCTGGGCGATGTCACGTCGGTCGACACCATCGTGTTTTTCCCGTTTGCCCATTTCCAGCTGCTGCTCAATCAGCTGTCCGGCCTGTTCGTGGCGCTCATCTCGGTGCTTGCGTTTGCCGGTTCGATCTACGGTCTCAACTACTTTGATGAGTACCCGGGCAAAAAGGGCCGCGCCGGCTTCTTCTTTAACACCTTCGTGGCGTCCATGATGCTCGTCATCACCGCCGACAACGTGTTTTGGTTCCTGGTCGCCTTTGAGCTCATGTCGCTGACCTCGTACTTCCTGGTCGTGATCGAGGAGAACGAGAACTCCATCCATGGCGGTTGGCTCTACTTTGTGATCGCGCACGTGGGCTTCGTGCTCATCATGGCGAGCTTCCTCACCATGACCAACTTCGCCGGCGGCTCGTTTGCCTTTGCGGATTTCCGCGCTACGCAGTTTAGCCCCGCGGTCGCATCCGTGTGCTTCGTGCTCGCCTTCTTTGGCTTTGGCGCCAAGGCCGGTATCATCCCGCTGCACGGCTGGCTGCCCAAGGCACATCCCGAGGCGCCGTCCAACGTGTCGGCCCTCATGTCCGGCGGCATGATCAAGATCGGTATCTTCGGCATCCTCAAAGTGGGCCTCGACCTGCTCTCCGCTTCGGGCGTTCAGGTCTGGTGGGGTCTTATGGTCATGGTCTTCGGTGCGATCTCGTCGGTCCTCGGCGTGGCCTTCGCCCTGCAGGAGCATGACATCAAGCGCCTGCTGGCCTATCACTCCGTCGAGAACATCGGCATCATTCTGCTCGGCGTCGGCGCCTCCATGGCCGCCATGGCGCTCAACTCGGTCGGCATCGCCGTCCTGGCTCTGATGGCCGCCCTCTACCACACGTTTAACCACGCGATGTTTAAGGGCGAGCTGTTCTTGGGCGCCGGTGCGCTGCTGTACTCCACGGGTACGCGCAATATGGAGAAGATGGGCGGCCTGTTCCGTCGTATGCCGGCAACGGCCATCTGCTTCCTCGTCGGCGCGCTTGCCATCTCGGCCATCCCGCCCTTCAACGGCTTTGTGTCCGAGTGGTTTACCTACCAGTCGCTGTTTAACGCCGCCATGCAGGGCGACAAGGCCGTCATGATCGTGGCCGTGTTCGCTGCCGTCGCGCTTGCCATTACCGGCGCGCTGGCTGTCACGTGCTTCGTCAAGGCCTATGGCGTCTCCTTTGCCTCCGTGCCCCGCTCCGAGGCCGCGGCCAATGCCAAGGAGGTTCCCGCCCCCATGGTGTTTGCGCAGGGCCTGCTCGCGGCCATCTGTGTCGTGCTGGGCATTGGCGCTCCCGTGATCGCGCCCGTGCTGGTCGATGTCGCCGCGTCCGTGCTGCATCCGTACGGTGGCGTGTTTGCCGCCGAGGGCATGGAGCTCATGAACCAGTACTCCGGCGCTGCCACCTCCACGCCTGCAATCGCCATCGCGCTTGTGGTGCTCGTCGGCCTTGCCTGCGGTTATCGCAAGCTCAAGACCGTCGGCAAGGTGCAGAAGTCCCAGCCGTGGGCATGCGGCTATGCTCCCAACGAGCATATGCCCGTCGTGGCCACGACCTTTGCCTCCGAGGTGTCCTGGTTTATGCAGCCGCTCTACACGCTGCGCGACCGCTGCACGGCCGTCTGCTGGTCCATCGCGCACTTCTTCCAGAAGCTCACCGGTGTGGCCGAGGCTGTGGAGCCCGTACCCGACAAGGTTCTCGTCGATGCCCCGCATAAGGGTGTCGAGAAGCTCGCCGATCTCGCGACTAAGCTCGAGGGCGGCAACTACAGCATCTATATCTGCTACATCGTCGCGGCACTCGTGGTGTTCCTCGTGCTCGCCGTGCAAATGGGTTAAGGAGGGGAGAGCATGAACAACATCGTACTTGCCGTTCTGCAGGGCGTGGTCGTCATGGCCGTCGCACCGTTCTTCTCCGGTCTCGGCCGCGTGATCCGCGCCAAGATGCACAACCGTCGTGGCCCCGGCATCATGCAGGACTACCGCGACCTGGCCAAGCTCTTTGCGCGCCCCGAGTCCCAGAGCGAGGATGCGAGCTTTGCGCTGCGCATCATGCCGCCGCTGTTCTTCGCCGTCGCCTTTATACTCGCGATGGGTCTGCCGCTCTTTACGGCACAAAGCCCCATCCCGGTCTTTGGTGACGCCATCACCATCATGTACAGCCTGGCGCTCGCCCGCTTCTTCTTCGCCCTCTGCGGTGTGGATTCGTCCAACGCCTACGCCGGTATCGGCGGCGTCCGCGAGCTGCTCATGAGCGTGCTCATCGAGCCGTCCATGCTGCTGGCGCTGTTTGCCGCCGCCCTGGTTTGCGGTTCCACCGACATCGCCACCATGGGTCAGCACA
Source organism: uncultured Collinsella sp. (assembly GCA_902491345.1). Classification (GTDB taxonomy): domain Bacteria; phylum Actinomycetota; class Coriobacteriia; order Coriobacteriales; family Coriobacteriaceae; genus Collinsella. The sequence goes on from CABUHI010000005.1 coordinate 80,701, forward strand.
TCATGACGGGCGCCATCGACGCGCCGGTCGCCGTGATCCTCGCCGGCATCGCCTTTGCGATTGCCTGCTACATGGAGCTCGGCAAGCTGCCGTTTGATCAGGCCGAGGCCGAGCAAGAGCTTCAGGAAGGCCCGCTCGCCGAGCTTTCCGGCCCGTCGCTTGCGATGGCCAAGCTCGCCATGTCTATGAAGCAGGTCCTGGTCGTCGCCTGGTTCTGCGCGATCTTCGTCCCCTGGGGCGAGCCCGCAACCGTAGGCGCAGCCGCCGTTCTGGGCGCAGTCATCTTCCTGGTGAAGTGCCTTATCGACTTTGTCGTATGCGGCGTGATCGAGAACTCCTGCTCGCGCTCGCGTTTTAAGGTTCTTGGCAATCAGACCTGGGCCGTCGTGGGCATCGCCGTTCTGGCGTTTGTCTTTGTGGTCGTCGGCGTGTAGGAGAAGGGAGAAACAATGTCATTTGCAGTCAGTCTGTCCCTTCTCGGCTTGGTCGCTATCGCGGCCCCGATGGTGGCCTCGGTGCTCGTCGCCCTGTTCCCCCGTCCGTACGCCAAGTGGTTCAGCGTTTTGGGTGCCGCCGTCTCGACGGCCTGCACCATCGCCCTCGCCGCGAATTTCGCTGGCGCCGGCATGCCCGACACTCAGGTTCCCCTGATCTCGTTTGGGCAGACCCTCGTCATGGGATTCACCTTCGATCGCATGAGCACACTGCTCGCGCCCGCCTTTGTGGGTATCGGCCTCCTTGTCGTGATCTATTCGATTCCCTATATGAGCGAGAATAACCGTGAGCATCCCGACGCACCGCGTCGTCGCTTCTACGCGTACCTCGTGACCTTCATCGGCGCCATGGCCGGCCTTGTGTACAGCTCGACCCTTTTGGGCCAGCTCGTGTTCTTTGAGATCACGGGTGCCTGCTCTTGGGGCCTCATCAGCTACTACATGTCGCCTACGGCCAAGAAGGCCGGCATGAAGGCCCTGATCATTACGCATATCGGTGCGCTCGGCCTGTATCTGGGCGCCGCCATCGTGTTTGCCCACACCGGCACCTTCGCCATCACCGCGATTGCCGGCCTCGACGCCAAGCTCAAGGCTATCGTCCTTTTGCTTGTGCTGTTTGCGGCCTGGGCCAAGTCCGCACAGGTTCCCATGTACATGTGGCTGCCTTCGGCCATGGAGGCGCCGACGCCTGTTTCGGCCTACCTGCATGGCGCCTCGATGGTCAAGGTCGGCGTGTGCGTGTTCGCGCGTGCACTCGTCTCTGCCGGCGAGATTCCCGAGATCGTGGGCTGGGTTGCCATTATCGACGCCATGGTCACCATGCTCTTTGGTTTCCTTATGTACCTGCCGCAAAAGGACATGAAGCGTCTGCTGGCCTTCTCCACGATCGCCCAGCTCTCCTACGTGTTCTTTGGTCTGGGCCTTTCGGTCTTTGGCAGCCAGCTGGCCTTTGACGGTGCCGTGTGCCACATCTTTAACCACGCTTTCGCCAAGACGCTGTTCTTCCTGATCGCCGGTTCGTTCTCCTTTACGCTCGGTACGCGTATGCTGCCCAAGCTTCGCGGCATCGTAAAGAAGTACCCGATCTCGGGCGTGGGCTTTGGTGTCGCCGCGCTCGCCATTGCCGGCGTGCCGCCCATGAACACGTTCTTCTCGAAGTTCCAGATCATTGCCGGCGGTTTTTCCGTGGGTGCCGGCAACGTCGCGATCCTGGTGCTCGTGTGCATCATGGTCGCCGAGACCGTCGCCACCTTCGCCTGGTTCCTCAAGTGGATGGGCTATTGCCTGCCCGGCGAGCCGAGCGACGAGGTCGCTGCGGGAGCCCCGCTTCCCCGCGCGATGGCGTTCGTGTTCATCGTGCTCATCATCATGGTTATCGTCAGCGGCCCGCTTTCGGCCAGCTGGATCGGTTAGGAGGTAGAACGACATGGGTTATTCGATCGTCAACATCCTTGGCGGCCTTCTGATCGTCACGTCCACCATGGTGGTCGTCTCAAAGAACATCAAGCACGCCATTCGCTGGTATGCGGTGCAGTCGCTGGTGCTCGTGGGGCTGCTCGCTACGCTCGGTGCCACCACCGGTGCGCAGGAGCTGCTTATGTGGGCCGGATCTGCCTTTATCACCAAGGTCGTCCTGGTCCCATATATCCTCAACCGTGCGTACAAGAAGATGGGTGAGCCGAGTGATGCATCGCTCAAGGCCGGCCTTAAGCCCGCGTGGGCCATCTGCATCATCGCCGTCGAGGTCGCGATCTGCTTTGCTGTCGTGACGCAGATTAGTCTGCCCACGGCCGAGGTCGCAACGCCTGCGCTCGCTATTAGCTTCGCTCACTTCTTTGTGGGCCTCACCTGCATCATCTCGCAGCGCAACATCATGAAGCAGATCTTTGGATACTGCCTTATGGAAAACGGCAGCCACGTGACGCTCGCGCTTTTGGCTCCCACCGCTCCCGAGATCATCGAGATCGGTATCGCCACCGACGCCATCTTTGCCGTCATCATCATGTCCATCGTCGTGCGTCGCATTTGGGACGACTCCCACTCGCTCGATGCGCGCGACCTGTCCGAGCTGAGGGGGTAGTCCATGGAAACGTTGATTCTCGCCCTGCTCGCGACTCCTTTGGTGTTCTCGCTGGTCATGGCGTTTTTGCCCAAGAATACGTCCTATAACGTATTTGCCGGTCTCAACCTGGTCTCCGTCGCAGCTGTACTGGTGCTGTCGATTATGACGGCCGGTGACGTCCTTATGAGCGGCGAAACCGCGAGCGCTCTTGGCCTGTGGTTCCACCTCGATTCGCTGGGCGCCATCTTTGTGCTGCTCATCGGCTTTATCGGTTTTCTTACGGGGCTGTTCTCGCTTCCCTATGTAAAGGCCGATATCGAGGAGGGCTCCATGCCCGCCGAGCGCGCCAAGCAGTACTTTGCGCTGTTTAGCCTGTTTGTGTTCACCATGCTGCTCGCGTGCCTGTCCAACAACATGATCCTCACGTGGGCCGCCGTGGAGGCAACCACGCTTTCCACCGTGTTCCTCGTGGGTATCTACAAGAACAAGACGGCCCTCGAGGCTTCTTGGAAGTATGCGATGGTCTGCACCGCCGGCGTGGCCTTTGGCCTGTTCGGTACGCTGCTGATCTACGCCAACGCCGCCGACGTGATCCCCAACGCCCACGAGGCCGCATTCCTGTCGTGCGTGCTGCCGTATGCCGACCAGTTCGACCCGACGCTCATGCGCCTTGCCTTTGCGTTTATCGTGATCGGCTTTGGCACCAAGGCCGGCCTGTTCCCCATGCACACTTGGCTGCCCGATGCCCACTCCCAGGCCCCGAGCCCTGTCTCGGCCCTGCTCTCGGGCGTGCTGCTTAAGTGCGCCATGCTTGTGATCATGCGCTTCTACGGCTTTACTATCCAGGCCGTGGGCGCCGAGTATCCGCAGCTTTTGCTGCTGATCGTCGGCACGCTGTCCATTTTGGTGGCGGCGCTTTCGATGTTTCGCCAGGACGACCTCAAGCGCCGCTTTGCGTACTCGTCTGTGGAGAACGTGGGCGTTATCGCCCTGTGCCTGGGTATCGGTGGCCCGCTGGGTATCGCCGCAGCCCTGCTTCACTGCGTGTTCCACGGCTTTACCAAGACGCTTGCCTTCTGCGTGTCCGGCAACATCCAGCACGCCTTTGGCACGCGTAGCCTGGCCAAGATCCAGGGCGTCGTCGAGGTTGCCCCCGCAACCGCCGCGCTCGCCATCCTGGCGCTGCTCGGTCTTGGTGCCTTCCCGCCCTTTGGCATGTTTATCTCCGAGTTCCTGACTTTTGTCGCCGGTGTTACCGCCGGTCCCATGTGGCTGGTCGTCGTGGTCGCCCTCGGTCTTACCGTGGCCATCTCCGCGCTCACTCGCATCGCACTCAAGTCGGTATTCGGTCATGCGCCCCAGGGCATGGGCAAGCATGAGGCCCCGGCGCTCATGCTTATCCCCGAAATCATCCTGGCTGTCATGATCTTGTGGTTTGGCATCGCCACCCCGCTGCCCCTCGTGCACGGTGTGGAGACCGCGACCGGCATCGTGCTCGAGCAGAGCACCGAGGAACTTCACGCGACGCCGATGTACCGCGCTGTGTTCGGTACCGAGACCGCTCAGAGCGAGGTGGAGTAACGAATGATTGAAACTGAGAACAAGGTGTATGCCCGCCGCTGCGAGAGCCATGTCGAGGCCCTGCGCCGCGCCGTTCCGGGCTGCATCGAGAAGGTCGAATGGCAGTGCGAGGACCAGCTGACGATTACCGTCAAGCAGGACAAGCTGCCCGAGGCCGTCCACTACCTGTATTACGAGCGCTACGGCTGGATTCCCGTGATCATCGGCAACGATGAGCGCAGCCTGTGCGGCCGCTACGCCGTGTACTACGTCATCTCCATGGAGGGGGAGGACCCCGGCTGGGTGACCGTGCGCACCGAGGTCGATCCCGCCAAGATGACGTTCCCGTCCGTGACGCCGTTCGTCCCCGCCTGCGTGTGGGGCGAGCGCGAGCTGCGCGATATGTTCGGCCTGATTCCCGAGGGCCTGCCCGATCGTCGTCGCCTGGTGCTGCCCGACGATTGGCCCAGCGGCCTGTATCCGCTGCGCAAGGACTCTATGGACTACCGCTTCCGTCCCGCTCCCGCGAGCGACATGGAAAACTACGAGTTCTTGGCCGATACCAAGGGCAAGGAGACCACGCTCGTCCCCATGGGCCCGCTGCACATTACCTCCGACGAGCCCGGCCACTTCCGTCTGTTTGTCGAGGGCGAGACGATCGTCGACGCCGACTACCGTCTGTTCTACGTGCACCGCGGCATGGAGAAGGTCGCCGAGACGCGCCTGAACTATGACGCCGTGACGTTCCTCGCCGACCGTATCTGCGGCATCTGCGGCTGCGCCCACTCGGTGGCCTACGCCGAGGCCGTCGAGCGCGCCCAGGGCATTCATGTCCCGCCGCGCGCCCAGTACATCCGCGCCATCATGCTCGAGGTCGAGCGCCTGCACTCGCACCTGCTCAACATTGGCCTGGCGTCGCACTACACGGGCTTCGACTCCGGCTTCCAGCAGTTCTTCCGCGTCCGCGAGAAGTCCATGGACCTGGCAGAGAAGCTCTCCGGTCACCGCAAGACCTACGGCCTCAACGTGATCGGCGGCGTGCGTCGCGACATTTTGGCCGAGCAGAAGCTCTCCACGCTCACGACCATCCACCAGCTGCGCTCCGAGGTTCAGGAACTCGTCGACGTCTTGCTCTCCACGCCCAACTTTATTGAGCGTACGAGCGGTATCGGCATCTTGGACCGCAAGATCGCACGCGACTTCTCGCCGGTCGGCCCGCTCATGCGTGGCTCGGGCTATGCCCGCGACGTGCGCTTTGACCATCCCTTCGACGGCTACGCCGATCCGGACGTCCAAAAGATGCATGCCGCCACGGCAGACACCTGCGATGCCTTCGGCCGTACCGCCGTTCGCATCCAGGAGGTCTACGATTCGATCGACATGATCGAGACCATGCTCGAGAACTGCCCGTCGGGCCCCATCCTCACCACGGATTGGGAGTACACCCCGCACAAGTACGCCATCGGCGCCACCGAGGCGCCGCGCGGCGAGGACGTGCACTGGGCCATGCTCGGCAATAACCAGAAGTGCTACCGCTGGCGCGCCAAGGCGGCCACGTACAGCAACTGGCCGGTCCTGCGCTACATGTTCCGTGGCAACACCGTGGGCGACGCGGCGCTGATCGTCGGCTCGCTCGACCCGTGCTACTCCTGCACTGACCGCGTGACGGTGACCGATGTCGCCGCCAAGCGCGACCACGTGCTCGACAAGGAGCAGTTCGAGAACGTCTGGCGCGACAAGTCGCCGCTTGCGGGCGAGGGCACCATGGCCGCTCCGCTCGATGAGGAGGCGCTCTAATATGCTGAAGCTTTGGAAGGTTAACGCCAAGGCCGGCGACGCGACGGTCAAGTACCCGTTTGCGCCGTTCCCCACCAACAAGGACATGCGCGGCAAGCCCGAGCACAATGCCGAGCTCTGCATCGCCTGCGGTGCCTGCGGCGTGGCTTGTCCGGCCGATGCCATTCGCATGGACACCGACCTTGCGGCCGATACCATTACCTGGTCGATCGACTACGGCCGCTGCATCTTTTGCGGCCGCTGTGAGGAAGCCTGCCCCATGGAGGCCATCAAGCTCACCGAGGAGTTTGAGCTGGCCGTCATGAGCAAGGACGACCTCACCAGCAAGAGCGTCTACACGCTCGAGCACTGCTCGCGTTGCGGCAAGCCGTTTGCCCCGCACAAGGAGATCGACTACGCTAAACGCCTGCTGCAAAAGGCCGGCGGCATGGAGGCCGAGCAGGCCGCCCGTACCGTCGGTATGTGCCAGGAGTGCAAGCGCGAGCTCGACGCCCTGCGCGCCGCTTCGGCCGTAAAGACCGGCAACGCGCACGGCATGTCTGCCAACGAGACGCTTGCGTCCGGTGAGCCCCAGGGCCCCGGCATGGAGTATCTGGGCGGCCACGGCGTGAACCCGGAGTATATCGACCGCGAGCTCAACCCCGATGCGCCCGAGATTCCCGCCGGTCCGGCGCCGGTCGAGGGCATCATCATGGATTTTGAAACGAAGGAGGAGTAACCATGGCCGAACCCACGCTTTTGCCCGAGCGGCTTCAGTACCGCCCGACCAAGATCGAGCTCGACGAGAGCATCGAGAAGGCCAAGGCGACCCTTCTTAAGAAGATCAAGCGCTCGGTGTACGTCTACCGTGTTGACTGCGGCGGCTGCAACGGCTGCGAGATCGAGATCTTCGGTTCCATCACGCCCGTCTTCGACGTCGAGCGCTTTGGCATCAAGGTCGTGCCCTCGCCCCGTCACGCCGATGTGCTGCTGTACACCGGTGCCGTGACGCGTGCCATGCGCATGCCGGCCCTGCGCGCCTTTGAGGCCGCACCCGATCCCAAGATCGTGGTGTCCTATGGCGCGTGCGGCTGCACCGGTGGCATCTTCTACGACAACTACTGCGTCTGGGGCGGCACGGACAAGATTCTGCCGGTCGATGTCTATATCCCCGGCTGCCCGCCCAGCCCCGCGCAGACCGTCTACGGCTTTGCCATGGCACTCGGTCTGCTGGACCAAAAGCTCCATGCCGAGACCACGGTGGAGGCCGCCGGCGAGCAGGCCGATATCCTGCACCCCGGTGTGCCGTACAAGCTGCGCGTTGCCATCGAGCGCGAGGCTCGCGCCATGAGCGGCTACCGTTACGGCCGCGACCTGGCCAACGAGTTTATGGACACGCTCGAGGGCGCGCCCAAGGGCGATATCCGCGGTGCCATGGCGCTGCTCATCGACAAGCAGGACGATCCGCGCCGCGTCGAGGTGTACTCGGCGTTGCAGGATCTGGTGCTGGCCGGAGGTCGCTAGATGGAGCTCACGGACCGCTCTGGTTACTTTGCGGGCCCCGGCATGCTCGGCGGCTCCTTTGGCGATGCCTCGCGCGCAAGCGACGAGGCCGCCGAGGGCGTCGCCGACCCCTGCCTGGGCCATGCGCCCGACCAGGTGGTCTTCTATGAGCTCACGCGTAAGTTTGTGGAGACCGAGGAAGACGTTCCCCAGGAGGCCTGCGACGTGCTGTACTACACGCTCGCCGTGGGCCACCACACCGGCGTGCTCGACTGCTTTGAGCCGCGCCTGTCGGTGCCGGTGAGTGTGTTCTATTCGCTCGTCGACGCGCTGACGGAGGGGGAGGCCAAGACCAAGTTCGAGGCCATCCGTTCCTTTGGCGAGTGCCAGCTCGACAAGGCGGCGGTGCCGTCGCTACTCGAGGCCTGCGATGCACTGCTCGACGAGCGCGGTTTTCGCGGTTCTGCCAAGGCCGGCATCTCGGTGTTCGACGACGACTTTGGCCTGCATGCCCAGCAGGTCGCGTTCTTAATGAAGTTCCGCGATTTGGTGGAGCGCGTGCGCGATGTGTCGGGCGTGTATCTGACGGGAAGGTTGCAGTAATGGGTCACGTTGTGGATGGACGTGTGAACGGCGCCCCGTTTGCGGGTATCGTGCTCACGGCGGGAAGCGTGCTGCGTGCCGACGACGCCGCCGGCCCCGTGCTCTCCAAAAAGATGGAGGACGTGCCTGTCGCCGGTTGGTACACCATCGACGGCGGTCAAACACCCGAGGACGACATCATCGAGGTCAAGCGCGAGTGTCCGCCGCGTTTGGTTTTGGTTGATGCCGCCGACATGGCGCTGCCCGTCGGCGCCATCCGCTTGCTCGACAAACGTGATGTGGCCCGCAAGTCGATGTTCACCACGCATTCGCTTCCCTTGTCGATTCTGATCGAAGAGATTGAGCAATCGTGTGATGATATCGTCTTCGTTGGGATTCAGCCGGGCGACACGGAGTTCTACAACCCTATGTCCCCGGAAGTCTTTGACGCCGTCGACGCCGTGTACGACGCCGTGGCCGCCAATGACTTTTCCCACTTTGTCCGCTTGGGGCAAGAGCAATAGGAGCGCTTGTCCCTGCTGATTAGGAAAGAAGTGATTGACATGGCAGATTCCAAGGCAGAATATCCCGCTCCCGATTGCCTGGCGCCCGCCGCGATCGAGGCCAAGACCGAGGCCGCCGGCGTGACCAAGGCCAACCTGCCGGTCGCAAAGGCCTTTCTGTTGGCAATGTTCGCCGGCGCGTTCATTGCCTTCGGCGGCCTGTTCTTTACCGTGTTCTTGAGCGATAGCACGCTGGGCTGGGGCGCTCAGCGTGTCGTGGGCGGCCTGTGCTTTTGCCTGGGCCTGGTGCTCGTGCTGGTGTGCGGCGCCGAGCTGTTCACCGGCAACTCGCTTATGGTCTGCGCGCTCAAGAGCAAAAAGATCACCCTGGTCCAGATGCTCAAGGCATGGGTCGTCGTATGGGTTGGTAACTTTGTCGGTGCCCTGTTCATCGTCTTTTTGGTGTACATGGCCGGCATCTATAAGCTCAACGGCGAGGCGGTCGCCAATTCCATGGTGAGCGTCGCCGCCGGTAAGGTGACGATCGACTGGGTGACGATCTTTTTCCGCGGCATCCTGTGCAACATCTTTGTGTGCCTGGCCGTGTGGATCGGTACCGCCGGCAAGACCGTGGTCGATAAGGTCGTGGGCATTCTGCTGCCCATCGCCGCCTTTGTGGCCTGCGGTTTTGAGCACTGCGTCGCCAACATGTACTTTTTGCCTATGGGCGCCGTGATGCATGCATGCGGTTACGGTGCCGACGTCGCCGGCGCTGATGCGCTCAACGCTGCGGGCATTGCGTTTAACCTGTCCGCCGCCACGCTGGGCAACATCGTGGGCGGCGCGGTTCTGGTCGCGCTCGGCTACTGGTTTATCTACGCCAAGAAGTCCGAGGCGTAAGGTGCCGTCTGTTTGACGTTGGGCCTCCCGCGGGGCATTGCCGTGCGGGAGGCTTTTTGGGTCTGGGGCTCGTTGCCGGGCTTTTGGCCTGTTGTGTTTGGCTTGTGAAAGGGGTAATCGAGATGGCATCTGCTGTTAAGCGTGACGGTCGCGCCGTGGTGACCACATGCGGGGGATGCTATGCCGATTGCGCCTTTGCGGCACACGTTGAGGACGGTCGCGTGGTGGCCGAGTTGCCGGTGCCGGGGCATCCGTGCGCGGCGCGTGCCCTCTGCGCCCGCGGGCGGCATCGCTTGGCAATGCCGTTTGATGAGCGCGACCGCATCGTGCACCCCATGCGTCGGCGAGCTGATGGCTCGGGGTTCGATGCGATTTCGTGGGACGAGGCGTTTGCTCAGATTGCCGATCGTCTTTTGGGGATTGTTGACGAGTGTGGGCCTCGTGCGCTGGGCATGACGCTCGGCGTGCCCTCGTTCGACCGCTACTGGGCGTATCGCTTTATGCATGCGCTGGGCTCGCCCAACGTGTACGGTGCCGACGGCGCCTGCGAGGTGAGCCGTCTCACTGGTTGGGAGCATAGCTTGGGCTATAGCCCCGCCTCCGACCTGCCGCATACCGATTGCATTATGTACCTTGGGCGCTCCATTGTCGATTCGTCGACGATGGGGGCCGTTGATGCGCTTAGCGATGCGCGCCGGCGCGGGGCGAAGATCATCGTGGTTGACCCCCGGCGCAGCGGCTCGGCCGCGCTTGCCGACCGTTGGCTGCGCGTGCGCCCGGGCTGCGACTTGGCGCTGCTGTTGGGTATCGCCCATGTGTTGATTGCCGAGAATCTGTATGACCACGAGTTCGTGACCCGCTATACCACGGGCTTTGACGAGCTGGCGCAGGCGGCTGCTGTCTGGACGCCTGAGTGGGCCGAGTCGATGTGCGACGTGCCGGCCGCAGAGATTGCCGCCACGGCGCGCGATCTAGCTGCCGCCGCGCCCGCTGCCGTGGTGGATGCGGGCTTTCATGGTGGCATCGGTATCGCGTATGCCAATAGCACCCAAACCGCGCGTGCTATCTGCTTGGTCGATGTGCTTCTGGGCTGCATCGGACACGCGGGCGGTGCCCTCAACCCACCTACGCCGCTTGTGTTGGGCGACCTCGATCCCGCACGCTTTGCGACGCCGTCGGTGCCGCGTGGGCCCAAGTTGGGGTCCGAGCGCTATCCAATGGTCGATCCGGTGCGCGGTCTGTGCACGACCATCGGTCAGTCGATTCTTACCGGGGACCTGCGCGGGCTGATCGTTTACGCCAGCAATCCCGGCGCGGGCTATGGCAATGCGCAGGCTTGGTTGGGTATTTTGCAGCAGCTCGATTTGCTCGTGACGATTGATATTCGCTGGTCCGAGACAGCGTGTGCTTCTGACTTCGTGCTGCCCGACGTGACGTATCTGGAGACTGACCGCGGCGTGGGAATGGTGACAGGCGCCAACGATGCGCGCGTGTTCTACCGCAACGCCGTGCTGCCTGTGCAGCATGACGACACACGTCCCGGTCGGGAGATTTTTGCCGGTCTGGCGCAGGCGTGTGGCGTGGGCGAGTACTTCCAGTTTACGTCTGACGATCTGGCGGCTGCCCAGGTGGCGCCTTTTGGGATCGATCTGGACGAGCTCAAGGAGCGCGGCTGGGCCGATACGGGCATGGCGCTGCCGACGCGCACGGGTGAGCCGGTGATTCCGCTTGCCGGCGGCAAGATTGCGCTGGCAAGCGACATATGGGAGCGAGCCGGCATGGGTCGTGTGCCCAACTGGATCGCTCCCATGGTGGAGCCCGGTCCGGGGATGTTTCGCCTCATTAGCGGCAACCGTCCCTTTGAGTCGCATACCTCGCGAAGGCTTGCGGCCCAAGGTGCCGCCGAGGCCGGATCGGACCTGGATGCCGTGCAGATGAATGCCGATGTTGCTGCGCACATGGGCATCGTCGACGGCGAGATCGTCAAACTCGTGAGCGATATGGGCCGCGACCGCGTGCGAGTGGAGACGACGCCGTATCTGCATCCGGCGTGCATCTTCACCTCGGCCGCTCCCGGCGGGCGTTCGTTTGGCGCCGATGCCGGTGGCGTTCAAGCCTTGGGCGTGGGTCCGCTCGACCATACGCCGTTGCGTTGGGACCCGTTGACGGGCGCCGCACTCACCCAGGAAAACGCCGTTCGCGTGGAAAAGATTGTCGCGCGCGAGGATAATGACGAGTAATTGACTCAGCTGATGCATTTGACTGATCCACGTTTCTTTTGAAAGGCTGCACATGAGCGATAGCCAGAACATGTCCGATGAGGTGCGCGCCCGCCTACGCGCCATTCCTTCCGTCAACGAGCTGCTAGCCGAGTGGCCGGTGGTGAAGGCGGCGGGGGAGACCTGCGACGCGGTGGTCCATGCTGCCGTGACGGCTGAGCTTGACGAAGAGCGCGCCGCGATTCGTGCCGGTGCCGCTCCGCGTTCCAAGCGCGAGCTGGCCTCGGCCATCGAGTGGCGTGCGCATCGCTCTGCGCTGCCGAGCCTGCGTCCCGCCGTTAACGCCACGGGTGTGGTCATCCATACCAACCTGGGCCGCGCCCCGCTCGCGGAGTCGGCCGCCAAGGCCGTGGCCGAGGTCGCGCGCGGCTACAGCACGCTCGAGTACAGCGTGGATACCTGCTCGCGCGGGTCGCGCAAGGAGCACGCCGCTCAGCTCATCCGCTCGCTTACCGGTGCCGAGGACGCGCTGGTCGTTAACAATAACGCGGCCGCCGTGCTGTTGGTGCTGGCGACTCACGCCGCGGGCAAGGAAGTCATCGTCAGCCGCGGCGAGCTTGTCGAGATCGGCGGCAGCTTCCGTATCCCCGATGTTATGGAGGCCTCGGGTGCCAAGCTCGTTGAGGTCGGGGCCACCAACCGCACGCATTTGAGCGACTACGAGCGCGCCATCACGCCCGATACGGCGATGATCCTCAAGGTCCATCCTTCCAACTATCGCATCGAGGGTTTCCACGAGGAGGTGGGTTCTCGGGAGCTTGCGGCGCTTGCCCACAAGCATGGCCTGCTGTTCTACGAGGACCAGGGGTCGGGCGCGCTGTTGCCCGACGACATCTTGGTGCGCGGCGGCGAAGAAACCACGCCGGCTTCAGTTTCGGCGGGGCTCGATATCGTGTCGTGCTCGGGCGATAAGCTGCTCGGTGCCGCACAGGCGGGCATTATCATGGGTCGTCGCGATCTGGTCCAGGCCTGCGGGTCGCATCCGCTTATGCGTGCCCTGCGTCCGGGAAAGCTCGCACTGGCGGCGCTCGAGGCTACACTGCGCATTTACATGGATGGGGCGGATGTGGCCCATCGCGAGGTGCCAGTGCTCAACATGCTCACGCTTCCGCAGGCTCATCTGGAGCGTCGCGCACGCAAGCTGCGCGAGCTGATGACGGCAGGCCTCGATAAGGCGGGTTGCCCGTGCGCCGTGCAGGTGGAGATCGCCGAGGATTCGTCGACCCCCGGGGGCGGCTCGCTGCCTACCGTCGAGTTGCCCACGATGTGTGTGGCCGTCTGCCCGGTTGACGGGCGCCTGTCCCTCGACGCGCTCAAGCGCTCGCTCGCCCAAGACTTCGATACGCCGGTCGTCACGCGTGCCTCGCACGACCGCATTCTGTTTGATGTACGCACGCTCGTGGGCGACCGCGATATCGAGACGGCGGCATCGACGCTCGTCGCGTGCGTTAAGAAGACGGTTGCGCGATGAGTGAGGTTCAAGCGCTGGTGGAGTGTCCCGTTATCGTTGGCACGGCGGGCCACGTCGACCACGGTAAGTCGGCGCTGATCGAGGCGCTGACCGGCAAGAATCCCGATCGTCTGGAGGTTGAGCGCCGTCGCGGTATGACCGTGGAGCTGGGCTTTGGCGAGCTGGCGCTGCCGAGTGGCAAGATCGTCGGCCTGGTCGACGTGCCGGGCCACGCGCATTACTTGCGCGCCATGGTGCAGGGTGCCACGGGTATCGACGTGGCCGTGCTGGTGGTTTCGGCCGTCGAGGGCGTGATGCCGCAGACCCGCGAGCACGTGCATGTGCTGGAGCTGCTGGGCGTTACGCATATGGTGGTCGCGCTGACGATGTGCGACCTGGCCGATAACGAAATGATTGAGCTGGCCGAGCTCGACGTGGACGATTTTCTTTCGGACACCGTGTTTGCGGACGCGCCGATCGTGCCCGTGTCGTCCAAGACCGGCGCGGGAATCGATGACCTGCTGGCTGCGCTCGACGAGCAGGTTGCCGCTTGCTGGGATGCCTGCCGTGCCCGTGGCGAGCTCACCGATGCCGCACCGCGTCTGCCCATCGACCGCTGCTTTACGATCAAGGGCGCCGGTACCGTGGTGACGGGAACGTTGCACGATGCGCCGGTTGCGGTGGGCGACGAGCTGATGGCTTTGCCGTCGCGTACGGTCTGTCGCGTGCGCGGGATTCAGGTGCATGGCGATACGCCGCGGGCGTTGCCCGGTCAGCGTGTGGCGCTCAACTTGGTGGGCGATGCTGTCGCCGCGCTCGATCGCGGTGAGATGCTCGGCGTGGCGGGCCGCTTTGGCCAGACGATGCGCTTTATGATGACGTTTACGTATTTGGGTCGCGAGGGCGTCAAACCGCGCGTGCTCGAGTCGGGTGCGCGCGTGCACGTGATGGCGGGTACGGCCGAGGTCGTCGGTCGCATCATGTTCATGGAGGGCGAGGCCCCCATGGCGGTGGGCGAAACCCGTATTGTTCAGGTGCGCTTAGAAAACTCGCTGCCGCTACGTGCCGGGGACCATGTCGTGGTCCTGTCCTATTCACCCGTGATGCTTATTGGCGGCGGGCGTGTGCTGCTTTCGCGCTGCCGTCGCTCGCGCGAGCTTTCCGAAGGGGAGCGTTCGCTGTATGCGGCGCTCGAGTCCGGCGATATCGCGGGCGGTGTGGGCGCTTGGCTGGCGCTGCAGACGCTGCCGGTTACGGCGGTTGATGCTGCCGAGGCTTTGGACCTTGGTGTCGATGAGGTCGATGCCGCACTGCGTTGGTTGGTGGCGCAGGGCTCCGTTCGCAAGCTTGCCGCGGGTGACGCGGACCTCTTGGCGGACGCTGCGGTGCTCGACGCCGCGATGGATGTACTGGCGGCGACCCTGTCAGCCATGCACGCGGCGGCTCCCAAGGAGACGGGCTTTACGCCCGGCGCCGTTGCCCATGCTGCGTGGCCTGCCGCTGATGAAGGCGTTGCCGCGGCTCTGATTGCCGAGGGCTGTTCGCGCGGCGTGTGCGCCGCCGAGGGCGCCGAGGTATTCGATCCGCATTCGGCCGCCGCGGCGGCACGCGTGGTGCGAGAGGCTTGCGAGCGGATCGTTTCCTTGCTGGACGAAGCCGGCCTCGATGCACCGACGTTGCCCGAGGTGGGCGAGCGGTTGCAGCTCGATCGCGACACCATGACGCGTGCCCTGCGCGAGCTTTCGCTCAACCGCTCGATCGTTAAGGTCGAGCGCGACGTTGCCCTGTCCGCTGCTGCCGAGGCCCATGCGCGTGAGCTCGTCGCCGCCGCCATTGAGGCGGCCGGCGGCGCTGCCACCACGAGCGTGCTGCGCGAGGCCCTGGGCGTGTCGCGCAAACGCGCCATCAGCATCTTAGAGCACCTGGATGCCGTGCGCTTTACGGTGCTCGACAAGGATGCCGGCGGCCTGCGCTCCCTGCGCTAGATTGGCTGCTCGGTTTGGTAAAATACCTCCGCACTTGGGAACGGATGGGCTCCGGTGGGCTCCGCGGTCCTCAAAACCGTTGCGAGGCGTGCAAAACGTCTTGGATGTGTTCGATTCACATACGTTCCCGCCATACGCTACCAGCGCTTTTGTGCTCGCGGTCTTGCTGCGTGCCGCAAAAGCGCTGTTTTGTTTTTGCATGGGTTTGCCGTGCCGCCCACTTTATCGGCGACGGTATTTGGCTTCGTGTGCTGGGTTTTGAGCATGCCGATGGGGGTGGTTTGCCGTATGACTACCGTAAGACGGACCGATCTTTCTTGTGTCGTCCAGGCGGGCGGATTGTCGTCGCGCATGGGCTGTGATAAGGCGCGCATGGCGTTTTGCGGTGAGCCGCTCATCGAGCGCGTGCTGGGTCGACTGGCGCCAGTTGCCGGCGAGCTGGTCGTGACGACGTCGCGCCCTTGCGAGCTTGCCTACCTTGAGGAGCTTATGTTTGATGGCCTGCGCCCCCGCGTGGTGATGGACGTCGACGGTCCCGCCGGTGCCATGCGCGGCATCGCGAGCTCGCTGGCCGCGGCCCGATTGCCGCTTGTGGCGATCGTCGCCTGCGATATGCCGTTTGTCTCGCCGGAACTCATCGGCGCGCTTGCAGATGTTGTTGAGGCCGAGGCGCTCGACGTGTGCGTGCCGCGCGAGGAGCGGGGGATTGAGCCGCTTTGCGCCGTCTGGCGCCGTGACGCGTGTGCGCCGGTTGCCCAAGAGCTGCTCGCCTGCGACCGCCAGCGCATTCGCTGCCTGATCACTCGCGTTCAGGCTGGTTATATGGATGAGCCGCAGATCGTTAAGTCCGCGGGCTCGACGCTCTGCTTCGAGAACGTCAATACACCCGAGGAGTTTGCGGCAGCCGAGCTGCTCGCCTAGACGATTGGAGTTGCCATGTCTCACGATATTTGCCCCGACACGGGAGAGCCTTGCACTTGCGATGGTTCCGAGCCCTGTACCTGCGGCTGCGGTGGCTGTGGACATACTGCTGAAGAGGAAGCGGCCGCCGCGGCGTATCGTGAGGCACACCGCGAAGGTCCATCCGGTGATGCCCTCGACCACGAGCGCAAGATTATCGTGTCGTTCGACAGCACCTTCGATGTGATGGAATGCGAGCAGCTGTGCCTGGATGCCGGCGTGCCCGGGCGCATCATGCCGCTGCCCGGCTCCATTACTGCCGGCTGTGGGCTTTGCTGGGTCATGCCGTTCTCCGGCGATGCGCTCGCCGCCTTCCGCGCTGCTACCGAAGGCCGCGTAACCCCCGCCGACTACCATCAGCTCGTCCTCTAACCGTCGGCACCGCAAAGGCGCCTGTCCCCAATGTGGTGGTTTGGAACACGTGGACGAAACAGGTTTGAAACACGGGTTTTGCGCGTCAGACACTCAAAAACGCTTCTACCTGCATCGTAATCAAAACGAAACATCTGCTCGTCGGCTTATGCGAAACTTTCCCGCAACAGTGCGATATTATCCATAATCGATAAAGTTCGCGGCGCATGGGGTGCCGCGATCAACATTTTTCGTTTCCCATCATTGGAGGAAGCATGAGCTACACGCAGAAAGTTCTCGACGAGCTCAAGGCCCGCTATCCCGAGCAGCCTGAGTTCATCCAGGCCGCGACCGAGATCCTCGGCACCATCCAGCCGGCGCTCGACGCCCATCCCGAGTACGAGGAGGCCGCCCTGCTTGAGCGCCTCGTCGAGCCCGAGCGCATCGTTATGTTCCGTGTCCCCTGGGTCGACGACCAGGGCAAGGTCCAGGTCAACCGCGGCTACCGCGTCGAGTTCAACTCTGCCATTGGACCCTACAAGGGCGGCCTGCGCTTTAACCCGACGGTCACCCTGGGTATGCTCAAGTTTCTGGGCCTGGAGCAGATCCTCAAGAACAGCCTGACCACCCTTCCCATGGGCGGCGGCAAGGGCGGTTCCGACTTTGACCCCAAGGGCAAGTCCAACAACGAGATCATGCACTTCTGCCAGTCCTTCATGACCGAGCTCTATCGCCACATTGGCCCCAACACCGACGTTCCCGCCGGCGACCTGGGCGTTGGCGGCCGCGAGGTTGCCTACCTGTTCGGTCAGTACAAGCGCCTGACCAACGAGTGGACCGGCGTCCTTACCGGCAAGGGCCTCTCCTTTGGCGGCTCGCTCGCCCGCACCGAGGCCACCGGCTACGGCCTGGTCTACTTTGTGGACGAGTACCTCAAGAGCCGCGGCGACTCCTTCGAGGGCAAGAACGTCGTCGTTCACGGCTCCGGTAACGTCGCCATCTACGCGGTCCAGAAGGTCGCCCAGCTCGGCGGCAAGGTGCTCGCCTGCTCCGACACCCACGGCTGGGTCGAGGATCCCGATGGCATCGACTACACCGTGCTCGAGCACGTCTACAACAAGAAGCGCTCCGGCCACGACAAGGGCGTCACGCTCGCCATGTACGTTGACGAGAAGCCCAACGCTGTGTGGCACGAGGGCGACGGCCGCGGCGTGTGGCAGCTGCCCTGCGACATCGCGCTGCCCTGCGCTCGTGAGAACACGCTGCTGCTCGAGGACGCCCAGGCGCTCGTCGCCAACGGCTGCAAGGTGGTCGGCGAGGGCGCGAACATGCCCACGACCATCGAGGCCACGACCTACTTCCAGGAGAACGGCGTCGCCTTTATGCCCGGTAAGGCTGCCAACGCCGGCGGCGTGCTCGTGTCCGGCCTGGAGATGAGCCAGAACGCCGAGCACCTGTCCTGGACCTTCGAGGAGGTCGACGGCAAGCTCGAGCAGCTCATGCGCGGCATGTTCCACAACGTGGACGACACCGCCAAGGAGTATGGCCAGGAGGGCAACTTTGTCATGGGCGCCAACATCGCCGGCTTCCTGAAGGTTGCCGACGCCATGCTCGCCCAGGGCGTCTGCTAAATCTTCGCTCGATATGGCATGTGATGAGGCTTCCAGCTATCCGGCTGGGAGCCTTTTCTATCCCGGAGGACTCCTCATAACTTGCGGTGATATACGGACTGTTTTGCGTTCCAGAACGGCTAATCAGTCCGTATATCACTGCAAGTTATGGATGGGTGGGTGGATTTTGTCCTAAAACGGTGTGCGGCTCCTCGTTTGGTACACTTAAAAGTACTGGACAAGTGAAGAGATGGGGGAGAACGTGCTCAAGTTCGGTACCTACGTCCGTGTTGGAAACGCGGCCGAAGCCTATGAGCTCTTACAGAAGAACCGCAACAACAAGATTGTGGGCGGCGGCATCTGGATGCGCCTGGGTTCGCGTCGCGTGGCGACGGCGATTGACCTTTCGGCCTGCGGACTCGATCAGATCGAGGAGACCGAGACCGAGTTTCGCATCGGTGCCATGTGCACCCTGCGCCAGCTCGAGCGTCATGCCGGGCTCAACGCGCTTGTCAACAATGTCTTTGAGTTCGCCGTCCACGACATCGTGGGCGTGCAGCTGCGCAATACCGCCACGGTGGGCGGCAGCATCTACGGCCGCTTTGGCTTCTCGGACGTTCTCTCCGCCTTTCTCGCGCTCGATTCCTATGTTGAGTTGACGGGCGCCGGCCGCGTGCCGCTCGCGGAGTTCGTTGACATGGGCTACGTGCGCGACGTTATCGAGCATGTCGTGGTCGTCAAGCACGATTACCGTGCGAGCTACGAGGCCGTGCGCAAGGCCGCGACCGACTTTCCCTCGCTGAACGTTACCGCCGCCTGGTGGGACAACACCTGGCACGTCACTGTGGGTGCCCGCCCGCTGCGCGCGACCCTGCTGCAGGGCGAGGCGTGCGGCCTTACCAACGAGCATCCTTCCGAGGACGAGCTGCGTGCCCTGGCCGCGTCCGTACGCGCGCTGAGCTACGGCACCAACCTGTGGGGCTCGGCCGACTACCGTCGCCGCATCTCGGCCCCGCTCGCCATCCAGGCCGTGCGCCGCGCCGCCGGCATCGAGCTTTCTGCCGCGCTTGCCCGCGAGCTCGAGACCGTGCAGGTCCCCAAGTTTGCCACGGACGAGTATTCCTGCCGCCGCGTGCCCGGCGTCGATTCTAGCGAGGTGCGCTAATGGCTGCCAAACTCATCGATCTTTCCTTTACGCTCAACGGCCGTAAGGTCAAGGTTCAGATTGCCCCCGACACCATGCTCTTTGCGCTGCTGCGCGAGCAGGGCTGCGCGTCGGTGCGCTGTGCCTGCGAGACCACCAACTGCGGCCTGTGCACAGTGTGGCTCGACGGCGACCCGGTGCTGAGCTGCTCGGTTCCCGCCGTGCGCGTCGAGGGCCGCTCCATCACTACGCTCGAGGGCCTCAAGGCCGAATCTGAGGCGCTCGCCCGCGCAATGGCTGCCGAAGGCGCCGAGCAGTGTGGTTTTTGCGCTCCCGGCCTCATCATGAACGTGCTGGCGCTCGCCCGTGCCGCCAAGGAGGACCCGAGCCTTGTTGCCACGCGCGAGGAGCTCTCGCGCCAGCTCGCCGGCAACCTCTGCCGCTGCAGCGGCTATGAGAGCCAGCTGCGCGCCATCGTCCGCTTCCTCAACGAGTCTGGCGTGCAGGTGGGCTTCGAGATGCCCGAGCTGCCGGTCAACGACACCAGCTGCGACGGCGTCGCGTACAAGCAGATTACCCACAAGCAGCCCAAGAAGGACTCGAAGGCCCTGCTCGAGGGTCGTCCCGTCTACACGGGCGACATGGTGCCCGCCGGCGCGCTCATCGTCAAGCTCAAGCGCAGCCCCTATGCCCGCGCCAAGATCCGCTCCATCGACACGTCGCGTGCCCTGAAGGTGCCCGGCGTGGTGGGCGTTTACACCTACGAGGACGTGCCCAAGCGCCGCTTTACCATCGCCGGCCAGAGCTATCCGCAGCCTTCGCCCTACGACCGTCTGATTCTTGAGAACCTGGTGCGCTACCAAAACGAGGAGGTGGCGATCGTCGCCGCCGAGACTGAGGAGGCCGCCGACAAGGCGCTCAAGCTCATCAAGGTCGACTACGAGGTGCTCGAGCCGCTGCTCGACTTTACCAAGGCACTCGATAACGACATCGTGGTTCACCCCGAGGGCGACGTGACCTTTATGTTTCCGCAGGGCGGCGACGTGTCCCGCAACCTGGTGTGCAGCGGTACCAGCGATTTTGGCGACTTGGACGAGGCCTTCGCCCAGAGCGACATCGTCTTTGAGCGCACCTACACCAGCCAGGCCACACAGACCGCGCCCATGGAAACCTTCCGCGCCTTCGCGACGACCGATGCGTTCGGGCGTATCTCGGTGACCACCTCCACGCAGGTACCCTTCCACGTGCGCCGCATGGTCGCTCAGTCGCTCGACATTCCGCAGTCGCAGGTGCAGGTCATTAAGCCGCGCATCGGCGGCGGCTTTGGCTCCAAGCAGACGGGCTGCTGCGAGATCTTCGTGGCGTTTGTCACCCAGCAGACCGGCCGTCCGAGCTATTGCTGCTACACCCGCGAGGAGACCATCACCGCGGGCAACTCGCGCCACCAGATGCAGATGACCGTTAAGCTGGGCGCCATGAACGACGGCACCATTACGGCCATCGACCTGCATACGCTGTCCAACGCGGGCGCGTACGGCGAGCATGCCACCACGACGATCGGCCTTTCGGGTCACAAGAGCCTGTCCATCTACAACCACGTGAAGGCGAGCCGCTTTAGCTGGGACGCCGTCTACACCAATACCAACCGCGGCGGCGCGTATCGCGGTTACGGTGCCACCCAGGGCCAGTTTGCCGTGGAGAGCGCCGTCAACGAGCTCGCCGACATGCTGCACATCGACCCTGCCGATCTGCGCCTCAAGAATATGGTGCACGAGGGCGAGATCATGCCGCAGTACTACAACGAGAAGCTCAACGCCTGCGCACTTGACCGCTGCCTGCTGCGCGCGATGGACATGATCGGCTGGCGCGACAAGCCGCTGGCCGTGGACCTGGGCGACCGCGTGCGAGCCCTGGGTTGCGCCCTCACCATGCAGGGTTCGGGCATCTCCAACGTGGATATCGCCGGCATCGATATGCGCCTGGAAGAGGACGGATTTATTACGCTTTCGACCGGCGCCACCGATAACGGTATGGGCGTCGACACGATCCTGGCGCAGATTGCCGCCGAGGAGCTGGGCGTGGAGAGCTCGCTCATCGTGGTGCGCGGCGTGGACACCGACGTGTCGCCGTTCGACGCCGGCTCGTACGCGAGCTCGGGCACGTACGTGACGGGCCTGGCCGCCAAGAACGCCGCGACCGAGCTGCGCGAGAAGATTTGCGCCAAGGCCGCCCAGATGTGGAATGTGGACGCCGCCGACGTGGTCTTTGATGGCCAGTACGTGCGCTTGTTCGACGAACGTGCCGCGCGCGAGCAGAACCGCTACCTTACGCTGCGCGACTTTGCCAACCTGTGCGTCAAGAACATCGCGGGCGGCGACGCGCTCACCTCGCATGCCTCTGCCTGCCTGCCCGTTTCGCCTCCGCCGTTTATGGCCGGCATTGCCGAGGTCGAGGTCGACAAGGCCACCGGCAAGGTGACCGTGGTGGACTACGCGGCGGCTGTCGACTGCGGCACCGTGATCAACGAGGCGCTCGCGCGCGTCCAGGCCGAGGGCGGCATTGCCCAGGGTATCGGTCACGCGCTCTACGAGATTGTCGAGCACGATGACCGCGGCCGCCTGCGCACCGGCAACTTTATGAGCTACAAGCTGCCCACGCGCCTGGATATCGGCAGCATTCGCGTGGCCTTTGAGCCGAGCTACGAGCCGACGGGCCCGTTTGGTGCCAAGTCGATCGGCGAGGTCGTCATTAACACACCGCTCGCCGCCGTGGCATCGGCCGTGGCACACGCCACCGGCCACCAGGTGCGCTCGCTGCCGATCACGCCCGAGAAGGCCCTGCTGGGGGAGTAGCGGGTCAGCGAACAAGTCGTAATGGGCGGGGCGGGGCAACTCGTCCCGCCTTTTGCACTCGTGGTGAGGTCGTGAGCCTGTAAAAGGTGTGCGTGCGCTTGCCGTTCGTATCTGCTATCATTCCTAGTCTGTGCGCTCATGCGGGCGTGGCGGAATTGGTAGACGCGCCAGATTTAGGTTCTGGTGGGATTCCCGTGAAGGTTCGAGTCCTTTCGCCCGCACCATCGCACCTGCGTCGGCCTTGGCCGTCGCGACACTTTGTTGCATAAAGGTACCAGCACCTCAGATAAGCTGGGCAGTATGAGGAGGAACGTGTTGAACATCACCGCTTCTGACGTCAAGGACGCCAAGCTCACCGCTACGGTCACCATCCCGGCCGCTGACGTCGACGCCGCGATCAAGAAGGCCTACAAGGACACCGCCAAGAAGTACCGCTTCCCGGGCTTCCGTGCCGGTAAGGCTCCCCGTCCGGTCATCGACTCCGCACTTGGCGCCGAGGCTACCCTCGCTCAGGCCACCAACGACCTGATCGCCGCCAACGAGCCCGCCGTCCTCAACGAGCTGGACATCGTCCCCACCAAGAACGGTGACTACAAGGAGCTCGACCTCGCCAAGGATCACGAGGACTACACCTACACTGTCGAGTTCTCCCTGCGTCCTGCTGCTGAGCTCTCCTCCTTCGACGCTGTCGAGATCGAGATGCCTCCTGCGGAGGTCACCGAGTCCGAGATCAACAACCAGGTTGAGATGCTCCTCAACTACCGTGCCACCTTCGAGGACGTCGAGGGTCGCGCCGTCGAGGCCGAGGACTACGTCACCGTCGACCTCAAGGCCGTCGAGAACGCTGACAACTTTGCCGCCGAGGGCCGTATGCTCATCGCCGGTAGCGATAGCAACCCCAAGGAGTTCAACGAGGCCCTGATCGGCGCTAACGTTGACGACGTCAAGACCGTTACCTGGACCGACGAGGTCGAGGAGGGCGAGGAGGCCGAGACCCACACCGTCGAGGTCACCGTCAAGGGCATCAAGGTCCGCAACACCCCCGAGCTCACCGACGAGCTTGTCAAGTCCGACTTCGGCTTCGACAGCATCGATGCCATGCGCGACGCCATCAAGATCGAGATCGAGCAGGACAAGGCTTCCCGCCTCCCGGCTGAGAAGGAGAACCGTTGCGTCTCCGCTCTTGCCGAGCGTCTGCAGCTCGACGAGATGGACGCCGACTACGAGCAGTCCGTCTTTGAGGAGCTTGGCCAGAACTTCCTGTCCAACCTCGCTGCCCGCGGCATGACGCTGGACACCTGGCTGCCCGCATCCGGCCTGACCATGGAGCAGTTCATCGGCGACCTGCACAAGCAGGCCTACGACGTTGCCCGTGAGTCCCTGGCTCTCGACGCCCTCGCCCGCGAGCTCAAGATCGAGGTCACCGAGGACGATATCAACGCCGAGTTCGAGAAGGCCGGCGTCAAGGACGTCGAGGCTTCCAAGGCCGAGTTCATCGCCGATGGCCGCATGCCTGCCGTCCGCGAGTCCATCCGTCGCTCCAAGGCCGTCGACCACCTGGTCGAGAACGCCAAGGTGACCGAGGTCGACGAGACCGCCAAGGACGCCGAGTAATTCTCGCCACCTTGCCCGCGAGCGCATGCACGCGCCCGTGATGGGGTAAAGTTATAAGCCGGTTATCCGGTTGCTTCGTACGGTGCCAGCCAATGCATAGCATGCGGGCACCGTACGTTTATCTAGAACCAATTTGGTCCGCAAGAGAGAAATGGAGATGCGTATGATCGCTAAGTTCGATTCCGCCCTCGTGCCATACGTTATCGAGCAGACGCCGCGCGGCGAGCGCAGCTACGATATCTATTCGCGCCTGCTCAACGACCGCATCATCTTCTTGGGCGAGGAGATCAACTCCGTCAGCGCCAATCTGGTCGTTGCCCAGCTGCTGCATCTTGAGAGCCAGGATGCCGAGAAGGATATCTCGCTCTACATCAATTCGCCCGGCGGCGAGGTTTACTCCGGCCTGGCGATTCTTGACACCATGAACTTCATCAAGCCGCAGGTCTCGACCATTTGCGTCGGTATGGCCGCGTCCATGGCCGCCGTGCTGCTTTCGGCCGGCGCTAAGGGCAAGCGCTTCTGCCTGCCGCACTCCAAGGTCATGATTCACCAGCCCAGCGGCGGTGCCCAGGGCCAGCAGACCGAGATCGAGATCGTGGCCGAGGAGATCAAGAAGACCCGCCGCGAGCTCAACCAGATCCTGTCCGATGCCTCGGGCCAGCCCATTGAGAAAGTCCAGGCCGACACCGAGCGCGACAACTACCTGACCGCTGCCGAGGCCCTCGACTACGGCCTGATTGACCGTATCGTCACCTCGCGCGATCTCGCCGCGAAGGACGCCTAGGATGGCAGGTAACATGCAGGACAACTTTGACGAGAACGGCAACCCCATCCGCTGCTCCTTCTGCGGAAAAGAGCAGGGGCAGGTTCGCCGCCTTGTAAAGGGTCCGACCAACATCTTTATCTGCGACGAGTGCGTTGCCGCCTGCTCCGAGATTTTGGAGGAGTCGCTGGCTTCGGACTTTATGGATGCCGCCCGCAACGGCAAGCTGCCGGGCTTCCTCAACGACCACGGTCAGGCTGCATCCCAGCCCGCCGTGGACCCCGAGACCGAGGGCTTTGAGCTCGAGGACGACCGTCAGGTCATCACGCACGTGCCGACGCCGCACGAGATCTATGACGAGCTTTCGGCCTATGTTATGGGTCAGGAGGACGCCAAGCGCGCCATGTCGGTGGCCGTGTACAACCACTATCGCCGCGTGATTGAGGGCGGCGCTGCGGTGTCTGCCTTTGATGACGACATGGGCTCGCAGTTCGATGACGATATGGACGAGGTAGAGCTCGCCAAGTCCAACATCCTGCTGCTCGGTCCCACCGGTACCGGTAAGACCCTGTTGGCCCAGACGCTCGCCCGCATCCTCGAGGTGCCGTTTGCCATCGCCGATGCCACCGCGCTTACCGAGGCCGGCTACGTGGGCGAGGACGTGGAGAACATCCTGCTCAAGCTCATCAATGCTGCCGATGGCGACATTGAGCGCGCGCAGGTGGGCATCATCTATGTCGATGAGATCGACAAGATTGCCCGCAAGGCCGAGAACCTCTCCATCACCCGCGATGTTTCGGGCGAGGGTGTTCAGCAGGCGCTGCTTAAGATTCTTGAGGGCACGGTGGCCAGCGTTCCGCCCACCGGCGGCCGCAAGCATCCCCAGCAGGAGCTGCTGCAGATCGACACGACCAACATCCTGTTTATCTGCGGCGGTGCCTTTGTGGGTCTGGATAAGATCATTGCCGATCGCGTGGGCAACAAGGGCGTGGGCTTTAACTCCGAGATCGCCGGCCCCACCTCGGTCGACGAGAACGACCTGCTGCGTCAGGTGCTCCCGCAGGACCTCAACGCCTTTGGCATGATTCCCGAGTTTGTGGGCCGTACGCCCGTTGTCACCCAGACGCAGGCGCTCGACGAGGACGACCTGGTGTCGATCCTGACTGAGCCCAAGAACGCCGTGGTGCGCCAGTACCGTAAGATGTTCCAGCTCGAGGACGTCGATCTTGAGTTTGAGGATGCCGCCCTGCACGAGATCGCCCGCATGGCGCTTGCCCGCAAGACCGGCGCCCGCGGCCTGCGTTCCATCTGCGAGGACGTGTTGCAGCAGACGATGTTCGACCTGCCCAGCGAGGAAGGCGTTTCCAAGGTCGTTGTGACCGAAGCCTCCGTCAAGGGCGAAGAGCAGCCCCAGCGCATCTACGGCTAAACCAGCCTAAAGCGTGTTTGCAAATAGCCTCCGACCACCCGCGGTCGGAGGCTATTTTATATATACGCAATAACCCCAACTACCTGTGTTATTCTGTGTGTTTGTTTAAGCCTCAGCGAAGTCATATCAGACTGAAGTAATCGATACCTAAGGGAAGGAATGCAGACCCTGGCGGGCCTACATTCCTCCCCGGCGGGACAGGGAGAGATATATGGAAGAGATGCCCAAGAACTACGATCCGTCGACCAACGAGCCGGCGATCCTGCAGAAGTGGCTCGACGGCGGCTACTACAAGCGCCGTGAGGGCGTGGGCGACTGCACCGTCACCATTCCGCCTCCCAACGTGACCGGCAAGCTCCACATGGGCCACGCCACCGACGACTCCATCCAGGACGCCATCATCCGTATGGCCCGCATGCGCGGCAAGTCCACGCGCTGGGTGCTCGGTACCGACCACGCCGGTATCGCTACGCAGACCAAGGTCGACAAGAAGCTCAAGAGCGAGGGCATCAGCCGTCTGGAGATCGGTCGCGATAAGTTTGTCGACGCCTGCTGGGATTGGACCCACGAGTACGGCGGCATCATCGTCGAGCAGATCAAGCGCATGGGCTGCTCCGTCGACTTCGATAACGAGCGCTTCACCATGGACGAGGACTACGCCCAGGCTGTGCGCAAGGTGTTCTGCGACTGGTACCACGACGGGCTGATCTACCGCGGCAAGCGCATCGTCAACTGGTGCCCCAACTGCACCACCGCCATCTCGGACGACGAGGCCGAGTACAAGGATGAGAAGGGCCAC
Organism: uncultured Collinsella sp.; assembly: GCA_902491345.1. Taxonomy (GTDB): domain Bacteria; phylum Actinomycetota; class Coriobacteriia; order Coriobacteriales; family Coriobacteriaceae; genus Collinsella. Next base: position 107,317 of record CABUHI010000005.1, read on the forward strand.
CTGTGGCACCTGCGCTACCCGCTGACCGAGCCGGTCAACGGCCAGGACTACATCGTCGTTGCCACCACTCGCCCCGAGACCATGCTCGGCGACACGGGCGTCGCCGTCTCCCCGAAGGACCCCGAGAAGGCCGCCTTTGTGGGCAAGACCGTCAAGCTCCCCATCGTCGACCGTGAGATCCCCATTTTTGAGGATTGGCACGTTGACGCCAACTTTGGCTCCGGCTTCGTTAAGGTCACCCCGGCCCACGACCCCAACGACTACGCCATGGGTCAGGCCCACGACCTACCGCAGATCAATATCTTTGACGAGCACGCGGTGGTCGTCGAGGGCTACGGCGAGTTTACCGGCATGAACCGCGACGAGTGCCGCGAGGCCGTCATCAAGTGGTTCGAGGAGCACGACCTGCTCGATCACGTCGAGGACCTCGATCACTCCGTCATGCACTGCTACCGTTGCGATGCCGCACTGGAGCCGTGGCTGTCCGAGCAGTGGTTCGTCGCCGTCGATAAGCTCAAGGGGCCGGCGCTCGACGCCGTCAACTCTGGCAAGGTCACCTTCCACCCCGCGCGTTGGACGCAGACCTACACCACCTGGATGGAGAACCTCAAGGACTGGTGCATCTCGCGCCAGCTGTGGTGGGGCCACCGCATCCCCGTGTTCTACTGCGAGGACTGCGGCTGGGAGGACGCCCTTACCGAGGACACCGATGTGTGCCCCAAGTGCGGCTGTCATCACGTACACCAGGACGAGAACGTGCTGGACACCTGGTTCAGCTCGCAGCTGTGGACTTTCGCCACGCAGGGCTGGCCGCAAAAGCCGGAGCTGCTCGAGGGCCATCACCCCACGACGGCGCTCGTCACCGCGCGCGACATCATCGCGCTGTGGGTTGCTCGCATGGTCATGAGCTCGCTGTACTTCTTGGACGAGGTGCCGTTTAAGGACGTCGTCATCTACCCGACGATCCTGGCCAAGGACGGCAGCCGCATGTCCAAGTCCAAGGGCAACGGCGTTGACCCCATGGACCTCATCGGTATGTACGGCGCCGACGCCATGCGCTTCAACCTGCTCACGCTGTGCACCAACAACCAGGATGTTAAGTTCGATGCGAACATCGATAAGAAGACTAAGAAGCTTATCGACAGCCCGCGTACCGACCAGGCTAAGTCGTTTGTGACCAAGATCTGGAACGCAAGCCGCTTCCTGCTTATGAACATGGAGGGCTACACGCCCGGCGAGCCCGTCGTGGAGACGCCGGCCGACGCCTGGATGTTCAGCCGCCTGGCCAAGGCCGTCAAGATGGTCACCGAGGGTATTGAGAACTACACCTTTGGCGATATGGCCCGCGGCGTGCAGCAGTTCTTCTGGAACGAGGTCTGCGACTGGTACGTCGAGGTCACTAAGGCTCGTCTGAAGGGCGAGGGCCGTCTGCAGGCTCAGCGCAACCTGATCTTTGTGCTCGACACCTCTATTCGCCTGATGCACCCGCTCATGCCGTTCGTCACCGAGGAGATCTGGGACAACATGCCGGCGAGCGTGCTCGACCTGGACGCCGAGGGCAACGTGGATCGCGCCGAGGCGCTCATGATCGCCAAGTGGCCCGAGCCTGCCGACTACGCCAAGTATGTTGACGAGGACGCCGAGCGCGCGTTTGAGCTGTGCCGCGCCGTCGTTTCCGCCGCCCGCGCCACGCGTTCGCGTTATCGCTTGAGCCCCAAGGCCGAGCTCGACGTGGTCGTGCGCGCCGGTGCCGAGGACATCGAGAAGCTCGAGAGCCTGCGTTCGACCATTGAGCCGCTGGCGAACACCGCTTCGCTGGTCATGGGTACCGATGTCGAGAAGCCGGCCGCGAGCATCGCCGTGGTCGACAGCGGCGTCGAGGCCTTTGTGGTGCTCGAGGGCAAGGTTGACCTTTCGGCCGAGAAGGCACGTCTTGAGAAGGAGATCGCCGCGGCTCAGAAGGAGCTTGCCGGCTGCGAGAAGACGCTCGCCAACGAGGGCTTTGTGGCCAAGGCCGCGCCCGCGGTGGTCCAGAAGAAGAGGGACCGTGCAGCTGAGCTCAAGGAGATCCTGGCGGCGCTGACTGCTCAGGTTGCTGACTTCTCGTAAGCGTTACTGGGGGACGCGGTTTGGGGCATTGCTCGCTACTGCGGACAGTCCTGCTCGCACGAAGGCCACATTAAGTGGCCTTCGGCTCGTGCGGAACTTGTATCGAGCAAAGCCCCAAACCGCTCCCATAGCGGTTACGGGGACGTCCGCTGCCTGGTGAGGTCACTTGGTTGTGGCCTTGTTCTCGCTGCAAGCGGGTAAAGGCTGATATTGTCAACGCGAGGGGCTCATTCTTTTTGATGGGCCTCTTTTTCTGTAATTGGAGACTTTGGGTTATGGCTAAGCGTTCTGGGTCGTATTCTGTGCCGTTCTCGTTTGAGTTGCTTTCGTTTGGTGAGGCTGTGGGACTTGCTGCTGATACGGGGCGGATTTCTGGGAATGCTGGGCCTCTGCTTGAGACGGTTGTCGATATGCTCGATGAGCTGGGGCGTCCGGATGAGTATTTCGATTGCATTCAGGTTGCCGGTACCAATGGCAAGACTTCGACCACGCGTTTTTCGGCTGCTATTCTTCGTGGCGAGGGGCTCAAAACCGCGCTGTATACGTCGCCGCAGCTGGTGCGCTATCCCGAGCGCATGGAGGTTGACGGGCGCGTTGTGAGCGATGAGGCGTTTGCCCGTGGCGTTTCTGCCGCCGTCGAGGCGGGGCATCGCGTGAATGCTCGTCGTGTGGCGGCGGGGGAGCGCGCCTATTCCATCACGCCGTTTGACCTGCTGACGGCTGCCGCATTGGTAGTGTTTGCCGAGGCTGCGGTGGATGTTGCCGTGCTTGAGGTTGGCATGGGCGGGCGTTGGGACGCCACAAGTGCGACCGATCCCGTCGCCGTTGCCATTACGGGCATTGGGCTCGATCACACGCGTATTTTGGGCGACACGCTCGAGGCCATTGCGGGGGAGAAGGCTGCGGTTATCAAACCCGGGCGCTTGGTTGTTTTGGGCGAGGGCACGCATGAGGCGAGCGTTCAGCGCGTGATGGATGCCCGTTGCCGCGAGTGCGGCGTCGTGCCGCTCGTGGTGAACCATGCCACGACAAAGGTGCCGGAACACGTGGGCGATACGGTTGAGTTTAGCTGCACCACGCCGCGTGCGATCTATACGTCGAGCATGGTCAAGCCGGCCTATCAGCCGCAGAATGCCGCGTGCGCGATTATGCTGTGCGAGGGCTATCTGGGCCGCGAGCTCGACCATGACAAGCTCGATGCGTCGCTTATGGGCTGCCCCACGCCGGGTCGATTTGATGTGCTGGGAACAGATCCGCTCAAGCTGATCGACGCCTGCCATAACCCTCAGAGCTGCGAGAACTTTGTGAGCGCGCTGGACGAGATCGATCCGTGCGTTGAGAATCGCCCCACGCTGCTGTGCGCCGCGCTGGCCGACAAGGACGTGGCGGGCATCGTTGACGTATTGATCCCTGCCTTTCCGCGCGTAGTCGTGACCCAGACCGATTCCGATCGCGCCCTGCCGGCAGAGGAGCTCGCTGCCTTGGTGGACGCTGACAAGCTGGCGGGCGTGTACCCCAGCGTGTCCGAGGCCCTTGCAGCTTTCAAGACCGCGGGCGAGCCCTTCGTAGCAGCCGGCACCATCACCCTAGCCGGCGAAGTAGCCGGCCTGCTGCGCTGACCCGTCCCAAATTAGCTGCCCTGTGCCCCGAGTTGACTCGCTTGCCACGAAATCGGCCTATTTACTACGTTTGACCGGTTACCCACGACCACACGGATAATCGTGAAATCAAAACCGCAGGTAGACGGCTTGCTGGTTTTTAAAAAAGACCCGCATGGTCGACCCATGCGGGTTAAACGTAGTAGATAGGCCATTTTTGTGGCGGCGTTAATGTAATGTGGCAAAGGGGGCTGTCCCTTTGACACATTGGTTAGTCTAGGCGGAGCGGATCGTGGGGGTAGGCGTTGAGAATCTCGACGCCGTTCTCGGTCACCAGGGCTAGGTCCTCGATGCGGACGCCGGTGCGGCCGGGGAGGTAGATGCCCGGTTCGATGGAGAATGTCATGCCAGGCTCTACGACTTGTTCGTTGACGAGCGAGACGTCGCCCGGCTCGTGGTCCTGCAGGCCGATCGAGTGACCCAGGCGATGCGTAAAGTACTGCCCATAGCCCGCATCCTCAATCACGTCGCGCGCGGCGCGGTCCAGGTCACACATGCGCACGCCCGGTGCGATGAGTGCTTCGGCGGCCTCGTTGGCGCGGCGCACGATATCGTAGATGCGTGCCGTCTCCTCGTCCGGCTCGCCCCAAAAGAACGTGCGCGTCATGTCCGAGCAGTAGTTGCGATGGCGTCCGCCAATGTCGAACAGCACCACGTCGCCGCGCTTGAGCACGGTATCGTCGGGTTCGTGATGCGGGTCGCCGGCGTTGGCGCCAAAGCTCACGATGGGCGGAAAGCTAAAGCCCTCGCAGCCGTGCTTGCGATACAAGCCGAGCATCTGGTCGGCAATTTCGCGCTCCGTCACACCTTCGTGGACGAGCTTAATCGCGTCGGCCATCACGGCGTCGTTGGCTGCCGAGGACACGCGCATAAGCTCCTGCTCGGTAGCGTCCTTGCACGTGCGCGCGGCGGTGACGGCAAAGTCGCCCAGGAAAAACTCGCTGGCTGCGTGGCGCTCCATGAGCGGCATCAAAAAGCCAGAGCGCATGACGGTGTCGATGCCGAGTGGTTTGGTCGGATCGACCTCGCGAGCGATGGCGTCGGCCACGACGTCGGTATCGGTGTGGTAGGCGACGCGGGCGTTGTCATACTCGGGCAGCTGATGCAGCGCGTTGACCAAGATCACGGGCTCAGCATCGCGTGTGAGCAACACGCCGCAAAAACGCTCGAACATATCGGCATAAAAGCCGGTCAGATAGTAGATCGACCACGGGTCGTTCACAAGCAGCTGCGCGCCGGGGTGCTGAGCCTCGAGCGCATCGAGCACGCGCGCCACGCGCTGGTCATCGACATGTGCCATGAAACATCCTTTCGCTAGGGTGCCACCATGGTAGCCCATACGTACCCACCTGAGTTGCGGTGAAATACGGACTGTTGAGCGACTCCAGGCCGGTAAACAGTCCGTATTTCACCGCAACTCAGGTGGGGGAATGGACGTAGCAGCGAAAGTAGTCAAAAAGCCTTGTGCCGAATTAGCATGTTTTCAAAACTATGACGGATTACGGGGTTGGATTGCACTTGGCTGTCCATGAACGAAATGGCAAAAATAAAACCGCAGGTAGAGGGCTTGTCAAAACTCAGAATTTGCCGGTATGGATAGGGGTTCTCGATTTAGCCCCGTAAACCGGCATAGTTTTGAAATGGCACCAATATGGCAACAGCCTGAAATCTGATCCAAAAGAAAGTTGCGGTGGAATAGTTCCTGGATGCCGGGGTTTTGGCGGAAATCAGGAACTATTTCACCGCAACTGAGGAGGGGACGGGGTGGATGGCGGGGTAGCTAAAAGAGCCCCGTCCTAAATTAGCTACTTAGGCGGGGTCGATGTCCATGCTGGCGATTAGGTTGATGTTGGTGTCTAGGAGGTTCTCTAGCACGACGTCGCCCATGCGGATGGGGGCGTTGACGACTAGGTCTCGGATGAGGGTCATGGCTTGGGCGTGGAGTGCCAGCGGGATGGCCTCGGCGGTGCGCACGGGGAGCAGGGCTTCGTCGCCGCCGGAGACGGCCACGGTCGTCGTGAGCACGCGCATGGGGCAGGTGAGCTCCTGGTGCGCGAACTTATCACCGCGCGGGCATCTGTTGCCGGTCACGGAGTGCACCTCTACCACGGCGCCGTCTGCGTCACGCTCTACCTCTACGGTCAGGAGGCACTCGGATGGGCAGGTGGTGCAGTTGAACTTGAGCGTCTCGATCGCGTTCGTGCTCATGACTCTACACCTCCTCAACGGGATCGACAGATAGGATAATCTCGCTGGCACCAAGGTCGAGCGCTTGTTTGATGACCTTTGCCGGCAGCGGGAAGCTTTCCATAACGCTCGGCTTAAACGCTCGGACCTTGCCGGCGAACAGCTCCTTGCCGTCGGCTAGGATTCGTACGCGGGCGGCGTCGACGGGTCGGCGCACGCGGAAGTTGAGTCTGGTGAGTGTCACAGTCGTAATGCGTCCCGGCAGCGCGTAGCCCGCGATGCCGGCAGGGGAGACAGCGAGCTCCCGGTCCGGAACGGTGCCCGCGTCGGTCCCCAGCGCGTACGTCGCTGCAGCTGCGCCAGCCCTCTCGGACTCGGTCGTCACGTTTTCGGCCAAGTCGTGCACGTGCAGCACGTTGCCGCAGGCAAAGATGCCCGGCACGTCCGTCTGCAGGCTCTGGTCCACCACGGCGCCGCGCGTGCGTGGGTCCAGCTCCACGCCCGCGGCAACCGAAAGCTCGTTCTCGGGAATCAGGCCCACCGAAAGCAGCAGCGTGTCGCACGGAACAATGCGCTCGGTCCCCGGAATGGGCGCCAGGTGCTCGTCGACTTGACTCACCTCGACGGCTTCCACACGGTCGTGCCCGATCACGCGTGTGACGGTGGTGGACAGATGCAGCGGAATGCCAAAGTCGTCCAGACAGTTCTTTACATTGCGGCGCAGCCCGTTGGCGTACGGCATGAGCTCGTACACGCCCTCGACCGAAATTCCCTCGAGCGTGCAGCGACGTGCCATGATCAGCCCGATGTCGCCCGAGCCCAAGATGACAGCGCGCGAGCCGGGCTTGAGGTTCTCGATATTGATGTATCGCTGCGCCAGGCCCGCCGTAAACACGCCGGCGGGTCGGCTGCCGGGGATCTTGATCTCGCTGCGGGTGCGCTCACGGCAACCCATGGCAAGGACGATCGCGCGCCCGGTGAGCTGCAGCATGCCGGCAGGGCTCATGAGCGTGACGGTATGGACTGTGGCGGTTCCCGCGGCCTCGCCCGTGCTCAGGTCGCCTGCGCTCGCGCTCTCGCCTGAATCAATCCCAAGCACCATGCTGTTCAGGAACAGCGCAATGTCGGTCGCGCGCACCTGGTCGATAAAGCGCTGCGCGTACTCGGGACCGGTGAGTTCCTGTTTAAAGTGCGACAGGCCAAAGCCGGGGTGGATGCACTGGCGGAGGATTCCGCCCAGGTGCTGCTCGCGCTCCACGATGGCCACGTGGGCGCCGGCACTATGTGCGGCAAGCGCAGCCGCCATGCCAGCGGGTCCGCCGCCGATGACGACCACGTCGAAGGCCTGCGTCGACACCGACGCTACAGCTCCGGCCTCCGCGCGTCCGTCGCGCATATCAAACGTCGCCATGCTAGCGCACCCCCTTCAGCGGTCCCTCAACCAGCCAAGATCCGGCATCCTCTAACAGCACCTCGCTAGGGTCGCAGCCCAGCTCGCGCGCCAGGATCGCCACCACACGGCTCTGGCAAAAGCCGCTTTGGCACCGACCCATGCCGGCACGACAGCGGCGCTTGACGCCCTCGACCGAAACCGCGCCCGGCTGGCGTCGGATCGCGGCAACGATTTCGGCTTCGGGCACCGTCTCGCAGCGGCAGACGATCTGCCCCCACGCGGGGTCGGATTCAATGAGCTCTTCCTTGCGCGCAAGCGGGGCGCGGTCAAAGTCGTCCGGCGCGCGGCGGATGGGATCCCAGTCGCTGCGTTCGCGTAGGGCTATGCCGGCATTGCGCAGCACCTGCTCCATGCGCTCGGCAATGGCCGGCGCGCTCGCCACACCCGGCGACTGAATGCCCGCCGCCTGGAAAAGCTCCGGCATCACGGCCGACTGCCCAATAAAGAAGTCGTTCGTTCCCTGAATGACCGGACGACCGCCGGCAAACGCGCGCACCACACGGCGCGTGTCCAGATCGGGCACCAGCTTGCGCGCACCGGTCAGGAGCGCGTTGACATCGGTCGCGTAGGTCTGTGTATCGCCCGGTTCGCGCACGGCGGCGGTCGCGGTAATCACGGTGTTGCCGTGTACGGTACCCGTGACGATAACGCCCTTGGAAACCGGCGTGGGAACGGGATAGAGCGGCATGAGCACTCGCGGCTCCTTGTCCAGCACCACAATGTTGCCCTGGCGCCAGACCATCTGAAACTCCTCGGCGCCCGCCATATGCGAGATGTCTGCGGCACCGTTGCCCGCGGCGTTAATCAGGTAACGGCAGCGCACGTCGCCGGCGGGCGTTGCCAGCGTAAAGCGTGCGTCGTCGCCCGATCCCGCGACTTTAATCGCTTCCACCGGGGCGGACCGCATAAACGTCACCCCGTTGGCAACCGCGTTCTCCAGCGCCGCGATGGCTACTTCAAACGGGTCAACGTAACCGGTCGAAGGGCACCATAGTGCGCACGAGGCTTGGGCGCTCGCACGCGGCTCCAGTTCGTGGATGCGCTCGGGGCCGACGATCAACAGCTCGGGCACGCCGTTGGTCAGGCCATTCTTGCGCAGCTGTTCCAGGTGCGCGCGGTCCTCGTCGTTAAAGCCCAACACCATCGACCCGGTGCGGCAGAACAGAAAGCCCAGCTCCTGCGACCATGTACTGTACAACTCGCAACCACGGGCGTTGACCTGCGCCTTTACCGTGCCCGGTGCCGGATCGTAGCCGGCGTGCACCAGACCGCCGTTGGCCTTCGACGCCCCTAGCGCGATGTCGTTGGCCGCCTCGACCACGCAAATGGACAGGTCAAATCTCGCGAGCTGACGCGCGATGGCGCATCCGGTGATGCCCGCGCCGACAATCGCGATATCAAACGTTTCTGTCACAGTGCCTCCCAGACGAGTTGACAGGCCGTCAATAAGACTATCCTACGGTTTAGACACCCCCAGCGCAGCGGCAATGCGGCGAACAGCCCCGCAACACCCGCCAACGGCAGACGAGGGGAGACCCGGTAACATCGACAATCTCGTCTGCCGACAACTACGGCAACCGTTTGTCTCGATCTGTAACAGTTAGACGAGGATTTGGGTTCCAGATGTTACAGATCGAGACGTTAGTCTGGCGGGTCCTCCGTTTGTCTCGATCTGTAACATCTAGACCCGGATTCCGCTCCCACCTGTTACAGATTGAGATGTTTGTGTCCGCGCCGGCCCCGTACCTAGCCGTGGTCCCATATAAACAAACCCCGTGGTAAACTTGACCGGACTGTTAATATTCCGAAAGGTATCCGTAATGTCCAAGTACATCTCCGAGCTCATGTCGCCGCAGCTTATGGGCGTCATCTATGCCTTCGTCGGCTTTATCATCGCCCTGTATGTGCTGTCGGTCGTCTATGTGTTCATCGACGCTCGCCGCCGCGGCGCCAGCGCCTACGTGGCATGGGGCATCATCGCCCTCATCCCGTTTGTAGGCCTCATCGCCTACCTGGTCTTGCGCCCGCACTCCTACGCGTCCGACCGCGAGGAGCAGGAGCTGGACATGGCCCTGCGCGAGCGCCAGCTTGCCCAGTACGGCACCTGCCCGCAGTGCGGCGCGCCCATCGAGAAGGACTTTGTGGTCTGCCCGGTGTGCGATACCCAGGTTCGTAACGTCTGCCCCAGCTGCCATCGTCCGCTCGATGCGCACTGGAAGGTCTGCCCCTACTGCCGAACTCGCATCCAGTAACGCATCCATCGCCGGGCCGGCCGCAAGCCACGGGCACGCCGCAAGCCACGCGCACCCCACACCCCGCCCCACACGATGAAGCATGCGTAGAAAATCGCCCGCCGTGCCATTAAGGTGCGGCGGGCGCTTGTATACCAAGGCAACCTGCCTATAATGATGCAAGTTAAAACGCCGAGCGCATCGCACGCACTTGCATCAGGCATCCGAGAGGAGAAAACATACCCATGAAGGCACTCTACAATGACGGTTCGGTGGCCGAGCTCCCGCAGGACGAGGTCACGCACGTCATCCGCCACTCCGCCGCGCACATCATGGCGCAGGCCATCAAGCGCCTGTACCCCGAGGCTGACTTTGCCTACGGTCCCGCGACCGACAACGGCTTCTACTACGACGTCGACCTGCCCGAGGGCATCAAGATCAGCGAGGACGATTTCCCCGCGATCGAGGCCGAGATGAAGAAGATCGTCAAGGAGAACCTCAAGTTCACCGTCTTTGAGAAGACCCGCGCCGAGGCCATTGCCCTTATGGAGGAGCGCGGCGAGAAGTACAAGGTCGAACACATCGGCGACCTGGACGACGACGCTCGCATCACCTTCTACCAGCAGGGCGACTACATCGACATGTGCGTCGGCCCCCACATCTGCTATACCAAGGCGCTCAAGGCCTTTAAGCTCACCGGCGTCTCGGGCGCCTACTGGAAGGGCGACAAGGACAACAAGATGCTCACCCGCATCAACGGCGTCGCCTTTGCCACCAAGGAAGAGCTCGACGAGCACATGCACATGCTGGAGGAGGCCAAGAAGCGCGACCACCGCAAGATCGGTCGCGAGATGGATCTCTTTATGATGCGCGACGAGGCCCCCGGTTTCCCGTTCTTTCTGCCCAACGGCATGATCCTTAAGAACACGCTGCTGGACTACTGGCGCGAGATCCACCACAAGGCCGGCTACGTGGAGATCTCCACGCCGCTCATCATGAACAAGCAGCTGTGGAAGACCTCGGGCCACTGGGACCACTATAAGGACAACATGTACTCCACCGTCATCGACGACGAAGAGTACTGCATTAAGCCCATGAACTGCCCGGGCGGCGTGCTGGTGTACGCCTCAAAGCCGCACTCCTATCGCGAGCTGCCCATTCGCGCCGGCGAGATTGGCCTGGTGCACCGCCACGAGCTGCGTGGCGCCCTGCACGGCCTGTTCCGCGTGCGCTGCTTTAACCAGGACGACGCCCACCTGTTTGTGCGTCCCGACCAGCTGACCGACGAAATCGTGGGCGTGGTCAACCTCATCGACTCCGTGTACCAGAAGTTTGGCTTTAAGTACCACGTTGAGCTTTCCACTCGCCCCGAGGACTCCATGGGTTCTGACGAGGACTGGGCGCGCGCCGAGGAGGGCCTGCGCACCGCTCTGGAGAAGCTGGGCATGGACTATGAGGTCAACGAGGGCGACGGCGCCTTCTACGGCCCCAAGATCGACTTCCACCTGGAGGACTCGCTCGGCCGCACTTGGCAGTGCGGTACCGTACAGCTCGACTTCCAGATGCCGCTCAACTTTGACCTGGAGTACGTGGACGCCGACGGCACCAAGAAGCGCCCCATCATGCTGCACCGCGTGTGCTTTGGCTCCATTGAGCGCTTCATCGGTATTCTGATTGAGCACTTTGCGGGCAAGTTCCCCACCTGGCTGGCTCCCGTGCAGGTCAAGGCACTTCCGGTTTCCGAGAAGAGCCGCGACTACGCCCACGAGGTGTGCGCCAAGCTGGAGGAGGCCGGCATTCGCGTGGTCTGCGACGACCGCGACGAGAAGATCGGCTACAAGATCCGCGAGGCCCGCAGCATCGACCGCGTGCCCTACATGCTCATCCTGGGCGAGAAGGAGGTCGAGGCCGGCAACATCTCCGTCCGCGACCGCTCTAACGAGACTGTTCAGATGAGCGTTGACGAGTTTGTTGCTAAGGTGCTCGAGGAGATCAAGACCCGCGCTTAAGGCAAACTTCACAACAATTAACAAAGGCGACCGTCCACACAGGGCGGTCGCTTTTTTCATGCCGAAATAAGAAAAGCCGCTGGTTGGGCGGCTTTTTTTGTTGCACAAAAAGGTACAGGTTTTTGTATCTTCCGACAGACGACATTATACGAGCAATTAATTAACGTTTGCCCAGATTACGCAAAATGTACTGCTAGTAGGTGCATCTCCATACCCCTCTACAAAAACCTGTAAAATCGGAAATCGACCGAGGCACAAAAGGATGCTATACAAACCAAATAATTGCTGATTACCCTGGCTATCGCTATCCAGTTTGGGCATTTGTTGAGCTTATTCCTTTTGGCACCTTTAACCATTTTCTTTTATTTATCGCAAACAAATATCGAGAGAAAAAGTTTAAAAGCCGCTATTACCAACTTCAAAGCGTCAAAGCTCTTCGTAACGCCTGCGGACATAATAATTGCATTATCGACGACCTTAAGGGAGGAACTCCTTCTCATGAGATCAGCCGAAATGTTAAAAACGCTTTGCGAGCTGTTGGCTATTCGGATATCACCCTTTCAACGAAGTTGAGCAATGACAGGATTCAGCAAATTTCGACGACTCTTTATTTGCATCATTTGATTGCGTCTCCTGGCGTTGTCGCGGCAAAGGGCGTTCAGCTTCACCAGTCTGTTGATCGTATGTATCGTAATGCCCGCTATTACGATAAAAATGATCCCGTTAAATCTTCTTTTAGTTTTTTCAAAGGTATGGTCGATGCGTGGTATCCGATGAATTAAGTCTCATGTATTATATGGAATGAGGTTTTTGTGATGGTCGAGGACGACATCCTACACCATCTCTTTGAGATGGTGTAGGATGTCGTCCTGCAATACAAAAGCTCTTCGGGAGCTTTAAGGGTGACGCTTTCGATAAGAGAGTGTTGCCCTTTTTTCATGCGTGTAATGACTTTCAGGCTGGTCAAGTACCGTTTCGACGATGGGCCGATCGAGACTGAGAATATCAGTCTCCGTTGATAGCCGATCAGGGAGTCACGAAAGAATCGAACACCGAACGTAATTCCTCTATGCGTCGCATTAGCGCTGACTTTAGGGTACTATCCCAGTAGTGATGCAGTCGTCGTGGACTTTAAGTGAGGCGATGACAAAGAAGGGTCGTTGTTTGGAGGCTTCCGGCAACGGCCCTTTGATTTTAGGAGCTTGTTTTGGCATAAGTGTCTAAGACTTTTGATCAACTTATTGAACTCCTAGGGGACCGCGGGTGGCGACCGATACCGCCACGGTAGATGGCTATATTGCGTCAAGTATAACTGGCATCCGGTCTCTGGCTAAACGCAATAATATGGAAACTCAAGTCAATCATCGAGAACGGAGATCTGATGACCGACGCCAATAGAAAGCCGTGGCTTACGGCGTCCGAGCAGATTGATCATCTCAAATCGAGGGGCGTCCATTTCTCGCTAATGAGTGAAGATGATGCCAAAGCTTACCTGGAAAACAATAGCAACTATTTTCGTTTGCGCGCCTATCGACTTGGATTTCCGAAAGTCGAGGAGGAAGTTCGCAAGGGGGATATTCTTCAGGGGGTCAAGTCGCTGAGAAATGCATGTGCCCACAATAGCTACATCTTGAATAACCTGCGTGCTGATAGGCCGCAATTTAAGCCAAGCTACGTTGTAACGCGGGAGTTGTCGACTATAGCCGGCATCGGTCTTGACTAGCGAAAGCCAAAGATGAGCAATGACCGTATACAGCAGATTGTCACTAGGCTATATGCGCACAGGGAACTTGTTTCACAAGGCGTTTCCGAACATTGAGCAAAGAGCCTGACGGTGTTTGCTCAAAGAATGAATAGGCATGTCGATTACTACCGGGGGGAATCTTCAGGTGTCTACTGGATTTGACTTTCTCACGGAGGTGATTAGTGGGTGGTTTCCGGTGAACGTTGATTAGCGATGAATCTGTGGTGAGTCATGGCGTAAGGCCCTGGATGCTGAAATTGAGCTAGACTGACCTTACAACGAAAAACAGAAGGCTTTCTTTGGACGAAGTTTTGCAAGGGGGTTCCTTCCAAACGGAGGGCACCCCCTATTTTTTATGACGCTGTGATTGGTGGTTCCACCTATGGCCGGCCTGTCGACAAGCAATTGTCTCTGACTAAAACATGGTCAATTGCGGTGGAAGCCTTCGGGCGACACCTGAAGAGGGTTGATGCGTCGGCCCTCTTTTTTGTTTGGATGTAAGATTCGGCCTGTCAAAACTTACATCTCAATTGAGAAAAGACGAAATTGCGTGTGATTTTCTGCTTGCACGTAACTTCACTGACGCGTTGTTGCTCAGTCTTAATTCGCGACGGTTTCCCCGGTAAAGGAGGAACTGGGATTTGCTTTTCCCTAAAGTTCCAACTGTGAAGATGCCTTGCGATGGTACGTCCGGCTTGGTCCGCGGGAACCGCCGGAAGGCGGTTTTTGCGTTTAAGGGGATGTTTTGGTAAAGACTTCGTTGCGCTTTCCTGCTTAGAGCACTCGGTTTTATCGTAGCTTTCGAAAGCATGCGGCAAATTCCGGAACCCCCGAGCACACCACCTTTATCGCACAAAGAAACCGACGCTCCTATAAGTTGTCAAGAGGCAGTTTGCGGGAGCGCTCCCTGCAA